>JAEYPH010000043.1 GCA_023410875.1 Bacillota bacterium | reverse complement strand
CCCCTTAAGGGGCTGCCAGAGAATGCTTGCGGTTGGCAGATTTTCAGAGCGCCTTTTAGGCGCAAGCCTGTATCATGCCCTTATAGGGCTGGTGCAAGCCACCGGCTAAGCCGGTGGTCATGACTTGTTCTCGGGTTTTGATTTGCCGCCCGCCGATAACCGTCGGCGGTTGGCTTCTCAGTCGCTCGTCCTGTGCTGGTTGTGTGGGGAGCGATGGACCGCTGCGGCTGGGATTTTGCGGGCGATTCTTTTTAGGTGTTCGTTTCCTCGGCGGAGTGAATCCGCCATCGGGAATATGGTTTGCTTTTCACGCAAGACAATTGACCTGTCATTCCGAACGCAGTGAGGAATCTCCCTATTAAGAACGCCGACGTTCTCATTGGGAGATTCTTCGGGCGCTGCGCGCCCTCTGAATGACAGATAGCTGCGTAGCAGAACAACCGTTCCTGTCATCCTGAGCGCAGTGAAGGATCTCCCTTTCACTCATACGGTGTTAATGTTTAAAAATAAACTCTCCGAGCGCTGCCCTTGCCAATGCCTATTGCAGATGATACTTTTAGCATATCCCCACCCGAAAGGAGTGTTCGGCATGAACGGCCAGATGAAGACGACGGAGGGCGAAACCCAATAGAGTGGCCGGCGGGCTTGGCCTGCCGGACCAGGGAGCCTGTACCGATAGGCTGGCAGCGCAATGTGCGCCGCCGGTTTTTGCGTGTTGCCGCAGGATGCCCTGCGGCATTTTTATTTTTAAGAAAGAGGATTTGAACTATGATGCAGTTGAAGTATCTGGTGGATGACCGACAAATGGTCCTTAATATCTTGTCCCGATGGGAATATGACGCCGACAACCTGGACCTGTTGAACCACTACCGCATCAGCGCCAACGCCGTGTATCCCTTCACCTGCGGCGGAGCGGTGCGCATCCTGCGCTTCGCTCCGGCGGCGGAGAAGCGCCTGGAGCAGGTGCGGGCTGAACTGGATTTTCTGCGCCATCTGCGAGGGAACGGCTATCCTGTGCCGGACACCGTGCCTTCGCGGCAGGGTGAGGAAGTGGAGATTGTGCAGACAGCCATCGGCCCGGTGTATGCCCAGGTGTTCACGCGGGTGCCCGGTGCGCAGCTAGACCTGGACACGATGGACGAAGCCACGGCCCAGGGCTGGGGCGCGGCGCTGGGCCGGCTGCACGCACTGAGCGAGGGCTACGCGCCCGAGGGCGAGCGCCGGATCGATTGGCGCGGACAGTTGGCGTGGATGCGCGGCGTGTTTGAAAAGAACGAGGCGCAGGATGCGCTGGCCGAATGGGAGCGGGTGCACGCATGGTTGTCCGGCCTGCCGGCGGACCGGGAAACCTACGGTCTGATCCACTATGACTTCGAGGACGACAACGTGTTTCTGGACGCCGAAACCGGCGTGTTCCACGCCATCGACTTCGACGACGCTCTGTACCATTGGTATGCCATGGACGTGGTCGTGTCGTTGAGCTGTTTGGAGGAGCTGCCGATGCAGAGGGCCGAAGCGCTGCGGGCGGCGTTTCTGGCAGGCTATCGGCAGCACCATCGGATGGATGCGTCGTGGGAGCAGCGCTTTCCTCATTTCCGTCGTTATATGGCGCTAAACTCATGCGCGAGGCTGCTGCACGCGCTGGGCGGTGAGGCTATTGCCGACCCACCGCAATGGATGGTGCAGCTGCGCGTCAAGTTGGATGCCATGCTGCGCAGCCGCAGAGAGGGTTTCCTGCAGCCGTGGTGACATGCTAAACTGATGGAAATGCCTGCGGCGTGATCAGGAGGCGGTCCTATGGAATCCATGCGCAAATATTACAGGTTTTTCCTATGGGTGGCCGTGCTGACGCTGCCGTTCTACGCGTGGGGCATTTTCTTCCCTGTGAGCGGACTGCCCTTCGGGCTGCCCATCAGCTTTCTGAGCATCGTCGTGCCCATGGCGCTGGCCATCGTTTACGCGTATCGGGAGGGCGGCCGGCCAGCGGTCGCCCGCCTGTTCCTGGGCATTGTCGATGTGAAAAAGGCCACGCCCGCCGCGTTGGCGCTAAGCCTGCTGGGCATGCCTCTGGTGGCGCTGCTGGCCTACAAGACCGCTGCGCTGCGGCCAGACGGCCTGCCGGAGGTACCCGTGGTCACTTGGGCACAGCTGCCGCTCACGTTCGCGCTGTACTTCCTGGGCGCCATCCCCGAGGAGCTGGGCTGGACGGCCACGCTGACCGGCCCGCTGGTGCGGCGGCATGGGCCGCTGGCGGCCGGCGCGATGATCGGCCTGTTTTGGGGCCTGTGGCATGTGCTGCCCTGGGGCTGGGAGCACCCGGCGGGTTGGATCGCCGGCATGATGCTGTTCGACGTGTTCATTCGTATGTCCATGGCCCATGCATACGCTCATAGCGGCGGCAGCCTGTTCGCAGCCATAGGGACCCACACGATGATCAACGTGTGCATCACAGCCTTTCCCAACGACGGGTCGCATTTCAACCCCTGGCTGTTTGCGCTGTGGGCGGGCGGGCTGCTGGCGGTGCAACTGGGCGTGGCGCGGCGGGGAAAGCTCTTTTCCGCATAATTGTTTTGACGAACCAACGCTTTATCAAGTAAAATAATCCGTATTGTATTCATCATGAGGTGTTTGTTCCCATGCCATTGATCGCCGCTCCCGCCGACGAAATCTCCCGCCGGCGCACCTTTGCCATCATATCACACCCCGACGCCGGCAAGACCACGCTGACTGAGAAGCTGCTGCTGTACGGCGGCGCCATACACCTGGCCGGCTCCGTCAAGGCCCGCAAGGCCAGCCGCCACGCCGTCAGTGACTGGATGGAGATCGAGAAGCAGAGGGGCATTTCGGTGACGTCCTCGGCCATGGCCTTTGACTATGAGGGCTACCGCGTCAACATACTGGACACCCCCGGTCACCAGGATTTCAGCGAGGACACCTTCCGCACGCTGATTGCCGCCGACGCCGCCGTGATGCTCATAGACGGCGCCCGCGGCGTGGAGCCCCAGACCATCAAACTGTTCCACGTGTGCCGCATGCGGGGTATCCCGATCTTCACCTTCGTCAACAAGATGGACCGCGCCGCCCGGGACCCCTTCGACCTCATGGGCGAGATCGAAAGCGTGCTGGGCATCCATTGCAGCCCGGTCAACTGGCCCATCGGCACCGAGGGCGACTTCAAGGGCATCTATCACCGGGAACGGGACCGGGTGGAGCTGTTTCTGGGCGATGAGGAGCACGGCGCCAAGCGCGTACAGAGCGTGGAGGGGGACCCGCGGGACCCGGCTTTCGCAGCGGAGCTGGGCAGCTACCACACCAAGCGGCTGCTGGAGGAGCTGGAGCTGCTGGAGGGCGCCGGCGAGAGCCTGGACATGGTCAAGGTGCTGGGCGGTCAGTTGAGCCCGATGTTCTTCGGCTCCGCGATGAACAACTTCGGCGTGCAGTGTTTTTTGGAAAAGTTTTTGGAAATGGCGCCTGAGCCTTCGGCCCGTTTTGTCGGCGAGGAAATTCTGGAGCCCCATCATAGCGAGTTCTCAGCCTTCGTCTTCAAGATACAGGCCAACATGAACCCTGCTCACCGAGACCGCATCGCCTTTATGCGCGTATGCTCCGGCAAGTTTGATAAAGGCATGGAGGCGCTCATCGTAAATTCCGACAGGACCATCAAGCTGGCCCAGCCCCAGCAGTTCATGGCACGGGAGCGCGAGGCCGTGGAGGAGGCTTGGCCCGGCGACATCATCGGATTATTTGACCCCGGAGTGTTCCATCTGGGTGACACGCTGACCCAAGGTTCCCGCTTCCTGTTCGAGGGCATCCCGATGTTCGCGCCGGAGAACTTCGCCCGCGTGGCCTCCATGGACACGATGAAGCGCAAGCAGTTCGTCAAAGGCGTGTTGCAGCTTTCGGAGGAAGGGGCCATACAGGTGTTCCGCCAGGTGGACATCGGCCGCCAGGAGCTCATCGTGGGCGTCGTGGGCCTGCTGCAGTTCGACGTGCTGGCCTTCCGCCTCAAGAGCGAATACAACGTGGAGCTGCGCACCGAGCGGCTCAACTATCGCTTCGTGCGCTGGGTCAGCGGTTGGGAGGACCTTTCCGCGCTCAACCTGACCAGCACGACGCTGCGGGCCCAGGACGCCGCCGGCCGGCCGGTGCTGTTGTTTGAAAACCAGTGGTCCATCACATGGGCGGAGGACCACAACAAGGGGCTTAAGCTCTCGGACACCGCCAGCCGTGTGTGGGCCGTGGAGCAGGAGGAGAAGTGACATGAGCAAGCTGTTCCGTCGGGAGGGCGTGTTCATAGAGGGCATGGGCCGCGAGGTCATATGCCTGTTCATCGCCGTGGCGTTCATCGGCCTGTCGCAGGGCTTTTCCGAGAGCATCTGGACCAACTTCTACAGCCTGATCGGCATGGACATGGGCCAGCGCACGGTGCTGGAGCCCATCCGTGAGCTGCCGGGCCTGCTGATGATGTTCATCATCGCAGCATTGAGCTTTTTGACCATCGGGCGCATGGGCGCGGTTGCCATGGCCGTGCGCGGCGCGGGCATGCTGCTGGTGGGTCTGCTGACCACGGGCTTTTCGCCGGCCTTCGTGGCCTACATGGTCGTCGTGAGCCTGGGCGACCACATCTTCATGCCGCTGCGCAACAGCATCGGCATCACCGTGGCAAACCATGGATATGAGGGCCGCGTCATCGGGTTCATGGATGCCACATCCACGATCATGTACATGCTGCCCAGCATGTTCATCCTGTTCTTCTTCAATGGCAATGAGCTGCAGGATTACCGCTGGTTCTTCGTTCTGGCAGCAGTCATGGCAGCTTGCGGCGGCGCTTCGCTGTTCCTGATGCGCACCCGCAAGGCCGAGAACCTTTCCCGCCCCCGGTTGGTGTTCAAGAAGAAGTTCACACTGTACTATCTGATCAGCTTCATCAGCGGCCTGCGCAAGCAGATCTATCTGGTGTTCGCGCCGTGGCTGCTGGTCAAGGTGTTCCAGCAGCCGGTGCAAACGATGACACTGCTGGCCATCGTTGGCGGCGCGACAGTGTTCTTCTTCAACCCCTTCATGGGCCATCTGATCGACCGCTATGGCGAGCGCAAGCTGCTGGTGGGCGGCGGTGTCATCGCGACGGCCATCTATGTGGCCTACGCGTTCCTCTCCACGATGCCCGTCACCGATTCGCTGGTCGTGTTCCTGCTGCTGGCGCTCAACTATGTGGACCGGCTGACCCAGTCCACGCTGATGGGCCGCGACATCTTCGTCAAGCACACCGCCGATTCGCCGGATGAGATCATGCCCACGCTGTCCGCCGGCGTCAGCATGGATCACATCGCCAGCGTGGCCTCGCCGGTGTTCGGCGGAATGCTGTGGACCGGCGTAGGCCCCCAGTGGGTGTTCGCCGCCGGCGCCGTCATCGGTGTGCTCTTCACGGTCATGTGCTTCCTGGTGCCGGGCAAGCCCGCTGCCGTCACAACCGAGCAGGTGGCCCAAGCCGACAACTTCGACTGAGTCTTGTCATGACGCGACCGCGGTTCCATCAAATCCTGCGGTTGCGTGACAGGTTTTTTCTGGGTATACTGGATATTGTCTTTCATACGATCATTTCATAAGGACGGAACAACCAGTGGCCAACATCATCCGCATCGCCGTGGACGCCATGGGCGGCGACAACGCCCCCGCGGCCATCGTGCAGGGCGCGCTGAGCGCTCTGGATCACAACCCCGACCTGGAAATCACCCTCGTTGGACGCGAGGGGGGACTTCGTCCCCTTTTAAATGGACGGACCGAACGTGTGTGCGTCGTGCATGCCGACGAGGTCATAGAGACCGGGGAGGACCCGCTGGTGGCCATCCGCCGCAAGCGCAACTCCTCCATGATCGTGGCGCTGGGCCTGCTCAAGGAGAAGAAGGTGGACGCCTGTGTGTCCGCCGGCAGCACCGGCGCTTTCATGAGCGGCGCTCTTTTTAATGTGGGCCGCATCAAGGGCATCCAGCGCCCGGCGCTGGCGCCGCTGCTGCCCACCAAGACCGGCCACGCGCTGTTGATCGATTGCGGTGCCAACGCCGACTGCAAGCCGGAGTTCCTGGTGCAGTTCGCCCAGATGGGCAGCATCTACATGAACCGCGTCATGGAAGTGGCCAACCCCCGGGTGGGCCTTCTGAACATCGGCGCCGAGGAGGAGAAGGGCAGCGCTCTCTATAAGGACGCACACCATCTTCTCAAGAGCGCTCCTGTGAACTTCACCGGCAATGTGGAGGGCCGCGACGCCTTCGAGGGCGGCGTGGACGTGATCGTAAGCGATGGCTTCGCCGGCAACATCCTGCTCAAGACAGCCGAGGGCGTGGCGATGTTCCTGTTCGACCTGCTCAAGGAGCAGTTGACCGCGTCGCTTACGCGCAAGCTGGCGGCGGCGGTGCTCAAGCCCGGCCTGCGCCAGGTCAAGCGCAAGCTGGATTACACCGAGGTGGGCGGCTCGCTGCTGCTGGGCATCGAGGGCATCATTGTGAAGGCCCACGGCTCCTGCAACGCCCGGGCCTTCGAGAGCGCGCTCAAGCAAGCGCACACCGCCGTGCGGCGGGACGTCGTAGGCTCCATCCGCACGTCGTTGGAAGCGGCGCTGACCGAAAACAAGTCCTGATTCGCCACGGCAGTGCCGAAGGCGGTATACGATAGGGAGGTAGCAGCATGGTTTTTGAGAAGGTTAAGGAGATCATCGCCCAACAGCTGGAGGTCGATCCCTCCAAGGTCACCATGGAAGCCAAACTCAACGAGGACCTTAAGGCCGACTCCGTGGAAGTTGTGGGCATCATCATGAGCCTGGAGGCCGAGTTCGGCATGGAGTTCCCCTACGAGGACCTGGAGAAGATCAAGACCGTGGGAGACGCCGTGGCCTATATCGAGGAGAAGAAGAAATAACATGGCCGACGGCCTGGCCGGGCTGATCCCGGCGTTGGAAAGCAGCATCGGTTATACCTTTGCGAACAAGGAGCTGGCGAGGGAGGCATTGACACATGCCTCCCACTCTCATGATAGAGGGGATATGGTCAGCAACGAGCGTCTGGAATTCTTGGGCGACGCGGTGCTGCAGATCCTCGTCAGCGATCATCTGTTCCATGCCTTCCCGGCCATGGCAGAGGGGCAGCTTTCCCGTGTGCGCGCCGCCGTCGTGAGCGCGCCCTCGCTCAAGCGCGTGGCCGATGGCCTGGGCCTGGGCGATTTGCTGATGCTGGGCCGCGGCATGGAGTTGACCGGCGGCCGCGGCAACGCCAACATACTGGCCGACGCCGTGGAGGCCGTGCTGGCGGCGGTGTATCTGGACAGCGACTTGGACCACGCCCGAGCCATCATTTTGCCCCGGCTGAAGGACGCCATCGCCGAAGCGGCCAACAAGGGCATCCAGTGGGACAGCAAGACAAGATTACAGGAAATTCTACAAAGGAACGGCGACATCAAGATCGAATATGTCGTCGACGACGTGACCGGTCCGGCCCACGACCGGCAATTCACCGTCAGCGTGGTCGTGGAAGGCAAGCCTCTGGCCCAGGGCGCCGGCCCGCGCAAGAAGGCCGCCCAGCAGCAGGCCGCCCGGGCTGCTCTGGCACTGTTGGAAAGCACAAACAACGAAAGCGGGGAGCAACGTGCGCCTCAAGAAACTTGAAATCTTCGGCTTTAAATCCTTTGCCGATAAAATAGAAATCCTCTTCGACTCCGGCATCACGGCCATCGTGGGCCCCAACGGCAGCGGCAAGAGCAACATCGGCGACGCCGTGCGCTGGGTGCTGGGCGAGCAGAACGCCCGCGTGCTGCGCGGGGCGCGCATGGAAGACATCATCTTTAACGGCACCGCCAAGCGCAAGGCCCTGAACTTCTGCGAGGTCAACCTGACCATCGACAACGCCGAGGGTTTGCTTAGTGTACCCTACACAGAGGTTACGGTTACCCGAAGGGTCTTCCGTTCCGGCGAGAGCGAGTATTACATCAACAAGCAGGCTTGCCGCTTAAAGGACGTCGTGGACCTGTTCCGTGACACCGGCGTGGGCAAGGAAGGCTATTCCATCGTGGGCCAGGGCGAGATCATCGAGATCATCAACAGCAAGCCCGAGGACCGCCGCGGCGCTTTCCATGAATCCGCCGGCATCATGAAGTATCGCGTCCGCAAGGAAGAGGCCGAACGGCGGTTGGGCAACACCCGCACCAACCTGCAGCGCATCGGCGACATCGCCTCCGAAGTGGCCGCGCAACTGGAACCGCTGCGCGTGCAGAGCGAGAACGCCCGCGAATACCTGACCCTGAGCGAGGAGCTCAAGGACCTGGAGATCAACCAGTACCTGATACAGTACGATAAGGCCAAGGCCCGCCTGGAGGGCCTGCAGCAGCAGATCGGCCAGACCGCCGCCGAGCTGGAAGCCGGCAGCGCCGAGGTGGCCGAGCTGGAGGCAGAGCTTGCCCGCCACACCGCCGCCCAGGACGAGCTGGACGAGCGCAGCGCGGCGATCCGCGCCGAGATCACCTCGCTGACCGCCGAGGAGCACCAGGCCGAGGGTTCCCGTAACCTGGCCGCCGAGCGCATCGCCAACCTGCGCCGGGATATGGAGCGGTTGACCGCTGAAGCCGAAGGGCACCGCGACCGCGTACAGACTCTTCGCGATGAACACAAACGGTTGGGCGAGTCGCTGGCCGCCCAGGAGGCCGACCTGCAGGCCCGCCGCGCCCAGGCCGACGCGCTGGAGCAGGAGCTGGCCGCCACCGGCGCGCAGCTGCGCCAGGAGGAGGAGCAGGCCGAGGAGCGCAAGGCCGAGGTCATGCACTCCTTGAACCGCATCGGCGACATCAAGAGCTCGCTTTCCCGCCTGAGCGCGCTGGAAGAGGGCATCCGCAACCGTCTGAGTCAGATGGAAGGCTCCGCCGAAAAGCTGGAGCGCGAGCTTTCTTTGGTGCGGGATGCCGCCGCGGACATCGACGACACGCTGCGCGCGCAAGAGGCCCAATTGGCCGCCGGCCGCGCCGAAGGCGAGAAGACCAACCAACTGGTGCTGGAGCTGGCCGGCCGCAAGCGCGACATCGACGAGCGCTTCGGCCGCGGCCGCGAACGTCTGCAAGCCACCGCGACCCGCATCAACATGCTGACCGCCATGAAACGAGACTACGAGGGCTACAACGAGTCAGTCAAGCGCCTGCTGGTGGATTGCCGCAACGATTCGGAACTTAAGGATCGCGTGGAAGGCGTCGTGGGCGAACTGATTGAAGTGCCTTCGCAGCTGGTTCGCGCCGTGGAAATGGTGCTGGGCCCGGCCATGCAGAACATCGTGACCCCCACCGAGGAGGACGCCAAGGCTCTCATTAACCACCTGCGCCGCCAGAACTATGGCCGCGCCACGTTCCTGCCGGTGACGACGGTGCGGGGCAGGGGCCTGGGTGGCCAAGAAACGGCCATCCTGCGCATGAACGGCTGTGTGGGCCTGGCCAGCCAGTTGGTGAAGTTTGACGCCCGTTACCGGGATATCGTTGAGAATCTATTGGGTCGTACTGTCATTGCCGACAGCATGGACAGCGCCATCGCCATGGCCCGGGCCTGCCACCACTCGGTGCGCATCGCCACACTGCAGGGCGACATCATGAACCCCGGCGGCTCCATGACCGGCGGCTCGGTGCATTCGCGTTACACCAGCCTGCTGGGCCGCTCCGCCGAGCTGGAGGAGATGACCGCGCTGCGCGGGCGCATCGCCGCGGAGCTGGAGGATTTGCAGAAGCAGGCCGCGGACGTGGCCGCCCAGGGCGCCGCCGCCGCCGAGGAGCAGACGCAGCGCTCCCGTGCCGTGCACGAGCTGGAGCTGGCACTGACCCGCGAGCGCGAACGCCGCGACAAGGCCGCCCAGACCGAGGAGCGCGTGTCGGGATCGCTGCAGACCCTGCTGGAGGAACGTACGCAGTTGGAGGACAACCTGCGGGACATCACCGCCGAGCGCGCCATCATCGAGAGCAGCCATGGCGGCGAGGAGCAAAGCAACCAGAGCGCCCGCGAGGAGATCCTGCGCATACAGATGAGCATCAACGCCCGCCGGGAGGCATACGCCGCGCTGCAGGAGGAACTGGGCGCGCTGCGGGTTTCGCTGGCCGGCGCCGAGCGCAGCCAGGCCAACACCCACAGCGAGCGCCACCGCTTGGAGCGCGAGGCCGAGCGCGCCGAAGCCCAGGCGCAGGACTGCGCCGGGCAGGCTGATCGGGCCGGTCAGCAAATGCAAGTGGAGGAACAGGCGCTGGAGCACAGCGCCGCCCACCACGCCGATCGCTCCGACCGGCGTGCTGAGGCCGAAGGCCGCCTGCAGGCCGCCGAGGACGCCCGCGCCGAGCTGCGCACCGTGCGCCACAGCGCCGAACGCCGCCTGTCCGCCCTGCGCGCTGCCCAGGACGAGCGCCGTGAGCAGCAATCCAAGCTGCAGGCTCAGCAGGCCCGCGGCGAGGCCGATCTGGAAGGCTTGCAAAACCGCATCTGGGACAACTATGAGCTGACCTACGCCATGGCGCTCAAGCTCCGGCGGGACGACTTCGAGACCGCCGGCGCGGCCAAGCGCATCGGCGAGATACGCGAGCGCATCCGCGCCATGGGCACCGTCAACGTGAACGCCATAGAGGATTACATTGCCCTCAAGGAGCGCCACGAGGACTACGAGCGCCAGATTGCCGATCTGCACCGCGCCGAGAGCGACCTCATGCGCATCATCGAAGAGCTCAACGAGAAGATGGAGAAGCGCTTCCGCGAGCAGTTCGAGCTGCTGAACCGCTACTTCGGTGAAACCTTCGTTCAAATGTTCGGCGGCGGCATGGCCCGCCTCGTGCTCAAGGACGAGGCCGACCTGCTCAATTCCGGCATCGACATCGTGGCCCAGCCGCCGGGCAAGCAGCTGGTGCTGCTGAGCCTGCTGTCCGGCGGGGAGAAATCGCTGACGGCGATCTCCCTGCTGTTCGCGATGCTTAGGCTCAACCCGTCGCCCTTCTGTGTGCTGGATGAGATTGAGGCCGCGCTGGACGACGTCAACGTCAAGCGCTTCGCCGACTTCCTGAACGACTACACCCGCAAGACGCAGTTTGTCGTCGTGACCCACCGCAAGGGCACGATGGAAGCCAGCAACGCCATCTACGGCGTCACCATGGAGGAAAAGGGCATCTCCCGCCTGGTGAGCATGAAGATGGCAGATTATGTCGAAGAACCGGAGGCCAGCCATGGCTGACAAGCCCAACCTTTTCGACCGGCTCAAGCAGACGCTGGTCAAGACCCGCGATTCCATCCGCACCAAGGTGGAGGATCTGGTCAAGTATTACACCGAGATCAACGATTCGTTCTTCGAGGATCTGGAGGACGTGCTGGTGTCCGCCGACGTGGGCGCGGCGCTCTCCGGCCAGTTGGTGGGTAGCCTGCGGGAGCGTGTCAAGCGCGAGCGCATCGGTGACCCGGAGCGCATCAAGGACCTGCTCAAGGACGAGATCGCTGCACGGTTGATCGCCGCCCAGCGCGACACCGCGGTGCGCACGCCGCTCATCATACTGATGGTCGGCGTAAACGGCACCGGCAAAACCACGACGTCGGCAAAGCTTGCCAACCTGTTCCTGCGGGAGGGCAAGAGCGTGCTGTTCGCCGCGGCGGACACCTTCCGCGCCGCCGCTATCGACCAACTCAAGGTGTGGGCCGGCCGCATCGGCGTGGATGTGATCGCCCAGAGCACCGGCAGCGACCCGGCGGCCGTCGTCTTCGATGCCGTGCAGGCCGCCAAGGCGCGTCACACTGATGTGCTGATCGTGGACACCGCCGGCCGCCTGCACAACAAGAAAAACCTGATGAACGAGCTGGAAAAGGTGCAGCGCGTCATCGCCCGGGAGTTCCCCGAGGCCCATCGGGAGACCTATCTCGTGCTGGATGCCACGACCGGCCAGAACGCCATCAGCCAGGCCCAGACCTTCAGCGCCGTGGCCAACGTGACCGGCCTGATTCTAACGAAGCTGGACGGCACCGCCAAGGGTGGCATCGTCATCGGCATCTCGTCCACATTGAAGGTGCCAGTGCGCTACCTGACCACGGGAGAGACCGTGGAGGACATCCAGCCCTTTGACGCCAAGAGCTTTGCGGATGCGATGTTTGAGGGGTAAGCGGTATATGGGGATCTTTACAATTCCATTTTTTCACAATGGTGCGAATGGCGCCATTGAAGTGGATTACAGAAAGAATACTGATGTAGCCGAATCCGGGTTTGATATGTTTGCTGATTTCGATCCAACAATTGCGATTGGATATCCAATGTTGCATGGCTATGTCAAAGAGTATAAGGGAACAGGCTATAGAACTGCCAGCGCTTGGATACAGATTGTTAGGACAGAGTATTTTAGGAGTCAATCAGACGCTCATCCTGTATTAACCGAGCAGGCAATCGATTGTGCAAGGCCACCTTTTTTCGCATTTGGTTATCCAAGCGAATTGTTTGACGCTCCGGCAAATAATTTGGGCGCATATACAAAGATGACATGGCGGGCAGATACTTTTTTTGTCACGATGCCCGCTAGATGGAACGATAATACGATAAGGAATCTTTGTTGCTTTCGCTGGGCTATGACGATGCGATGATGGATGATTCACATAAAGTGGATTTGGTGAATTTTAAAGTGCTGGACCAAACCGCTTGGGAAAATGCCTTGCCGCTTCTAGAAAGTGAATGCCCATCGTATCGATTCAGCATATAGGCTCAGGGCAAGCGTTGCTGACCGTACTCTGTCAAGCACTTCCCCTTGACAGAGTTTGTGTTTTCCGCTATTATTTTATTTGTAAAGTCATTCAACTTTACACCGTGCTATATGGAATTTGATAAGAACATCCGGATCGGCTGGCTGCTGGACTATTACGGCGAGTTTTTGACCGAACGCCAGCGCAGCATACTGGAACTGCACCACTACGACGACCTGTCTCTTGGAGAGATCGCCGAGCGCACGGGCATCACGCGCCAGGGGGCCCACGACGCACTGCGCCGTGGAGCCGAAATACTGGAAAGCTGCGAGGAGCGCCTGGGGCTGCTCAAGCGCACGATGGCCGTGCAGCACGCGCTGCAGGCGCTGCAGGCCAAGCTGCAGGGCAGGGAAGCGCTGAACAAGGAAGAAACCGAAGAGCTCCGCCAGGGGCTGGCCGCCATGATGGCGATATGGGAGGGCAACGATGGCCTTTGAGGGTCTGGCCGAAAAACTGCAAAGCGTACTAAAGAAAGTCACCGGCCGCGGCAAACTCAGCGAGGCCGATATCTCCGAGGCCATGCGCGAGGTGCGCCTGGCGCTGCTGGAGGCCGACGTCAATTTCATGGTCGTGCGCGCCTTTGTGAAGAAGGTGACCGAGCGCTGCAACGGCCACGAGGTGCACGAAAGCCTGACGCCCGGCCAGCAGGTCATCAAGATTGTAAACGATGAACTGACCGAGCTCATGGGCAGCGCCCACGCCGGGCTCAAGTTCGGCTCGCGCACGCCGGCGGTCATCATGCTGTGCGGCCTGCAGGGCGCGGGCAAAACCAGCATGGCGGGCAAGCTGGCCCTCTACCTGCGCAAGCGCCACAGCAAGCACCCGCTGCTGGTGGCCTGCGACATCTACCGCCCCGCCGCCGTGCAGCAGCTGCAGGTCGTCGGGTCCCAGGTGGGCGTGCCGGTGTTCGAGCGCGGCCAGCAGGACCCGGTGCAGACCGCCGCGTTGGGCGTGCAATACGCGATATCCCACGGTTGTGACGTTGTGATACTCGATACCGCCGGCCGCCTGCACATCGACGACGCGCTGATGGCCGAGCTGGACCAGATCAAGGCGCTGACCAAGCCCGAGGAAATGCTGCTGGTCGTGGACGCCATGACCGGCCAGGACGCCGTCAACGTGGCCGACGCTTTCAACAAGCGCATGGACATCTCCGGCGTCATCCTGACCAAGTTTGACAGCGACACCCGCGGCGGTGCGGCACTCTCGGTGCGCCACATCACCGGCAAGCCCATCAAGTTCTGCGGCGTGGGCGAGAAGGTGGAGGACCTGGAGCCTTTCCACCCGGACCGCATGGCGTCACGCATACTGGGCATGGGCGATGTGCTCACGCTGATCGAAAAGGCCCAGAAGTCTTTCGACGTTGAAAAAGCCGAGAAGATGGAGCGCACGCTGCGCGGCGAGAAGAAGTTCGACCTGGAGGATTACCTCGAGCAGTTCGAACAGATGAAGAAGATGGGCGACATCGGCGACGTCATGAAGATGATTCCCGGCATGAGCAAGCTCAACATCAAGCAGGAGGACATCGACACCGCCGAGATGGCGCGCATGGAGGCCATCATCAAATCCATGACTTGCGAGGAGCGGCGCAACCCCAATGTGCTCAACGCCAGCCGCCGCCGGCGCATCGCCCGGGGCAGCGGCACCCAGGTGCAGGATGTAAACCGCCTGATCAAACAATTCGAGGCCGCCCAGCAGATGATGAAACAGTTCGGCGGCATGGGGAAGCGCCGCGGCGGCTTCAAGCTTCCTTTCGGGAGATAATAGGCAAACCGGCTAACAGCCTTGCAATAAAACAATAACATCGGAGGAGAATCACCATGGCAGTCAAGATCCGGCTCAAGAGAATGGGCGCAAAGAAGGCGCCGTTTTACCGCATCGTCGTGGCGGAGGCCACCAGCCCCCGCGACGGCAGCTTCATCGAGGAGATCGGCTATTTCAACCCGCTGACCGAGCCCGTGGGTTTCAAGGTGGACGCTGAGAAGGCCCGCCAGTGGATCCACAACGGCGCCCAGCCCACCGACACCGTGCGCGCGCTGCTCAAGAAGAACGGCGTTATCGACTGACACCCCGAACGCAATTTCAGGCAAGGAGGGTGCTGAATGAATCCTGAAGATCTCGTCAGCTACATCGCTCAGTCTCTCGTGGAGGAGCCCGAAAAAGTTGCCGTCACCGTGAACGACAAGGGCCGCACCGTGATTCTGGAACTCAAGGTCGCCCCTGAGGACATGGGCCGCGTCATCGGCAAGCAGGGGCGCATCGCCAACGCCATTCGCACGGTTGTCAAGTCCGCCACCAGCAACCGTCGCAAGAAGTACGTGGTCGACATCCTATGAATAGCAAACCGCTTGCACCCGCCGACGTCCTGCTGGTCGGGACGATCGGCCGGGCCCGCGGGCTCAAAGGACATGTCAGGGTGCGCCCCTATACGGACGACCCTGGCAGGTTTTTTGATTTAGAGCGGGTATATCTGCGGGATGGAGACAGCTTCACGCCGCTGGAGTTGGACGACGCCCAGGTGGAAGGCGACACAGTGGTGCTGCTCTTCCAGGGCGTGACCGACCGCACGGCGGCGGAACTGCTCAACGGCAAGGATCTCTATGTGACCCGCGAAGACGCTGTGGAGCTGCCGCCGGACAGCTATTTCATCGTGGATCTGCTGGGCTGCCGCGTGGTGGACGACCTGGGCGCCTTTATCGGCCGTGTGGCCGATGTGCTGCAGCCCGGCGCGGCGGACGTCTACGTGCTGCGTGACGGCCCCCGGGGGGAAGTCATGTTCCCGTCGCTCAAGGACCTGATTCTGAGTACCGATATCACCGCGAAGCTCATCACAGTGGACGCCAAACGGCTCAAAGAGGTGGCGGTCTTTGAACGTTAGCATATTGACGCTGTTCCCAGAAGCACTGCAGCCTTATCTGGACAGCTCCATCCTGGGCCGCGCCCAGCAGGCTGGCCTGCTGGATGTGCGGCTTTATAACATCCGCGACTATACGTTGGACAAGCACCGCCGCGTGGACGATTACCCTTTTGGCGGCGGCGCCGGCATGGTCATGACGCCGCAACCGATCTTCGACTGCATGGAGGCGGCTCTCCAGCGTCACGGCCAGCCCTGTGTGCGCGTCTACATGAGCCCCCAGGGCCGCGTGCTGGACAACCGGCTGGCTCGGGAGCTCTCTCAAAACACCGACATCGTGATCCTGTGCGGGCACTACGAGGGGGTGGACCAGCGGGCGCTGGACGCCTGTGTGGACATGGAAGTCAGCATCGGCGACTATGTTCTGACCGGCGGCGAACTGCCGGCGCTGGTGCTTCTGGACGCCATGAGCCGCTTCGTGCCCGGCGTGCTGGGCAACGACGACGCCCACGCCGACGAGAGCTTTGAAAACGGCCTGCTGGAGTACCCGCAGTATACGCGCCCGGCCAGCTTCCGCGGTATGGATGTGCCGCCAGTACTGCTGGGCGGCCACCACGCCAACATCACCGCCTGGCGGCAGGCCCGCGCGTTGGAGAAGACCCGCGCCGTGCGCGCCGATCTGGCGGAAAAGCACGACAATCCATCGCAATCATAGGTGGGGTTTGTGATAACTTAGCAAACCCGTCATAGTTTACTTCCCATTTCTTGACAGCTACCCGCACCACTTCTATAATCGTAAGCAGCGAACAAAAGAGGTGACTGCCTTGTATATCGATCCCATCGCACTGCAATTCCCGCTGTTTGGGACCACCATCGCCATCCACTGGTATGGCGTCATCATCGCCACAGGGTTGCTGCTGGCCATCCTGCTGGCCATGAGCCACACCAAGCGCGCCGGGCACAACCCCGACATTGTGTTGGACCTGGCGCTCATCGTGGTGCCGCTGGCCGTCATCGGCGCCCGCATCTACTATGTCATCCCCATGTGGGACGAGCTCTATGCCGGCGGACCGTTCTGGAAGGTTTTCGCGGTGTGGGAGGGCGGCCTGGCCATCTATGGCGGTGTCATCGGCGGCTTGATCGGCGCGCTGATCTACACGCGCTTCAACAAGTCCATTAAGTTCCTGCAGCTGTTGGATATCCTGGCTCCCAGCCTGATCCTGGGCCAGGCCATCGGTCGCTGGGGCAACTTCGTGAACCAGGAGGCCTACGGCGCCGTCATCACCGATCCTGCATGGCAGTGGTTCCCGGCGGCGGTGTTCATTCGCGCCGACAGCCAGTACCATATGGCGACGTTTTTCTACGAGTCCCTGTGGAACTTCATCGTCTTCTTTGTGCTGACGCTGTATTTCCGCCGTTCCAAAAAGCGCGTGGACGGGAATGTATTCTGGCTGTATCTGCTGCTCTACGGCATTGGCCGCGCCGTGATCGAAGGGTTGCGCCTGGATAGCCTGTATTGGGGCAGCCTGCGTGTGTCTCAGGTGCTAAGCGGTATACTGGTGGTGGCCGCAGCCATCGTTCTTATCGTGAACGCCATGCGCCGCCGCGAACCCAAGGAGCCTGTGGAGCTGGACGATTCGCTGCGGCTGATGCCCAAGGACGAGGTTCACGATCTTGAGGAGGCGTCTCCCCTGGCGGCAGAAACCCTGCAAGACGGCGACGCTCCTACGGTAAAAGAGGCCGCTCTGGATGCCCCCGCCGTTACGCCGCTGATGAGCGCGCCGCCAGTGGCCGATGAAACCCCGGAAACCAAAGTGCCGGAGGCGAAAGACGCCACACCGGACCGCCCGCTGTAAATTTAGACAGGAGGAAAAGGGTATGAAACGCGTCAATTCGCTCGTTTGGGGCACGGTGCTCCTTTTGCTGGGCGTTGTGCTGGTGCTCAACCAGCTTCATGTACTGGACGTTCAGCGCGGCATGGCCTTCCCAATCATCCTTTTGGCGCTGGCCGTGCTGTTCCACCTGTATTTCTTCTTCTCCGGCCGCGGCAACGAGGGCCTGCTGGTGCCCGGTGGCATTCTGCTTACCTATGGCCTGATGTTCCTGATCTCCGAGCTTTACGGCGACAACGGCAACATCTTCCACAATGGCCTGTGGCCGCTGCTGATACTGGGCCCGGCGTTGGGCCTGTTCGAGCTGTATGCCTTCAGCCGCGGGGCCAAGGGGTCCATGGTTCCGGTGTTCATCCTGACGGCCATCGGCGGAGGCTTCCTGCTCAACACGTTCTTGGATGTGTCCTTCACGGTTGTGCTGGCCATCGTGCTGATCGGCGTGGGCGCGGGCCTGATGATCAACGCCATAGGCCATCGCAGCCAGCCGCGCAACCCCGAACCGCCGCGGCAGGAACCGCTCCGGCCCAGCGAGCCCCCGGTCGTGGAAGTGAAGCCCGAGGATCATTCCAATACGCCATCCACCTGATATCCAATGTTATAACGGACAAACCAAAACCGCCGTTCATAGGATGTACCATCCTGCATGAACGGCGGTTTTTGCTATGGTCGGTTTGGCATTGTCCGGAGGCGCGATACGCGGCGTGGCACACATTGGCGTGATTAAGGCGCTGGAGGAAGCGCGAATCCCCATACACTGCATCTCCGGCACATCGGCGGGCTCGCTGGTGGGCGGTATATACGCCTGTGGCGTGCCGGTGCACATCATGGAGGCCGAGGCGCTGGCCCTCAACGATAAACTGCTGGACTTCAACGCCAGCGGCGCGGCGCGGGCAGTGCTTTCGCTGTTCGGCGGCAGGCAGGTGGGCTTCAAAGGGCTCATCAAAGGCAACGGCGTGCAGAAACTGGCATGGCGACTGACCGGTGGCAAGAACATCCGCGACGCGCAGCTGGGTCTGGCGTTGTGCGCGGTGGATCTTCTCAGCGGCCAGACCATCTTCTTCACCAACGCCAACCTGAAACCTCATCGAGGCGATTATATCGTTGACAACGATGTCCCCATCGCCGACGCCATCGCCGCCAGTTCCACGATACCGGCGGTGTTCGTGCCCCGGCCGTGCAAGGATTGGCTGCTGGTGGATGGCGGCGTGACCGAATATGTGCCGGTCAAGGTGCTGCGCGACATGGGCGCCAACTTCGTCATCGCCGTGGATCTGGGCAAGGAGGCGGGCGTGCCAAAGGCGCCCGGCGACTTTCTGGAAATATCCTCGCGGTCATTGGACATCATGGGCCGCCGGCTGGCCGATTTCTCCGGCCAGAAGGCCGATGCCATCATCGCTCCCTTCGTGTCCGATGTGGACCTGTTCGATTTCAAGCGCACCCCGGAGCTGCTGGAACGGGGCTATGAGGCGGCAAAAAAGATGATACCGAGTATCAGAAGCGCCATGGGTTGCACTTACTCGCGGCGCTAGGCGACTGAATATGACAGCATGCCGATGCTATCCTATGTTCATCTGTGTACCCATATGCGGAGGGAGCATGGCGAACCAACTGCGAGGCAAGCTGTTCGGTGGATATGATAAAAAGCAGGTCAATACGCTGCTTTCGGATAAATCCATGCAATATGACGAGGCGCTGGCCGCCCGGCAGGAGCGCATCAACGCGCTGCGCGACGAAAACCAGGCCATGAAAGAGGAATTGGCCCGTTATCGCGCCAAGGAGCAGGATATCTGCGGCGCGCTGGTGATGGCGCAGCAGCAGGCCACCGTGCTTCTAGAGGATGCCAAACGCGAAGCCGAAGAGGAAAGCCATCGCCTCGTGGAAGAGAACAAGCTGCTGTATCGCCGGACTTTGGAGCTGTTTGACAGCATCCATACTGAATACGAAACTCAATTGAACAGCCTGGAAAGCATCCGCGCCGATGTGGAGCGCTGCGCCGCGCGGGTGCGCCGCCATCAGGAGACCAATCAGGATTTGCGCAGAGCCTTTCTAAAGCAGTATCTTGTCGTTTGCGACGAAGCAGATCAGCCCGGCGGTGAGAGCCACTCCCGAATGGCGCCCAGGGACCGGTTGAGCGCGAGCGCGTCGGGTTCGCCGTCGGCCAATTTGGGCGCGGGGGATTCCAGCGTCACGCTTCCGCGGTAGCCCCGACGGTACAGGCCGGCGAAGAAGGTCGCGAAATCGATGACGCCCTGGCCGGGCTGCAGGATGGGGTGGGAGGCCGGCCTTCCGTCCTCATCCAAAGCGCAGTCGCTGATATGTACATGGGCGATGTGCCCGCCATCCCACAACCAATCCGCATCCAGCAATGCATTCAGGGCGCCGGCGCTGTGCAGCAGGCGCGTGTCGGCGGTGAACCGGCAGCGCGGATAGGCTTGCGCGATCTGCAGCAGCCGCTCTATCAGCGGCGCGCTGCGGCAGGGCAGGGTTTCCACGAGCAGCTCCACGCCGAATTCCTGGGCGATATCCAGCGCTTCTCCCAGTGCGTCCAGTGCAGCGCCAAAGCGGTCGTCGCTATGGGGCAGGCCCCACAGGTGCAGCACCGCCCGCGCCGCGCCCATGGTATGTGCCAGCCCGCAGTTGTCACGCAGCAGCGCGTGCCCGGACGCGATGGAATCCGGCGTTCCCTCACCGTAGCGCTCGCCCAGCCGTTTGGAGAAATGAGCAATGGGGAAGCGCGCGTTGCCGTCCCGGAGCAGAGGGCTCTCGTGGGCATCCTCGGCCTTCCATTGGGAATAGATCATCAGCTCAAACCCGTCGCAGGCGATGGCCGGCGCCAGAGACTTCAGCCAGCCACTATTCAGCAGATCCGGCTGGTAACCCAGCGCGCCGGTGGAGCACAGCACATGCAGGCCGGCTATGGCTCTCATATTGTCGATCCCGTTTAGGTATTTCTCATTGCAAATCGTCAAATCCACGCCCTCTGCCTCTCATAAGATCACGCCGTTTGTATCACAGCCGAAGGCCGGTGTCAATGTCGGATATCCGGTTGTGTCATATTCAACAACTGCATCGCATAGCTTCTTTCAAGGTGATGAACATGTACACAAGCTTCGCGGTCAACTGGCGCGAGGACATCCTGCCCCTGATGCCCGGCCGGGCCGCCGCGGCGCTGCGGGCGCTGCCCGCCGCGCTGGCCGACCGGCTGACCGAGGTGCGCATGGGCGCGGGGCGTCCGCTGACCGTGTGCGACTGCCAGAGGGACTGGTTTTTGGCCGGCGACGGGCAGAGCACCACGCCGGCCGGCGCGCTTACCTTGACCGCCGACGAAAGCCGCGACCTGCTGCAAAGCCTGACGCGCTATTCGGCCTATGCCTATGAGGAGGAGCTGCGCAATGGCTTTCTGACGCTGCGGGGCGGATACCGTGTTGGCGTGGCCGGCCGGGCGGTGTTGCGGGGCGGGGCGCTCAGCGGCTTTGGCGCGGCCACCAGCTTCTGTATCCGCATCCCCAGAGAGCTGCGCGGCGTGGCCGCAGACCTCTATGGCGCTGTGCGTACGGCATATGGCATCCGCAACACGCTGGTCGTATCGCCGCCGGGTATGGGCAAAACCACGCTGCTGCGGGACCTGACGCGCATGCTGAGCTGCGGCCACGCCGGGCACAGCGGCCTGCGCACGTGTGTCGTGGATGAGCGCAGCGAGCTGGGCGGTGGGGAGCGCCGGTTCGACCTGGGCTGCCGCACCGACGTGCTGGATGGCTGCCCCAAGGCCCAGGGCATCCTGCTGGCGCTGCGCAGCCTGGGGCCGCAGCTGCTCGTGACCGACGAGGTTGGCCGCGCCGAGGATGCCGTGGCGCTGCAGGAGGCGCTCAACTGCGGCGTGGGCGTGCTGGCCAGCGCCCACGGCGCCGGGCCGGAGGATCTGCACAACCGGCCGGCGCTGCGCGCGCTGCTGGAGGGCGGGTTCTTTGGTCTCTTCATCATACTGGACGGCAGCCGGGGCGTGGGCGGCGTCACCGCTGTGGTGCGCGCTGGGGAGAATGTGCAGATGGCCGGAGGCGCCCGGTGAGCCCGCTGGATGGCCTGCGGCTGGCGCTGGCGGCGGCGGCGTTGGCGCTGGGCGTGTGGTTTGGCCGCATAAAGGCAGCCAGGCTTGCGCGGCGGGCGGCAGCGCTGGCGGAGCTCATGGAGTTCACGCGCCACCTGGAGGTGCAGATCCGCATGGGCGGCTTTGCGCTGCCCGACGCGCTGGGGGAATGTGCCGCGCGCTTCCAGGGCCGCTGGGTGGAGCGTTACGCCGGGGAGCTGGCGCGGCGCTACCATGCCCAGGAAAGCGCCCGGGGCTTGTGGCTGAGGGCGCTGGATGCGCTGGATGGAGACGAGCCGGCCTCGCTGGCCGGGGAGGACAGAGCTTTGATGGGCCTGTTTGGCGACCAGCTGGCTGGCCACGACCTGCGAGCCATCGCAGAGAACTTCACCTATCTGCACGAACGGCTGGCCGCGCGCATTGAAGCAGCCGAGCAGGAGAGCAAAGCAAAAGGCAAACTATACCGCACGGTGGGTTCGCTGGCCGGTCTGGCCTGCGCCATCGTCATCGCATAACGGAGGAGTGGCCATGGACATCAACATGATCTTCAGAATCGCCGCAATCGGGATACTCGTGACGATACTCAACCAGGTGCTCATGCGCTCCGGCCGCGAGGAGATGGCTATGATGACGACGCTGACCGGTCTGGTCATCGTGCTGTTCATGGTCATCGACCTGATCAACAAGCTGTTTCAGAACGTGCGCAACGTGTTCCAATTCCAATGAACCGGGGAGCGAAGCATGGACATCCTGCGGATTGTGGCGCTGGGCCTGCTGGCGGCGGCGCTGTGTGTGCTGATACGGCAATACCGCCCGGAACTGGCGATGCAGATTTCCATCGCGCTGGGCGTGGCGGTGTTTCTGTTTTTAAGCGCCCAGTTGAGCGGCATCACCCAGGTGCTGCAGGCCATGTTCAACCGCGCCGGCATCCATCAGGAGTATTTCCTGATCCTGCTCAAGGCGACCGGCGTGGCCTTTGTGACCGAGTTCACCGCGCAAACCTGCCGCGATGCCGGTGAGGGGGGTATCGCACAGAAGATGGAGATCGGCGGCAAGGTGCTGATCGTTTTTCTCGCGCTGCCGGTGCTCACAACGATGATGCAGCAACTGCTGGAGATGGCGCAATGAGCGTGCGCAAAGTGGCCGTGCTGCTGGCAATATTGCTGGCGCTGATAGCCCCGCGCGCCCTGGCCGCGCCGCCCACCGGCGATGAGTTGCAGGACAAGATGGACAGCGAAATTGAACGCCTGCTGCAGGGGCTGGACATAAGCGCTCTGCAGGGCGAGCTGGACCGCCTGGGCGTACAGCCGGAGGCCTTCGCGTCGGTGAAGAACCTCGTGGGCCAGCTGGCCACGGGGCAGTTCCGCTTCATGGGCGCCGACATCCTGCAGTTCGCCGCCGACAGCCTGAACCAGCCGCTGAAAAACGCCGCCGTGCTCTTTGCGGAGCTCGTGTTGCTGCTGGTCGTCAGCGGCCTGCTCTCGCAGCTGATGACCAGCTTCAGCTCCGAAGGCGCGGCGAAAATCGCCAACCTTACGGTGTACGCGGCGGCGGCGCTGCTGGTGTTCCACGCGCTGCGCGATGCCATCGCCCTGGCCCAGAACGCGATCAACAGCCTGCTCAACGTGTCGCAGGCGGCCTTCCCGGTGCTCAGCGTGCTGCTGACAGCCACCGGCGGCATGGCCAGCTCCGCCGTGCTCACGCCGGCCTATGCATTCGCCGTGGAATCGGCGGCTTGGATGACACGGGAACTGCTGATCCCGGCGGCGGTGTTCGGCAGTGTGCTGGCCATCGCGGGCAACATGACCGGCAAGAGCCTGCTGGGAGATTTCGGCGGCCTGATGCGCAGCGGCAGTGTGTGGATCGCCGGGGCGGTCATGACGGTGTTCGTGGCCATTTCGTCCATACAGAGCACCGCTGCCGTCAGCTACGACGGCATCTCCTTCCGCGCTGCTAAATATGCGATCGACAGCATGATCCCCTATGTGGGCGGCATGTTCTCGGACCTTGCGGATACCTTCGTGGGCTGCTCACTGCTGGTGCGCAACGCCGTGGGCCTGGCGGCGCTCCTGAGCCTGATGCTGGTGCTGGCGCCGCCGCTTTTCACGGTGCTAAGCTCCTGGCTGGCCTTCCGGCTGGCCGGGGCCGCGGCCAGCGCCCTGGAGAGCAAGCAGCTCAGCGCTGTGTTCCAGGAATCGGCCAAGGTGCTGGTGCTGCTGTGCGTGGTTATGCTGATGGCCTTCGCGATGCTTTTCATCCTCACGACGATCACGATCAACGCCGGCAACTCCATACTGGCCATGAGGTGAGCGATGTCCGAGATATTGAGCGCCGTGTGTTGCACGCTGATGATACTGGCCTTCGCCCAGGTCATCGTGGAGGCCGTGTTGCCCGAAGGGGGCACGCGGCGCTTCGTCGTGTTCATCATGGGGCTGATCACCGTGGCCGTGATCGCGGGCTTCCTCGTGGACGGCAGCCGGGCATTGCAGGGTGCGACTGCCTCCGGCCTGCTGCGCGTGCCCAATGCCCAGCAGCAGGAACAACTGGCGGCGGAGACGGTGGGGAAGAACCCGTATGAAAACTATATACAGAAGTTGATCGATCAGTGGAAGTGAAGAAAAGCACCTGTTCGCGAGGAACAGGCGCTTTCTGTCGTTGGTTGTTTATTGCGGTTTGGCCTTTTCCTTGCCGCTCTTGGCCCTGCCCTGAATCTCCGGCACCGGCGACTGGTCGTTCTTAGGGATGTGCAGTTTCTTATTGCTTTCCGTTCCGTGGGGCTCCTTGGGGTCCGGTCTTCTCATGCCTGCTTTGGCCACACGCATCACCTCGATGATAGTGTGATGAGCACAGGAAGATCTATACCGCCAACCTAAAAACACTTATAGCTTGATGACTGCGCCGTGACGGTCTGCCGAATCCACCTCGGCCAAGGCAATGGCAATGGTGTCGCGGGTGCTCTCGGGGGCGCAGCGCGGCACCTCTCCGCCGGTGCGCAAAGCATCGGTGAAGGCAATAATCTCGCGATAGTAACCGTCGTCGCCGGGCAGCTCCGGCTCGATGGCTGGGCCGTCGGCCGGGCACACCCGCAGCTTGCCGTGGGAGAAGAACAGGTTGCCCCGGCGGAAGTTCACGCGGAACAGCATGTCGAAGCCCCATTCGCCGCCGATGGTCCAGTCGTCCTCGGCGCACACGACCTTGCCGTCGGCATAGTGATACTGGGTGGACACGGCGTCGTAGCCGGAGCCTTCGATCACATTGACGGCACGGGTGCTCACGGCGTCCGGCACGCCGAAGAGGTGGTTGATCATGTCCACGTCGTGCACATGCTGATCCAGCAGGCAGCCGCCGCTGCGCTCATCGTTGAGCAGCCAGTTTTCCCAGGACCAACGGGGCGTGTCGCCGCCGCGGAAGAAATAGGCCGACGTGACCGCACCATAGCGGCCGCTGTCCACGCAGTCCTTCAGGTATTCATAAGCCGGCCAGAACCGCAGACACTGGGCCACCATCAGGCGCTTGCCGGTGGCACGGGCGGTTTCGATCATCTGTTCGCACTGCTCCAGCGTGCGGGCCATGGGCTTCTCGCACAGCACATGGCAGCCGGCCTCCATGGCGGCCACAGCAGCTTGGGAATGCAGGAACGTGGGCAACGCGATGTCCACGTAATCCAGCTGCTCCTTTTGCAGCATCTCGTTGTAGTCCAGATAGCGTGCGTAAGGCGTGGTGTTGCAGGCAGTGCCGGTGTCCATGTTGCCGGTCACAATGTCGCGGCCCTCCAACTTGCTGGGCACGATGTCACACACGGCCACGAGCTTCACGTCGGAGCCTTCCCGCGCCAGACGCTCATACACGGCCAGATGGCCGCGGCCCATGACGCCCAATCCAATCAAACCAACCCGAATCATATCGTTTCCTCCTGTTACGGTTTCTTTTCTACAGTTTGAGTATGCGGTCCATGGCCGCGGATGTATTATAGACGATCTGGTCCGCCGCGTGGCGGTAGCCGCCCATCTCTGCGGTCAGATAGCCGTCGTAGCCCGCGGCGCGCAGCGCGGCCATCACGACAGGCCAGTTGACGTCGCCGGCCAGCAGGTCGCAGAATCCGGCCAGCGTGCCCACGTCGCGCTTGAAGTCCTTGATGTGCACGCGGGCGATGCGGCTGCCCAGGATGTCGATCCATTGCTCGGGATAGCCAAAGAGCACCACGTTGCCCACGTCAAAATAGGCCTGCACGAAAGGGGAGTTGGCCGCGCCCACAAAGGCGCGCATCTCCAGGGGAGAAAGCAGGAACTTATTCCACACATTCTCCACGCCCAGCACCACGCCGCAGGCGCGGGCATGGGGCTCGGCCTTGGCGACGAATTCCATCGCCCGTTCATAGGCCACGTCATATCGCACCGGGTTAACGCCAGCGAACTCTGCGCCCACGGCGCCGGGCACCACGAGGACGGCCCCCACGCCCAGCAGCGCCGCGGCCTCCAGCTGGCGGCGGACCAGGTTCAGCGCCTGGGCGCGCACGGCAGGGTCGTCATGGGTGGGAGGCGCACTCCAATACACGCCGGCAGACAGCGACGAGAGCTCGAGGCCTTTGTCCTGCGCCATGGCCCGCGCGGCCAGCCATTCGCCGTCGGGGCTTTCCATGCTCAGCGCGCCGCTGGCCGAAAAGTTGGGTTCCACCGCCGGGAAACCCGCTTTTACAGCGGTGTCCAGGCATTGCTCCAGGGTGAAATCGCCGGGGAAAGACCATAGATTGATGCACTTCTTCATGTACAGCCTCCCGATCCGATGGTATATACCAGCATTATACAGCAAAATGAAGATGGGTACTTATTCATTTTTCTACTTCTTTCAGCCAAAGGCGTAAAACGTTTCGTCCTCATCGGTTGCAACCCGGCTGACAGGATGGTAGAATTCTGCTGACATGTAAATATCATCCATGGAGGATCGCAATGAAGACAATTTCCATCGGTGGAATGAAGGCGTCGGAGATTTCATTGGGCTGCATGCGCATCAGCGGTCTGGAAAGTAAGGACGCCGTCGCGCTGCTGGAATGCGCGCTGCGAGAGGGCGTCAATTTTTTTGACCACGCTGACATCTACGGCGGTGGCCGCTCGGAAGAGGTGTTTGCCGGAGCCATGGCAGCCATGGGTCTGCCCCGGGAAAGCCTGCTGATACAGAGCAAGTGCGGCATACGCAAGGGCATGTTCGACTTCTCCCGCGAGCACATCCTGGAAGCGGTGGAGGGCAGCCTCAAGCGCCTGCGCACCGATTATCTGGACGCGCTGCTGCTGCACCGGCCGGACACGCTGATGGAGCCCGACGAGATTGCCGAGGCCTTCCGGACGCTGCAGGCCCAGGGCAAGGTGCGCGCCTTCGGCGTGAGCAACTGCAACCCGATGCAGATGGAGCTGATCGGAAGCGCCTTGACGCAGAAGCTGCTGATCAACCAGCTGCAGCTGAGCCTGACCAACACCGGCATGATCGATTCCGGCCTCAATGTGAACATGAAGATCGACCGTTCCATCGACCGCGATGGCTCCATACTGGAGTACTGCCGGCTCAAGGGCGTCACGATACAGCCCTGGTCGCCGTTCCAGTATGGGTTCTTTGAAGGCGCCTTCCTGGGCAGCCCCAAATTCCAACCGCTCAACAACCGGGTAGATGAGCTGGCCGCCGAGTTCGGCGTGCAGCCCGAGGCCATCGCCATCGCGTGGCTGCTGCGCCACCCGGCGCGCATGCAACCCATCGTGGGCACCACGAACCCTGCGCGCCTGGCGGCCATCTGCGGCGCTTCCCAGGTCGCCTTGAGCCGTGAACAGTGGTATTCGCTGTATCTGGCCGCCGGCAACCAGCTGCCCTGATGAGCTAGGCCGATGCGTGAAGCCAACCCGCGACAACCTATGAGATCCTGGAGGCTTCTGCGCGTTCTCGCGGCGGCATGCGCCGTCGCGGTGCTGCTGGCCGGCTGCGTGGAACTGCTGCCGCTGGACCTGCCCACGCCCGCGCCCTCGGGGCAAAGCAGCCTTTCCGGGCAGCCGCAGCTGCTCATTGCGATGCTGGATGTGGGGCAGGGGGACAGCATACTGGTGGGCTCCGACGGGTACTATCTGCTGGTGGATGCCGGCGACAACACCCAGGGCGACGACGTGCTGCAGGCGCTGGCTGATATGGGCGTGCAGCGTCTGGCTGCAGTGGTGGGCACCCACCCGGATTCCGATCACATCGGCGGGCTGGACACCGTGATCGATGGCATGGATGTGGACGCGGTCTACATGAGCGCGCTGGAGAGCAACACCAGGACCTATGAGGACTTGCTGGATGCCATCGACCGCCGGGGACTGACCGTGACCGTGCCCAAGCCGGGGCAAGAAATTCAACTGGGCAGCGCAGTGGTGCGCTTCCTGTGGCCGCCCAGGGGGCATCAGGACAGCCAGGACAACAACCATTCCATCGTGCTGCGCGTGTCTGGGGCGGGGCACACGGCGCTGCTGACCGGGGACATCGAGAAGCGCGCCGAGAAGGCGCTGCTGCAAAGCGGCGAGAACGTGGACTGCGACATCCTTAAGGTGGCTCACCACGGCAGCGCTTCCAGCTCCAGCCAGGCGTTTCTCGATGAGGCGCAGCCGGTGATCGCGCTGATCGGCGTGGGCGCGGGCAACGACTACGGCCACCCCAAGGCCGATGTGCTGCGCCGGCTGGACGGCATCGGCGCCCACGTGTACCGCACCGACCGCAACGGCGCCATCTCCATCGCCGTGATCGATGGCGAGCTGACGATAGTGACCGAACGATAGCGGCCGGCGAGACCGGCCGGCCTACAACAGTAAGAAGGAGAATGACCATGGCATTCAACGGACTGGGCATGAACCTGGGCAACCTGAGCAGGCTGTCCAACGCGCAAACGCGCTCCATCTGCGCGGAGAACTTCACCGGTGAGAAGGGCCGCGGCGGCATGGCCACCGAGGGCGTGAGCTCCGGCTGCGCCCGCGACCTGGGCGTGGGCTGGAAGATCAACCCGTGCATCCGCATCGAGGCCGGGGAAACTTTTGTGCTGGCCGACGTGCAGGCCTCCGGCGCGATTCAGCACATTTGGATGACGCCCACGGGCAAATGGCGTGACTGCATCCTGCGCTTCTATTGGGATGGGCAGGAGACCCCCTCGGTGGAATGCCCCATCGGCGACTTTTTCGCCTGCGGCTGGGGAGAATACGCCCAGGTCAGCTCGCTGGCCGTCACCGTGAACCCCGGCAACGCGTTCAACTGCTACTGGGAGATGCCCTTCCGCAAGGGCTTCCGCGTCACGGCGGAGAACCGCAGCCCCGAGCAGATGACGCTGTTCTACCAGATCGACTACACACTGACCGATGTGCCTGAGGATTGCGCCTACTTCCACGCCCAGTTCCGCCGCGTGAACCCGCTGCCCTACAAGCAGGTCTACACGATACTGGATGGCGTACAGGGCAAGGGCCATTACGTGGGCACCTACATGGCTTGGGGCGTCAACAACTCCGGCTGGTGGGGCGAGGGAGAGATCAAGTTCTATATGGACGGCGACGATAAGTACCCGACCATTTGCGGCACCGGCACTGAGGACTACTTCTGCGGCTCCTACAACTTCGAGAACCAGAAGACGCACCAGTATCAGGAGTTCACGACGCCCTACGCCGGCATGCCCCAGGTGATCCGTCCCAACGGCGTCTATCAATCGCAGCAGCGCTTCGGCCTGTACCGCTGGCACATCATGGACCCCATCCGCTTTGAGAAGGACCTGCGCGTGACGATACAGGCGCTGGGCTGGCGCTCCGAGTGGCGCTATCTGCCGCTGCAGGACGACATCGCCTCGGTGGCCTTCTGGTATCAGACGCTGCCCGCAGCCACCTTCCCCAAGCTCGGAACGCGGGACGATCTGGAAGTCATCTGATAAAACGGATATTTTGGCAGCCCGTGCTCTGCGCACGGGCTGCTTGCTTAACCCATGAACCTGGCCCGTAAAGAATAGCCGGAAGCCGACCGACGGTTCATCCGGCGGGAGGAAACCGAAAACAGGAAGGCGACGTTACAGAATCCGCCCACAGGCGATCCTCGTTCTCAAAAACAGAGCATGAGATGAAGAGTCAAGATGTCCCCCTGCCGACCGTTATCGGCAGAGGGACAAACAGAAGCGATACCAAGTCGTCTGAATCGCCAAGGCGCAACAGCGCCGAAGGCGAAAGGTTGTCGAAATTCCTTTCTTTTCAAGTTTTTCCACCGGTGCTATACTATGGGTGGTGGTTCGGAGGGAAAATTGATCAAGAAGCGGTATCGGCCCAAGAAATACGAGCACTTCCGCCGGCGCAGGCTGCTGCACCGGCTGTTGCTGGTCGGCGCGGTCGTGCTGCTGGTATGCGCGTTAGGAGCGGGAGGGTATTTTCTATGGCGCTCCATGGGTAGCAAAGCCGCTGCGGGCGCATCCGCTTCACCTAAACGGACCTCCACGCCTTTGGCCACCTCAGCTTCACCTATGAGTACCGCTTCCGCCGCACCGACGAGTACGGCTTCTGCTGTTGGTTCCGCGCAAGCGATCATATCGGCAAAGCCCACGCCCAGTGTGACTCCATCTGCAACTCCATCTGCGACGCCCTCGCCGTCGCCATCCCCCACCGCGACACCCAAAGCCACATCTACGCCCGGGCCTGTGCAGACCACAGATCAGGTGCTCAGCCCGGCGGGCATGACCATCGAGACGCGCTTCAACCCGCCCAAGGGCTACCAGCGGGTGGCTCTGGAGAGCGGCAGCTTCGGCGCGTGGCTGCGCGGCCAGGCCGTGCTGGCCGACGGCACTGCTCCCAAGCGTTGGGATGGCCGCGAGGCTTCCGGCAGCGGCATGGCGGCAGTGCTGGCCATGGAAGTCACTTCGCTGCTGCAGCAGAGCACCGAAACCGCCGTGCGTCTGCACGCTCAATACCAGTATGAACGCGGCCAGCATCAAAACATTGTCTATCACTTTGCCAGCGGATTCTTGTTCAAATGGGACACCTGGCGGGCCGGCGGACGCGTGCACACCTATGACAGCCCGCCGGTGTGGCGCACGGAGGCCGCGGCGGACAACTCCGCGCAGACGCTTTACGATTATCTGCAGGTGCAATACAACTTTACCAACATCAATTCGCTGGAGAAATACGACCTGACGCCGGTGACGGCTGCCAACCTGCGGCCCGGCGATCTGCTTGTGAACCCCAATGGGTCGGTGGCCGTTGTGGCCGACATGGTGAAAAACCCGGCCAACGGCGATCGGTTGGCGCTGCTGCTGAGCGGCGGCAGGCCGGCCAGACAGATTACGGTACCGGCCAATGCCGGTGCAAAAGCCAGCCCTTGGTTCCCTGTGCCCGCCGACGGCAAGGGCAGCTTTGTGATCGGCGAGTATCACTATGACTGGAGCCAACTGGGGAGGTTCCGTTCATGAAGGTTTTGTTTGCACCGGACAAGTTCAAAGGCTCCTGCCCGGCGGATGCCGCCGCCGCTGCCATGGCGCGGGGTTGGCTGGCTGTGTTCCCAGCCGATGAGGCCGTGCTGCTGCCGGTGGCCGACGGCGGAGACGGAACCGTGGCTGCCATGCACACCGCCTGCGGCGGCACGCTGCGCATGACCTCCGTGCGTGGGCCGTTGGGGGAAGCGGTGCAGGCGCAATGGCTTCTGCTTCCCGACGGCAGCGCGGTGATCGAGATGGCGCAGGCCAGCGGCCTGCACCTGTTGGGGGGCCGGCAGGGCGATGTGCGCCGCGCCACGACCCACGGCGTGGGCGAGCTGCTGCGCGCCGCGCTGGACGAGGGCTGCACCCGCGTGATACTGGGCCTGGGAGGCAGCGCCACCAACGACGGCGGAATGGGCCTGTTGCAGGCGCTGGGCGCTCGTTTCCTGGGCGAAGGCGGGGAGCTTGTGCGCCCCGGAGAGCTGCTCGGGCTGCGGGCCATCGACACGCGGGACCTGGACCCCCGGCTGAGCGGCTGCCGCATCACGCTGGCCAGCGATGTGACCAACCCTTTGTGCGGCCCCAATGGCGCTTCGGCGATATTCGGACCCCAGAAGGGCGCCACGCCCGAGGACGTGGCCCATATGGATGCCTGCCTGCGGGCGCTGGCCGGCGTCGCTGGTTCGCAGGGCCAGGCCTGCGCGCAAATGCCGGGCTCCGGCGCTGCCGGCGGCCTGGGTTGGGCGCTGCTGCGCTTCTGCAGTGCAGACGTAACGCCGGGTATCGGCCTGGTGCTGGACGCGGCGGGTTTCGATGGACACCTGCGCGGCGCGGCTCTGGTCGTAACCGGTGAAGGCGCGCTGGACGGGCAAACCGCCGGCGGCAAAGCCGTGTTGGGCGTGGCAGCCAGAGCCCGGGGGGCGGGCGTGCCTGTGGCTGTGCTGGCCGGCACGCTGGCCGATGGCCACGAGGCGCTCTATGACCGGGGCGTTGATTGCGCCATGAGCATTGTGCCGGGGCCGCTGGCGCTGCAGCAGGCCATGGAGCGGGCGGAGCCGTTGCTGCAGGCCGCGGCGCGGCGGCTGGCCAGGCTGCTGGCCACGGGCAGGAAAATCACCAATGTTGGGGACGGTGCGACGACGTGAAGGAAAACAACCCCATTCTGTGGGAACAATCGATGAATGCCGGCGGGTGGGTGCCCGTTATGGTGGAGCTCGTAGAGCGCGTGCACGACAGCAGCCGCATCGCCGAGGGCTTCAGCACCCATGACAGCTTTGAACTGGCGGCTCTGCGCAAGGGCAAGCTGGTGTTTGCCTTCACCGGGGGGCGCACCGCCACGCTGAACCCCGGCGACATCCTGATCATTCGCCCGGGCATGAGCCACCGGGTGGAGCTGCCCGAGGGCGACTGCGACATCGTGGTGCTGCGCTTCACCTTTGCCGGCCCCGCCGGCCAGCCCATCGATGAGCCTTCTCTGCGGGATTTTTTGGCCTTTTTGGAAGGGCCGGGGGATACCGAATACCTGCCCATCAGCGCAGGGCTATGGAGCGATGTCAGCCGCCAGATCAACCGCATCCTGGCGGAGCAGCGCCAGGCGCGGGAGGGCACCGAGTTCATGTGCCGCCTGCTGGTGCTGGAGCTGTTCGTGCTGCTCTCTCGGGCGCTGCGTGCCCAGTGGGAGGTGGATGTGCAATCCCGCGGGCGCGCCAGCGAGTACATGCGTTCCGCCCGCCGCTACATCGACGAGAACTACGACCAGGACCTGACGCTTCGGCAGATTGCCAGCTTCGTCTATCTGAGCCCCAGTTATTTTGTGCGCGCCTTCAAGGATGCCTGGGGGGAGTCGCCCATGCACTACCTGCAGCAGGTGCGCCTGCAAAAGGCCCAGGAGCTGCTCACCAGCACGGACCTCTCCATCCGCGACATCGCCATACGGTCGGGCTTCAGCGATCAGCGGCGCATGAATGAGCTGTTCACCAAGACGCTGGGCATTTCACCGATGAAATATCGCAAAGGGAGATGAGCATGGATAGAGGGGGAGGCATGCGCATCGCTGTGCTGGGCGCGGCCGAAGACCCGCGGGTGCAGGCGCTGCTGCGCCGCAGCATCGCTCACGACCCAGCACTGGAGCTGGTGGGCACCGCCGAAACCGGCGAACAGGCCGTGGCGTTGGCGGCCAGCCTGCGCCCGGACGTCGTTGCGCTGGACTTAAGCCTGGGTGGTGAGTGCCCGGGCGAGCTGATCCGCCGGCTCAAAGGCGCGGCGCAGAGCGCCGTGGTGGCCATGGGTTCGGCCAGCCCCGCGCTGGACGCGCTGGACAGCGGCGCCGACGACTTCCTGCCGGTGCCGCTGGGCGGCAGCGACAGCGACAACAGCGCATTCTTGCATGACACGGTGAACCGCATCAAGGTGGCCACGGCTGGCCGCCGGGCATGTGCCCCGCCGGGAGGGGCGCCGCTGGAGCTCATCGTGGCGGCGGGCTCCAGCGGAGGGCCAGCGCCGCTGGCAGCGCTGCTGGCTCGGCTGGGGCGGCCCTGCCCGCCGGTGGTGGCGGCGCTGCACGGCTCAGCGCTCTTTGGAGACGTGCCTGCGCAGCTGCGGGTCATGACAGGCCGAGAGGTCGTCGTCGTGGCCGACGCCATGCCCCTTTGCCCCGGCTGCATCCACTTGGCCGCGCCGGGCCGCCACATTGCCGTAGAGAGCATCGACGGCCAACGTTACGCTGTGGCGCGGCGCACCCCTCCCAGATGCGGCCGGCTGCCCTCGGCGGATGTGCTGTTCCGCTCCACGGTGCGCAGCGGCTGCGCCGGCGCGGCGGGCGTGCTGCTGTGCGAAGGTGGTCGAGACGGCCGGGATGGCCTGCAATCGTTGCGGCGAAACGGCGCGCTGGCCTATGCCAGAGACGAACACGCCGGCCTGCGCGACAGCCCCGAGAGCGCGGAAGGCGGTGTGCGCCGCCTGGCGCTGGACGACATCGCCCGGGAATTGGCTGGATTGTGTGAGTAATTGCTTGAGCAGTGATGTGCGCTGTTGTTACACGGCTTCTTTCGCAGGGGCAATCAGTTCGTAATAGCAGGATGGTACGCCGTCTTCCACAAATTCCTCAATCCTTCTGAACCCCACGCTTTCCAACGCGCCCATGGACCTTGTATTGGCGCTGTAGGTAAACGCGCACAGCTTGTCAATCTGATATCCTTTGAATACAAGGCGAACAAATTGTGTCAACGCCTGTTTGCCGAATCCCATTCCCCAGTAGGATCTATCGAAAATGACGATGCTTACATAGGCCTGTTTTTCGTCAAGTTCATCAATTCCATAACACCAGATATCACCGATATATTTATCGTCAACACAGATTACTTTTCCATAACTTCGTGCATCGGGCTTCAAGGACTCCTCATAGAGCTCAATCGCCTGGTCCAGCGTGCACCTGGTAAACGGGAACAGCCTTCTCAGCTCTTCATCCTGGGATTCTTCCCAAAAGATTCTCACGTTTTCCAGTGTACGTGGTTTCAGCAGAACATTTTTCATGGTTTATATCTCCTTAAGAAGTTCGGAGGACTACCACTGCATCCTGTTTCCATTGTACATGCAAAATAAGAGCCAGACCACATTTTCTGCGGCCTGGCCCTCGTTGCCGGCGTATGATATGCCGGTCAATACTTCCCGTAGTCCGCGCTGTTGAGCGAGATCTTGGGCTTGGGAAGCGCAAGGGGTGACGATGAAGTGTGAGCAATCGCCGCTGCCTTGTGGTGGGTGAAGGCGGCCGCCTTTTTCAGCGTGAACCGGCCGACCATGTCCTTGAGCAGCGTCGCCTGGCCGGAAAGTTCCTCGCTGGCGGCGGCGCTTTCTTCCGCCGTGGCGCTGTTGGTCTGCACAACCTGGCTCACCTGCTCGATGCCGCGATTGATCTGGGCCACGGCGGTTGCCTGCTCATTGCTGGCCGTGGCGATGGCGCTTACCAGATCGCTGGCGCGCTCCACCCCTTCGACAATCTTGTTGAGCGCCTGCGCCGTCTCGTTGGCGATGCGGGTACCCTCGGCGGCCTTCTGCATGGATCCCTCGATCATCGCCGTGGTCTCCTTGGCGGCGTTGGCGCTGCGGGCGGCCAGGTTGCGCACCTCTTCGGCCACCACGGCGAAGCCCTTGCCGTGCTGCCCGGCCCGGGCGGCCTCCACGGCGGCGTTCAGCGCCAGCAGGTTGGTCTGGAAGGCGATGTCGTCGATAACCTTGATGATGCGTGAAATGCTGGCCGACGCCTGATTGATCTCGTTCATAGAGGAGAGCATGGCGCTCATCTGGCTGTTGCCGGTCAGCGCGTGTTCGCGGGTCTCGGTGGAAATTGTGTTGGCACGGCCGGCGTCCATGGCGTTCTGCTTGGTCTGTGTGGCGATCTCGGTGACCGTGGATGAGAGCTCTTCTATGGCGCTGGCTTGCTCGGTTGCGCCCTGAGAGAGGGCCTGGCTGCCGGAGGACACCTGCTGTGTACCCGAAGCCACCTGTTCGGCGGTACTGTTGATCTCGCTCATCACGCCGTTCAACGAATCCACGATGTGGTTGATGGAATCCTTGATAACGACGAATTCGCCCCGGTAGTCGTTGGTGATGACGGCCTCCTTGATTCGTACTGCAGATCATGTCAAATGCTTGATAAACACCCTTCTGCGGCGGTGTTGGCGGCGCTGGAAGTGCTTCCACAGCGCCTGCACCTTTTCGTTGTTCTCCAGTTCAGGGTTGGATTCGCCGATGCGGTATCCCTGGGCGATGGCTTCGCGCAGGATGGCATCCATCAGCAGCGCGTTGATGCCCAGGTTCTGGTATTCGGGCTTGACCGCCACTAGGTACATGTCCAACACGTCGTTCTTTTTGATGGCCCGCAGCAGATGCAAAAAACCCATCGGGAACAGCCGCCCGCCGCCCTTTTGCAAAGCCTTTGAGAGCGACGGCAGCGTGATGGCGATGGCTGCCAGCTTGCCGTCCTTATTCACGACGGCCTTGATGAACGAAGGGTTCACGAAGCCAAAGAACTGATCGATGTACAACTGCACCTGTTTTGGCGTCAGCGGCACGAAGCCGTAGAGGTCCTTGTAGGCCTCCATCAGCAGCGCGAAGACTTCCTGCGCCCAAGGGAGGATCTCCTTTCGCTTGCGGAACTCCATCAGGCGAAAGCCCGTGCGGTCGGTGATCATCTTGCAGATGCGGGCCAATTTCTCGTCGGGTTTTTCCGGCACGGTCAGCTGATACTCCAGCCAGTCCACTTCCTTGGCATAGCCCAGGCGCTCCAGATGGTCCTTGTAGTAGGCGTGGTTGTAATAGGTCACGAAGGTGGACAGCTCCTCGAAGCCCTCCACGAGCATGCCCTCCTTGTCGAAATCGCAAAAGCCCATGGGCCCCACGATCTCATCCATGCCGCGATGCTTGGCCCAGGTCTCCGCCTGGCCCAGAAGCGCCGCCGACACCTCGGCGTCGTCTATGAAATCCAGCCGAGAGAAGCGGGCCTGGCGCTTGTTCCATGTAGCATTCACATTGCGGTTGATGAGCGCCATAACGCGGCCCACCACGCGGCCATCGCGCAGTGCCAGCCATTGGGCGGCCTCGCTGTGCTCATAGGCGGGGTTCTTGGCGGGGTTCAGGTTGTTGAGCTCGTCGGAGCGCAGCTCGGGCACGAAATATGGATTGCCCTCGTAGAGCTGATTGGGAAAGTCCAGAAAGCGCTTGAGCAGCGCCGGGGATGTGACCTGCTGCAGTGTCACCATGGCAGCCTCCATGCGAAAAAATAAGAATAATGACGAATGGCCTTAGTATACCACAGCACGAGCCGATTCTGTTACAATGGGCATAGGGTTCTTGAGGGGGAGACGATGGAAAACGTCGATTTTTTGCAGGAAGAAACGCTGCGGTACTGGCTAAAGCGCATCCAGGCGAGGGAGGACATGACAGCCGTGCTGTGCGCGGCTGCCCGGCGCATCGCCGCCGATGAGGGGCTGCGTTCCCTTTTCCTGGCCGAGCAACACAAGCACGGCCCACAAAACCTTTGGCACCAAAGCTGGGACAACCTGCCCATGGACGAGGCTGTGACCGCCGCCCTGGAGGAGCCGTCGCAGTTTTATTACCTGAGCTATCTTGCGGCGCTGCCCTGGACGCTGGAGCGCTACCGGCAGATGGGTATCCCGGAGGATATTTTCGACGACACCATGCGGCAGCTGCCCTTCCTGTTCCTGGAAAAGCACGATGACACCGGCCGGTGGGAGTACGCGGGCTTTGGGTGGATCTGGCGGCACCTGGCGGCGCAGCTGTTCCGGTTGGGGCGGCTGCAATTCATGGCTGTTCCCTATGCGCGCGGCGAACGCGTGTTCCGCAGCCGTCAGGACGGCACGCTGGCTGTGCTGTGCGACCCGGCGATGGCACTGCGCGCCGACGGCTGGGCCGATGGGGCCGGCGGGCGCCAGGATGAGCGCCCCTGGCACGGCGTCTGCGAACGCGCCGCCGAGGGCTGGCGGGGCAACCCGGTGGGCCGGGAGGGCCGCGTGCGGGCCGATATCGTGGAGCTGCCCGACGCGCTCTGGGAGCCGGCGCTGTTCCCCGGAGACACGGTGCTGGACATGCACATCCCCAAGGACGGAGACTTCACGCCCGAAACCTGCCGGGAATCGGTGGCCATGGCCGAGGCCTTTTTTGCCCGGCATTTCCCCCAGGCGGCCATCAAGGGGCTGTTCTGCCACACGTGGATGTTCACCGCGCAGTTGGATCAATTCCTGAAGCCCGGCAGCCATATACTGGCCTTCCGTGATGAGTTCCACCGCCTGCCTGCCGCCGGTTCCGTGAGTTTTCTGTGGAAGTTCGTGTTCGGCGAGGGCTATAGCTGCGACAACGCCCCGCGGGATACGTCGCTGCGTCGTGCAGTGCTGGACCATCTGGATGCCGGTGGTGAGGTATTCGATTTAGCCGGAGTGGCGTTACAGGGCTCAGAAGGCTGGAAATCGCGCATAAATCCTTTTGTTCTGTGACTTAAGCTATTTGCCAAGAATTGAGGAATCGGTTATAATCTTTAAAAGCACACAGCAATGTGCTGCATATAGTTCATTGGTTTCCATATGGAATGACCATAAACGATGAGGAGGTTTGACCATGAAACTGATCATCGCCATCGTACAGGATGAAGATGCCGGCAGGCTGGTCAGCGCTTTGATGAGCGACGGCTACGGCGTCACCAAGTTGGCAACGACCGGCGGCTTTTTGCGCGCCGGCAACACGACGCTGCTGGTGGGCGTCAGCGACGAAAAGCTGAGCGGAGCTATGGCGGTCATCGAGAAGATTTGCAAGAGCCGCAAGCAGATCGCCACATCGCCGTCTCCGGTGGCCGGCTCTTCGGGCATGTATGTGCCTTACCCGGTTGAGGTCGTCGTAGGCGGCGCCACCGTGTTCGTAATGGACGTCGAGCAATTCAAGAAAGTGTAACGAACTCTTTGGATTCTCGCGAAAGTCCGCAGACATTCGATCAGGTTATCGGGCAATCCGCCGCTGTGGCGCGCCTGCAAACGGCGCTGACCGGTGGCCGGGTTGCCCATGCCATTTTGCTCTGCGGGCCGGACGGCAGCGGCAAGCGTACGTTGGCCAACCTTTTTGCCCGGGCGCTGCTGTGTGAGTCCGATGACAAACCCTGCAACCATTGTTCCCCGTGCAGGAAGGCCTTGTCCGGCAACCATGCCGACCTGCATGTCATCATACCCAAGGAAGAAGGGGCCAAGGGCGGCCCGGATCGCGCGCTTTCGCCCGGCACTCCCAGGCTCAAGCGCAAGTCGCTGGGCGTGGAGGAGGCCCGCGCAATCGCGAGGCTCATCGACGTGCGGCCCTATGAGGGTGGCCGCGCCGTGGTCGTGATCGATAGCGCCCAAGAGCTGACGCCCGCCGCCCAGAACGCGCTGCTCAAGACGCTGGAGGAGCCGCCGGCCCATGTGGTGTTCTTGCTGCTGGCGGAATCGACCGCGGCGCTGCTGCCCACGGTGCTATCCCGCTGCGCCATGGTTAAGCTGGCCCGCCTGAACGGCGACGACGTGCGCCGGGTGCTCTCCGACAGGGGGTGCCCCGACACTGAACGCACCGCCGAAGCCGCCGCCATGGCCGACGGGCTGCCCGGCCGGGCGCTGGAGCTGCTGGCCGATGAGGGATTCTGGGCGCTGCGGGAGCGCGCGCTGCAAACGCTGCAGACGCTGGCAACCACCGGCCGTCTGGCCGAGGCCATGCGCTTTCTGCAGGACAACCGCGCCAACTGGCCCCGGGTGCTGGACATCTGGGAGCGCGCCCTGCGTGACGCGCTGGTGGCCGGCAGCGGCGCCCGCACGCCGTCGCTGGGCGGCCAGGCGCCGGCCGCATTGCGCGCGCTGGATGAGTGCAAACTGGAGAACATACTGCTGTCGCTGTTTGCAGCGCGCAAAGCCATGGACGGCAACGGCATTTATACCGTGGTCATGGACCATCTTCTCATAGAACTCTTAGGAGGAATTGCATAGAATGGCAACCATCGTGGGCATCCGCTTCAAGGATGCCGGCAAGATATATTCCTTTGACCCGGCGGACATCGAGCTGGCCACCGGCGATTGGGCTGTGGTGGACACCGCTCAGGGCCGCGAATGCGGCGAAGTGATGTTCGCCCCCCGGGAGGCATCCGACGAGCAGATCGTCGCGCCTCTGAAACGCGTGGTGCGCAAGGCAACGCCCGACGACATGCGCATTGTACAGGAGCGCGCCGCCAAAGAGAAGCATGCGCTGGACGTGTGCCAGGAAAAGGTGAATGCCCACAAGCTGGACATGAAGCTGGTCAACGTGGAAATGGCCTTTGACGGCAGCAAGATCGTGTTCTATTTCACCGCCGACGGACGCGTGGACTTCCGCGCGCTGGTGCGCGACCTGGCTTCGGTGTTCCGAACCCGCATCGAGCTGCGCCAGATCGGCGTGCGCGACGAGGTGAAGATGCTGGGCGGCTTGGGCCCCTGCGGCCGCGAGGCGTGCTGCAAGTCGTTCCTTTCGGATTTTTCGCCGGTCAGCATCCGCATGGCCAAGGATCAGAACCTTTCCTTGAACCCCACGAAAATTTCCGGCCTGTGCGGCCGGCTTATGTGCTGCCTGAATTATGAGCAGGAGACCTATGCGAGCACGCTGCAGCGCTGCCCGCGCAAAGGCAGCACCGTGCTCACGCCCGAAGGGCCAGCCACCGTGGACGACGTGCTTATCATCAAGGAAAAGGTCAAGGTACGCCTGACCGGCGAAGAAGTGGAGATTCGCGAATATCCCTTTGAACAGATCAGCGAGGCCGGCCCCAAGGACATCGCCGCGTGGGAGGCCAGCGGCGGGCGCGCCCGCGCCGCCACGGCCAAGGCCGCCTACAAGCAGGCGCTCAACAAGCCCAAGCCCAAGCCCGGTGAGGAGTTGGACGACGATACCACGGGTGGCGAAGCCCCCATGCGCCTGGTCAAACCGGACCAGCCAGCGCTGGCGGTGTTCCCAGACCAGGCTCGCGATGAGGATGGCCCCCGGGAGCCCGAGACCGAACAAGCTGTGCGGCCCGCGCCCGCAGCGCCCCGCCCAGCCCAGACCCCGCGCAGCGGCGGCTCCCCACGCCCGCAGCAGCCCCAGCGCCCCCAACCCCAGCAGCGTCCGCAACCGCAACAACCTCCGCAGGGGAATGACGACGTCGAGGGTGACGAGGACGAAGCGCCGGATACGGCCGCCGTAACCCCGGACCAGGCCGCTCCCGGCCAAGCGCCCAACCCCAACCGCCGCCGTCGCCGCGGCGGCCGCCGCCGTTCCGGCTGGCATGGTGGCCCGCGCCCGCCGGCCAAGCAGTAGGCTTGTTTTGAGTGTCTGAAGGGACTGTCGTGTTAGTCGATAATTGCATACTCATTCACCAAATGGTGCCGAAGGTTTCCAAAGGGCGATCGGAAAGCCCTTTGGTCGCGCCTAAAGGCTTTGACCCGGCTTGCTGCAACGTCGGCTTTAACCGCAGGCAATGCGATAATGTCGCCGCGCAGCGGCGATGTGATAGCATTGCCGGTCGATGCGTAGCATCGAGCAACAGCCGATGTGAGAGTAAGCCGATAGTTGCGCAAGGCGCAACGTAGGGCGCGAAATCCTTCCCATCTGTCTGAATTATGCATTTCATGCGTTTAACGCGACAGCCCCAAGGGTAAGTTTCTTTGTGGTTTCGATATGGTTTCGAGCCGATTTATGAAAAGTCTTGACACTATTCACACGCGGAACGTATTATTATTTTTATAGAATAAGAATAGGTTCATACTGTCAAAAAAGGAAGCCACACCCAGGAGAGGCCAATGTTGACAAAGTGCGACTTCAAAATGGAGAACGGCGCCTGCCTGATCATCGCGCCTGAGAATAGAGATATCCTACCCGGCAAGATGATACGCGCCTTCATAGCCAATCTTGAAAAGCGCTTTTTTCTTTTCGAATACTCCAGCGTCATAGGATACAAGGCAGCCGAAGAGATGGAAGACGTGTTGGGCGTTGTGGAGCTGCAGTGCGGTTTCTTCAAACGCCTGATGGGCAAGCAGGAGTTGTGCGTGTTCCAGAAGCTGCACCCAAGCTTGTATGACCCCGACTATGTCAAGCTCTCCGAAGAGGAGCTGCTGGCCTTCAAGGAAAACCTGGACGAGGGCGACGACTTCGACCAGGCGGATTACACCGTCAGCATCCCTTCAAATTTCTTTATGGCCGTGACTCAGGACGACAGCCGCAAGCTCATCGAGGTGCTCAACCACCTCAAGCTCAAGGATTTCTCCCAGGTGCGCAACGCCGTCGCGACGCTGTGTGAGGCATCGGTGTCCATCTTTGACGAGATCGAGCTGCTGACCGAGTATTGCACCGACGAGATTCCGGAGTTCTGTACCGAAGGGCTGGAGGAATGGCTCAAGGAGCCCGAACACGTGCAGAGCCTGGATATTTGATCAACTTCTTACAAAAGCTTTATCTGGGCGGCAGAGCCGCCTATTTTTATGCGCAAGGGAGCATCTGAATGAAGTCCGACATCGAAATCGCCCGCGCCGCCAGGCCGCGGCCCATCGCCGACATCGCCGCAAGATTGGGCCTGAACACCGAAGAACTGATTCCCTACGGCGCGTATAAGGCCAAGATACCTCTGGACGCGGTGAACCGGCTGGAAGCCTGCGGCAGGCAGGGCCGGCTGGTGCTGGTGAGCGCCATCAACCCCACGCCGGCCGGCGAGGGGAAGACGACGACGTCGGTGGGCCTGGGCGACGGGCTGGCGCGGCTGGGGCAGAGCGTGGCGCTGGCGCTGCGGGAGCCCTCCCTTGGCCCGGTGTTCGGCATGAAGGGCGGGGCTGCCGGCGGCGGCTATGCGCAGGTCGTGCCCATGGAGGACCTGAACCTGCATTTCACCGGCGACATTCACGCCGTGACGGCTGCCAACAATCTGTTGGCAGCCATACTGGACAATCACCTGTTCCAGGGCAACGCGCTGGACATCGATCCAGACACGATCTCCTGGCGGCGGGCGCTGGATATGAACGACCGGCAGCTGCGCCACATCGAAAGCGGGTTGGGCAAGGGCAACGGCGTGCCCCGCAGCGACGGCTTCGACATCACAGCCGCTTCAGAGGTCATGGCCATCCTGTGCCTGTCGCAGTCGCTGAGCGACCTCAAGCGCCGGCTGGGCGACATCGTTGTGGCCCGAGACCGCCAGGCCCGGCCGGTGACGGCGGCCATGCTGCAGGCCCACGGCGCCATGGCGGTGCTGCTGCGCGAAGCGCTGCAACCCAACCTGGTGCAGACGCTGGAAGGCACGCCGGTATTCGTGCACGGCGGCCCCTTCGCCAACATCGCCCACGGCTGCAACAGTGTCATCGCGACCAAAACGGCGCTGGCTGCCTGCGATTGGGCGGTCACCGAGGCGGGCTTCGGCGCGGACCTGGGTGCGGAAAAGTTTCTGGACATCAAGTGCCGCCAGGCCGGCCTGTGGCCCTCGGCGGTGGTGCTGGTGGCCACGGTGCGAGCGCTGAAATTCCACGGCGGCGTGCCCAAGGAGCAGCTGACCGCGCCGGACGCGCAGGCGGTGCAGGGGGGCCTATGTAACCTCATGCGCCACATCGACAACCTGCAGTCACTGGGGCTGCCGGTCGTCGTGTCGCTGAACGTCTTCTCCAGCGACACCGACGAAGAGCACCGCGTGATACAGGATGCCTGCGCGCAGTTGGGCGTGGCCGCGCCGCTGTACACCGCCTGGGCCGACGGCGGCAAAGGCGCTGAGGAGCTGGCGCGAGCCGTCATGGCTGCCGCGGCGGATTCTCAGCCGCAGTTCGTCTACGACGTGAACCTGCCGCTGCGCGACAAGATCGAAGCACTGGTGCGCCGCTGGTATCGCGGCGAGGGCGTGGACTTCTCCCCGGCGGCGCTGGAGGAGATCTCCGTGCTGGAGGCCAACGGATACGGTGATCGTCCTGTGTGCATGGCCAAGACGCAATATTCCTTCACCGACGACGCCAAGGCCTTCGGCGCGCCGGAAGGCTTCCGCGTGAAAATTCGCAGCGTGCGGCTGCTGGCTGGCGCGGGCTTCGTGGTGGCGCAAAGCGGCAGCATACTGACAATGCCCGGCCTGCCCAAGGTCCCGGCGGCGCAGGCCATCGACATCGACGAGAGAGGGGAAGTCACCGGGCTCTTCTGAAGCAGGACCCTGCGCTTTACTGCCGGTATTCGCCAAAAGTTTGTTAATTTTTCACAAGCAGTTGTGGTTGTTTGTCGCGAACTGCCAAAACAACCAACAATTGCTATGAATCCATTGCATGGAAGAGGAATGATTTGTATAATATAGGCAGGCGATGAGAATGGGGTGGCTTTTGTGAGTTCCGATTTTGACAAGACCATGCAGTTCAAAGCCGAACGCGATGAAGAGACCGTACAGGACATCCTCACCAGCGTATATGCCGCGCTCAAGGAGCGGGGCTATGACCCGATCAATCAGCTTGTGGGCTACATCCTGTCCGGTGACCCCACATATATCACCAGCCACAACAACGCCCGCTACCTGATCCGTCGGCTGGAGCGCGACGAGATTCTGGAGGAGCTGGTGAGCTTCTATCTGAAGGCGCTGGACGAGAAGCGGGTGGGGAAGTAGGCCTTTGGACGTTGTCAGCCTGGGCCACACTGGCCTGAACGTCAGCAGGCTGTGCTACGGCACACTGACCATTGGCCCTCTGCAGCGGGCCATGACCGCCCAGCAGGGCGCAAAACTGCTCATCCATGCCCGGGAACAGGGCATTCTTTTTTTTGACACGGCAGAGCTCTATGGCACATACGCGCACCTGAACCTGTTGCTGCGCCAATACCCCGAGTGTGTGATCGCAACCAAATGCTACGCCTATGACACCGCCACGGCGGAGGCCAGCTTTGCCAAGGCTGCGGCGGAGCTTGGTCGGGATTATGTGGACGTGTTCCTGCTGCACGAGCAGGAGAGCGAGCACACGATCTGCGGCCACCACGAGGCGCTGGAATACTTCCTGCGCCGCAAGGAGCAGGGGCTCATAGGGGCGGTGGGGCTAAGCACCCACACGGTGGCGGCGGCCAAGGCCGCGCTCAAATACCCGGAAGTGCAGGTTGTGCACCCGATGCTCAACCTGCGGGGCGTGGGCATACAGGGCGGCTCGCGCGAGGACATGGAGGCCGCTGTGGCCGCGTTGCACGGCGCCGGCCGGGGCATCTATGCGATGAAGGCGTTGGGTGGCGGCCACCTGATCCCCGAGCGGCAGGCGGCGCTGCGCTACATTCTGGGCCTGGACACTGTGGACGCAGTGGCCGTGGGCATGCAGAGCGAGCAGGAGATCGACTACAACGTGGCGCTGTTCGAAGGTCGCGCGCCCAGCGAGGAGCTGGAGCAGGCGGTGGGCCGGGCGCCCAGGGCGCTGATGATACACGACTGGTGCCGGGGCTGCGGCCGGTGTGTGCAGCGGTGCCGCTCCCAGGCGCTGCGGCTGCACGAGGGCCGCGCCATGGTGGATGGAAGCAAATGCACGCGCTGCGGCTATTGCGCCGCCGTGTGCCCGGATTTCTGCATCAAGGTTTTATGAAAGACAGGTGGTTATACTGAGAATATTAGCATTGGATTACGGAGAAAAACGCATCGGCATCTCCATGAGCGACCTGCTGTGCATCGGCGCCAACCCGGTGGAAACCTATACCCGCACGACGCTGGAGGCTGACCTGAACCACATTGCCGCGCTGTGCAAACAGCACGGCGTGGAGTTGGTTGTGTTGGGCTGGCCGCGCAATATGAATGGCACCGAGGGCCCCCGCTGCGAGGCCACGGCGGCCTTTGGGCGGGAGCTGGAAAAAGTTCTCAACTGCCCGATGGATATTTCTGACGAGCGGTTGACAACGATAACGGCAGAGCGTATCCTCTTGGAAGCGGACATGAGCCGCGAAAAGCGGCGCAAGGTCATCGACAAAATGGCGGCAGTGGTTCTCTTACAGGGATATCTGGACGCTAAAGCATATCTGAAAAGGAGGACATTACCATGGGCGACATGAACATGGAAGACGATCGCATCATAGAGCTGGAAGATGAGGACGGCGCCAAGGAGCGGTTTCTCTATCTGGCCACCATCGACCACGAGGACAGGCAATTCGCGATCCTGACTCCCGAGGAGCCGGAGAACGAGGAAGAAGAGGCCATCGTGATCCTGGAGCTGCTCACGACCGAAGACAGCGACGACATCGATCTGGTCAGCGTGGAAGACGACGCCCTGGCCGACACGATCTTTGAGAAATACACGAAGATGTGCGAAGAGGAAGACGAGGAAGAGGAAGACCAATAGTCCGTCTGTCTGACTGAAAGCAAAGGGAGCAACCGAAACGGCTGCTCCCTTTTTTGCAGTTTGCTTCGATACCCGGTTATGCCATGAACTCCTGTACAAACATCCTGTGTTCGTATGTCTCGCCTCTGAAAACCTCGTTTTTTGTTTCTCCGTTGAAATGAAAACAGAGCCTTTCCGCCAGCGCGATGGAGCGCTCGTTGCGCGGATAGATGCAGGCATGTACCCGCTTTACCTTCATATCCTTTCGAGCGAACGCAAGGATCGCCTCCATGGCTTCTCGCATGTAGCCCTCTCCCCAGTACGCAGGGTCGAGATCATAGCCGGTTTCGCAATGTCCCGCTTCCGTGTTCCAGCAATGGAAGCCGCAGGTTCCGATTTTGGCTCCATCCTGTTTCCGGTTTAAAATCCAGCGCTGTTGGTTCCTTGGCTCGGGCTGCATGTAAAAAGCGATCAGTTCATCCGCCTCCTCCAAGCTGCAGAGCGGTTCGGCGTCAAATAGATACTGATTGACGCCATTGTTGGAGAATTGGCGCAGCATAAACTCTCTATCCTGCGCGGATATGGTTTTCAGCATCAGTCTAGGTGTTTCAAGGTCTCGGAACAGCATGTCATAACCCTCAAATCGTTTTGCACTTATTTCTTTTCCACGATCTGCTTCAGCGCCTTGACGCGATCCTCGTCCGGTGTCACGACGATGGTGCGGTTGGTCAGATAGATCACGAAACCAGGACGCGCGCCGTTGGGCTTTTTCACTTTGCGTCGCTGGGTGTAGTCCACCGGTACGCCGGAGGAGGCCCGGGCCTTGCTATACCACGCCGCCAGCATCGCAGCATCGTTCAGCGCCGCGTCGCTGACCGCGCCGTTCACGGCGCGGATGATCACGTGGGACCCCGGTATCTCCTTGGTGTGCAACCAGATGTCGTCGTTGCGGGCGAACTTCATCGTCAGCGCGTCGTTCTGGGTGTTGTTGCGGCCCACATAGATGTCGTAGCCGTCGGCGCTGACATAATGGTGGGGCTGGCCCGGCACGCTCTTCTTGCGGGAGCGGGCGGCGGCTTCGCGCAGGAAGCCCTCGCGCACCAGCTCCGCGCGGATTTCGTCCAGCTCGGTCTCGGCGGCGCTGAGCTCGATGTTGGTCAGCTGGCTTTCCAGATAGGCGATCTCCTCGCGGGTGGACTCCATCTGCACGCGCAGGTTGTCCAGCGCCGACTTGGCCTTGTTGTAGCGCTTGTAATAACGCTGGGCGTTGTCCGCGGCGCTGAAAGCCGGGTCCAGCTCCACGGTCAGCATGCCGCCGTTCTCGTCATAATAGTTGGGCACTTCCACGGCCTTAGCGCCGCGGGCCGCCAGATGCAGGCTGGCCATCAGAAGTTCGCCTTTCAGTCGGTAGGTCTCCAGACCCTCGGACTGGGCAAAGCCCTCTGCCTGCTTTTCAAGCTTCTTGCGGGCACGGTTGAGCGCCGTCGTCAGCACAGCCACCATGCTGGCGGAATTCTGGCGCAGGCGCTCTTTGGCGTCCCGGGCGGCATAGAAGGCCTCCACGGCTTCGGACATGCTGTCGCTGGGCGTGCCGGCGCCGGCGCTGTCGGCAAAGGGTAGGAAATCGGAGGCTTCGCCTCCTATCATCAACACGACGGGTTGGAAGGCGTTGGCGCGGATGCGCAGCGCCTGCTGCCACAGTCCATCCAGCGCCGCCTGCCGGGTCGGTTCGTCCAGTTCCCCAAAGGCCACCGCGGGGTCGCAGCCGCACAGCCGAAGCATCTCACGAGCCGTGGGCTGGGCAATGCCGGCCAGGCCGTCGCACAGCGCCTGGAACATGGGTTTCTCCACGGCCAGTATTTTCATGAGTTCTTCCTGCTCCATGACCAGCAGGTCGCGCTTGCCCTGAGAGGGCGGGCTCACATAGGCCAGGCCGGGCAGCACCTCGCGCACGCGGCTCTTCTCCTCGGTCACGCGCTTGATGCTGTCCAGGATGACGCTCCGTTCGTCGGTGAGAACCAGGTTGCTGTGGCGGCCCATGATCTCGGCGTGCAGCGTGAGTTCGCCGGGGCGGCCCAGCTCGTCCAGCACGCCGAAGGTGATGTCCAGCACGCGCTCCATGCCCGGCTGGCTCACGGATAGCACCTTGCCGCCGATCAGATGCTTGCGCAGCAGCATGCAGAACATGGGCGCTTTATCCGGGTTGGGCTTGTTGATGCGGCTCAGGTGGGCCCGCGGATAGTTGGCCGTGGCGCTCAGCAGCAGCCGGTAATTCTGATATTGGTTGCGGATGACCAGGTTCAGCTCATCCCGCTCGGGCTGGCTGACCTTCTCCACGCGGCCGCCGGTCAGCTTCTCGCGCAGCTCTGCCGCCACCGCCCGCAGCGCAATGCCGTCAAAGGGCATACTAGATTCCTCCATCCTTGGAATAGGATGATTATACACGAAGCAGAAGCGGTACACAAAACTTATACGATGCCGCACATACCAGCATAGACGACCTCATAGGTATAAGCAGAAGCAACAACGAGGAGGTTGTGTAGGTATGGCGCGCCGAGTGATAGGATGGGCGTTGGTACTCCTGATGGTGGTTTTCCTTGTCGCCGGGTGCAGCAGCAAGCCCAAGGATGCTGATGTGCAGACCAGCGTACAGCAGGCGGACACAGATGACACACAAACCAGCGCTGATGTACGCAAGACGGTATTGTACTTCCGCGACGCCAGCGGCTATCTGGTGCCGGTGATGAAGAAGGTCCCCCTGGAAGAGGGCATCGCCAAGGCGGCGCTCAAGTGCCTGGTGGCCGACACGACCGAGGACGCGAAGCTTGCTTCTCTGGGCGTGCAGAGCACCGTGCCCGCCGGCACGACATTTGACCTGGACATCGCCAAGGACAAGGCGACCGTCAACCTGAAGATGACCGGCAAGTGCGACAGCAAGCAGACCGAACAAGCGATGATCGGCTCCGTGGTCAACACGCTGCTGGGCTTTGACACCGTCAAGGAAGTCAGCGTCCAACTCAACGGCCAGATCGTGGACAAACTGCCCAACGGCGCCATCATCGAAGCCAAGTACACCCAGCCGCAGCTCAACATTGAGCCCACCGGCGCGCCGGGCACTGCCGACGGCAAGGTGGAGCTGTGCTTCACCAACACCACGGGCAAGGCCATCATCCCCGTGTACCGCGTGGCCTCCGACACCGACGACATGACCACGGCCCTTTCGGAAATGATGATGCCCGCCGACGGCACCGAGCTTGTAAGCTTCTTCCCGCCGTCCTGCGACATCCTGGGCGTCAGCGTGACAGACGGTGTGGCCGAGATCAACCTGTCCAAGGAGTTCGCCACGATCTCCGACAACCCGGCGCTGGAGGCCGTGACGCTGCGGGCGCTGACGACCGTGTGCACACAGTTCGAGGGCGTGAAGTCTGTAAGCCTGCTGGTGGAGGGCAAGGCCTATGAGCCCACCGTGTCCACCGCCGCCGGACTGGACGGCTTCAAGGACGGTTTCCTGAATTACTATGACTGATACACCTACGGACTGAACCTGAGCCGCTCGGAAATCCGGGCGGCTTTTTTCGTAGTTATTCAAAGAATGAGAGTCAGAGCAGAAAGCCGACCGACGATTCATTCGGCGGGAGGAAACAGAGAATACGTACAAGGTCGTTATATAGCCCGCCCATAGGCGAAATAGGCTCAATATAAACAGAATGAGGTCTAGAGTGAAGATATCGCCCGGCGACATGTGCGGCGGGCGATGAACAATGGCACGGACAAGTCGTCTAAATCGCCGGCGATGCTGAGCATCGTCGGCGAATAAAACCGGGCGGCTTTTTCTTGACATCGCATAAACCATTGGGTATGGTAGGGGCTAGATTCAAACAAAGGAAGAATTGCCCATGCGACCCGACAACCGCAAGCCCGACCAACTGCGCCCCATTCGCATCACGCCGCATTTCATCGGCTCCGCGCCCGGCTCCGCTCTCATCGAGTGGGGGCGCACGCGGGTCATCTGCACAGCCACACTGGAGGACAAGGCTCCACCCTTCAAGATCGGCAGCGGGGAGGGGTGGCTGACCGCCGAATACGCGATGCTGCCGGCCTCCACATCCACCCGCAAGGCCCGGGAGACCATCAAGCCCGACGGCCGCAGCATGGAGATCCGCCGTCTCATCGGCCGCTCCCTGCGGGCAGTCATCGATTTCCAGGCCCTGGGCGAGCGCAGCGTGTGGCTGGATTGCGACGTCATAGAGGCCGACGGCGGCACCCGCACGGCGTCGGTCACCGGCGCTTATGTGGCGCTGGCGCTGGCGGTGCAGCGGTGGCTGGCCGACGGTAAGCTGACGGCATCGCCAATCAAAGGCGCATTGGCCGCCGTGTCCGTGGGCATTGTGGCCGGCGAACCGCGGCTGGACCTGTGCTATGCCGAGGACAGCCACGCCGATGTGGACATGAACGTCGTGATGACCGAAGACGGGCGCTTCGTGGAGGTGCAGGGCACCGGCGAAGGGAGCACCTTCTCCAAGGCCGATCTGGACAAGCTGCTGCGGCTGGCGGGCAAAGGCTGCCGGCAGCTGATGACCGCCCAGCGCAAGGCGCTCAAAGCCGCCGGGGTGGAGCATGTCTGAGCCGCGCCTGGTCATCGCCTCCAACAACGCCGGCAAAATCCGAGAGATCAAGGCCATACTGGGCGCGCGCTTCCCGTCCATCGTATCCATGGCCGAAGCCGGGCTTCACATGGATATAGAGGAGACCGGCGCAACCTTTGAGGAAAATGCGATCCTGAAGGCCAGGGCGGTGGCTCTGGCCTGCGGCGGCCCTGCGCTGGCCGATGATTCCGGCCTGGCGGTGGACGCGCTGGGCGGCGCGCCGGGCATCTATTCGGCGCGCTACAGCGGCGGCGACGACCAGGACAACAACGACAAGCTGCTGCGGGAGATGCAGGGCATGGCAGACCGCCGCGCCCGCTATGTGTGCGCCATGGCACTTGCCCATCCCGATGGCATGGTGCTGACCGCCGAGGGCCGCTGCGAGGGCATTATCGGCACCGAACCAAGGGGCAAGCGCGGCTTTGGGTATGATCCGCTGTTCCTCGTGGAGGGCTACGATGGACAGACGATGGCCGAGCTGCCCGATGAGGAGAAGAACTGCATCAGCCACCGCAAGCGCGCCATCGAGGCGCTGCTCGATAAACTGGAGGCAGGCGAACCGTGAGGATTCTCGTGGTAAGCGACACCCACTACAGCCCCGAGCTGCTGCGCGCCGCCGTGCGCCACGCCAAGGGCGCCGACATGCTGCTGCACTGCGGCGACGGCGTGCGCGATTGCGACGCGTTGGAGGACATCTTCCGCGGCGAGATCGCCCGGGTGAAGGGCAACTGCGACTTCTCGCCCGGCGACGTCACGGAGCTCTTTCTGCCGCTGAACGGCGCGAACATCTTCCTGACCCACGGGCACCTCTACGAGGCCAAATACACGCTGAACAAGCTATGGTTCAAGGGTAGAGAGGTGGGTGCGGACATCGTATGCTTCGGCCACACCCACACGGCGCACCTGGAGAGGCAAGGCGGGGTCACATTGCTGAACCCCGGCAGCCTGCGCGGCGGCAAGACCTATGCGATGATCACGCTGCAGGATGGAAAGGCGGATATCGCCATGAAGGACCTGATGCGCTGGAAGTAAGGATTCCTTAATGAATAAAGACGGAGGACGCTCATGAAACGGCAGAATCTCAGCATGTCCTGGCAGTTCACCCTCAACGGCGGCGGCGAGGCCGTCGTCGATTTGCCCCACGACTTTTCCATCGGCCAGCCGCGCACCGCCGACAGCCGCATGCTGGACAAGGGCGGCTTCTTCCAGGGCGGCAGCGGCGTCTATCGCAAGACGCTGCCCGCCGGCAAGCCCGGCAAGGCGGTGCTGGAGGTCGAGGGCGCCTACATGAACACCGAGGTGTTCGTCAACGGCAACCTGGCGGCCTTCCACCCCTACGGCTACACATCCTTCCACGCGGACCTGACGCCTTGGCTGCTGGAGGACGCGCCCAACGAGTTGCAGATTCGCGTGCACAACAACGCGCTGCCCAATTCCCGCTGGTATTCCGGCAGCGGCCTGTACCGCCCGGTGTGGCTGCTCGTCGCCGAAGGCGCGCACATCGCACCCTGGGGGGTCTTTGCCTCCACGGTGGAGGCAACTGAGCAACGCGCCCTGTTGCGAGTAGAAACCCAACTGTGCGGCGCGGGCCTGCTGCGGCACTCGCTGCTGGACGCTTCCGGCGCGGCGGTGGCCACCTGTGAGGCCCAGGCCGAGGGCCGCAACGTGCAGGAGTTGGCCGTCGCGCAGCCCCTTCTATGGGATGTGGATGCCCCCAACCTCTATACGCTGCGCAGCGAGCTGCTGGCGGACGGCGCGGTGGCGGACGCGGTGGAAACGACAGTCGGCATCCGCACCATCGCGCTGGACAAGGACCAGGGCTTCCTGCTCAACGGCAAACCGCTCAAGCTCAAGGGCGGCTGCGTGCACCACGACTGCGGCATTCTGGGTTCCGCCGCGTGGCGAGCTGCCGAGGAGCGCAAGGCCCGCGCTCTCAAGGACGCCGGATACAACGCCGTGCGCTGCGCCCACAACCCGCCGTCGGTGGATTTCCTGGACGCCTGTGATCGCATCGGCCTGGTCGTCATGGACGAGGCCTTCGACTGCTGGCGCATGGGCAAGACACCCTACGATTATCATCTGTACTTTGAGGACTGGTGGCAGCGGGACCTGACATCCATGGTGTTGCGGGATCGCAACCACCCCAGCATCGCCTTCTGGTCCACCGGCAACGAGATCACCGAGCGCTTCGGCCGCTCCGGCGGCTATGAGCTGGCCCGCCGCCTGGCCGACGCCGTGCGGGAGCTGGACGGCACGCGCTTTGTCTCCAACGCGCTGTGCGGCGCCTTTGAATACCCGGAGGGGGAGTGGGGCGAGAGCAGTGCGCCCTTTGCCGCGCCGCTGGACGTCGTGGGTTATAATTATCTGTGGCGGCGCTACGAGGAGGATCTGCAGCGCTTCCCGGACCGCTTCATACTGGGCACTGAGACCATCGCCGGCGAGGCATGGGAGACCTGGCAGGCCACTTTGGCTGATCCCCGGGTCATCGGCGACTGCGTGTGGACCAGCATGGACTACATCGGTGAGGCGGGCATCGGCCATTCCTTCCTGCCCGACGAGGATGGCCGCACCCACGGCCTGGGCTTTCCGTGGCATCTGGCCAATTGCGGCGATCTGGACATCCTGTGCCGGCCCCGGCCCCAGTCCTACTACCGGCAAATCCTCTGGGGCCACCGCCAAGCGCCGTGGATTGCCGTGCACCGGCCCAACGCCAAGGGCGTCAAGCCCAGCTACAACTACTGGGGCTGGAGCGATGTGCACCACAGCTGGAGCTGGCCCGGCGCCGAAGGATACAAAACCTATATCGACGTCTACAGCGACGCCGACGAGGTGGATCTGATCGTCAATGGCGTGTCGCTGGGCCGCCAGCCCGCCGGCTCCGCCGCGCGCAACATCGCCAGTTTTGAGACCGTTTACGCGCCGGGCAGCGTAAAGGCTGTGGCCTATGTGGGCGGCAAGGCGGTGTCGGAAGACGCGTTGCAGACCTGCGGCGCGCCCGCGGCCATCCGCCTGGACGCCGACCGCGCCCAGATGGAGGCGGGCTGGCAGGGGTTGGCCTATGCAACGGCCACGGTTGTGGACGCGCAGGGGCAGCCGGTGCCCTATGCCGGCAACATGCTGTACTTCACCGCCAGCGGCGCGGGCACGCTGGCCGCCGTGGGCACCAACGACCCGGTCTCCCGCGAACCCTACACAGGCAACTGCCGCAGCGCCTTTGAGGGCACGGCGGTGTGCGCGCTCAAGAGCTTGGGCCAGCCGGGAGCGGTTACACTGACTGTTAGCGCAGAAGGATTGCAGAGCGCGCGGTTGGTTCTTCAGGCTGAATAGTCGCTAGATCATACAGATGGGGCCGAAGGTTTCCAAAGGGCGACCGGAAAGCCCTTTGGTCGCGCCTGCAGGCCATGCCCCGGCTTGCGGCAACGTCGGCTTTAGCCGATGTGAGAGCAAACCGATAGTTGCGCAAAGCGCAACGAAGGGCGCGAAATTCTTCCACAACAGCCCCTGTTCAAGGTGTCTACATAAAGCGGGGTGTACACCTCATCAGTCGCCTGCGGCGACAGCTTCCCCTCCAGGGGAAGCCTAGCCTGAACCCTTCGCAAATGCACAGAAGCCCGTTCTCGATTGAAGAACGGGCTTCATTTCATGTTCCAAGGTGATCAGAAAGCAGCCTTTTGCGCATACTCCTTGAAGAGCTTCATGTAAATCCAATAGTTCTCCAGCGTGACCCCCGGCGGCGTCTGGTGGTCCACCGAGGGGATGTAGCCGCCGGAGCGCATCACGGGCAGCAGGCGCTCGAACTCCGCGCGCATGGCCGGCTCGCCATGGGGCATCACCATCTTGTCATAGCCGCCCAGCATCAGGAAGCGCGGATATGCCTCCCGTATGGCGTTCAGGTCCACACCGGCCTGCCGCTCCAGCGGATAGACGCCCTCAATGCCGGCGCGCTGCATCCACGGCACCATCGTCGTGATGTCGCCGTCGCTGTCGATGAACACCTTGACGCCGTGCTTCTGGATCTCCGGGATCACCCGCCGGTAGTAGGGCAGCAGGAATTCGTCGAACAGCGCCTCTGACAGCATGGGACCGTGGTTGTAGCTCATGTCCTCGGCGAAACCCACCATGTCCGGCTGCAGCACCGAGCACACGGCGTCGATGGCGCGGATGTTAAAATCCGCCAGGTCGCTGTTCATGCGGTGCATGAGTTCCGGTTTATCATAAAATGCGTAGAGGTGCGGCTCGATGCCGAAGAGCGTGCGTGGAAACCAGAAAAAACCGTCCAACCATACGCGCAGCAGGATGTCGCCGCGCTCGTGGCGCTCCTTGTATTCGCGGCACTGGTTCAGGATGTCCTCTATCCTGGCGTCGTTGTACAGATGGGGCAGTACGTCGTCATAGCTTCGCTCGGTGCCAATGATGGGGCCGCCGTGGTAGGCGGGGGAGGGCATGCCGCCGTCGGCCGCCCTGGCATAGATGACCATCATCGGGTCCAGCCCGAAGTGCTCCATGGACTGCTGAAATTCCATTGCCGGCAGCCCCTGGGCCACCCAGTTGTCCATCGTGGTGTCCCACCACGCGGCCCATTCCACCATGGGCAGGCGGTCCATCCCGCCTTCAAAGTTCAACACTCTGCGGAAACGCTCTCTGGAAGTCATCGCACACCTCGCGTTCTTTGGGATTGTGGCGGTAAATCGGGATGAGTATATCATAAAGACATCTTGGCAGAGAGCATACGCAGAAATAACAACAAGATATGTCAAATAAGCGTCAAGGCAAGGCAAACATCCGATGGCCCCGGTGTGCTGTATGCAGAATGAGAGAAAATGGTGTATACTAAAAAAGATCATGAGATAAACCATTAAAATACTCGGCTGTGGAAGGAACCGGAATTTCATGAAATACACGCTCAGACTGGTTTGGTACATCGCAAAGGTCGCCGGCATCGCGGTGTCGGTGTTCGCCATTCTCGTTGTGACGTTCTTCGTGGCCATGGATTCGGCCAATGTGTACGTCATCGTGACCGATGGCATGAAGGCCCGCGCCGGCTCGGTGCTGACTCCCGGCGAGGACATTGACCTTTCCAAGTATTTTGCCCAGTCATATCTGAAGAACGAGGCGCCGGACACCACGGCTTATTCCGACTTTATCATCTCTGACTTCAACTACAAGCTGACCGTGGAATCTCTGTGGTGCAAGCCCTGGGAGGACACTGCCATGGTCACTGTTGTGGAGAGCATACCGGATTTCAAGTATACCTCCAGCAACGGCGACGACGCCGAATCCGACGTGATCATCAGCCCCCAGTGGCCCAAGACCCGCTATCAGCTCACCTGCCGCCAGGTGGATGGCGCGTGGCGCATCTTTGAGGTCAAGCAGTTGGAGACGCTGCTGCCCGACCCTACGCGCACGCCGGAGCCCACCTATTTCATCACGGCAACGCCGCTGCCCACGCCCAGCCCCACGCCGGGTCTGATCACGACGCCCACTCCCGCGCCGGAAGCGGAAGCCTCACCGGAAGCTTCGTGACACGATGAGAATAGGCGGCATCGAAATTCCGCAGGGTGCGCTGCTGGCGCCCATGGCGGGCGTTACCGACCTACCTTTCCGGCGGATCTGCGCAGAACTGGGAGCGGCCCTAACATACACCGAGATGGTCAGCGCCAAGGGCCTGCTCTATTCGCCGGACCGCTCGCAGGCGCTGCTGGCCGGCGCCGGTGTGGCCGGGCCCAGAGCCATGCAGCTCTTCGGCAACGAGCCCCAGGTGATGGCGGACATGGCGCTGAGGTTCGGCGCGGAATATGACATCGTGGATGTGAACATGGGCTGCCCTGTGACCAAGATCGTGAAGGCCGGCCAGGGCAGCGCGCTGATGCAGCAGCCCCAATGGGCGGCGCAGATCGTATCCACGCTGGCAAAGAACATAGGGAAGCCCGTTACTGTGAAAATACGCAAGGGGTGGGACGACCAGCACATCAACGCCGTGGACTTTGCGCTGCGCATGCAGGATGCCGGGGCTGCCGCCGTGGCCGTGCACGGGCGCACCCGCGAGCAGTTCTACAGCGGCCGCGCCGATTGGGACATCATCGCCCAGGTCAAGCGGGCGCTCAGCGTGCCGGTGATCGGCAACGGCGACGTGGCCTGCGGCGACGATGCCTTGGCCCTGCTGCGCCACACCGGCTGCGACGCCGTGATGGTTGGCAGGGCAGCCCAGGGCAACCCATGGATCTTCGAGGAAATCCTCTGTGCCCTTCGCGGCGAGCAAATGGGGCCGAAGACCCTGGCGCAGCGGCTGGCGGTGGCCCGCCGCCACAGCGCCGAGCTGTGCGCGCTCAAGGGTGAGGCCGTGGCCGTGCAGGAGATGCGCAAGCAGCTCTCGTGGTACATCAAGGGCGTGCCGGGCGCAGCTCGCTGGCGCTTCCGGCTCAACGCGCTGAACCGCATGGAGGAGATCGACGCGCTGCTGGATCAGTTGCTGGCGGAAAATACGGGTTCGTAGCAACACGTCTTGTGCGTCGCGTTGTTTGCACCCGGCATATATGGTATAATATTGTATCCTTTGCATGGAGGATGCTGTGGCTCCCAAAAAACGAAAGAAGAAAGCGACGCCCAAGGCGGCGCGGCATAAGCGCTTCGAAGTATCCGGCCTCATCCTGATGGCGCTGGGTGTTTTTATGTTCGTCGGCTTGTTCACGGAATCCATCGGTGTGGTGGGCCACGGCATCAAACAGGCGCTGTTCGGTGTGTTCGGCGTGGCGGCCTACGCGCTGCCGATTCTCATCACGGCTCTGGGCGTCGTCATCATCGTCGCCGGCCATGAGGCGATCAAGTGGTTCCCCGTGATGGTGTGGACGGTGTTCGCCGCGCTGGCGCTGGCGCTGCTGCACATGTACTATCTGCCCAGGCTGGACAGCAAGAGCTTTCTGAGCTTCGTGGCCACTTCTTTCGACCTTGCCCGCACGATGCCCGGCACCGGCGGAGCGCTGGGCGCCATGGTCGCCTATCCACTCCACTACTTAGTTGGTTTTGCAGGTGCAATTATATTCCTGATCGCGTTCCTGCTGGTCATCGTGCTCATCATGACGCGGCTGAGCCTGCGCCGCCTGGGTGAGAATGTGCGCGACAACGTGCGCGACACCGTGGCGGTGATGACCGAACGGCAGGAGCAACGGCAAGAGCAGCGGCAGGAACAGCGCCAGGAGCGCGCGCAGGCGCAGGCCCGCCGCGGGCAGCGGCTGTATGTGGACAACCTGGCCACCGGCAGAAAGCCTGCCGACGCCGCGGCCGACGTGGACCTGCTCAACGCCTCGATGTTCCAGCCCATGCCAGAGGCGGTGGGGGAGCAGACGCGGGGGATTCCCCGGGTCATGGAGGAGCCCCAGCCATTGAGCGGCAGCTTCCAGCAAGCCAGCATATTTGAGCATGACGAACCGGAACCGGAGCCGGAACCCGAGGAGCGGGATCACGGCCATGATCGCAATGCCGCGGCCCATGCTCCCGGGAGGCCCGCCGAAAAACCCGCCGCTCCGGTGACGGCGGCCATTGCCACCGCCGAGGCGGAGCCGCCGCCCTACGTGATCCCTCCTGTGAATCTGCTGACCAAATCGCCCAAGACCACCGATAACAGCGCCGAGGAAATCAACCGCGGCGCGGCGCTGCTGGAGGAGACGCTGATGAGCTTCGGCGTGAGTTCCAAGGTTATCAACGTGTGCCGCGGCCCGGCCATCACCCGCTACGAGCTGCAGCCCGCCGCCGGCGTCAAGATCAGCCGCATCGTCAACCTGTCCAACGACATCGCGCTGAACATGGCTGCCCAAGGCGTGCGCATCGAGGCGCCCATCCCCGGCAAGGCCGCCATCGGCATCGAGGTGCCCAACGCTGTCATTTCCATGGTCAAGCTGCGAGACGTGCTGGAAAGCCCCGAGTTCCAAAAGGCCGAAGCGCCGATGACCTTCTGCCTGGGCAAGGACATCGCCGGCAAGAACATCGTGGCCGACGTGGCCAAGATGCCCCACATGATGATCGCCGGCTCCACCGGCTCGGGCAAGAGCGTGTGCATCAACTCGCTGATCGTGAGCATCCTCTACAAGGCGTCCCCCGAGCAGGTGCGCATGATCATGATCGACCCCAAGATCGTGGAGCTCAAAGTGTACAATGGCATACCGCACCTGCTGATCCCCGTGGTCAGCGACCCCAAGAAGGCCGCCGGCGCGCTGAACTGGGCGGTGCAGGAGATGGTGCGCCGCTATGAGCTGCTGGCCGATAAGGGCGCCCGCGACATCCACCGCTACAACCAGATCGTGGAGGGCGAGGAAGACGGCGAACGCCTGCCCCAGATCATGATCGTCGTGGACGAGCTGGCGGACCTGATGATGGTGGCCCCCAACGAAGTGGAGGACTCCATCTGCCGCCTGGCCCAGATGGCTCGCGCCGCCGGCATGCATCTTGTCATCGCCACACAGCGCCCGTCGGTGGATGTCATCACCGGCGTCATCAAGGCCAACATTCCCTCGCGCATCGCCTTCGCCGTGAGTTCCCAGGTGGACAGCCGCACGATCCTCGATATGGCCGGTGCGGAAAAGCTGCTGGGACGCGGGGACATGCTCTTCGACCCCTCCGGCGCCAGCAAGCCGCTGCGCGTGCAGGGCGCTTATGTGTCCGAGAACGAGGTCGAGAAGGTCGTGGAGTTCATCAAACAGCAGTACAAAGCCGCCGAATATGACACCGAGGTGCTCAGCAACGTCAATAGCTTTGAGCTGCCCACGAAGAAGGGCAGAGGAGGAGGCTCCGCCTCTGCTGAAGACGGCGGCGATGATGAGTACTCCGAGCGCCAGTACGACGCGCTGCTGATGGACGCGATGAACGTCGTGTACGACACCGGCCAGGCCAGCATCTCCATGGTGCAGCGCAAGCTCAAGGTCGGCTATGCCCGGGCGGCGAGGCTCGTGGACGAGCTGGAGGAGCTGGGCGTCGTGAGCCCCTCTACCGGCAGCAAACCCCGCGACATCCTGAAGACCCGGGCCGACGCATCCGCCACCATCGAACAATACCGAGGTTGAAACAAAGCATGAAAATAGCCTTTAAGCTGTTGGGTTGCCCCAAAAACGACGTGGACGCCGAAGTCATGATCTACTTGCTGCGGGAGGCCGGCCATGACATCGTGGGCGACCCCTCGGTAGCCGACGCCATCATCGTGAACACGTGCGGCTTTATCAAGGACGCCAAGGACGAATCGGTGGACGCCATACTGGAGATGGCCGAATACAAAAAGACCGGCTCCTGCCAGCGGCTCATCGTGTCCGGCTGCCTGAGCCAACGCTACAACAAGCAGCTCTTTGACGCCATCCCCGAGGTGGACCTGATGATCGGCGTGAACGACTACGGTCGCATCGTGGCTCTCGTGGAGGGCGCCACCGGCGACCGCGTGCTGTCCTGCTCGCCGGACCCGGCTTCGCCGTTCATCCCCGGCCGCGCCATATCAACGCCCAAGCACTATGCGTATCTGAAGATCGCCGAAGGGTGCAGCAACCGCTGCGCCTATTGCGCGATACCGGCGATCCGCGGCCCCTACCGCAGCCGCGACCCCAAGAGCATTGTGCAGGAGGCGGAGATCCTGACCCGCCAGGGGGCCAAGGAGCTGATCCTGATTGCCCAGGACACCACGCGCTACGGCATGGACCTAGGCGCTGATGCCGGACTGGTGCCTCTGGTCCAAAGCCTGACCGGCGTGAAGGGCGTGGAGCGCATCCGGCTGCTGTATTGCTATCCGGAGCTGGTGACCGACGAGCTGCTGGAGCTCGTGGGCACCCACCCGAAACTGGCCCGCTATCTGGACATCCCGCTGCAGCACATCGATGACGGCATCCTGCGCGCCATGAACCGCCGCAGCACCGAAGGCCAAATCCGCGCGCTGATTGAGAAAATCCGTTCCAAGTACGACATCGCGCTGCGCACGACGTTCATCGTGGGTTTCCCCGGCGAGACCGACGAGCAGTTCGAAAACCTGCTGCGCTTTGCCCAGGACGCCCGTTTTGAGAACATGGGGGCTTTCGTCTACAGCCCTGAAGAAGGCACGCCGGCCTATAAGATGAAGCCCCGGGTGCCCAAGCGCACATCCGAGCGCCGCCGCCACCGGCTCATGATGGCCCAGCAGGAGATTTCTGCGGCGCTGCTGGCCGCCCAGGTGGGCAGCGAGCGCCTGGCGCTGGCAGATGGCGTGGATGAGAACGGCGACCTCGTGTGCCGCACCGAGGCCCAGGCGCCGGATATCGACGGCGTTACCACCGTGTCCGGCGGCAGCACTGACCTTGTAGGCTCCCTATTGCGGGTACGAATCACCGGTTCCACCGAATATGATCTACGGGGGGTGGTACTATGAACTGGGCAAACCGCCTGACCGTGATGCGGATGCTGATCATACCGGTGTTCCTGGTCTTTCTGTACTGGAACTTTCCTTACTCCATGCTCGTGGCGGCAGGTCTGTTCCTGCTGGCGTCGCTGACCGATATTCTGGACGGCTACATCGCCCGGCGGGAGAAGAAGGTCACCGTGTTCGGCAAGGTGTTCGACCCCATCGCTGACAAACTGCTGGTGTTGGCGGCGCTCATCGTACTCGTGGAGCAGAAACAGCTGCCTTCGTGGATCGTCATCGTCATCATCGGCCGAGAGATCCTGATCAGCGGGTTCCGCATCGTGGCCGCGGACAAGGGCGAAATCATCTCGGCCAGCTGGCTGGGCAAGACCAAGACCGTGCTGCAGGATGTGGCCGTGATCCTCTATCTGCTGCATGGCCTGCCGGCCTTCCAGTGGCTGGACGCGCTGTGGCTGCCGCAGATCGCCATAGGCGCGGCGCTGGTGTTCACCGTGTGGTCCACCATCGATTATTTCGTCGTCAACAAGAGAGCCTTCTCCACGGAGGGATAAACCAATGATAGCGGAAATCCTGTGCATCGGCACGGAGCTGCTGATGGGCCAGGTCGTCAACACCGACGCGCAATACCTCTCGCAAGGATTGAGCCGCCTGGGCATCGGCGTGTACCGCCATACGACCATCGGTGACAACCCCCAGAGGCTGCGGGAGACCTTTCTGACGGCGCTGGGCCGCAGCGACATCGTGATCACGACCGGCGGCCTGGGGCCCACGATGGACGACCTGACCAAGGAGACCATCGCGGAAGCGCTGGGGTTGAAGATGGCGCTGCACGTGGAATCGCTGGAGACGCTGCGCGCGTGGTTCACGCGCTTCAACCGGCTCATGACGCCCAACAACGAGCGCCAGGCGTGGTTCCCCCAGGGCAGCACCGTGCTGCGCAACGAGCGCGGCACCGCGCCGGCCTGCATCGTGGAGACCGGCGGCAAAGCCGTCATCATACTGCCCGGGCCGCCCAGGGAGCTCACGTGGATCTTCGACCATGAGGTCGTGCCCTATCTGCAGCGCCGTGTCAACAGTCATTTCCACACGGTACATCTGCGGTTCTTTGGCATCGGCGAATCGGAGCTGGAGCACCGCATCAAGGATATCATGGAGGCCCAGAGCAACCCGACCATCGCGCCCTATTGCTCCACGGGCGAGGTGATGCTGCGCGTGACGGCCAGCGCGCCCACCGAGGAACAGGCGGCGGCACTGGTGGAGCCGGTGCAAGCGCAGATACTGGACAGGGTCGGGAAGTTCCTGTATACCGACCGCTGGAGTTCGCTGGCCGAGACGGTTGTGCGCCTGCTTGCCGAGTGCAGCCTTACACTGAGCACGGCGGAGAGCTGCACCGGCGGCATGCTGGCTTCAGACATCGTGGATATTTCTGGCTGTTCGGCGATGTTCCTGGGTTCCGTTGTGGCCTACAGCAACGATGTGAAGCGCAATACATTGGGTGTAAGCGAGGACACGCTGCGGGAGCACGGCGCCGTCAGCGAAGAAACGGCCCGTGAAATGGCCTCCGGATGCCTCCGGCTGTTTTCATCGGATTACGCCCTCTCCACGACAGGCATCGCCGGGCCTGACGGCGGCACCGCCGAGAAGCCCGTGGGCCTGGTGTACATCGCTCTGGCTCGCCGCGACGGCGAGGTGCAGGTGCGACGCCTGCTGCTTGCCAACCGCGAACGCGCCTTCGTGCGCCACGTGACCTGCCTGAACGCGCTGGACATGCTGCGCCAGGCCGTTCTAAGCGACCATTAAAGGCACAAGGGCGAAAAAATGTTTGCATTTCGTACCCGTATATACTAGAATTATACAGAAGAATACGGATGAACGCGCCGAAGCGGGAGGACAAAAGCATGACAACCACGGACAAGGCAAAGGCATTGGAACTGGCTCTGGGCCAGATCGAAAAACGCTTCGGCAAGGGCTCCATCATGAAGCTCGGCGACACCAACACGCTGGACGTGGAGGTGATCCCCACGGGCTGTCTGGCGCTGGACGTGGCGCTGGGCATCGGCGGCATCCCCCGGGGGCGCATCATAGAGGTTTTCGGGCCGGAATCCTCCGGTAAGACGACGATCACGCTGCACATGATCGCCGAGACACAGAAGCGTGGCGGTATGGCCGCCTTCATCGATGCCGAACACGCGCTGGACCCGGTCTACGCCCGCAACTTGGGCGTGGATGTGGACAATCTCTATGTCTCTCAGCCGGACACCGGCGAGCAGGCGCTGGAGATCGCCGACGCACTGATCCGCAGCAACGCCATCGATATCATCGTGGTGGATTCGGTGGCGGCGCTGGTTCCCCGGGCGGAGATCGACGGTGAGATGGGCGATTCCCACGTGGGCCTGCAAGCCCGCCTGATGGCCCAGGCGCTGCGCAAGCTGGCCGGCGCCATCAGCAAGTCCAGCACTGTGATGGTATTCACCAACCAGCTGCGCGAAAAAGTGGGCATCATGTTCGGCAACCCGGAAACCACACCCGGTGGTCGAGCGTTGAAATTTTACGCCTCCGTCCGCCTGGACGTGCGCCGTTCTGAGACGCTCAAGAAGGGCGATGAGATGATCGGCAACCGCACCAAGATCAAGGTCGTCAAAAACAAAATGGCGCCGCCCTTCAAGAACGCCGAATTCGACATCCTCTATGGCCGCGGCGTCTCCCGAGAGGGCACGATACTGGACATGGCGGTGGAACAGGAGATCGTGCGCAAGAGCGGTGCGTGGTTCTCCTATGGAGAAACCCGCATCGGCCAGGGCAGGGAAGGCGCCCGCCAGTATCTGGAGAGCAACGCCGAGGTGTGCAACGAGATAGAGGCCAAGCTGCGCGCCGCGCTGTTGAGCGCAGCCGCCGAAGCATAAATAAAAGCAAAAGGGTATATTTCCACCGCTTTTCAAGGCAGTCGTTGCTTGACAGGCGGTGGTTTGTCTTATACAATAGAAACGCTAGGCATTCATGGTTTTATGCTCCAAACTTGTGAGATTAGTCTAAAAACCGAGCTTGTCTCGGTTTATTTTATGAAAAAGGAGGTGTAAGGTAGAAAGTGGGACAATATATCATACCAATAATCGCAATCGGCGCAGTGGCTTTGGCCGTGGGCTTGATTGCCGGCTATTTCTATAGAAAGTCTCTTGCCGAAGCGAAAATAGGCAAAGCTGACGAAGTGGCCAAAAAAGTGCTGGAAGATTCCCGTGCCGAGGCAGAGGCCCTGAAGAAGGAAGCGCTGCTGGAGGCCAAGGACGAAGTTTTCCAGTTGAAGAACGAATGCGACAAGGAGTTGCGCAACCGCCGCTCGGAAATGCAGCGCGTGGAGCGCAGGCTCGCCCAGAAGGAAGACAACATCGACCGCAAGACCGCCAGCCTGGAAGCCAAGGAAGAAAAGCTGAACAAGGCCAAAGAAGACATCCAGGCCATCGCCGACAAGACCGAGGAACTGCACAAAAAGGAGCTCGATGAGCTGGAGCGCATTTCCGGTCTGTCGCAGGAGGAGGCGCACGCCATCCTTCTGCAGAAGGTCGAGCATGACACCCGTCATGAGGCGGCCATTATGGTCCGCGACATCGAGAATGCCGCCAAGGAAGAAGCCGATAAAAAGGCGCGCAACATTGTAGGCCTAGCAATACAGCGATGCGCCGCCGACCACGTGGCGGACACCACCGTCAGCGTAGTGGCTTTGCCCAACGACGAGATGAAAGGCCGCATCATCGGCCGCGAGGGCCGCAACATCAAGACGTTGGAGACGGCCACCGGCATCGATTTCATCATCGACGACACGCCCGAGGCGGTCATCCTATCCGGCTTTGACCCGGTGCGCCGCGAAGTTGCCCGCATCACGCTGGAGAAGCTGATCACCGATGGCCGCATCCACCCGGCGCGCATCGAGGAGATGGTCGCCAAGGCCAAGCGCGAGGTCGAAAACATCATCCGCGAGGCCGGTGACGCCGCCGTGTTCGAAGTGGGCGTGCATGGTCTGCACCAGGAATTGCACCGGCTGCTGGGCCGGCTCAAGTACCGCACCAGCTACGGACAGAACGTGCTTAAGCATTCCATCGAGGTCGCCCATCTGGCCGGCCTGATGGCCAGCGAGCTGGGCGCCGACGTGCGCCTCGCCAAGCGCGCGGGCCTGCTGCACGACATCGGCAAGGCCGTGGACCACGAAATCGAGGGTACCCATGCCCAGATCGGTACCGATCTGGCCAAGCGTTACCGCGAGAACAAGGACATCATCCACTGCATCCAGGCCCACCACAACGACATCGAGCCACAGACCGTGGAAGCCATCCTCGTGCAGGCGGCCGATGCCATCTCCGGCGCCCGCCCCGGCGCCCGCCGCGAGACGCTGGAGAACTACATAAAGCGCCTGCAGAAGCTCGAGGAAATCGCCAACTCCTTCAACGGGGTCGAGCGTTCCTTTGCGATCCAGGCCGGCCGCGAGGTCCGTATCATCGTAAAGCCCGAGGATGTCACCGACGAGGGCACCATCCTCATGGCCAAGGACATCGCCAAAAAGATCGAAGCCGAGATGGAATACCCCGGCCAGATCAAGGTCAACGTCATTCGCGAACTGCGCTCTGTGGAGTTCGCCAAGTAGAAAGCCTAGCAGCCAGAGAGAGCGGACCCACGGGTCCGCTCTCTCTGTTATATATGGAATAACATGGTAGCCATTTGGGAACAATAGGTTTGTTCACAGATCAATTTGTCATTGACGCTAACAGGGATTGCGTTTAAAATATAGAAATAGAGTCAGAAACTATGTTTATCTACATCATGTTGTATACAGCGTGAAGAAACGAGGGTTGTGCATGTGGGGCAATCAGGATATCGGTATTGATCTTGGCACCGCGAGTGTCCTGGTGTATGTCCGGGGCAGGGGCATCGTTCTGCGGGAGCCGTCGGTCGTCGCGATAGACAAGAACACAGGCCGCATGCTGGCCGTGGGTGAGGACGCTCGCAAGATGCTCGGACGCACCCCCGGCAACATCGTTGCGATTCGCCCGCTGCGCGACGGCGTCATATCCGATTACGGCTACACCGAGATGATGCTGCGCCACTTCCTCAACAAGGTTGTGGGCCGACGTCTGTTCTTTAAGCCCCGGGTCATGGTGTGCGTGCCCAGCGGCGTCACCGAAGTGGAGAAGCGCTCCGTGCGCGAGGCCACGCTGGATGCCGGCGCCCGCAAGACCTTCCTCATTGAGGAACCCATCGCCGCTGCCATCGGCGCGGGCATCGACATCAGCCGACCCTACGGCAGCATGGTTGTGGACATCGGCGGCGGCACCACCGACATCGCCGTCATCTCCTTGGGCGGCTCGGTCGTGTCCGAATCCATCAAGGTGGCCGGCGACAAGTTCGACGACGCCATCGTGCGCTACATGCGCAAGAAGCACAACCTGCTCATCGGCGAACGAACCGCCGAGGACATGAAGATCAACATCGGCTCCGCCTATCAGCGCAAGGAGCCCCAGTATATGGAAGTCACCGGTCGTAATCTGATCTCCGGCCTGCCCAAGACGCTGACGATCAGCGCCGACGAGATGATCGAGGCACTGGAGGAGCCGGTGCAGAGCATTCTGGAGGCCGTGCACAGCGTGCTGGAACGCACACCGCCGGAGCTCTCCGCCGACATCTACGACCACGGCATCGTGATGACCGGCGGCGGCGCTCTGCTCTACGGGCTGGACATCCGCATCCAGCAGCACACCCGGGTGCCGTGCTATGTGGCCGAGGACGCCATCTCCTGCGTGGCCATCGGCACGGGCAAGTCGCTGGAGGAAGTGGACAACCTGAACAACACGAACTATCAGGCCTTCCGGGATTACACGGTCAACAAATACTAAAGCATAAAAGAAAAGAGGATGAACCGACCGGTTCATCCTCTTTTCTTTTATTATTTTTAGAGTTTCGTACGCATGGGTTTTCGCGGAGACCGGCTGCCAAGCCACAGGCTGTATCCCAGCGGCGCACTGAGCAAGCCGGACAATATGAACGCGCCGATGGGCGGCAGCGCCAGCGCCACGGTGAAGAGCAGATACAGCGCGCACAATGCCACCACGCTGACCAATGTCACCGCCACAGCATGCAAAACTCGGCGGGCCGGCGCGGCCAGCCATATCGTGAGCCAGCCAGCCACGGAGGCCACAGCCGCCAGCGCCAGGCAGGCCGGCACAGAGCCCCAAGCAAGGCTGAGCACCATGAACAGCATCAGCGAGAAGAACGCACCGAAGATCGGCGCGGCGGCGAAACCCAGTAGTTTCTTATAGATGCGCACGCTGTCCACGGCCTTGTTGAAATGGGTGGCCTGCTTGCCCTCAGCCGCGTACACGGCGCGGATGGGCAGCTCGGCGTAATCCAGGCCGTTTTCGCGAAAGGCCAGCAGCATCACGTTTTCATACTCGAAGCGTTCGCCTGCTACGGCCATCATAGCCGGCAGTGCAGCCATTGGGAATGCCCGCAGACCGCTCTGGGTGTCGCCGTAGCGCAGGCCGGTCAGCAGCCAGAACACAAAGCGCGTGATCGTGTTGCCCAGCAGGTTGGGCAGCGGCACCTTGGCCTCGAAAAACAGCCGGGCGCCCAGGATAACCTTGTCGCCATGTTCTCCCAGCGCCCGGGCCACGGCGGCGATGTCCTGGGGCTGGTGCTGCCCGTCGGCGTCACAGGTTACCACGCCCTGGGCGTCGCCCATGTACTGCAGGATGTGGTTGAAACCGGTCTTGAGCGCCCGGCCCTTGCCCAAGTTGACCGCGTGGCGCACCACGGCGCACCCTTCGGCCTCCAGCGCGTCAAAAACGCCGCGGCACATGGGTTTGCTGCCGTCGTCTACGATCACGAACCGTTCAAAGCCTTGTTCGCGGATGTTGCGCACAACCTGCAGCAGCGATTCGTCGGGGTTCAGCGAGGGGATGAGGACTACCACATTCATACGGGATTGCTCCTTTTTTCCTCTTGGGCCGCATCCATGATAGCCCAAGGGATGTACCTTGTCAATGAAACCCGTTTTGCCGGGTCTGCTGTGAGTCTACCCGGCCGTTGCTCGTCATTACATGTTCCAATGACATGCAATTTGCGTTATAATGCAACTAATTTGTCGGGCGTTCCGGCAAAGTGAAGTACGGTAGCAAGGTAGAGGAGAAACGACATGATCTGGGATGGCAAGACGGAAACCATGGCTCGTCCGCAGCTGCGGGAGCTCCAGTTGCGCAGGCTGAAGCGGGCGGTGAACGCCGCCTACGAACACAGCGAGCTCTACCGCCGCAAGTTCGATGAAGTGGGTTTGAAACCTCGGCACATCCGAACTTTGGAGGATGCGCGGCTGATCCCCTTCACGACAAAGGAGGACCTGCGTCGTGGCTATCCTTTCGGCATGTTCCAGGTGCCCATGGCACAGGTTGTGCGCCTGCACGCCAGCTCCGGCACCACCGGCCAGCCCACCGTGGTGGGCTACACCCGGCGTGACCTGCAGACCTGGAGCGACTGCGTGGCCCGTCTGGCCTGCATGGCCGGCGTTACCCACGAGGACATCGCCCAGATCGCCTTTGGCTACGGCATGTTCACCGGCGCCTTTGGCCTGCACGACGGGCTAACGAAGGTCGGCTGCACGGTGATACCGGCCTCCAGCGGCAACACCGAGCGGCAGCTGCTGTTCCTAAAGGATTTTGGCACCACGGTGCTGGTCAGTACGCCCAGCTATGCGCTCTATCTGGCCGAGGCCGCCGAGCGCGCGGGGCTGGACCCTAAGAGGGACTTGAAGCTGCGGGTGGGTCTCTTTGGCGGCGAGGGCCACAGCGACAAGCTGCGTGCGGAGCTGGAGAGCAAGCTGGGCCTGCTGTGCACCGAGAACTATGGCCTTTCGGAGATCGTGGGTCCAGGCGTCAGCGGCGAATGCACCGAGCGCGCCGGCCTGCACATCAACGAAGACCATTTCCTGCCGGAGATCATAGACCCTGCCAGCGGCCAGCCGCTGCCGCCGGGGCAGCCCGGCGAGCTGGTGCTCACGGCCATGACCAAGCAGGCGCTGCCCATCCTGCGCTACCGCACCCGCGATCTGACCGCGCTGGACGAAACGCCGTGCCGCTGCGGGCGGACGCTGGTGCGCATGGCCAAGGTGCAGGGCCGCAACGACGATATGCTGATCATCCGCGGCGTCAACGTGTTCCCCACGCAAGTGGAGGAAGTGCTGCACGGCGTAAAGGAAGTAGGGCCGCACTATGAGATCATCGTGCGCCGCGAGGACGCGCTGGACGAGATGGAAGTGCTCGTGGAACTGCTGGATGCCTCCTTGCTGGAGCGTTACGGCGAACTGGAGCGGCTGACCGAGCGCATCCGCAAACAGCTGCGCACAGCGCTGCTGGTGGACGCCAGGGTGCGCCTGGTGGAGCCGCAAACTCTCAAGCGCTTCGAGGGCAAGGCAAAACGAGTGACAGACTTGCGCAAAGGATAGAGGAAGGGTAGGGAAGGCTTTTGAAACAACTGTACCTGGGCAACGAGGCAGTGGCGCGGGGCGCTTGGGAGGCGGGCGTCACCGTGGCGTCGGCCTATCCGGGCACGCCCAGCACCGAGATCACCGAGAACTTGGCCAAGTATGACGAACTCTACGCTGAGTGGGCGCCCAACGAGAAGGTCGCGCTGGAGGTGGCCGTGGGGGCCAGCATGGGCGGCGCCCGAGCCATAGCGGCTATGAAGCACGTGGGCCTCAATGTGGCCGCGGACCCGCTGTTCACCGCGTCCTACAGCGGCGTGAACGGCGGCCTGGTCGTCGTCGTGGCCGACGACCCCGGCATGAATTCATCCCAGAACGAGCAGGACACCCGCCTCATTGCCCGGGCGGCGCTGGTGCCGGTGCTGGAACCGGCGGACAGCGACGAGTGCCTGCAGTTCACCAAGCTGGCCTATGAATTGAGCGAGCGCTATGACACGCCTGTCATCCTGCGGCTGACGACCCGCGTGGCCCACGCCCGCACGCTGGCGGAGGTTGGCGAGCGCGCGGCATACGCCGTGAAGCCCTACAAGCGCGACATTATGAAAAACGTCATGATGCCGGCCATGGCCCGCAAGCGCCATCTGGTCGTGGAAGCGCGCATGAACCGGATGTCGCAGGACGCCAACACGCTGGACATCAACCGCGTGGAGCGCCGGGGCGGCAAGATGGGCATCGTCACCAGCGGCATCAGCTATCAATATGTGCGCGACGCGCTGCCCGATGCCGATGTGTTCAAGCTGGGCCTCGTGTATCCGCTGCCCATGGAGGCGCTGCGGGAGTTTGCCCAGGGCTATGAGACGCTCTACGTCGTCGAAGAGCTGGAGTCCTTTCTGGAGGATGCGCTCAAGGCTGCCGGCATCCCGTGCGTGGGCAAGGAGTTCTTCGGCGTGCAGGGCGAGCTGGGCGCGCATATCGTCGCGGAAAAACTGGCCGGCCAAGCAGCGCCGGAGATTGCCGCCCATGAGCTGCCCATCCGCCCACCGGTGCTGTGCCCCGGCTGCCCTCATCGCGGCACGTTCCATATCTTCAACAAGCTGGGCCTGACCGTGACCGGCGACATCGGCTGCTACACGCTTTCGGCGCTGGAGCCGCTGGCGGCCATGGATTCCTGCCTGTGCATGGGCGCCTCCATCGGCATGGCCCATGGCATGGAGAAGGCCAGGGGCCGCAGCGGCAAGGTTGTGGCCGTGCTGGGCGATTCCACGTTAATCCATTCCGGCATCACCGGGCTCATCAACGCCGTGTACAACGACAGCGCCATCACCGTGGCGATCCTCGATAATTCCATCACGGCGATGACCGGCCACCAGCACAACCCGGCCACCGGCAAGACGCTCAAAGGCGCCGACGCCGCGATACTGGACTTGGAAGGCCTGTGCCGCAGCATCGGCGTCAAGGATTTAAAGGTCGCGGACCCCTTCGATATCAAGGCTTCCGAGGCTGCGCTCAAGGATTCGCTGGCCTTCCAGGGCCCCTCGGTCGTCATCTTCCGCAGCCCCTGCGCGCTGCTGCCCGGCCTGCAAAAAAAGCCGCGCTACCGCGTGAACTCCGAGGTGTGCCGTAAATGCAAGCGCTGCATGCGCCTGGGCTGCCCGGCCATCGAATCCACGGCCACCGGCGGCGTAGCGATCAACGCCGAGCTGTGCAACGGTTGCGGTCTGTGCGCCTCGGTGTGTCCCTTTGGTGCCATCGGGAAGGAGGAAGGCTGAACATGAAGAGCTGGAACATCCTCATCGCCGGCGTGGGCGGCCAGGGTACATTGCTGGCCAGCCGCGTGCTAGGCGCGCTGGCCCAAGCGGCCGGCTGCGACATCAAAGTATCCGAAGTGCACGGCATGGCCCAGCGCGGCGGTTCGGTCGTAACCTATGTCAAGATGGCCGACACCGTGCACACGCCGATCATAGAGGCCGGCGAGGCCGACGTGCTGCTGGCCTTTGAGCAGCTGGAAGCGCTGCGTTACGCGCCCAACGTGCGGCCCGGCGGCGCCATCCTGCTCAACACCCAGCGCATCCTGCCCATGCCGGTCATCATGGGCAAGCAGCCCTACCCGCAGGACGTCGTCGCTGCGCTTGCGGCCCGCGACGCCCATGTGCAGGCCATCGACGCGCTGGCGCTGGCCCAGCGCGCCGGCAACACAAAGGCCGTCAACACGGTGATGCTGGGGCTTCTGAGCCGCAGCATGGATATCGACGAGGCGCTGTGGCTGGACGCCATCACCTGCAGCGTGCCGGCCAAGCTGCTGGACGTCAACCTCAAGGCGTTCCAGGAGGGGAGGCGGGGGACCGATGGTGTGGAATAGCACCTACGAGTGCATGGATCGCGAGGAGCTGGAGCGGCTCAAGCTGGACCGGCTGCAGCGCACCGTCAACCACGTCTATCAGAATGTTCCCTTCTACCGCGCCCGCATGCAGCGCGCCGGCGTGCTGCCCGGCGACATCCGCACGCTTGCCGACCTGAGCCGCCTGCCCTTTACAACCAAGCAGGACCTGCGCGACAACTACCCGTTCGGCCTGTTCGCCGTGCCCCAGAGCGAGATCGTGCGCATCCACGCGTCTTCGGGCACCACCGGCAAGCCCACCGTCGTGGGCTACACTCAGGGCGACATCGCCACGTGGAGCGAGCTCATCGCCCGGTGCCTCATGGCCGCTGGTGCGGACAAGCACAGCGTCATACAGATCGCTTACGGCTACGGCCTTTTCACCGGCGGCCTGGGCGTGCACTACGGCGCCGAGCGGCTGGGGGCCACGGTGATCCCGATTTCCGGCGGCAACACCAAGCGGCAGGTCATGCTGATGAAGGACTTCGGCACGACGCTGCTGGCCTGCACGCCCAGCTACGCGTTGTTCCTGGCCGAGGCGCTGGCCGAGGAAGGCATCGACTTGAGCGAGCTCAAGCTGCGCACCGGCGTGTTTGGCGCCGAGCCTTGGACCGAGGGCATGCGCCGGCAGATCGAGCAGCGTCTGGGCATCCGCGCCATGGATATCTACGGCTTGAGCGAGATCATCGGCCCCGGCGTGGCCATCGAATGCCAGCAGCAGAACGGCCTGCATATCTTCGAGGACCACTTCATCCCCGAGATCGTGGACCCAATGACGCTGCAGCCCGTGGCCCCCGGCGAAAAGGGCGAGCTCGTGTTCACGACGATCACCAAAGAAGGTATACCGATGATCCGGTACCGCACGAGGGACCTGACCTACCTGGACGAGTCTCCGTGCCCCTGCGGGCGCACCCATGTGCGCATGGGCCGCATCCTGGGCCGCTCCGACGACATGCTGATCATACGCGGCGTCAACGTGTTCCCGACCCAGGTGGAGAGCGTGCTGGCCAACTACGCCGACGTGGAGCCCCACTATCTGATCGTCGTGGACCGCGTCAACAACATGGACGTGCTGGAGGTGTGGGTGGAGATGTCCGAGCGGCTGTTCTCCGACACCGTGCGCCAGATCGAGGAAGCCCGCGCCCGTATCACAGCCGACATCGAATCGGTGCTGGGCGTGAACGTGACCGTGAAGCTCGTAGAACCCAAGACCATCGAGCGCAGCCAGGGCAAAGCCAAAAGAGTGCTTGACAAGCGAAACGCCGATTCCTAAACTGAAACAGACATGGAAACCTTTGACACAGGAGGTACAGCCATGGTAAAGCAGCTCTCCGTTTTCATCGAGAATTCCAAGGGCCGCCTGGCCCATGTGACCCGCGTGCTGGGCGAGGCCGGCGTGGACCTGCAGCATCTGTCCATCGCCGACACGACCAGCTTCGGCATCCTGCGCGCCATCGTTACCGATTATGACAAGGCTCTCGCGGCATTGCGCGCTGAGGGCTATACCGTCAACCTGACGGAGTTGCTGGCCATCGCCGTGCCGGACCACCCCGGCGGCCTGGCCGACGCGCTGGCCGCCCTCAACGAGGCTGGCGTCGGTGTGGAATATCTGTACTCCTTCGTGCGCAAGCCCACCCAGAGCGCGCTGATCCTGCTGAAGGTGGATGACGCGCCTGCGGCCGTGGCCTGTCTGGAAAACGCCGGCATGAAGCTGCTTCATCAGGACGAGTTGGTATGAATATTACGCGAACCATCGTGGACCTGGGCGCCATCAAACAAAATCTGCGCGCCATCAAGGCTATGCTGCCCGAGCAGACCGGCATATTGGCTGTCGTGAAGGCCAACGCCTACGGCCACGGCCTAGGCCCGGTGGCCCACGCGGCCATACAGGGCGGCGCTGCCTGCCTGGGTGTTGCCATGGCCGTGGAGGGCGCTGAGCTGCGCAAGACCGGCGTTACAATCCCCATCCTCGTGCTGGGCGGCACATTGCCCCAGCAAGCCAACATCGCCGTGGAATACGACCTGCTGCAGACCGTGTATTCCTGCGAGATGATCGAGGCGCTGCAGGCCCGCTGCGAGCAGATCGGCAAGAAGGTGTCCATCCACCTGAAGATCGAGACCGGCATGAACCGCCTGGGCGTGCGCCCCGGCGAAGAACTACAGCGGCTGCTGGATTGCGTCAAAGGATCGCCCTCGGTGCACATCGCCGGGGCCTTCAGCCATTTTGCCGTGTCGGAGATCCCCGACAAGAGTTTCACGATCGCACAATACGAGCGCTTTCAGCGGGCTATGGAGCAGCTGCACGCCAACGGCTTCCATCCCACGACCCACATCAGCAATTCCGGCGGCGCGCTGGATTGCCCCTTCGCCCATCTGGACATGGTGCGCGTGGGCATCGCGATGTACGGCCTGCACCCCAACGGGGAGCACCCGGACGCATTGCGCCCGGCGCTGGAGTGGAAGACCAACGTCGTGCAGGTCAAAACCGTGCCCGATGGCGAGACCGTGAGCTACGGCCGTATCTGGACCGCCCACGGCGACCGCCTCATCGCGACACTGCCCGTGGGCTATGCCGACGGCTACCGCCGCAGCCTGGGCAACCGCTCCCATGTGCTCATCGGCGGGCGGCGTGCGCCGGTCGTGGGCCGCGTGTGCATGGACCACCTGATGGCCGACGTGACCGACATCCCCGGTGTGACCACCGGTGACGAAGCTGTGATGCTGGGCCGTCAGGGTGACGAGCAGATCACCGCCGAGGAGCTGGCCGACCTGACCGACACGATCAACTACGAGATCATCACGAACATCGGCGAACGCGTCAAGCGCGAATACATCGATGCCTGAGCCGGAAAAGGCCGCCATTCGCGCACAAGTGCTTTCTGCACGACGGGCGATGCCCGAAGAAAAGCGGTCACAAAAGTCAGCGGCCATCGCTGGACGCATCCGGGCCATGCCGGCCTGGCACACCGCTCGCACTGTGCTGTTCTACATGCCCACCCGTTGCGAGGTGGATGTGCTGCCGCTGCTGCGGCAGGCGCTTGAGGACGGACGGCGCTGTTTGCTGCCACGCTGCGCACCCAATTGTACGCTGCAATTGCTGCCCGTGGAGGACCTGGAGCGCGACGTGGCCCCCGGCGTCTTCGGCCTGATGGAGCCCTGCGCCGATGGGCCGGACTGCGCCGGTCAGCCCATCGACGTGATACTGGTGCCCGGCGTGGCCTATGACCGCCAGGGTTGGCGCATTGGCTACGGCAAGGGCTACTATGACCGGCTGCTGGCCGGCTACCGGGACCGCAGCGCGCTGATCGCGCCGGCCTACGCACTGCAGCTGGTGCCCGACGCGTGCCACCGGACCTATGACGTTCCCGTGCACTGGATTGCCACAGAGGATGCCTTACTGAATTGTCAGGATGGGGGAAAATAAAAACATGGCCAAACGAATTGCTACTCTTGCGGTGCGGCTGCTGTCGGCCAATCTGCTTGTCATGCTGGTCGCGCTGTTTGTGATGCTGCCGCTGACCGGCTTTCTGAAGGATGTCGCGCTGTATCAATGGTTCATCACGGCGATATTCGCCGTGATCATGCTGGTCATCGTGTGGTTTGATACGACCGGCGTGGGCCAGAAGGACGTGCAGAAGGACAAGTTCCTCAAGCGCAAGATGGCGCAGGAGGGATATATCCCCACTCCGGATGATAAGATCCAGTATATGGGATGGCTGGGCTTCGCGGCGGGCTTCGCGGCGCAGTCGCCCTTCTTCGTGCTGGCGCTGGTAGCGGGTTTTGCGGGCATGGCCGGCAGCACGATCGATGCTGTGCTCGTTCCCATCCTCCGCGGCTGGAACGTCATGTATCTGCAGGTGTTTGAGTCATTCCCGAATTCGCTGCCATGGCTGTTTCTGCTGTTCCCGCTGATCTATTCGGCGGTGGCGGGCCTGGGCTATCGCAACGGGCCTGTGCAGCAGGCGCGCATGGAGGTTATCATCGAGCGCAACAAGAGCCGAAAAGCCCAACGCGTGCAAGATGACAAGAAAAAGGCGCAGATGCGAAAAAAACCCACCCGCAGATAAAAATCCATGTATAAACTCTGGTAAAGATGGCAACGATGAGAGTGCAGGAAGCGGCGGAGCGGTCGAAGGCACTGCACCCGGGGTCTTACGCATCGTTCTTCCTTCAAATTCTCCTCTCCCCAAAACACACCGGCGACGCTTACGCATCGCCGGTGTGTTTTATTCGCCGGCGATCTGCGGGATTGCCGGCGATTCAGACGGCTTGTCCTTTGCGTTTGTTTGCCCGCCGGCGATAACCGTCGCCGGCGGGCCTTTTGGTGTTCGTCTCATACCTACTTTTCAAGAACGAAGACCGCTGCGGCGGGGTCTTTCCGAGCGATTCTTTCTCATTAACCGTTTGCCTCCGCCGGGTGAACCGTCGTCGGCAACAGGCTTCCGTCCGCGTAAACCCTCACCCCCAACCCCTCCCCCAAAGGGGGAGGGGTAATATACAAAATAGTCCCTCCCCCTTTGAGGGAGGGTGCGGGTGAGGGTTTATTGGACACCGCAGCGAAGGCAGACCCTTGCACTACACAAGCATTTAGATTACCCCTTCCAAAAATGGGTGCCGAAGGTTTCCAAAGGGCGACCGGAAAGCCCTTTGGTCGCATCCGCTGATGCGAAACCCCACCCCAAAGTACCAGAGCATAATGTAGAAAGCATGAAACGGCACATCATATGTGTTATCATGTCTCTATATGGAAGCATAAGGAGACGGAGCCTTGCAACTGCGCATTGTGGCCGGGCGGGGGGCCTGCGGCAAATCCACATGGGTCTATGAGCACATCAAGCAGGACATCGCCCGCAGCGACAAGCCTGTGTACCTCGTGGTGCCCGAGCAGGCCACGCTGCAGGCCGAGCAGGCGCTCATCGCCCATCTGCAGGCCAGGGGCATCATGCAGGCACGGGTTGTGAGCCCCGCCAAGCTTGCCAGCGATGTGTTCGCCCAGGTGTCCCAGGATAGAAGCGCCGTGATAGATGACAGCGGCCTGGCCATGGCGCTGCGGCAAGCCTCTCTGCCCATCGCCGACGAACTCAAAGCCTTCCGCTCTGTGCTGGGCTATCCGGGCTTTTCCGCCCAGATGGTGCAGCTGCTGCGGGGCTTCCGCCAGTTCGACGTGACCGCCGACGACCTGCTGGCCAAGACCGCAGGACTCACCGGCACATTGCGGGCCAAAGCCGAGGACATCGCCGCCATCAGCCGCCAATATGACGATTACCTGGCCTCCCGGCGCTTCACCGACGAGGACAGCCGTTTCAACCGCTTCATCGAGCGCATTTCCGAGGCAGGCTTTTTGCAGGGCTGTCCGTTCTATTTCGATGGCTTCGATTACCTGAGCCCCCAGCAGTGCCGCATGATACAGCAACTGCTGGCCGTGGGCGGCGTGGTCACGCTCACGCAGGATTTTGATACCGAGGACGCAGCCGACGGCGAACTGTTCCACTGCAGCCGCGACAACGTGGCGCGGCTGACCGAGCTGGTCAGAGACATGGGTGCAGCGGTGCAATGGGTCCGCCTGCGCCGCGACGACCGCATGCAGCCTATGCCGCCGGACATCGCCCACCTGGAGCACACGCTGTTCGCCCACCCGGCCGACAGCGCCCAATGGCAGGGCGACGTAATGCTGTGCCGCGCCGAAGACGCCGTGGAAGAGGTGGAGGCCGCTGCGGCGTGGATACTGGGCAAGACCCGCGCCGACAGCAGCCTGCACTGGCGGCAGTTCGCCGTGCAATGCGCCGACCCCCGGGCCTACGGGCCGCTGATTGAGCGGGTCTTCGGGCAATATGACATCCCCGTGTTCATCGACCGGCGGCGGGAGGTGCTGCGCCATCCGGCGGTGCGCTTTGTGCTGAGCCTCATCAAGGTGCTGGAGCAGCAGTTCCGCAACGCCGACGTGCTGCGGCTGGTCAAGACCGGGTGTCTGAAGTTCCACCCCGCCGACGAGGATATTCTGGAGGTCTATCTGACCGCTTTCGCGCCCCGGGGCATGCGCGCGTGGTCGCGGGATTGGGTAAAGGGGCAGGGGGAATATGACCTGCCGGCGCTCAACCGCATGCGCCGCGCGGTGCATGACCTGGCCGCCGCGTTGCAGAAGCACGCCGGCGGGCGCACCGCCACAGCGGACCGCTGGGCTCGGGCCGTCTATGCTGTGCTGGAAGGCCTGCGCTTAGACGAGGCGCTGGACGAGCAGGCGGCCATCCTCAAGCGCACCGGCCTGTTGGAAGAGGCCGCAGTGACCGAACGCGTGTGGAATGCGATACTGGACGTGCTGGACCAGCTGAGCCTGATCATCGACGACCAGCCTCTGGATGCTGGTCAGCTGCACGCGATCCTGCAGAGCGGCTTTGCCTCTATGGAGGTCGGCATACTGCCCACCGGTGTGGACCAGGTGCAGGCCGGCAACCTGGGCCGCGTGCGGCTGGGGGACGTGCGGCACATGCTGATCCTGGGCGCAGGTGAGGGCATGCTGGAGCCCAAGGCCGAAGGGGGTATCCTCTCCGAGCGCGACCTGGACACGCTGCTGACGCTGGGCGTGAACGCCGGCCAGAGCTCTCAGGTCAAGGACGCCCAGCGGCGCTTTGAGCTCTATAAGACCGTGACCAAGGGCTCCGCCAGCCTGTATGTGAGCTATGCCGCCAGCACCGCCGCCGGCGCGGAGGCCGAGCCCGACGCGACCTTCCGGCGCATGGCGCAGCTGTTGAACCTGCAACCCGAGGACATCGTGGCGGCAGCCGACCTGCGGGATGCCACGCCCTCCGCGGCGGCGGAGTACCCGCGGCTGCCGGCGCGGCTGCGGGCCATCGCCGAGGGCCTGCGGCCCACTGCCGGCCAGCTGGAGCGGCTCAGGTGGTATCTGGAATCACCTGGCTACGCCGAGCGGGTCCAGCGCCTGCTGCGGGAGCTGCAGGATGGCGAGGAGGCGGAGTACCTGCCTGCGGCGGCGCTCACGCTGAACGCCGCTTCGGTGACGGCCAGCCAGTTGGAGAGCTTCCACGCGTGCCCGTTCCGCCACTTCGTGGATTTCGGCCTGAGGCCCGAGGAATGGCGGCAGCGGGGGCTGGAGCGCGCTGTTGCCGGCATCTTTCTGCATGCGGCGCTGGAAGGCTTCGCCCGGCAGGCGCTGCCGCTGTGCGGCGACGCCGCCGCGCTCAAGGAGCAGGCACCGGCGCTGATGCGGGCCCAGACCACAGCACTTGCCCAGGAGTTCCAATACGGGCTGCTGCAGAGCGACGCCCGCCTGCGCTGGACCGGCGCCAACCTGCAGCGCGTGTGCGCTTTGGCCGCCGAGACCTTCGCCGCCCAGATGGCCCAGGGAGCCTTTGTGCCCTATTCGCAGGAGGTGCGCTTTGGCCGCGGCGGCATCCCGGCGGCGGCACTGCCCACGGAGGACCGCCAAGCCTTCCTGCAGGGCCGCATCGACCGGCTGGATGTGCTGCGCGGCGAGGGGGCCGATCTGCTGCGGGTTATCGACTACAAGAGCGGCGCCTACGACATCGACGTGGCCAAGGCCGTCAACGGCCTCAACGTGCAGACGTGGCTATACCTGTGGGCGCTGTGCGGCGTGTGGGGCGGCGTAAAAGGCCGCCCGGCGGTGCCGGCGGCGGCCTATATCTTCCCGCTCATAGACCCCTGGGTGGATGAGGGTGAGCCCGACGCCCAGCGCCGCGAGAAGCTGCGACTGAAGGGCTGGTGCCTGAACGCCGACGGCATCCCCGCGGCCATGGACAATGCCACGGAGAATGGGCGTTCGCTGCTTTACAACTTTAACACGCAGCGGGGTAGCGGCCTGCTGGAGCCGCCGGTGGGCAAGGCCGTGCTGGACATGGTGGCCGAACATGCCGCCCGGGCGGTGGGGGAGATGCGCCGGGGCTGCGTGGCCACGCGGCCGTGGCGGGCTGGCAAGAGCATCGCCTGCGAGAGCTGCGCCTACGGCGCGTTGTGCCGCTTCGAGCTGGCAGACCCCAAGAAGTATCGGGAGCTGCTGACAAAGGATGAGGCGATGCTGAAGATCGACGAGAGAATCAAGGGGAGGGCAGACGATGCGTTGGACGGAAGCGCAGAATAACGTTATCACTGCCCGGGGCAGCAACCTGGTCGTGAGCGCCGCCGCGGGCAGCGGCAAGACGGCCGTACTCGTGGAGCGCATCTGCAGCCTGATCCTGCAAGACGGCGCAGACATCGACCGCATGCTGATCTGCACCTTCACCCGCGCCGCCGCCGCGGAGATGCGCACGCGCATCGTGGCGCGGCTGGAACAGGCGATGGCCGAGGACCGCGACAACAAGCGCCTGCGCGCCCAAGCCTTGCGGGTGGACCGTGCACAGATCGGCACGCTGCACGGCTTCTGCTCGGTGCTGCTGGGCCGCTACGGCCACATCATCGCGCTGGAGCCGGGCTTTCGCACCGAGGAGCAGGCCGTCACCGACGCGCTGTTCGCCCAGGCCCTGAGCGACACCATAGATGAGGCCTTTGAACGGGGCGAAGCCCCCTTTTTGGAGCTGGCCGACTGCTGGGGCGGCAACGACGGCAGCGGTCTGGAAAAGCTGGTAACCCGCGTGTACCGCGCGGCGCGCAACCACCCCCACTGGCAGCGCTGGTTGGACGGCAAGGTGGCCATGTTTACCTTTGTCGATGCGGCGGACACGCCCTGGCTGGCGGTGCTGTTGGAAGCACTGGCCGAGGAGCTGGATCTGGCGACGGCATCCATCGCCGAGGCCATGGAGCTGGCAAACTTGCCCCAAGGCCCCGCGCGCTATCTGGAGCGCTTCCGGGAGGACCAGGCCACGATAGAGGCACTGCGGGCCGCTTTGGCCTCCGGCGGATTGAGCGCGCTGTGCGCGGTGCTGAACAGCGCGAGCTTCGGCCGCATGCCCGCCATGAAGGCGGCGGAAAAGACCGCGCTCAGCGAAGCCGCCAAGGAACTGCGGGATCACGCCAAAAACACCATCGCCAACATGAAAGCCAAGAACCCCCTGGTGGCGGACCCCGACGCGCTGGCCTCCAACACCGCCGCCATGGCCACGCAGATGGCAGCGCTGCGGGATTTGACGCTTGCCTTCGACACCGCCTATACGGCGGAAAAGCGCGCGCAGAACATACTGGACTTCTCCGACCTGGAGCATCTGGCGCTGGCGGTGCTGGCCGACGATGCCGTATGCGAGGACGTTCGCAGCGCCTATCCCCGTGTGTTTGTGGATGAATACCAGGACATCAGCCCCATACAGGACGCGATCCTGCGTCGCGTCAGCATGCCGGGCGCGTTCTTCTGCGTGGGGGACGTCAAGCAGAGCATCTACCGCTTCCGCTCGGCGGAGCCCCGGCTGTTCATCGACCGGCTGGCGCAAAGCTCCTATGAGGAGAACGCCGCCGAGCGCCGCATCGACCTGTCGGCCAACTTCCGCAGCAGCGCAGCAGTCGTGAACTTGGTCAACTTCCTCTTTGAGCACCTGATGAGCGAGCGGCTGGGCGACGTGGCCTATGGCCCGGCGGAGCGGCTGGTGCTGGGCGCGCCGCAGCCGCCGGTGGCGCTGCCGGAGGCCAACCGGCTGATCCTCATAGACAACGCAGGCCGCGGCGAGGAGGAGCTGACCCGGCTGGAGGAACTGATACAATTGGAGCGCGAGGCCACCGTGGTGGCCGGCGAGATCAAGCGCGCGGTGGGTTCACAGATTTGGAACGGCAAGACCGGGCTTTTCCGCCCGGCGAGCTATGGCGACATCACCGTGCTACTGCGGGCCATCCGCAATGTGGCTCCCGTCTATGCAGAAGTGCTGCGCAGGGCCGGCATACCGGTGTACACCGAGGCCGAGAGCAGCTTCTGCGAGGAGCTGGAGGTGCAGCTGGCCGTCAACCTGCTGCGGCTGGTGGACAACGGCGCGCGGGATTATGAGCTGCTGAGCAGCCTGTATTCGGCGCTGGGCAACTTCGCGCTCCACGACCTCGTGGAGGTGCGCGGCCTGTATCCCGACGGCTCCTTCGCCTCGGCGGTGGAGCGCTATAGCGCCCGGGAGACCGGCGACCTGGCCGACCGGCTGAAGGACTTCTTGCACAAGGTGTCCTTCTGGCGCGCCTATGCCCGCCACGCCGACATCGAGAAGCTGCTGTACCGCATCTACGATGACACGGGCTTTCTGGAATATGCGGGCACTTTGCCCGACGGCGAGGCTCGCCAGGCCAACCTTCGTACGCTGGCCACGCTGGCCCGAGGCTATGCGGCGGGGCTCTATGATTTTCTGCAGAGCCTGGAACGGCTGGAGGCCGGAGGGGCCCGCACCAGCCGCAGCGGGCAAGCGCTGGGCGCTGTGACGATCATGAGCGTGCACAAATCCAAGGGGCTGGAGTTTCCGGTTGTCATTGTCGGCAATCTGGGCAAGAGAATCAATCTGATGGATACCCGCGAGGACATACTGCTGCACGGCCAGCTGGGCCTAGGGCCCCGCTGCCTGAACCGCGAGCGGCGCACCCGCGGCAACACGATGGCCCACGAGGCCATTGCCGTGCGCGGCCTCGCGGACACGCTGAGCGAGGAGATGCGCATGCTGTATGTGGCGCTGACCCGGGCTCGGGAGCGGCTGATCCTCGTGGGCACCATGCATGACCTCTCCAAGAAGCTGCCGGGATGGGCCATGCCGCTTTCCCCGACCATGCTGCGGGATCGGGGCCGCAGCTGGCTGGATTGGATCGGCTCCATGGCTGTGCGCTGCGAAGGGCCGCTGCGCGACGCGCTGGACCACCGGCCGCCGGCGCTCCCCGCGCCAGCCTGGGCGTGCCATGTGGTGCCGGCCCAGAGCATCGCCGCCGACCGGCCCCAGCGGGCGGACCGGGCTGCGGCGCTGCGCGGCCTGATGGATCAGCTGGAGGATGTGCGGGTATCCGACGAGCTGCATGAGGCTTACGATTGGCAGTATTCCTATGGCGACGGCTCGGCGCTGCCGGGCAAGGTGTCGGCCACGTCGCTGCTGGATAAGCAGCGCAACTGGCGCGGCCCCATCCCCGCGCCGGAGATCCGTCGCAAGCCGGCGTTTTTGGAGGAGAAAACCAGCTACAGCGCCACCGACCGGGGCACCTTCGCCCACACGGTGCTGCAGCTGATCCCCTTTGACACGAAGCCCGAGGCCGTGCCCGGCGTCGTCGCGGCGCTGGAGGAGCGCGGTCTGCTGCCTGAGCAGGCGTCCCAGGTCATCGATCTCAGGTGGATTACGGGCTTCCTGCGCAGCGGCATCGCCGCGCGCATCCTGCGCTCGCCGCAGGTGCTGCGGGAGCTGCCCTTCAACCTTTCACTGCCGGCGTCGGAGGTGTTCACCCGGGAGCGCGACGGCGCGCTGGTCGCGGAAACCAGCCGGGAATCCATCCTCGTGCAGGGCATCATCGACTGCTGCTTCCGCGAGGGCGACCACTGGGTGCTGCTGGACTACAAGACCAACCGCGTGGACGATGCCCACACTGCCGAGGACATCGCGACGTTCTACCGTCCCCAGCTGGACGTCTACGCCAAGGCATTGATACAAATCACCGGCGCGACGGTGGGGGAGGCCTATTTGTACCTGCTGTCCATCCAGCAGGAGGTGCGGGTCTTCTAAGCTACAGCCTTTGTTCGCCTGTTCACTGCCCTTCCCCGGTGTTATAATATCGCGATGACAGAAAACGGTATGCAAAAGAAGATCACCCGGCTGTCCATACGGGAGTTCGTCGAGGGAATGTTTCTGGAGGGCGACCTCTCGGCGTCGGCCTCTTCGCCGCTGCGCGCCGTGGAGGGCACCCGCATCCATAAGCGCGTGCAGGCCGACCGCGGCGACAACTATCGCTCCGAGGTGTCTGTGAACGCCGCCTTCGACGGCGAGCTCACGGCGCTGCAGCTGTTCGGGCGCATCGACGGTCTGATCACCGACGGCGACAGCGTGACGATAGAGGAGATCAAATCCGTGCGCGGCGTGCTGCGGCCGGATTTTGATGGTGTGCCGGTGCACTGGGCCCAGGCCAAGTGCTATGGCGCCATCTACAGCCTTCAGAACGGGCTTGCGGAAATCACCATAGAGCTCGTTTACGTGCAACTGGGCAGCGAGGCCACGGCGCGCTACCCCCGCCGCTATGCGGCTGCGGAACTGCAGGAGTGGCTGCAGGACTTGTGCCAGCGCTGGCTGACCGGCGCCGACCGCGAGGCCAAACGCCTGCGTGAAAGCGCCGAGGCCATCCGCGCCATGGGCTTCCCCTTTACCGACATCCGCCCAGGCCAGAAAGAAATGATCGAGGCCGTGTACGACCACGTGCGCAGCGGCGACCTGCTGTACGTGTGCGCGCCTACGGGCATCGGCAAGACCATGGGGGCGCTGTTCCCGGCGGTGAAGGCCATGGCCGACGGCCACTGTGAAAAGCTCTTCTACCTGACCGCCCGCAACCCGGTCAAGCGCATCGCCGAAGAGGCACTGATACGGCTGATCGGCAAAGGTTTCCCGCTGCGGAGCATCACGATGAGCGCCAAGGACAAGCTGTGCCCGATGCCCGAGGGCACGCCGTGCAACCCGGAGTTCTGCCCCCGGGCGGCGGGCTTCTATGACCGGCTGTGGGGCGCGCTGGATGAGGCGCCGCCCATCGGCCACATGGACACCGCGTTCGTGGAGAGGCTGGCGCACAGGCACAACCTATGCCCCCATGAGCTGTCGCTGTTCCTGGCGGAAATCTGCGACGTCGTGATCTGCGACTACAACAACGTCTTTGACCCGCGGGTGCGCTACCAACGCTTCTTCGACCGTGGCGGCGACTATCAGCTGCTGGTGGACGAGGCCCACAACCTCATAGACCGCGCCCGCGACATGTTCAGCGCCGTGCTGGACGAGATGACCTGCGGGGTTTTCCTGCGCTCGCTGCCGCTGATGAGCTTCGACGCCGCGATGGACGACCTGGCCGCCGCGACACAAGCGCTGCTGGACGCCTTGCTGGCCCAACGGGAGGAGCTGCATGGCAACGAGGAAGTGCCGCTGCCCTCGCCGCCCAAATCCATCGTGGACGCGGCCCAGGAGGCACTGGCCTGCGCCGAGCCGGTGCTGATGGCCCAGGCCTCCGAGGCCAGCGACGAGCTCCTGAACCTTTATTTCATGGTGCGGACCTTCCTGGCCGTGGCCGAGCGCTTCGACGAGTGCTACCGGGTGATCCTGCGCCGCCGGGAGGACGCGCTGGAACTGAACCTGCGCTGCCTGGACCCTTCAAAAGAACTGCGCGAGGTCATGGAGCGCGTGCACGGCGCGGTGTTCTATTCGGCCACGCTGACACCCTTCGGCTACTACGCCCGGCTGATTGGCGGCAGCGCCGAGGCCAGCTTCCTGATGCTGCCCTCACCTTACCCCCACGAGAATCTGCAGGTCAGCATGGCGCCCATCGACACGACCTACGCCCGCCGCGACGGGTCGCTGAGCGCTCTGGTGGACGCGCTGAGCGCCTTCGTCGGCGGCAGAGTGGGCAACTATCTGGTCTTCTTCCCATCCTATCAATACATGGCCAAGGCCCATCAGTTGTTTTCTGAGCGCAATCCACAGGTCTTCGCACCGATGCAAGCGTCGGGCATGAGCGAGCGGGAGCGCGCGGCGTTTCTGGCCTATTTCGACGGCGAGCATGAGGGCGGCATGGCGGCCTTCGCTGTCATGGGGGGCATCTTCGGCGAGGGCATTGACCTGACCGGAGAGCGCGTCATCGGTGTGGCGATCGTGGGCGTGGGCATCCCGCAGATCAGCCTGGAGCGCAGCCTGATCCAGCAGTACCACGACGAGCGCAACGAACCGGGCTATGACTATGCCTACACGATACCCGGCATGGGCCGCGTGCTGCAAGCGGTGGGGCGGCTCATCCGCAGCGGCGACGACCGCGGCGTGGCGCTGCTGCTGGACCGCCGCTTCGGCTGGCAGAAATACGACGAGCTGACGCCCGAATGGTGGAAGCCGGTGCGGCGCTGCGCCGGCAGCAGAGAAGTTGAGCGCAGCGTAAAACAATTTTGGCAGTGGAATTGAGCTGATTTGAGTTGTTGATTTCCATCGGTCAAGGTTATGAATCGTTTGACAATTTACCGCGCATTTACTATCATTTAATGTATGCGCGCTTGCGTAGCGGCGCAAAGTAACGCTCAAAGGGGAGCCTATGAAGCTGTTGGAGCCTTGGTGCAAGGTGGAGCATGTGTCCGCAATCGACCTGGAATCCCTGCGCCTGCAGGGCATGGACACGCTGCTGCTGGACATGGACAACACCGTGGTTCCCTGGCACACTTTCGACATCGAGGACAGGACCCGCTCTTGGGTGGAATCTGCCAAGGCACTGGGCTACAAGATCTGCATCATTTCCAACAACCACCGCTGGCGCATCGAGCGCCTGGCCGGCATGCTGCAGGTGAAGGGTGTTTGGAACGCCTGCAAACCCTTCCTTGGCGGTTATCTGCGGGCACTTCGCACCGTTGACGCCCATCGCAATCAATGCGTACTGGTTGGCGATCAGATCTTTACCGACATTCTTGGGGCGAATCTGATGGGCATTCGCACGATCCTCGTGAAACCGCTTTCCCAGCGGGAGCACAAATGGACCCGGTTCATGCGCCGCTTTGAGCGGCGCACCGGCCAGACGACCGTCATCACAGAGGCACAGCGCAGCGGTGAGTGAGCACATTCGGTTCGGCCCCTCGGGCATATCGGAACCCTTTTATGAGCAGGGCTTCAAGCACAGCTATCAGATGCCCGCGTGGCTGCGCGCCATGGGGCTGTCCGCCTATGAGTATTCCTTTGGCCGCGGCATCAACATCGGCGACGAGAAGGCGCGCCTGCTGGGCGAGCAGGTGGCGGCTCATGACATCGCGATGTCCGTACACGCGCCCTATTACATCAACCTGTGCAGCCCCGGCGAGGAGCAGCGGGATAAGTCTCGCAACTACATCATCGGGAGCGTGCGCACGGCACTTCAGATGGGGGCCACGCGCGTCGTGTTCCACCCCGGCTCCGTGGCTGGGCTGGACCGCGCCCAGGCGCTGCGGCTGACGATGGGGGAGGTCGAGCGTCTGCTGGACGAGCTTTCCGACGCGCCGGATGTGCTGCTGTGCCCGGAGACAATGGGTAAGCTCAACCAGCAGGGCACCGTGGACGAGATCCTGCAGATCTGCTCCATCGACCGGCAACGGCTGCTGCCGGCGGTGGACTTCGGCCACATCAACGCGCTGACGCAGGGCACGCTTAAGACCGCCGATGATTTCCGGCGCATCACAGACGCCATCGAGGGCGCGTTGGGCGAGCAGGCGGCCCGGCGGTTTCACATCCATTTCAGCCACATTGAGTACGGCAAGTCCGGCGAGGTGCGGCATCTAACCTTCGAAGACACGGTGTACGGGCCGTTCTTCGAGCCGCTGGCGCAGGTGCTTTCCGAGCGGGGTCTTGCGCCTGTGGTCATCTGCGAATCCAAGAACATGATGGCCGCGGACGCGCTGCGGATGAAGCAAATATACGAAGAAATCCGCGCAAATCCGCCAATCTCCGGCGGTTGAAGCTTGTTCCAACCGGTAATTCTGTGTTATACTACTCTGAGTAAGTCTTGGAGGACACGCCTATGAAACATCGCGTGGACAGGCTGCTGGAGGCCTTGCCGGGCCTGGGAGCCGACGCCATCGTCGTGCATAAGCCGCAGAACATCCGCTATCTCACCGGCTTCACCGGCGAAGGATACGCGTACTTCAGCTCCTCGGCCCAGGTCATCGTGACAGATTCGCGCTACACCGAGCAGGCGCACCGCCAATCCGAGGGGTTCGATATCCTGGAGCGCGGCTTCGACGGCTTTATGACCACGCTGGCTTCGCTGGCCGATACCGCCGCAACGCTGGCCTATGAGGACGACCACCTGACCGTGGCCGAACTGCGCGCCATCGAGCAGGCTCTGCAAGGCCGGGCGCTGGTCAGCTCCCAGGGCATCGGCGCCAAGCTACGCGAAATCAAGGATGAGGCCGAGATCGCTGCACTCAGGCGCGCCTGCGAGATCACCGACGCCGTGTTCACCCGCGCGCTGGACATCGCCCGCCCGGGCATAACCGAGCGCGACCTTGTCACCGAGCTCATTTACGACATGGCCCGACGCTTTAAAGCCGGCCCCAGCTTCGATTTCATCGTGGCCACCGGCGAAAACGGATCCATGCCCCACGCCGTGCCCAGCGAGCGCGTCATGCGCCAGGGCGACATGGTGACGCTGGATTTCGGCGCAGAATACCAGGGTTACAAGGCCGACATGACGCGCACCTTCGCGTTGGGCCGCCCTTCGGACACGATGCAGGAAGTATACAACATCGTGCGGGAGGCACAGGCCAAGGCCGCCGAGGCGCTGCGCCCCGGCGCCGATTGCCGCGCCGTGGACGCTGTGGCCCGCGACCTGATCGCGGCTTACGGATACGGCAGCAACTTCGGCCATGGCTTGGGCCACAGCCTTGGCCTGGAGATCCACGAAAGCCCGCGACTGAGTCCCAAGAGCACGGCAACGCTTCAGAGCGGCATGGCCATCACCGTGGAGCCCGGCATCTATCTGCCCGGCGTTGGCGGCGTGAGGATTGAGGACACCTGTCTGATTACCGATTCCGGTTGGGTGAGCCTTTTTAAATCTGACAAAAATCTCATCATACTTTAGCGGAGGACACCAATGATCAATGCCAGCGATTTTAAAAAGGGTCTGACCATCGAGATCGAAAACAACGTGTTTGTCATCGTCGATTTCCAGCATGTGAAGCCCGGCAAGGGTGCGGCCTTTGTGCGCACGAAGATCAAGAACGTCATCACCGGCGCGGTGCTGGAGCGCACCTTCAACCCCACGGACAAGATGCCCAGAGCCATGATCGAAACCAAGGACATGCAGTACCTTTATGAGGACGGCGAGTTCTATCACTTCATGGACAACGAGAACTTCGAACAGCTGCAGCTGACAAAGGATCAGATCGAGGAGGCGCTGCCTTACCTCGTGGAGAACATGAGTGTGACGATCCGCTTCTTCAAGGGCAAGCCCTTCTCGGTGCAGCCGCCGAACTTTGTGGAGCTCAAAGTTGTGGAGACCGAGCCCGGCTTCAAGGGCGACACCGCCACCAACACCCTGAAGCCCGCAAAGCTGGAGACCGGCTACACGGTCATGGTTCCTCTCTTCATTAACACCGGGGAAAAGCTGCGCATTGACACCCGTACCGGTGAGTACATGGAAAGAGCCTAACCCACAATTCGTTTACAAAGGCCCTCTGCCGAGATATTGGCAGAGGGCCTTTTAGCAGGATTTCGCACCTGCGGGTGCAACCAAAGGGCTTTCCGATCGCCCTTTGGAAACCTTCGGCACCCAATTAATAAATGATAAGCGAGCGATAACCGGAAGCCTGACGCTGACGGCCGGTTTATCCGGCCTAGGCAAACGGCAGCAGGGAAGAGGCAGTCGTAAAAGCCCCGCCGCAGCGGTCCATCGCACCATGCGCCGCAAGCACAGGGAGATGAAACGGTCAGCCGCCCGGCGACATGAGCGGCGGGCGGCTAACGGCGGATAAGCGCATAGCAATCGCCCGCGATGCAAGCATCGCGGGCGACCAAAAGGGGGTGGCTCGGCGGGGGACGTGTCCCCCGTCCGAATTATCTTAGTACATGCCACCCATGCCGCCGCCGGGCGCCGCGGGCATCGGGGCTTCGGGCTTCGGGATGTCGGTCACGAGGCTCTCGGTCGTGAGCACCATGGCCGCGATGGAGGCGGCGTTCTGCAGGGCGGAGCGGGTGACCTTGGTGGGGTCGGTGATGCCCTTCTCGAACATGTCGCCGTAATCGTTCTTCAGCGCGTCATAACCGTAGCCGGCGGTGGCCTTGGCGACGACGTGGTTCACGATGACAGAGCCTTCCACGCCGGCGTTGATGGCGATCTGGCGGATGGGCTCCTCGATGGCGCGGCGGACGATCTTGACGCCGGTGCGGAAGTCGCCCTCGCTGCTTTCGATGATGGCGTCCAGAGCGGGGATGGCGGTCAGCAGAGCCACGCCGCCGCCGGCAACCATGCCTTCCTCGACGCCGGCGCGGGTGGCGGCCAGAGCGTCCTCAATGCGCAGCTTGCGCTCCTTCATTTCCACTTCGGTGGCAGCGCCCACATTGATGACGGCCACGCCGCCGGCCAGCTTGGCCAGGCGCTCCTGGAGCTTCTCGCGGTCATAGTCGCTGCTGGTGTCTTCGATCTGCACCTTGATGGAGGAAATGCGAGCCTTGATCTCGGAGGGATCGCCGGCGCCTTCCACGATCGTCGTGTTGTCCTTGTCCACCTTGATCTGGCGGGCGCGGCCCAGCATGTCGATGGTGGCGTCCTTGAGCTCCAGACCGATCTCCTCAGAGATGACCTGGCCGCCGGTCAGGATCGCGATGTCCTGCAGCATGGCCTTGCGGCGGTCGCCGAAGCCGGGGGCCTTGACGGCCACGCATGTGAAGGTGCCGCGCAGCTTGTTGACGATCAGTGTGGCCAGGGCCTCGCCCTCGATGTCCTCGGCGATGATCAGCAGCTTACGGCCCTGCTGCACGACCTGCTCCAGCACCGGCAGAATCTCCTGCACGTTGGTCAGCTTCTTGTCGGTGATCAGGATCAGGGCGTTGTCCAGCACGGCTTCCATCTTCTCGTTGTCGGTAACCATGTAAGCCGAAGCATAGCCGCGGTCAAACTGCATGCCTTCCACGACGGTGAGCTCGGTGCGCAGCGTCTTGCTCTCTTCGACGGTAATGACGCCGTCCTTGCCCACGCGCTCCATGGCGTCGGCGATCAGATGGCCAATCTCCTCGTCGTTGGCGGAGATGCTGGCGACCTGGGCGATGGCGGTCTTGTTGTCCACGGGCTTGCTGATCTTCTTAAGCTCTTCCACGGCGCTGTCCACGGCGGCGGCGATGCCCTTCTTGAGGATCATCGGGTTGGCGCCGGCGGCCAGGTTCTTAAGGCCCTCGCGCACGATGGCCTGAGCCAGCAGCGTGGCGGTCGTGGTGCCGTCGCCGGCCACATCGTTGGTCTTGGTGGCGACTTCCTTGACGAGCTGGGCGCCCATGTTCTCAAAGGGGTCCTCAAGCTCGATTTCCTTGGCGATGGTCACGCCGTCGTTGGTGATCAGCGGAGAGCCGAACTTCTTGTCCAGCACCACGTTGCGGCCCTTGGGGCCCAGCGTAATCTTAACGGTGTCGGCGAGGGCGTTTACGCCGCGCTCCAGAGCGGCGCGGGCGTCGTCGCCGTATTTGATCTGCTTAGCCATGTCTGTATTCCTCCTGTTCGATTATTCTACGATGCCGAGAATGTCGCTTTGACGCACGATGATGTATTCCACCTTGTCCAGCTTTACTTCGGTGCCGGAGTACTTGGAATAGATCACGCGATCGCCGGCTTTGACGTGCATGGTGACTTCCTTGCCATCCACATTGCCGCCGGGGCCAACAGACACCACTTCGGCCATCTGCGGCTTCTCCTTGGAGGAACCGGGCAGAACGATGCCGCTCTTGGTGGTCTCTTCGTTTTCGACGCTCTTGATGACGACTCTGTCACCCAAAGGTTTGATGGTCATGCAAAACCCTCCTTTAATGATTGTTAGCACTCGGATGTGGTGAGTGCTAAATGGCACGTGCTAATGATAACGGTTCATCCTCGGAAAATCAACAGGGAAGTAGCCGGTTTTTTTTAATATTCTGTGAACAACTGGCAATTCCGGCGGCCTGGGGGCTCAAAAGAAAACTACCCCTTGCATCATGACGAAAATCCGCTAAAATATCAGAATAAAGGCATATCGGAGTGTTGCATGTTTGACAAATGGGATAAACGTTTTATGGACATGGCCGCGATGGTCGGCACATGGTCCAGCTGCTACCAGCCCAGCCGCCAGATGGGGGCGGTCATCGTTAAGAACAAGCGGATCGTAGCCACGGGCTACAACGGCGCGCCTGTTGGCGTGGTTCCCTGCAAGGAACGAGGCGAGTGTATGCGTCGCCGCTTGGGCATCCCGTCCGGGCAGCAGGGACAGCTGTGCTACGCCATCCACGCCGAGCAAAACGCCATCATACAGGCGGCGCGTATGGGCATCGCAATCGAAGGCGCGACACTTTACAGCACGCATCAACCATGCTCCATCTGCATGCGGCTCATCATCAATGCGGGTATTGAGCGACTCGTATACGCCAATCCGTATCCTGATGATTTCACCCTCACGCTGGTTCAGGAGTCGGGTATCCGCTTCGAGCAGTATCAGCCCTCGGAGGAACCGCCGTCAGACGGCACGGTATAGCCCTTGAGCATGTTGAGCGCCCGGGGCACAGCGTCCTTGGAATCCTTCCAGGGCGCGTTGGCGTTGCGGTAGTCGAACTTCTTCGTGAACCATTCCAGGTCGTCGGCCATCTTGGTCAGCGACCTTTTTTCGATCTCGTTGAGTTTCAGGATAAAATCCCTGTCCCCACCGGCCAGCAGCGTACCCTGAGCGGCCTTTAACTGCGCCGACCAGTGGGGCAGGCAGAAGCCCTGGCTGTTGTTGAACAGCTCCCGGAAAGCGCTGTCATGGGTCCACATATGCTGAGCTGTTTCATGGTATCGCGTCATATGGCTTTGCATACGGGCGCAGATCACACACTCCTGTTCCCGACGCTCCACCGTCGCGGCGGCCTCGGCCAGCTGGGCGTTGATGTCTTTGGCCGCGCCCAGGCGTTTGAGCAGCGGCGCGCTGTCGCGAATGCTCTTTTCGATGGCGTCCATCTGTGAGAGCGCCTGACGCTGCACCTCCAGCAGATGGGTGTGGGTCATCAGTGCCAGGCCCAGCTTGCTGACCTTCTGCTCATAGAGCAGCTTGGTGTGCTCGCGGCAGAAGAAGCTGCGGTTGGTCTGTACGCGCACGTCGGGCTCCATGACTGAATCGCCCAGATACATATCCAGATACAGCGCCTGCAGGTGGTTCTTCAAAAAACAGAACGGGCATTGCCCGCTCTGGCGGAAGGCGTCCCACAGGGGCATGGTGTCGATGGTTTCTCTCATGGCCGGCTCCTCAACTCTATGCTTTGCCCGCTCTGGGGTCGATATCCTTGACGAAGCAGATGATGCGGTTGGCCTCGGTGAAGCCGCTGCCCAGGTGGAAGCGCAGGCTGTCGTCATTGGTGAGCTCACAATCCGACGCCATCTGGGTGCAGCCCTTGCCCGCGGCCCACTGCTCGGCGAAGGCCAGCAGCGCCTTGGCCACGCCCCGGCGGCGGTATTCCGGCAGCACATACACGCCTTCCAGATAGCCCACCGGGCCGCTGTCGCAGCCTTCCACATAGTCCTTGCGCAGCGAAAGTTCCGTGAACCCGACAGCGTGATCCCCGTCATGGCACAGCAGGCACGCCCAATCCTCAGAACGGATGTCCTTCAGCAAGGCATCCATCCGCTCACAGGGCTCGCCATCCGGCCACAGCTTCATCGCCAGCGCCAGGCAGTCGTCCAGGTATTCCTCGGTCGCAATCCGAATATCTATGTACAGACCTCCTCAATCCGGCACGGTTCCCCTGGCTAACAGGAATTCGCCGGCATCGGCCATGTGCTCCAGGCGGAAGGCCGCGTCCTCGGCCCGCAGCACGGCGGCCCACGCCACCGGGTCGGCTTCCAGCGCCTCGGCCTGTTGGCGCAGGCCGCTCAGTATGGAAGGCGCTGCGCCCAGGGCGACATTGCACAGGCCGCAGCTCTCCAGCAGCGCCCGGAATTCCGCCGCCCGGTAGAAGTGCCGCGGCGGGTGCTCTATGGCCTCATGCCCGGGCAGATCGCCGGAAGCGGTCACTTCGTCGATCCTCCAATAGTCCGGACGGCCCCAGAAGCCCACGCCATCGTTGGCTGCCGTGGAGCGCAGGATGCCGAACAGGCTGTTTACGCTGAAAAACAGTGTGCCGCCGGGCCGAGCCACGCGGGCCAGCTCGCGGATGGCGTCGCCGGCACGATCACCCAGATAGTTGAGAACCGCGCCGAAGCAGATTACGACGTCGAAGGATTCGTTGGTCAATTCCCGCAGGTCGGCTACATCCGCCTGCACGAAGCCCTGCGCGCGGGCCATGAGGCCCGCATCCTGCATGTTCTGTCGGGCGATGTCCACCTGCTCGCCGGACAGATCCAGGCACGTGACGAGGCAGCCGGCCTGCGCCGCCGGGATGGAGAAACGCCCGCCGCCGCATCCGGCGTCCAGCACGCGAACGCCTTCTTTCAAATACCCTTGCAGAAACGCCATGTGGTTGTGATATATAAGCCGCGAATAAGCTGAGGAATCCAGACGGCGCCATTCGCGCTGACCGTAGCTGTCATAGAAAGCGCGCACTGCCTCCGGCTGGTACATATAAATTCCTCCTGTATGAATACATAAATACCGGTTCGATGAATATCCTGTATCATAACACCTTGCTGGAGGAATGTACAATGCGCCGAAGAAGAAGTGCCCGTGGTAAGAAGAAGCAGAACGACTCGGCTGGCGTGGCTTCCATCGTATTGCTGCTGGTGGTGGTCGCGTTGTTCATCTATGTTTTCCAGGCGCTGGACATCGGCTCCATCCTCTTTGGCGACGGTACCGCCTCGCCCTCGCCGTCGGCCATGAAAACAACCCCGGCCGTTACGCTGTCGCCGACGCCGTCGGCTTCGGCTTCCGCCACAGCAACCGTGACAGCGGTATCCGGCAGCGGCACCGAGGAGATCAAGCTGAACCCGATCACGCTGTATGGTGTGCAGCTGGGCGTGTTCAACAAGGAAGAGAACGCCCGGGCGCTGGCCGACCAGATGAAGCCCTCCGGCGCCTCCGGCTACATCCTGCGCGACGGCGATCAGTTCCGCGTTGTGGATTCGGTGTATTATGGGCAGGCCGATGCCAAGGCCGTGCGCGACCAATACAAGAACGGCTCAGTCGCCGACGCCAGCATGCTCAAGGTGGAGGTCAGCGGCATCACCTGGAGGGTTACCGCCACAAAGGAGCAGATCGCCACAATCCGCAGCGCCTTGCTCGTGATGCAAAGCCAGATCGTCGTGCTGATCGACACGCAGAAGAAGGCACAGGCAAAGCAGGGGAGCGCGGACGACTATCTGGCCGTCATCAGCGCCAGTGCCCGCAAGTTCACCGAGACCGACGACGCGCTGACCCAGGCGCTGGGGCACCCGAGCACACCGCAGATTGTCAAGCTGCATGAGGCGCTCACCGAAAGCGCCAGCAATTTGAACGCTCTGGCGCAAGCCGGCGGCGGTGATTCGGCGGCGTTGCTTTCCGGGTTAAAATATAATATCATAGAAATACTGCTCAAATTGGAGCAGAAATTGAAGAGTACTTAATTTCCGATATAGAGGACGAAAGATGAAGGTCAAGGACATGATTCCCCTTTTGGACGCCGAGCTGCTGTGCGGGGAGGACAAGCTGGATCACGAAGTCCGCTCCGCCTGCGGCAGCGATCTGATGAGCGACGTGCTGGCCAGCGTGAGCGACAAGACCTGCCTGCTGACCGGCCTTACGAACCCCCACGTGGTGCGCACAGCGGAAATGCTGGACCTGACCTTGATCGTTTTCGTCCGCGGGAAAATACCAAGTGATGAAATCCTGCAGATGGCCGGGGAACGAGGGATCGCCGTGATGCGGTGTGAACACACGCTGTTCACCGCCTGCGGCATACTCTACAACAACGGCCTTCGCGGAGAAGGCAGGGGAAATGGGCAGTGAGGGCAGCCTGATCGAACGCTATCCGGTGGTCGCCGGCGATTTCAACGCCGCCGGCGATGCGTCCGCCGCCATCAAGGATGTGCTCAAACGGTTGGGCATCGAAACACAGATGGTACGGCGCATCTCCATTGCCAGTTACGAGGCAGAGCTCAACATCATCATCCACAGCCACGGCGGGCAGCTGACGCTGTCGGTCAGCCGCGACCGCATCACGCTGATCGCCTCGGACAGCGGACCGGGCATCACCGATGTGGAGCAGGCGATGACCGAGGGCTTTTCCACAGCGCCGGACAGCGTGCGGGAGCTGGGCTTCGGCGCGGGCATGGGCTTGCCCAATATGGCTCGGTGCGCCGGCGAATTTGAGCTGCAGACCGGAGCGCAGGGGACCACGGTCACCATGCGCTTTCCGCTGCGCTAAGGATATAAGGGCTGTTGTGTTAATGGCATGATTGCATAAATAATAATCAGATAGAGGCCGAAGGTTTCCAAAGGGCGATCGGAAAGCCCTTTGGCCCTTGCGCAGGATGCGCCGCAGCCCAGCACCATCGGAAGCGGCTTTGCCGCTTCAGCCGGCTGGATGCCGGCGAGATGGTGCGCAGGTCGCGCCAAGAAAGGCGCGAAATCCTTACCAGCTATCTGAAGTTTGCACTTTATGCATCTAGCCCGACAGCCTCAAAGCTTGTTTGAGTTGCATTAGAATGTACAACATTGTATTCTGGATGCAACAAGGTGAGGTTATGAAGTATTTCCACAGTGTGACGCTGGACAGCGAAAAATGCAAAGGATGCACCAATTGCCTCAAGCGCTGCCCCACCGAGGCCATCCGCGTACGGGGCGGCAAGGCCCACATCATCGCCGAGCGGTGCGTGGATTGCGGCGAGTGCATCCGCACATGCCCCTATCACGCGAAGATCGCCACAACGGACAACATCAGCGTCATCTCATCCTTCCCATACAAGATCGCTCTGCCGGCGCCCTCGCTCTATGGCCAGTTCAAAAACCTGAACTCCATCGGCTCGCTTTTGGGCGGGCTGGTGGCCATGGGCTTCGACTGGGTGTATGAAGTAGCCCGCGGCGCCGACATCGTGAGCGCCCAGATGCGCAAGCTGCTTGTGAGCGACCATGACCACCCGTTGCCGCTGATCTCCTCGGCGTGCCCGGCGGTCGTACGGCTGATCCAGGTGCGCTTTCCCGACCTGCTGCCCAACGTTGTGGACCTGCTGGCCCCGGTGGAGGTCGCAGCCAAACTGGCCAAGGAACAGTTTTCCAAGGAGAGGGGCGTGCCCATCGAGCAGATCGGCGCGTTCTTCCTGACGCCGTGCCCAGCCAAGATGACCAGCATACGCAATCCGTTGGGTCTGGAAAAATCCAATGTGGACGGGGCAATCTCCATTCTGGAAATCTACGGCCTGCTGAGCGGCCAGATGCGCCATCCCGGAGAGGAATTCCAGGGCGACCGCGCCAGCTTCGCCGGCATCGGCTGGGCCAATTCCGGCGGCGAGAGCACGGCTGTGGGCTGCGACAACGCGCTGGCCGTGGACGGCATCCACAACGTCATCCGCGTGCTGGAGCAAATAGAGGACAACAAGCTTTCCGACCTGCAGTTCTTCGAGGGCCTGGCCTGCCAGGGCGGCTGCGTGGGCGGCGCTCTGACCTTTGAAAACGCCTATGTGGCCAAGAACCGCATCCGCCGCCTGGTGGAGAAGATGCAGCAGAGCACGAAGCCGGCCCGGCCGGAAACGCCGGACATGGATATTGCCTTTACACGCTCGCTGCCCGAGCAGCCGGTACTCAAGCTGGACGACGACATCGGGCGGGCCATGGAGATGATGGAACACATCGAGCGCCTGACCGAGGGCTTCAAAGGACTGGATTGCGGATCCTGCGGCGCACCCACGTGCCGTGCGCTGGCCGAGGACATTGTAAAGGGTCAGGCGGTGGAACTGGATTGCATCTTCAAGCTCAAGGAAAAAGTAAACAACCTCGCTCGGCAAATGAAAGACCTGAGCGATATGCAATAGGGAGGACCCATGACGCTCAAGGAACTTTTCGACACCGGTGAATTTACGCTGTTAACGCCTGACGCTCCCACCGACCGGCCCATCACCGGCGGCATATGCTGCGATCTGCTGAGCTGGGTGATGGCCCGCGGTAGCGCCGGCATGGCATGGATCACCGTGCAGACCCATATGAACGTCGTCGCGGTGGCCTCGCTGCACGAGTTCGCCTGTATCCTTCTGGCCGAGGGTTGCGCCATGCCCCCGGACGTGCTCAAGAAGGCCGCCGACGAGGGCATCGCGGTGCTCTGTTCGCCACGCTCAGGTTATGAGCTCAGCGGTATGCTGTACGCATTGGGGATCGGGAAATGACGCTCCACGTGGATTTGCACATCCACTCCTGCCTTTCGCCCTGTGCCGACGACGACATGACCCCATACAACATCGCCGCGATGGCCAGCCTGCGGGGTTTGGACGCCATTTCCGTGACCGACCACAACGCCTGTGCCAACAGCGGGGTTTGTGCTCAGGCCTGTTCCGATTTCGGCCTGTTGTTTCTGCCCGGCGTGGAGGTCACCACGCAGGAGGAAATCCACGCGCTATGCTATTTCCCGGCTCTGGATGCGCTACAGGATTTCTGCGTGCTGCTGGAGCAGAACCAAAGTTTCGTGCGCAATCGTTCGGATTTTTTTGGCCGGCAGATCATCGTGGACGCCGACGACGCGCCGGCGGGGGAATGCCCGCGCTGGCTGCTGCAGGCGGTGGCGCTGCCGCTGGAGGCGGTAGAGCGCGAGGCCAAGGCCCGCGGCGGCGTGCTGGTTCCCGCCCACATCGACCGCGGTGAAAGCAGCTTGCTGGCCAATCTGGGCTTCATTCCGCCGGGTCTGCACGCGCGGGTTATGGAGGTTACGCAAAAACCCGAACTTGATCCACAGTACCGTCCTATTCGTTCGTCCGATGCTCATCGGTTGCAAGACATTTTGGAGTTCGGCTTTCCGCTTTGTACGGCCACAGCCAGCATACCAGACATATTGAACGAACTGCTGCGGCAGTCCTGATTGGCCGCTAAAGCCGACCATTTTACTCGAAATTGTGATTCCGGTACATTTTTTAGTGGAACTTCACAGTTTCTGCTCGTGAAACTTTTATCGAACTTGTGCAAAAAACAGGTGCAAATAAACGCGTAATATGTTAAAATAACAAAGCGGGAATGTTAAGAAATTAACAAGCCCGTTCATATTGTTCGGAAAAGCTTCCAAACATAGAAGGGGGACCTGGAATGGACGTTCGCAAGGAAAAAGAAAAATTCGACAAGCTTGACGCGGTCATCGCAAGCTATCAGCACACCGATGGCCCGTTGATGCCGGTCATGCAGGCGGCTCAGGAGATTTTCGGCTTCCTGCCCATCGAGGTGCAGGTGCGCATTTCCGAAGGCCTGAACATCCCGCTGACCGAAATTTACGGCGTGGCGACTTTCTACTCACAGTTCACGCTGGAAGGCAACGGCGAGCACGTCATCAGCGTGTGCATGGGCACGGCCTGCTACGTCAAGGGTTCCGAAAAGGTACTGGACCGCCTGGCTCAGGAGTTGAAGGTGAAGCCCGGCAAAACGACGCCCGACGGCAAGTTCACGCTGCTGCAGACCCGCTGCCTGGGCTGCTGCGGTCTGGCTCCGGTGCTCATGGTGGGTGACGACGTCTACGGACGACTGACCGCTGACGAGGTGCCGGGCATTCTCGCCAAATACAAGTAAGGCATGACCGAGATATCGCTGCACATCCTCGACCTGGCGCAGAACGCCATCACCGCCGGCGCGCGGCACATCCGTATCGATGTGGAGGAGAGCAGCGCAGAAGACTTGCTCACGGTGCGCATTGCCGATGACGGCTGCGGTATGAGCGTCGAACAGGCCCAGCGGGTGCAGGACCCGTTTGTGACCAGCCGCAGCACGAGGAAGGTGGGCCTGGGCATCCCGATGTTCCGCGAAGGCTGCCTGCAATGCGGCGGCGCCTTTCGGCTAAGCTCACAGCCAGGGCAAGGAACCACGCTGGAGGGCAGCTACCGTCTGGGGCACATCGACCGCCGGCCCCTGGGAGACCTGGCAGCCACGGTGTTTCTGCTGGTGAGCGCCAACCCGGAACTGGACTTCCGCCTGAACCACAGCGTGAATGGCCGCAAATTCGAGTTTAGCACTGAAGATATCCGCACAGCGCTGGGCGATGTGCCGCTGGATCTGCCGGAAGTGGCCCAATGGATCAAAGAGTGCCTGTTGGAAGGCGAGAACGATTTGCATGGAGGATCGCAAGCATGAAGAGCGTACAGGAACTGGAAGCCATCCGCAAAAGAGCTCTGGAAACCGTCAACATCCGCCGTGACCGCGGCACCGGCACCCGCATCGTCGTGGGCATGGCCACATGCGGCATCGCCGCCGGCGCACGCCCTGTGCTGCTGGCGATGATGGACGAAGTGGCCAAGCGCAGCCTGGCCGACGTGACCGTGTCACAGACCGGCTGCATCGGCGTGTGCCGCCTGGAGCCCATCGTGGAGGTTTACCGCCCCGGCGAGGACAAGGTGACCTATGTGAAGGTCGGCCCGGAGATGGTGTCGCGCATCGTCGCGGAGCACATCGTCAACGGCAAGCCGGTGCGCGAATACACGATCGGCCATTATGAAGAAGTAAAAGCGTAAGCAAGCGCAGGATAGGGGGAAGGACTATGGTATTTCACAGGGCACATGTGCTGGTATGCGGCGGCACGGGCTGCACGTCGGCCAGCTCGCTGTATATTCACAACCGTTTTGAGGCATTGATCAAGGAAAAGAACTTGCAGGACGAGGTCAAGATCGTGCGCACCGGCTGCTTCGGCCTGTGCGAGAGCGGCCCGGTCGTCATCGTGTATCCCGAGGGCGCTTTCTACAGCAAAGTCAAAGTGGATGACGTGGACGAAATCGTCGAGGAGCACCTGATCAAGGGTCGCCTGGTCGATCGCCTGATTTATAAGGACGTAGCCGCGACCCACGAGGCCAACTCGCTGGATGACATCGGCTTTTATCGCAAGCAGATGCGCATTGCGCTGCGCAACTGCGGCGTGATCGATCCGGAGAACATCGAGGAATACATCGCACTGGACGGCTACAAGGCGCTGGCAAAAGTGCTCACCGAGATGACGCCCAAGCAGGTCATCGACCTTATGAAGGAATCCGGCCTGCGCGGCCGCGGAGGCGCGGGCTTCTCCTGCGGGCAGAAGTGGGAATTCGCCAGCAAGCCTGTCAGCGATAAAAAGTACGTCGTATGCAACGCCGACGAAGGCGACCCCGGCGCCTTCATGGACCGTTCCGTACTGGAAGGCGACCCCCACGCCGTGCTGGAAGCCATGGCCATCGCCGGCTATTGCATCGGCGCCGACCAGGGTTATATCTACGTGCGTGCCGAGTACCCGATCGCTGTGCAGCGCCTGAACATCGCGATCAAGCAGGCCCGCGAGTACGGCCTGTTGGGAACGGACATTTTCGGCACGGGCTTCAACTTTGACATCGACCTGCGCCTGGGCGCCGGTGCCTTCGTGTGCGGTGAAGAAACCGCGCTGCTGGCCTCCATCGAAGGCCATCGCGGCGAGCCGCGGCCCAAGCCGCCGTTCCCGGCCAACAAGGGTGTGTTCGGCAAGCCCACGGTCATCAACAACGTGGAGACGCTGGCCAACATCCCGCAGATCATCATCAACGGTCCCCAGTGGTTCGCGTCCATCGGCACCGAGAAATCCAAGGGCACCAAGGTTTTCGCGTTGGGCGGCAAGATCGTCAACACCGGCCTCGTGGAAGTGCCCATGGGCACCACGCTGCGCGAGATCATCTATGAGATCGGCGGCGGCATCCCCGGCGGCAAGAAGTTCAAGGCCGCGCAGACCGGCGGTCCTTCCGGCGGCTGCATCCCGCCGCAGTATCTGGACACACCCATCGATTATGAATCGCTGATGGCCATCGGCTCCATGATGGGCTCCGGCGGTCTGATCGTCATGGACGAGGACACCTGCATGGTGGACATCGCCCGCTTCTTCCTGGATTTCACCGTGGACGAGAGCTGCGGCAAGTGCGTGCCGTGCCGCATCGGCACCAAGCGCATGTTGGAGATTCTGGAGCGCATCGTGGAAGGCCGCGGCAAGGAAGGCGACATTGAAGCGCTGGAAGCGCTGGGTCAGAGTATACAGAAGACCGCGCTGTGCAATCTAGGCATGACCGCGCCCAACCCGGTGCTGTCCACGATCAAGTATTTCCGCGGCGAGTACGAGGCCCACATCCGCGAGAAGCGCTGCCCTGCCGGCCATTGCAAGGCTCTGCTGAGCTTTGTGATCGACGACAAGTGCATCGGCTGCGGTCTGTGCGCGCGCAACTGCCCGACCAACGCCATTTCCGGCGAGCGCAAGGCCAAGCACCTGATCGACCAGAGCAAGTGCATCAAGTGCGGCGCGTGCATGGACGCCTGCCGGTTCAAGGCCATTTCGAAGAAGTAAGGGAGCGTGTGACCGATGGAAAACGTAACTTTGACAATAGACGGCATCAAGGTGGAGGTGCCCCGCGGCACCACCGTGCTGGAGGCCGCGCGCCAGATCGGCGTTTATATCCCCACGCTGTGCTATCTGAAGGATGTCAGCTGCACCGGCGCTTGCCGCATCTGCGTCGTGGCGCTGGGCAACCGCATCATGGCCTCCTGCATGCTCCCGGCGGAAAACGGTATGGACGTCAAGACCAACACGCCGCTGGTCAAGCAGGCCCGCAAGACCAACCTGGAGCTCATTCTCTCCAACCATGAGAAGACCTGTCTGACCTGCATCCGCAGCGGCAAGTGCGAGCTGCAGCGCCTGTCCAGCGAGCTGGGCGTGGAAGAGCTGCACTTCACCGGCGCCTCCAAAAATTATAAGAAGGACACTTCCTCGCCGTCCATCGTGCGCGACGCCAACAAGTGCGTGCTGTGCCGCCGCTGCATCGCCGCGTGTCAGGATATCCAGCAGGTCAGCGTCATCGGCGCCACCGAGCGCGGCTTCGATACGATCGTGGCCCCAGCTTTCGAGAAGAGCCTGGGCGAGGTGCCCTGCATCAACTGCGGCCAGTGCATCCAGGCCTGCCCGGTAGGAGCCATTTACGAGAAGGACGACACCGCCAGCGTGTGGGAGGCGCTCTCGGACCCCAACAAGCATGTGTTGGTGGAGACGGCGCCGGCCGTACGCGTGGCGCTGGGCGAGGAATTCGGCATGCCCATGGGCAGCCGTGTGACCGGCAAGATGGCCACAGCGCTGCGCCGCCTGGGCTTTGACAAGGTGTTCGACACCGATTTCGGCGCGGACCTGACCATCATGGAAGAGGGCACCGAACTGCTGCACAGGATCAAGGAAGGCGGCAAGCTGCCGCTGATCACCAGCTGCAGCCCCGGCTGGGTCAAATACGCCGAGCATTTCTTCCCGGATTTTCTGGACAACCTTTCCACGTGCAAGAGCCCCCAGCAGATGACCGGCGCAGTGCTCAAGAGCTACTATGCCGAAATGAACGGCATCGACCCGGCGGACATCGTCGTCGTAAGCGTGATGCCCTGCACGGCCAAGAAGTTCGAAGCCGCCCGGCCCGAGCTTTCCTCCACCGGCTACGCCGATGTAGACATCTCCATCACGACCCGCGAGCTGGCCCGCATGATCCGCCAGGCCAACATCGACTTTGTGCGCCTGCCCGACGGCAACTTTGACGACATCTTCGGCGATTCCACCGGCGCGGCCGTCATCTTCGGCGCCACCGGCGGCGTTATGGAAGCGGCGCTGCGCACCGTGGCCGAGGTCGTCACCGGCAAGCCGCTGGAGAAGGTGGAGTTCGAGTCGGTCCGCGGCACTCAGGGCATCAAGGAAGCCACTGTGAAGCTCGGCGATCTGGACGTGCGCGTGGCCGTGGCCCATGGCACCGGCAACGCCAAGAAGCTGCTGGAGAGCATCCGCAGCGGCGAGAAGCAGTACGACTTCATCGAGATCATGGCCTGCCCCGGCGGCTGCGTGACCGGCGGCGGACAGCCTCTGGTCAGCGATGAGGTGAAATTCCACACCGACGTACGTAAAGAACGTGCCAAGGCAGTGTATGCCGAGGACGAGAGCCTGCCGCTGCGCAAGAGCCACGAGAACCCCTCCATCACGAAGATTTACAAGGAGTTCCTGGGCGAGCCCGGCGGCCACAAGGCGCACGAGCTGCTGCACACCCACTACAAGAAGCGCATTAAGTATCTTGTGGATGAGAAGAAGTAAAACCGTACAACGCAGAGCGCCCGGCAGATGCCGGGCGCTCTTGTCGTTTCTCAAGAGGGTCTCTAGTTTCCTTCCAATTGTACGTGCTTGGCCCGCATGGCCAGAAGCAGATCCACCATGCGGCCATAGCTCATCACGCCGTCGGCTTGCTTGTTGCTCTTTAAGTACGTGTTGTTCATGCTGGTGGATGCCTCTGCCACCGGCCCTTTGAATTGATCCCAATAGGCGTCGTGGTTCCACAGGTCGCGTTTCACGCCGTCGCTGTAGGTGTCGGATATCTGCCAATAGGCCTCGGAGCTGTGGCCGCACAGGGCATTCATGGAGGTCACCAGCGCCAGCAGCGTGCCGGAATACTGCAACTGCGGATCATCAGATGCCATGCAAGCCAGATAGCTGATGAAATTGGCCTCGTCCTCGCGGGCAAAGCCGTAGAGATGCGCCTCCTCGTGGCAGGCGGTGGAGCCGAAGAACGCGTCGGGCATATCCGTGTTGACGTTGGGCTCCATCGTGAAGGGGATGAAGATGCCCTGGGTTTCTGTGTATGACATTTGGCGGCTTAAGAGCACCGGCTTGGGCGATCCATAGCGGGCGGAGAACAGCGGATAGCTCTGGCTGAGCGCGTGATACGCTTCCGGCACCTTTTTCAGCGTCGCGGCCTTGCCGCCGGTTAAGCTCAGATGGCCCCGTTCGGTCTCGGGCACCTGCGCGCGCAGGCGGTTGGCATCGTCGGCCAGAGAGGTGCACAGCGCCTTGAGCTCGATGAGCGAGCGCGGCGTCACCGGGTAATCCAGCGTCTGCGCCAGCGGCTGGCGGTAGTAGTTGAGCCCCCACAGTGCCACGAACAGGAAATAGCCCAAGCAGGCGACCAGCGAAAGGTTGACGGCCAGGCGAAAAGCGCGCAGCAGCCGCTCCTTTTTCACGGCGATGCGCCACAGCTGCACGAGCACATAAACGACGATGCCCGCTGAGCCGCCGTACAGAATCAGCTCTGCCATCGATGTTGGCACCCATTTGAACACGAAGTTGATGATCTGTGATAGAACGGGGTAGATGCCACGGGAATAGACAGTCTCGACGATTTCGTGATGGGCGTCGCCCAGCTCCTTAAAGAGTTGCGCCAGCGGCAGCAGCAACAGCCACGGCAGCTTGACCAGCTGCCTTCTCCAGTGCTCGGGTGGCGCTTTGAAGGTTCTGACTCTTCCTTTCCCAAGCACAATGCTCATGGCTACACCCTTATCACGCCGGCTTCAAAGGACGGTTGCACCGTCTGGCCGGGCTGCACGATGAGGAAGCGGTCATCTGACCAGTTGCCATCCATGAAATCCTGCAGCAGATCGGGCGTTCCCTGCTCGCTGCGGTATTCCCACTTCAGGAAGTCCGCGCACTCCCGCGTGTAGCGGTCATAGTCGTCCCGGTGCAGCGCCGGCCAATCGATGTACAGCGCGCAGCGGTATTCCTTCATCCAGTTTTGTTCCATGTCCATCAAGTATTGGGCGTTGTCTTCGCCGTACTTGTCGGCGTATTCCTGATAGGCGCGTTCGTAGCGCTCTTTGCCCGGCTGCAGCGAATGCTCGATCCATCCCGGCGAATACCAGTAGATGCCGCCGCTGTAGCTGTCGAAAATGTCGCGGTACCGCTCCTTGGAGCCCAGCAAAAAAGTGATGCAATCGTGCCCGCGGGGGATAACCAGCGGTGTCTTGCGGCTGGTCAGGCCCACGATGCCGTTGCTGCACAGGCCGTAACCCAGCAAGATGGCGTCGTACTGCTCTTCCTCGGCCTCGGCCTCGTCGATGGCAGCCTGCACCGATGCGCGCAGCAAGTCCGGCGTGTTGTGCAGCGCCTGCTTTTTCCAGGCGATGTCCACGATGTTCGGCGTGCGCGCGGCCACCCAATAGAGTTCGCGCATCAGGACCTTGCAAGCGATGACCTTAAGCCTCTTCGCCATGTCGCCCTCGGTAGAGTTTGATAGAATCAATTATATCGATTTTTGTTGGAAGGAACAAGTTACATTTGCTGGCAAACGATTCAATCGGCAGATGGGCGGAATTTCGCCAAAAGCTGCTGCACCCACAGGCGATTGGGCGATTCGATCAATGTGAAAGGCGCGTTGGCGCCCTCGGCGTCCAGCGGAAACAGAAGCACCGTAGGCCCCTGGCGCGTTTGGTTTTCATAGATATTCACATGAAAGATCGCCGCATCGATGTAGCCGTCGCGATAGATCAGCAGCGTGATCTCGCCCCAGTTCATCGGCAGCACGGCCTGCTCGTTGGCGTCCTGCAGGATGGGCGCGTTCATCACCGTGGTTTTGCCGTTGTCGTCGGTCACGGCGCTCTCGCCGGTTTCGGGTATCACGACTATGGCGCCCTGCAGCGGCTGCTCGGTGAAGCCATCCTGCACGGTGACGACCAGCGAGCCCGCGGGTTGGCCGGGTAGCAGCGCCGATGCCATCAGGCTATCGGGCACGGCCAGCGACACGAGCAGCAGCACCGCCAAAATAGCCACCGTCGCCAGCAGCAGCCGCAGCGAAACCCCTTGCACCATCTACAAAACACCTCGGCAAATGTATATGCAACCGTGCAACGAGCCATGCCGGCAAGACCGGCGGGAAACCGATTGCAAGGCCCGCGAATAGGATGAAATGGGCCTCTGCATACTAGAATGGGAGCAAGGAAGCCTTTTGTTTTTCTACATAATACTGTATAATATGCTGAATGCTTTCAAGGAGTAGACTATGTTGAATCGCTGGCAGACCGAAGACTGGAAGAAGAGCATGCGGCTCAAATATGACTTCAACCACATGATGGAGGAGTACATAGATAAGACCGCCCAGGCCGTCAAGTTCCGCAACAAAGTGGGGGCAATTTCCATGGCCGACATCGAGGCGCTGACGCCTCAGATCGACAAGGCCCGCAAGTCGCTCAAGGGCAAGTGGGGGAGACCCTCCCGCATGATGGCATGGACCAAGCTGCCCCACAACCAGAAGACCGTCGCGGAAGACATCCTGGCCACCGCCCGCCGCGTGCGCGACACCTTTGACAACTTCGTCGTGCTGGGCATCGGCGGCTCGGCCCTGGGCCCCATCGCAGTGCAACAGGCGCTCAACCATCTGCACTACAACGATTTGGACGATGAGAACCGTGGCGGCCCCCGCCTGTTCGTGGAAGACAACATCGACCCCGAGCGCATGGCCGCCCTTCTGGATGTCATCGACCTCAAGAAGACTTGCTTCAACGTCATCACCAAATCCGGCAGCACGTCGGAGACGATGTCTCAACTGCTGATCGTGTTCGACGAGCTGACCAAGCGGCTGGGCGCCGATCATCTGGCCAAGCACATCATCGCGACGACCGACCGCAAGAAGGGCTATCTCATTAAGATCGCCAAGCAGTACAAGCTTAAGACCTTCGTAATCCCCGACGGCGTAGGCGGGCGCTTCTCTGAGCTGTGCCCGGTGGGCCTGCTGCCGGCGGCGGTGTGCAACATCGACATCGAGGAAATGCTGGCTGGTGCAGCCTATATGGACGAACTGTGCCAGGTCGAAGACTTGTGGAGCAACCCTGGCTGGATGTCCGGCGTATTGGCCTACATCGCCATGACGCAGAAGGACAAGAACGTACAGATCGTGATGCCCTATGCCGATTCACTGAAATACATGGCCGATTGGTATGCCCAGCTGTGGGGCGAGAGCCTGGGCAAGAAGTTCACGCTGCGCGGCAAGACCGTGCACGTGGGCCAGACGCCGGTCAAGAGCCTGGGCGTCACCGACCAGCATTCCCAGGTGCAGCTGTACACCGAAGGTCCCTTCGACAAGGTCATCACGTTCCTGGGCGTGGAGAAGTACCGCTGCGATTATGCGATCCCCCACGGGTTCGAGGAGATCCCCGCGGTCAGCTTCCTGGGCGGCCATACGCTCAACGAGCTGATCCAGAGCGAGCGCGCCGCCACCGAGTACGCGCTGGTGAAGGCCGGCAAGCTCAACCAGACCGTGCTGCTGCCGGAGGTCAACGCCTTCACCGTGGGCCAGCTGCTGCACTTCTTCGAGGTGCAGACCGCCGTGTGCGGCGAACTGCTGGGCATCGATGCCTTCGACCAACCCGGTGTGGAGGAAGGCAAGAACGCAACCTACGCGCTGCTGGGCCGCCCGGGCTTCGACGACAAGCGCGCGGAGCTGGCCGCCCGCCCGCCCAAGAAGGACAAGTACATCCTCTGATCCAAGCATAAAAACAAGGCTCCGCACCGGCGGAGCCTTGTTTTTCCTTCTGTTGAAACAGCTATGGTTCCTTGGGTTATGCCTTGACCGTGGCCGAAGCCTTGAACACCCGCTCCATGGCGCGGCGGAAACCCGGAATGGCCGCGATGACCAGGCAGATGGCGGTGTCGGGCAGCACGACCGAGGCGTTGTAGACCAGGCTGTACACGAACACATTCTGATCCTCGGCGAAAGAACCGAAGAACACGACGCCGGACAGGAAGTGAAACACGAAGCGCGTGAGCCCCGCCACGAGAACGCCCAACAGCAGGTTCTTGCGGAAGAAACCGGCCAGGCCCAGCGCCGTGAAGGCGAAGATGTAATCCAGCAGCAGCTGCGCCGGGTGCACAACATAGAAATCTTGCAGCAGCTGCAGCGCGCCATACACGAGGCCGGCGGCGAAGCCGGGGATGGGGCCGAAGGCCCACGCGAACAGCATGACAGGCAGCATGCTGGCCGGTGTGATGCTGCCGCCCTGGGGCATCTGGTAAAACTTCAGGTTGGAGAGAATGAAGCCCAGCGCGATGCACAGCGAAGCCGCCACCAGCGCGCGGGTGTCCAGTTGCAGCCGGCGCAGCGCGAAGAACAGCCCCACCAACAGCGCCAGGCACACCAGCGCCACGGCCGCATTCAGCGTAACGCCGCTCCATTCCAGCGGCTGGTCCAGCGAGCTGGCGGCGCTGGCGAAGAGCAAGGCCACGAGGAACACCATCGTGGCCGTGGCCACGACAGCCAGCACGATCTTGGGCAGCGCCTTCAGACGGCTGGCCAGGATGAACACCAGCGCCGCCAGCACCAGCACGGCCACTGCGGCGAAGGAGTACCAGCTCACGCCGGTCAGGTCGGACAGGGGATTGACGAAGTTGGAAAACATGATGACTCCATTCCTCCGCCGGCGGAGGGTAAAAAGAGCGGCACGCTCAGCGTTCCCCATAAAGAAAACCCGTATGCTCTGGGCATACGGGAAGCAGAAGCCTGAATCAGGCCCGCTTCCCTACGCAAGTGTGAACTTACAGGTTCCAAGGGTCGCGCGTAAGCGCCTCTCAGCAGCCCTTCGGGCTACCCCCCCAGCGGATTTGTTATTGAATTGTGTGTATGGTAGCAGATATGATAGGGGGTGTCAAGATGTGTCAGAACAAGGGAGGATTCGCCATGAGCCACTTTTTTGCCTATCTGGGCCGCATGAAATACATCCTGCGCTGGGGGCTGATGCGCAACACGCAGCCGGAGAACATACAGGAGCACAGCCTGCAGGTCGCGATGATCGGCCACGGCCTCGCGACGATCTCCAACCGCTACTACGGCGGACACGTGGACGCCCAGCGTGTCACGACACTGGCGGTGTTCCACGAGGCCAGCGAGGTCATCACCGGCGACATGGCCACGCCAATCAAATACTTCAACCCCCATATCAAGCAGGCTTACAAGGACATCGAGCAGGTCGCCAACCACAAGCTGCTGAGTATGCTGCCCGAGGAGCTGCGCAGCGATTACGAGCCGCTGCTGTTCCAGCAGGACAGTCCGGAACACCGCCTGGCCAAGGCCGCCGACAAGATCGCCGCGTACTTGAAGTGCCTGGACGAGCTGAAGGCCGGCAACCGCGAATTCGAGAAGGCCACGCAGTCCGTACGCCGGGAGCTGGACGCCATGGACCTGCCGGAGGTGCGGCACTTCCTGGAGCGCTTCGCGCCCAGCTTCAGCCTGACGCTGGACGAGCTGAACTAAAGCATGCGCACCTTGAATACAACATGCTGAATGGATATAATAGGTAAGATACAAGAACTAGCGTACTAGGGAATCGCTGAATAAATGGGGCGTCTGAATTGCGCAGTGTATTTTTTCGTCCTGCCAGGCGGAGGAGGTCGCTTATGCCGCAGAGCATAGGCGGCTGACGGCAACGAAGCAGGGCGGAAAAAGACCAATCAAGGCAGATGCCATGCTTTATTCAGCACTTCCCCAGACGCAAACAAGGGGATTTCATTGGATACGAGCATGGACTTCCAACGCGATGCCGCCCAGGGGGCCTGGATCGAACAGGCCCACGCTGTGCTGGGGGGCAAGCGCTATCATATCGAGACCTACGGCTGCCAGATGAACGCCCACGACAGCGAGCGGCTGGCCGGATTGCTGCAGACCATCGGCATGGAGCAGGCCCAGGGCGAGCAGGACGCCGACTTGATCCTGCTGAACACATGCTGTGTGCGCGAGCACGCCGAGAACCGCGTCTACGGCCGCCTGGGCCAGATCGCCACGATCAAGCGGGAGAAGCCCGATCTGCTGCTGGGCGTGTGCGGCTGCATGATGCAGCAGGACAAGGCCGCCCAGAAGCTGCTCTCCAGAATGCGCCATGTGAACCTGGCCTTCGGCACCCACAACCTGCACGAGCTGCCCCAGATGCTCGTGGAGGCCGCCAGCAGCGGCAAGGGCTTCGCCCGCGTGGCCGAAGGCAGCCTGAACATCGTAGAGGGCATCCCTGCCGTGCGCAAGACCAGCGTGAGCGCGTGGACAACGATCATGTACGGCTGTGACAACTTCTGCTCTTATTGCATCGTGCCTCACGTGCGGGGCCGGGAAAAGAGCCGCGAACCCGACGTGATCATTGCGGAAGTGCGGGAACTTGTGGCGTCCGGCGTGCGCGAGGTCACGCTGCTGGGCCAGAACGTGAATTCCTACCACGGCGGCAGCCTGCGCTTCCCGCAGCTGCTGCGACGCATCGAGGAGGAAGTGCCCGAGCTTTTGCGCCTGCGCTTTATGACGTCGCACCCCAAGGACCTGTCCGATGAGCTCATAGAGGTCATGGCCCATTCCCGCGCCGTATGCCCGCAGATCCACCTGCCGGTGCAGAGCGGCAGCGACGCGATCCTTGCGCGCATGAACCGCCGCTACACCGCAGCCCACTATCTGGGCTTGCTGGAAAAGCTGCGTGCCGCCGTGCCGGGCATCGGCGTGTCGTCGGATTTCATCGTGGGCTTCCCCGGCGAGACCGAGGAGGACTTCCAGGCCACGCTGGCACTGGTGGAGCGCTCACGGTTCAACGCGGCGTTCACGTTCAAGTATTCCCGGCGCACCGGCACCGCCGCCGCCAAAATGGAAGACCAGATCCCCGACGACATCAAGCGTGAACGCCTGGCGCGGCTCAACGCACTGCAGACGCGCATCAGCGCCGAGCTGGATGCCCAGGCCGTAGGTAGCGTGCAAAGCGTGCTCTTCGAGACGGTCAGCCGCCGCCGCGCCACACAGATAAGCGGGCGTACCGGCAGCGGTCGCACGGTCAGCGCCGACGGCGACGCCAGCCTGATCGGCTCCATCCGGAGTGTGAAGATCACCAAGTCGATGGCAAATACGCTGGTGGGCGAGATCGCCGCCGGCGAAGCGGGAGAGTAACATGGCAAAGCTGTCGCCGATGATGGCGCAATACATGCAGCTCAAGGAGCAGTACCCCGACGCGCTGCTGTTCTTCCGCCTGGGCGACTTCTACGAGATGTTCTTTGAGGACGCGGTGCTGGCCTCGCGGGAGCTGGAGCTGACGCTGACCGGCCGCGACTGCGGCCTGCAGGAGCGCGCGCCCATGTGCGGCGTGCCCTTCCACAGTGTGGATCAATACGTGAACCGCCTGCTGGCCAAGGGCTACAAGGTGGCCATCTGCGAGCAGATGAGCGATCCCGCCGAGTCCAGCGGCCTCGTGGAGCGCGACGTCGTGCGCATCATCACACCGGGCACCGTCATCGAAAGCTCCATGTTGGATGAGAAGGCGCCCAACTACATCGTGAGCCTGTTTAAGGACGCCGGCATCGTGGGCCTGGCCGCCGTGGATGTGAGCACCGGCGAGTTCCGCGTGACCGCCGTGGAGGATCGCGCCAGCGCGCTGCTGGATGAGCTCACGCGCCTGGGGCCCAGCGAGATTCTCGTCAACACCGACATGCTGCTGGCCGTGGGGTCGGACAGCCCCTACCGAAAGCTCTTAAGCTGGCCCTCCGCCGCGCTGCCGGAAGATGCCTTCGCGCCGGACGCCGCGTTGCGATCCTTGAGCGGCCGCTTTGGCGAGGCAGCGGTGTCCGCTCTGCAGGGCGCGGCGCTGTGCGCCGCCGGGGCAATGCTGGGCTATCTGGAATCCACCCAGAAAAACGCGCTGAGCCACCTGAACCCGCCGTCCGCCTACGAGCTGCAGCAATTTCTGTTCATAGACCCAGCCGCCCGGCGCAACCTGGAGCTCACGCAGACGCTGCGCAGCCAGGCCCGCCGCGGTTCACTGCTGTGGCTGCTGGATGAGACTGCCACGGCCATGGGTGCGCGGCTGCTCAAGAACTGGCTGGAGCTGCCCTTGCAGTCGCCGGTCGCCATCAACGCCCGGCTGGACGCCGTGCAGGAGCTTAAAGGTGACCTGATCTTGTGCGACGCGCTGGCCGACCAACTTTCGGCTATCAAGGACATCGAGCGCATCCTGAGCAAAGTATCCTACGCGTCGCTGAACGCCCGCGACTGTCAGGCGCTGGGCCAATCGCTGGCCACGCTGCCCGCCGTCAAGGAATCTCTGGCCGTGTGCCACAGCGCCTTGCTCGCGGACATCAACGGGCGCATGGACCCGTGCGCCGACCTGAGCGCGCTGCTGCACAGCGCCATCGCCGACAACCCGCCCATGAGCATCCGCGATGGTGGCATCATCCGCGACGGCTACCACGCCGAGCTGGACGCGCTGCGGGCCGCCTACACCAACGGGCAGGCCATCATGAACCAGATGGAGGCCTCCGAGCGCGAGGCCACCGGCATCAAGAATCTGCGTATCGGCTACAACAAGGTGTTCGGCTACTTCATAGAGGTTACCAAATCCAACCTGGGCTCGGTGCCCTACCGCTACACGCGCAAGCAGACGCTGGCCGGCGCGGAGCGCTTCATCACGCCGGAGCTCAAAGAGTTGGAGAGCACGGTGCTGCACGCCGAGGAACGCAGTGTCAAGTTGGAGCAGGCGCTGTTCCAGGAAATTCGCGACGCGCTGGAAAAGCAGATCCCCCGGGTGCAGGCCAGCGCCCGCGCCGTGGCCCAGCTGGACGTGCTGCAGGCGTTGGCCCGGGTGGCCCTGCGCCAGAACTTCGTGCGCCCGGACATCACGACCGACGGTGTGCTCAACATCGTGGATGGACGCCACCCCGTCGTGGAGCGGGCGCTGGGTTCCCAGAGCTTCGTGCCCAACAACACGGTGCTGGACATGGCGGCCAACCGTTTCCTGATCATCACCGGGCCCAACATGGCCGGCAAGAGCACCTATCTGCGCCAGGTCGCCGTGATGGCGATACTGGCCCACATGGGCAGCTTCGTGCCCGCCCGCAAGGCGTCCATCTGCATCCTGGATAAAATCTTCACCCGCGTGGGCGCCTCCGACGACTTGTTCCTGGGCCAGAGCACGTTCATGGTGGAGATGAGCGAGATGGCCTCCATCCTGCACAAGGCCACGCGCCATTCGCTGGTGATACTGGATGAGATCGGCCGCGGCACCAGCACCTTCGACGGCCTGAGCATCGCGTGGTCGGTCGTGGAATACCTGTGCAACACCGAGCGGGTGGGGGCCAAGACGCTGTTCGCGACCCACTATCACGAGCTGACCGAGCTGGAAGACAAAGTGCCCGGCGTCAAGAACTACTGCATCAGCGTAAAGGAGCAGGGCGACGAGGTGCTGTTCCTGCGGCGCATCGTGCGCGGCGGCGCGGACAAGAGCTTTGGCATCCACGTGGCCGGGCTGGCAGGCCTGCCCCAGGAGGTGCTGGACCGCTCCAGGGAGATTCTGAAACGCCTGGAGGCTGCCGACATCAACAAGCAGCGCGTCAGCGCCAACGTAGAGAAGACCGCCGCCAACCTCAAGGACCAGACCGCACAAGTGCAATTGAACTTCATGGACACGGTGCCCTACGCCGGCCTGCTGGACGAGATACGCAACCTGGACATCACGACGACGACGCCCATCGACGCGCTGTATCTGCTCAACCGTCTCAAGCAGCGCATGGAGAAGAGCAGCTAAGCAGACAAAGCTAAGGAGAAGTATGGCCCCCATCCGCCTGTTGGAAGAGAGCATCGCGCAGAAAATAGCCGCCGGCGAAGTCGTCGAGCGGCCGTCTTCGGTTGTCAAGGAACTGGTGGAGAACGCCATTGACGCCGGCAGTACCTTTGTGACCGTAGAGATACAGGAAGGCGGCATACAGCGCATCCGCGTGACCGACAACGGCTGCGGTATCCCTGCCGCCGAGGTGCCTCTGGCCTTCGAGCGCCACGCCACCAGCAAGATTGCCACGCTGGACGATCTTTACGCCATTTCTCACATGGGCTTTCGCGGCGAGGCGCTCTATAGCATCGCCGCCGTGAGCCGCCTGGAGCTCACGACCAAGCCCGCCGAGCAGAGCGCCGGCATGCGCTTCATCATGCATGGCGGCAAGGCTGTGAACCACAGTGAGTTCGGCTGCCCCGACGGCACGACGATCGTCGTGGCGGACCTTTTCTACAACACGCCGGCAAGGCTCAAGTTCCTGGCCAAGCCATCGGTAGAAGCCGGCTATGTTGGCAGCGTGATGTCCCGGCTGATCCTGAGCAACCCCCAGGTATCGCTGAAGTTCATCAGCAACGGTAAGGTTACCTATCACAGCGCCGGCGACGGCAGCCTGAAGAGCGCCATCTACACCGTCCATGGCCGCGACATTACCGCCGGGCTCATTCCTGTGCGCCAGCACATCGGCAACCTGGGCGTGGAAGGGTTCCTCTTCCCGCCGTCGGTGGCCCGGGGCAACCGCGGCGCGCAGCTGCTGGTTGTCAATGGCCGCGCCGTGACCCACGGGGCAGTCAGCGCCATCGTGGAGCGCTTGGTGGGCGGCCTGGCCGATTCCCGGCGCTTTCCGGGCTACGTGATGAGTCTTACGCTGCCCTTCGGCGAGGTGGACGTCAACGTGCACCCGAATAAGCTGCAGGTGCGCTTTGCCAATGAGCACCAGGTACGCCAGCTTATTGAAATTGCCGTGTCCAAGGCACTGGCGCAGCACACACGGGAGCCCATATCGTGGGCCTTCCCCGCGCCGGAGCCCACAGAGCCCAATGACAAACCCAACGAGCCTGCCGTTGAACAGGAATGGGCACCCCCAGTCGTCGAGACACGCCTGAACACCAAAGCGCCGCAGCCCGAGCAGTCGGTTACTATTGTTGAAAGGGAGCCAGCCCCTTCCGCCGTTGCGCACGCCGCTGGAACCCTGACGCGAAAGCCCGATTTTCTGTCAGCAGAAGCAAGGCCCGCTGTAGGCCAGGTGTCGCCGCCGCCGGAAACGCTGGAGCATACGGTCAGCCGCTTTGCCGGCCACGTGAGCCTGCTGACCGGCCGCCCCAGCTCCGCGCTGGCAGACATGCCGCTGCAGCAGCGCCCCAGCATACCCAACGTCGCCTCCCAGGTGGAGCAGCAGGCCGCCTTTTCCACTGCGCCGGCGCTGCGGGTCATCGGCCAGGTGTTTGACACCTTTATGCTGGTCCAGCACGGCGACAGCCTGCTGATCCTGGATCAGCACGCCGCCCACGAGCGCCTGTGGTATGAGAAGTACCGCGCGGCGCTGTCCGGCGCGCAGCCGTGCTCCCAGCGGCTGCTCATCGCCCAGGTGATCCAGCTCTCCCATGAGATGAAGGCTGTGCTGGACGACAACCTGGACACCCTGACGCGCCTGGGCTTCGAGATTGAGGAATACGGCCGGCTGACCTACCGGGTAAGCGCCGTGCCTTTCATACTGGGCCAGCCACAGGTGCAGGATTTCCTGATGCAGGTGCTGGACAGCCTGGCCGAGGATCGGTCCACCCGCGCCGAAGAGCTCAAGGAAGAGAAGATTATGTCCATGGCGTGCAAGCGGGCGGTCAAGGGCGGCGACCGACTGGATAGCGCCGAACTTAGGGCTCTGGCTGACATCCTGAGTCGTGAAGACGTGCCTCTGACCTGCCCCCATGGCCGGCCCTTCGTCATCGTCATGGATCGCCACAGCATCGAGCGGCAGTTCCGCAGGGTCAAGTGATGGATACGCCTGTCGTCATCGTGTGCGGGCCTACGGCCTCGGGCAAAACCCGACTGGCCATCGACATCGCCCTGCGCTTGAACGGCGAAGTCGTCAATGCCGACTCCATGCAGATCTACCGCGGCATGGACATCGGCACCGCCAAGCCAAGCGCCCATGAGATGCGCGGCGTGCCGCACCATTTGATTGGTACGGTGGGCATCGACGAGCCCTACAGCGCCGCGGTCTACCAGCAGCAGGCCCGCGCCTGCATCGCCGCCATCTCGGCTCGTGGCAAACTGCCCATCCTGTGCGGCGGCACGGGGCTCTTCATCAGCGCCGCCGTCTATCCTTTGGATTTCCGCCAATCCAATGCCGACGAGGCGCTGCGGGCCTGCCTGCAGCAGATGGAGCGCCAACAAGGCGCGCAGGCGCTGCACGATCTGCTGCGGGAGAAGGACCCAGAGGCTGCCGGACGCATCCATGCCAACAACACCCGTCGCGTGATCCGCGCGCTGGAAATCGCGCTGGGCGGTGCGCAACCTGCCGGCGACGCGCAGCTCTTCAGCGGCCAGCCGCTCTATCCGCTGGCATGGCTGGGCCTCTCCCTCGACCGCGAGGCGCTGAACCGCCGCATCGACCAACGCGTGGACATCATGGTGCGGGAGGGGCTGCTGGACGAGGTGCGGGCGCTGACGGCCCGCTATGGCCGCGATGCCCCCGCCTTCCAAGCACTGGGGTATAAAGAATTGTTCCCGGTGCTGGACGGCCAGCAGCCGCTGGCCCAGGCCGTGGAACGCATCAAGATCGGCACGCACCAGTACGCCAAGCGGCAGATGACATGGTTCCGCCGTGAGCGCTCCATCCACTGGCTGGACGCCGAAGCATATAATGGCCCCGACACGCTGCTGGACGCGGCGCTGGGATATATTCGCCAAACGCTGCATATCCCTTAAGGAGAGGCAGAGAGGGGTGCGGCGCCATGGTGGAGACTGGCTTTTTACGTGAACTGATCGTGACGCACCGCCCGGTGATGATCCGCCTGACGGAAGGGCGCGACATCGCCGCAATATTGCTGGGCCAGGACGGCGAAACGGTGCTGGTGCAGCGGCACAAAGCCGAGGACCGCGCGCTGATCTACAAGCGCTCCATATCGGTCATCACACCATCGGAGGAAGAAGACAAACCGAATGCTGGACACACCAATGAACAGCCCGCAGCTGCCCATCAGCCAGCGGGCCATGAACCTGGTCGCGGAGGCGGAGCATCGCACGGCCACCCAGTTCCGCGCCATTGAAAAGCTGCAACTGCACAATCAGGCCAAGGTGCTGTCGGCCTTTCGCGCCCATCGCGTGGAAGGCCGGCATTTTGCCGGCAGCACCGGCTATGCCTACGGCGACATCGGTCGCGAAACGCTGGACGCGCTGTACGCCACAGTGTTGGGCTGCGAGGCCGCTCTTGTGCGGCCCCACATCGTGTCCGGCACCCACGCGCTGTCGCTGTGCCTGTACGCGCTGTGCCGCCGGGGCACGCGCCTTTTGAGCCTGACCGGCGCGCCCTATGACACGTTGCTGGCCACCTTGGGCGTACACCCCGACGAGAACGGCATCGAGAGCGTGTTGGAAAACGGCGTGACCTATGTGGAGCTGCCGTTGACCGCCGATCAGCACATAGACCTGGACGCCGCTTGCGCCGCCCTGCGCGAACATTGGGAAGGCGCAACTATCGTGTATCTGCAACGATCCCGGGGCTATGACTGGCGGCCTTCGTTGGGAATTGTCGATCTGGAACGCGTCATCGCTGCTGTCAAGCAGGCCGACCCGGATTGCGTCGTGCTGGTGGACAACTGCTACGGCGAATTCACCGAGGAGCGGGAGCCCACCGACGTGGGCGCGGACCTGATCGCCGGTTCGCTGATCAAGAACCCCGGCGGCGGCCTGGCGCCCACCGGCGGCTACATCGCCGGCCTCCGGCATCTGGTGGAGCGCGTGCAGTACCGCATGACGGCGCCGGGCATCGGGGCCGAGGTGGGCAGTTGGCCTTCCGGGTATCAGAGCTTCTACCAGGGGCTGTTCCTGGCGCCGCACGCGGTGGGGGAGAGCCTCAAGGGAGCGGTGCTGGCCGCGTCCGTCTTTGAGGTTCTGGGCTACCCCGTGATGCCCGCGTCCGGCGCCAGTCGCAGCGACATCACCCAATCCATCGAATTCGGCGCGCAGGAGCCGCTGCTGCGATTCTGCCGGGCCATACAGGCGGCTTCACCGGTGGATGGTCACGTCGTGCCGGAACCCTGGCCCATGCCCGGCTATCAACACGACGTCGTCATGGCAGCGGGCACCTTCGTGCAGGGTGCCTCCATCGAGCTTTCCGCCGACGCGCCGATCAGGCCACCATATATCGGCTATTTGCAGGGCGGCCTGACCTATCAGCACTGCGCGTTGGCCATGATGATGGTGCTGACGGAGTTATTGGATTAACAACATATGTGGTGCGTGAGGAAGGGGAGAGGAGTTTAAATCCTCTCCCCTTGCTGAATAGGAAAAGCCGAGGAGATATGTAAATCCTCGGCTTTTTATTCCGTGTTAATATGTTTACTTCACCCGACGGAACAGCCCCGTGACCTTACCCAGCACTCGGGCATCGTCCACGATAATCGGCGACATCGTTGGGTTCTCCGGCTGCAGGCGAATCTTTCTGCCCTCGGCGAAGAAGCGCTTGACCGTAGCTTCCTCCTCGATGAGCGCCACGATGATGTCGCCATCGTCGGCGTAGTTCTGCTGGCGCACGACGACGAAGTCGCCGTCGAAGATGCCGGCATTTATCATGCTCTCGCCGCACACGCGCAGCACAAAGGAATGCTCGTCCCGCACGAAGGACGCCGGCAGCGGGATGTATTCCTCCACGTTCTCATAGGCCAAAATGGGCTGGCCTGCGGTGACCTTGCCGATGACCGGCACGGTCATGGCCTTCTGGCGCGCCTCGTTATCCTCATCCAGAATCTCGATGGCCCGCGGCTTGGCGGGGTCGCGCTTGAGCAAGCCCTTCTTCTTGAGCCGGCTGATGTGACCGTGCACGGTGGACGTGGACTTCAACCCCACGGCGGCGCAAATCTCACGCACCGAAGGCGGATATCCGTGCTCCTCCGTATAGCTCTTTATATACTGGTAAACTTTTTTCTGCTTACCGCCAAGCTCATCGATCGCATCGCTGTAATTGGGCATGGCTGTGCATCCTTTCCTTTTATTAACGCGAGTATAGCATACCGCTTTCCAGTTGTCAAACGTATGTTCGTATATTATTGCTCCAACAACTATATCCTGCGCATTTTGTTTTCTTTAAGCGAGCTTTGCAGCGACAAATAATCATTCTGCTACGCAATACTTATATGTAGGCGTGATTAATCATCTCTTTTTTCATAATGAACCGCTTCCGCCGCTTTCCTGCGGTTATCTTCGCTCATGTCGGCATAATGCTTGCGGGTCGTGTTGACGTCGCGATGGCCCAGCACGTCCGCGACCAGATAGATGTCACCGGTGGCGCGGTACAGGGCCGTGCCAAAGGTGCTGCGCAGCTTGTGCGGCGTAATCTTCTTGAGCGGCACGGCGGTCGTCGCGTACTTGTGCACAAGGTTCTCCACGGCGCGGGCGGTGATGCGCCGGTTCTGCATGGAAAGGAACAACGCATCCTGATGCCCGGCCAGCGGCCTGGCCTGTTTGCGCAGCACCAAATAATCGTCCAGCGCCCGCTGCACATCCTCGGAATAGTACAGAATGGCCTGCTTGCCGCCCTTGCGCGTCACGCGGAAGCTGCGCCGGGCAAAGTCCATGTCCTGCAGGTTCAGGCCCACGCATTCGCTGATGCGGATGCCCGTGCCCAGCATCAAGGACAGCAGGGCCAGGTCGCGGGTTTGCGTGCTCCTGTGATACGTCGCCTGGTGCCTGGTCAGGTTTTCGCCGGTCTCCGCCGCCTGCATCAAGTCCAGAACTTCCGGGCCGTCCAGATGCAGGATCGGTTTTTCCGCGATGCGTGGCGTCTCGACGATGGCGGTGGGGGTCTCCTTTATATATCTGTGTTTAAGCATGTATTTAAAGAACGTCCGCACGGCGGACAGCTTGCGCTTCTTGCCGGGATTGTGGTTCTCCAGCAGGCGGTCGTCGCGCTCGTAGATCGAAAGGTAATCAAGATACATCTCGATGTGCCGCGGCTGTACCCGGGCGATGTCCTCGGGCAGCAGTTCCGGAACGGGTTTGTCGAACAGCCCGGCTTCGTCGTGCAGATAGGTGAAAAAGATGCGCAGATCGCCGGCGTAATTGATGCGCGTCAGCGCAGAAGAATTGCTTTCCATGGAAAGAATGAAATCGTAGCAAACCTCGGGAAGCTCCAACAGCACACGCCGCAGGCGCTCGGCCTGGCGCAGGCGCTGCTCGGTTTGATCGTTTTTTTCACGTTTTGCCATGGGCAACCATCCTTGGCAGAAGATGGGGAAAGCATACCACAGCCGCTTCCGACGTGTCAACTATTCGTAAAACCTGCGTTTTACGAATAGTTGTCCGCTTCCCCGTGAGGCGGACAACTGATTCGTAAAACGCCTTTTTCTTGTTTCTTTCTCGCTATGGTCGAGATGGGTATTCTAGTCCACACTACGCGCGACGGCTTCTCGCGCCTTCGCATTCATCTTGGCGATCTCACCGCGGGCAATTTCGTCGCATCGGTTGTTGTACTCGTTGTCCGAGTGTCCTTTGACCTTCTGCCACGTCACGTCATGGGCGCGCGTCAGCTCCAGCAGCGCCTCCCACAGGTCGCGGTTCTTCACGTCGTCCTTGCCGGTGGTCTTCCAATTGTTCATCTGCCACTTGCGCAGCCAGCCCTTGCTCATGGCATCCACCAGATAGGCGCTGTCGGAGTACAGTATCACGCTGCAGCGGCGGTTCAGCGCCCGCAGGCCTTCGATGGCCGCCATCAGCTCCATGCGGTTGTTGGTCGTGGCGGGCTCGCCGCCGCTCACGGTCTTTTCCGCCACGCCATATTTCAGGATGGCCGCCCAGCCGCCCGGGCCGGGGTTGCCGGAACACGCGCCGTCGGTATAAAGCTCTACGGTCTTGGCGCCTGCTGTCATTTCTTTTCCGCCATCTGGCGATACTTCCGGGCGCACCTGTCCACCGCCGCCATCACCGTGCCGTTGAAGCCTCTGCTCTCCAGCTCCATGACGGCCTCTATCGTCGTGCCGCCGGGCGTGCACACGGCGTCGCGCAGGTCCGCCGGGTGCCGGTCGCCCAGCAACTGGGTTTTGGCAGCGCCCAGCAGCGTCTGCGCCGCCAGCTTGCGGGCGGTCTTGGCCGGCAGGCCGTTGTAGATGCCCGCCTGCGCCATGGCCTCTATGAACATGAACGCGTAAGCCGGCCCGCTGCCACTGATGCCGGTCACGATGTCGAAGTGTTTCTCCGGAATCGTTTCAACTTCTCCGATAGCCCGGAAGATCAGATTTGCAAAGCGGAACTCATCCTCGGCGAGCGTGTGATCGGCGCTGAGCACGCTCATGGCCTCACCGCTGATGGCGGCCACATTGGGCATCACGCACAGCACCCGCGCAGCCGGCGCAAGTGCCGCGATGCGCGCCGTGCCCCAGCCGGCCACGATGGAGAAAATGGCCTTCCCCGCCAGCTTATCCGCCAGTTCTTCCAGCACGCCCTGGCACACCGTCGGCTTGATCGAGAGAAAAACCACATCGCACGCGTCCACGAGCTCCGCCGCCGTGACACAGGCCCTCACGCCGTAGCTATCCACCATCTGTATGCGCTTGGCGTGGTCGATGTCGTACACAAAGAGGTTGTCCGGGCTCATGGCCTTTTGGGTCACGATGCCGCTCAGGATGGATTCGCCCATGACACCGGTGCCGATGAAACCTAGTTTGTATGAATTCATAGTGTCCTCCGTGAAGTGTCAGACTTCCCTGCTTGACTTTTGGTTTATTTTTTCTTATAATCAACCATGCTCGAACGAACTTAGGGGAGTAGCTCAACGGTAGAGTTGCGGTCTCCAAAACCGTCGGTTGCGTGTTCGAATCGCGTCTCCCCTGCCAGAGCGGCCACAAAAACTTAGGTTTTTGTGGCCTTTCGTTTTGGCCGCTGTGGCGCCCAAAACGATTTAGGCTGCCTTGTCCGTTTTCTTGATGATCGCCCGCCGAGAACAGTCGCCGGGCGATCTCTATGATTTTCGTCTCATATTCGTTTTTCAGGAACGATGGGCGCCTGCGGGCGAGCCTTTTACAACGTTCTTTATCTGATAGACGTTTCCTTTCGCCGGATGAACCGGCGGTCGGTTTCAACTACCAACATCTACAGGGCGTTTTGAGAGACGCATAAGACGTATTATACGTTGATCTCGCTCTCCGTCGTAACCTGGTTGCTGTTCTGGCGCAGCACTGGCTGGATGTGCTCGGCCATGAACTCCCGTGTCTGGTTGCCGCTGCGGCCGGTGAAGGATTCCGCCTGCATCAGCGCGTCCAGCTCCTGTGCCGTCATGCCAAAGGCGGCGTCGCCGGCGATCAACTCCAGCAGATTGTTGGGCAGGCCCTCCTGCTTCACGTTTTTGGCCGCCTCCATAGAAAGCACACGGATTTTCTCATGCAATTCCTGGCGATCTCCTCCCCTTTTCACGGCCTCCATCAGGATGGTTTCAGTAGCCATGAAGGGCAGCTCCGCCTTGATGTGGGCGCGGATAACCTTTTCGTACACGACCAGACCGTCGGTCACGTTCAGATACAGCTTGAGCAACCCGTCGGCCGCAAGAAAAGCCTGAGGCACTGCCAGGCGGCGGTTGGCGGAATCGTCCAGCGTGCGCTCAAACCACTGGGTGGATGCGGTGATGGCCGTGTTCTCCGGCATCGTGAGCAGGAAGCGGGCCAGCGCGCACATGCGCTCGGTGCGCATGGGGTTGCGCTTGTAGGCCATGGCCGAAGAGCCGATCTGCGTGCTCTCAAAGGGTTCCTCGATCTCCTTGAGGTTCTGCAGCAGTCGGATGTCGTTGGCGAACTTGTAGGCGCTCTGGGCGATGCTGGAGAGCACCTGCAGCACGCGACCGTCCAGCTTGCGCGGGTAGGTCTGCCCGGTCACCGGGAAGGCGCGCGCAAAGCCCAGCTTGGCTACGACCTTGTCCTCCAGCGACTTCACCTTGGCCTCGTCGCCGTCAAACAGCGTCAAAAAGCTGGCCTGGGTGCCGGTGGTGCCCTTCACGCCCAACAACTGCAGCGTGGAGAGTACATAATCCAGGTCCTGCAGATCGGTCAGCAGATCCTGCAGCCACAATGTGGCGCGTTTGCCCACGGTGGTCAACTGTGCCGGCTGGAAATGGGTGAAGCCCAGCGTGGGCACGTCGGCGTATTTCAGAGCGAAATCAGCCAGCAGCTTAAGACACCCCAACAGCTTGCCGCGCAGCAGCAGCAGGCCGTCGCGCATCACAATGATATCGGTGTTGTCCCCCACGTAGCAGCTGGTAGCCCCAAGATGGATGATGCCTTTGGCCTGCGGGCATTGCTGACCGTAGGCCAGCACATGGGCCATCACATCGTGGCGGGTCTTGCGTTCCAGCTCGCCCGCCAGCTCATAGTCAATGTTGGTCTCGTTGGCTTTCAGTTCCTGAATCTGCACATCAGTGATGGGCAGGCCCAGCTCCTGTTCCGCCTCGGCCAGCGCGATCCACAGCTTGCGCCAGGTCGTAAACTTCTTGTCGTCGGAAAAGTTCTGCGCCATCTCCCGGCTGGCATAGCGGGTGATCAGCGGATTTTCGTAGCTTGCGTGGTCGCTCATCGGTACCTCCGGGGCAATCTCTATGCATAGTATACCATAAAATGCATGGGCGGGAAACGCTGCGCTGACTGTAAACAAAGCGCCTTGCAGGCTTTCCCTTCGGGCCTAAAGCTCTATTGCGATTCTTATGATTCCTTTAAATTTGTCGATATATTAATATACCACATGAAAGACAGATACAATCCAATCAGGAGTTCCCCATGAGCAACCCTCCGCTGCCGGGCTCTGAAAAGGCCCAGGCGTTACAGGGCAGAAAACAGATCGATGCGCTGCTGGCCCAGGCCAGTCGCCTTCAGGGCGACGCCGACCGGCTTTTTGTACTGGCCGGTGAAGCCACTGAGCTCTCTGCCGCCCTGGGGTATGACCGCGGCCGCGCCGAAAGCAGCCTTCTGCTGGCACGGTATCATGAGCAAAAGGAGAATTTCCCCGACGCTCTGGAGGCCTGCTTCAACGCGCTGTCCCTATATCGCAGCATCAACGATGTCGCCGGCCAGGCGCAGGCGCTGCGGGCGCTCACAACGCTCTACGCCAGCGCCGATGAGCCGGCAGAGGCGCTGGCCTGCGCCGACCAGGGCATGGATCTGTTGGGCGGCAACGACGCACTGCTGCGGCTGGGGTTGTCCGGCCTGTTTGTGCAGCTTTTGCTCCTGCGGGCGGACATGCTGATGAGGCTGGGCCGGCACGGCGAAGCACTGGCTGTATTCCTGGAGGCGCTTCCATCGGTGCAGGAAACCGGCGGCGAGGCGTTGGAACGGCTGGAGCTTTCGCTGTGCGAGTGCCATCTGATGACCGGCAACACCGACGCCGCACTGGAAGCCAATGAGCGAGCCATGGAGCTGGCCGCGTCGCTCCGCCTGGGCAGTGCCGAGTTGACCGCGGTGCAGACGCTGCGGGCCGCCGTGCTGGAGCACTCCGGCGATGCGCAGGACGCGCTGGCAGCTTATAAGGATGCGCTGAACCATGCCATACAATCCCGAAGCAAATTCGCGGTCACGTCCACGCTCGCGTCCATTGGGCGCCTGCAACTGAGCCTGGAGCACGTGGACGCCGCCAAGGCTACGCTCAACAAGGCGCTGACCATTGCCTGGGAAATGGGCAGCGACGAACTGGCCCGTGAAATCCACACGCGGATGGCGCTATGGTATGACAAGCGCGACTATCTGGACAGCGACAAAACGCCGGCATCCGGGAGGAATGGTGACGACAGCGCGCTGCGCCGGCGGCTGCGCCACATCCAAGCGCTTCTGCCCTCCCCCGTGCTGGCCGATGATAAGGAGATCTTCCGCCAGATCAATGAGGAGATCAAGCGCCGCATCGCCGAGGTTCACGGCCTGCGCCACGATCTGGAGGAGCAGTCCCGCGCCTTGGCCGTGGCCGCGGACGTAAGCCGTGCCCTGGCCGATGCCGACAGCCCGCCGCAAATCGCCCTTCGGCTGGCGCAGGAGCTGTCCAGGATACTCAGCTTCGACGATCTGGCCATCGGCGCGTGCCGGGAGGGCCAGAAGTCCGTGGACTATGTTGCGTGGTGGCGGGAAGGCGCGCTGCTCTCCCCCACCCGCCGGGTTCACCCGTCAGAAGTCCTCAAAGCCATGCGCAACGGGCGAGACCTGATCTACACGGACATCCCGCCGCAGGACGCCGCGCGCTACGCGCTGGCCCAGGACGAAGCCGAATACCGGCCGCGCTCGGCGTTGTTTTGCTCTTTCCTGTGTTTCGGCGAGCCCCATGTGCTCACGATCCACAGCAACCAGGCAGAGGCCTTTGACAGCGGAGACCTGCGGCTGCTGCGCTGCGCGGCCCAGAGTACAGCGCTGGCCATGGCCAGCCAGGTCCGAATGGCGGAACTGGCCCGGCGGGAGGCCGCCCTGCAGCAGGCTTTGCACACCGACGCACTGACCGGCCTGCTGACCCGGCACAACCTCATCGATCGCATGCAGGAAGAGTCCATCCGTGCCCAACGCAACAAGCGCCCCTTTGCTTTGGTGCTCATAGAAGCCGACCAGCTCAAGGGCCTGCGAGATAGCTTCGGTCAGGGCTGCTTCGACGCGTTGATGAAGCAGCTCGCCCGCCTGCTGCGGCCCGCCATCCGAAAGCAGGACTTCCTGGCCCGGTGGAGCGACGATCAGTTCGCAATCCTGCTGCCGGAGACCGACGTCGACGGCGCCGCGCAGTTGTGCGAAAAGCTGCGAAAAAAAGCCGCCAGAACCTTCGCCTGGCAGCAGAACGAATATGCTTTGACGTTGACTTGCGGCCTGTCGGAGTACCGCAGCGCCCGCAGCCTGGACGCCATGCACAAAGCCACTGAGAGCGCCCTGCTGGCCGCCAAGCTCAAAGGACGTGATTGCATCGAGAGGCGATAATCTTTGCCTTCACTTTGAGAGGAAGCCAAGGAAGAGTCTTCTATTTGATACGAAAAGAGGCCCGGATTTACCGAGCCTCTCTTGTTTCATGGTTACGCTGTAGGTTTATCTATGACGTTCTCTTCCAGCAGCGGCTTCTTGATGCGCTTGGGTGCCAGTCGCATCTCGGGGGCCGCGCCGGAGTTGATGCTCTCGGCGGTCACGCGGCACATTTCCACGTCCTGACGGCTGGGGATGTCGAACATCACGTCCATCATGACCTTTTCCAGGATCGCCCGCAGGCCGCGGGCGCCGGTCTTGCGCTCCAGAGCTTTCTGAGCCACGGCCTTCAGCGCGTCTTCCTCGATGACCAACTCCACGTTGTCCATCTCGAACAGGCGTTTGTACTGTTTGACCAGCGCGTTGCGCGGCTCGGTCAGTATGCGCAGCAGCGCCTTCTCGTCCAGTCCGTGCAGCGTCACAATGATCGGCACGCGACCGACGAACTCCGGTATCAGACCAAACTTGAGCAGGTCTTCCGGCAGGATGTTGCGCAGGATCTCGCCGATGTCCTTGTCTTCTTTAGACTTCACCTCAGCGCCAAACCCCATGGTCTTCTTGCCCGTGCGGTTCTCGATGATCTTTTCGATTCCGTCGAAAGCGCCGCCGCAGATGAACAGGATGTTTGTCGTGTCGATCTGGATGAACTCCTGATGCGGGTGCTTGCGGCCGCCCTGGGGCGGCACGCTGGCAGTGGTACCTTCCAGTATCTTCAGCAACGCCTGCTGCACACCCTCACCGGACACGTCACGGGTGATGGACGGGTTCTCGGATTTACGGGCGATCTTATCGATCTCGTCTATGTAGATGATGCCTTTTTCGGCCTTCTCCACATCATAGTCTGCAGCCTGTATCAGCTTGAGCAGGATGTTCTCCACGTCCTCGCCCACATAGCCGGCCTCGGTCAGGCTGGTGGCGTCGGCAATCGCGAAGGGCACCTCCAGAATGCGCGCCAGCGTCTCGGCCAGCATCGTCTTGCCGCAGCCGGTGGGCCCCAGCATCACGATGTTGCTCTTCTGCAGCTCCACATCCTTGTTCTTCTCGCCGTGCCCGATGCGCTTGTAGTGGTTGTATACCGCCACGGACAGCGATTTCTTGGCGTCCTCCTGCCCGATGACGAACTCATCGAGTATGGCCTTGATTTCCTTTGGCTTTGGGATGTTCTTAAGCTCCGTGGAGACCGGCGAGGTGAAATCCTCGTCGATGATCTCCTGGCAGAGCTCAATGCACTCATCGCAGATGTAGACACCGGGGCCGGCCACCAACCGGCGCACCTGCTCCTGCGCCTTGCCGCAGAATGAGCACTTCAGTCCATTTTTGTCGTCGTTTTTCGGCATCTTAACTCCTTAAAATCTTATCTGGAAACCAGCACATCATCGATGAGACCATAAGCCTTGGCTTCCTCGCTGGACATGAAGAAATCCCTCTCCACGTCGCGCTCGATGCGCTCCAGCGGCTGGCCGGTGACTCGTGCCAGGATCTCATTCATTTTCTTCTTTGTTTTCAGGATATGCTCGGCGTGGATCACAATGTCCGTGGCCTGGCCGCGGGCGCCGCCGCTGGGCTGGTGAATCATGATCTCGCTATTGGGCAGCGCCTTGCGCTTGCCCTTGGCGCCGGCCGCCAGCAGGAATGCGCCCATGGATGCCGCCATGCCTACGCACATCGTGCTGACGTCGCATTTGATGTACTGCATCGTGTCAAAGATGGCCATGCCGGCCGTCACGGAGCCGCCGGGGCTGTTGATGTAGAGGGAAATGTCCTTGGCGGGGTCAACGGCCTCCAGATACAGAAGCTGGGCCACGATCAGGTTGGCCATGTGGTCTTCCACTTCCCCGGTCACAAAAACGATGCGATCATTGAGCAGCCGGGAGTAGATGTCATAGGAGCGCTCTCCCCTGTTGGTTTGTTCTACGACGATTGGTACGAGACCCATTTCTGTCACTCCTTTCAAGTGTGGCTTGGGTGTGCTAAGCGTTGGCGTTGTCTTCCAGAATTTGGAAGGTCTTTTGTACCATTATATTTTCGCGGAGGTACTCCTTTTCCTCTTCGCTGATTGTATTGCTGATTTCTTCCACGTCTTTTTTGCGGGCGTCGGCCAGCTTGGCGTATTCGGCCTGGTAATCTTCCTCGGTGGCCTCAATGCCCTCGGCCTTCTGGATGGCTTCCATCACCAGCGAACCCTTGACGGCCTTGGCCGCTTCCGGGCGATATTGCTCCAGAACACCCTCGCGGGTCATGCCGGTCATGCGCAGGTAGTCCTCCATTTTTATGCCCTGATAGCTCATGCGGTATTCAAACTCGCGGGCCATGCGCTCGGCCTGCCGCTCGATCATGACCGGCGGGATTTCCACCGTAGCGTTCTCCACGGCGGCGTCCAGCAGCTTTTCGTGGAACTCATTTTCGCTGCGGTTTTTGTTGGTCTCTGTCAGCCGCTTGCGGATGTCGGCCTTGTATTCCTCCAGCGTGTCGAACTCGCTGACGTCCTTTGCAAACTCATCATCCAGCTCGGGCATCTCTTTGCCCTTGATCTCGCGGATCGTTACGGCAAACACGGCGTCCTTACCGGCCAACTCTGCGGCGTGATACTCCTCGGGGAACTTCACGCTGATGTCACCCTGCTGCTCCTTGGTGTAGCCGATCAGCTGTTCCTCGAAGCCGGGGATGAAACGGCCGGAGCCGATCTCCAGCGGCTGGTTCTGTGCCGTGCCGCCGGGGAAGGCCACGCCGTCCACACTGCCGGAATAATCCAGCATGATGCGGTCACCGTTCTGAATGGGGCGGTCCACCTCCACCCAGCGGGCCACGCGCTCCTGGGCGCGGGTCACCTCGGCAGTCACGTCTTCATCGGTCACGGCGTATTCGGCCTTCTCTACGGCCAGGCCCTTATACTGGCCCAGCGTCACCTCGGGCTTGAGCGTGACCTCGGCGGTGAACACGATACCTTTATCCTTGCCGATGTCCACAACGTCGATGTCCGGGCGGTCAACGGTGAACAGACCCTGCTCCTCAATGGCCTTGTCATAGGCAACGGGTATGGCAATATTAATAGCATCGTCATAGAAGACGGCTTCGGAATAGAAATTCTCGATGATCTGGCGGGGCGCCTTGCCCTTGCGGAAGCCCGGAATGTTCACCTGATTGCGCACCTTGAGATAAGCTTTGTGCATCGCATCGGCGTAGGCTTCCTGGTCCACCGTTATGGTGAGCTTGGCCTGGTTGGCGCCTGTTTTTTCCACGGTTACAGTCATGAAATGAGTCCTCCTAAGTATAGTAGACACTTTATCCCAATACCAAACGATGGCATTCCAGAGAATGTCCAAAATACTATATCATAGATGACCGCCCCATGCAAGCAAATCGAAACACCTTGTACCGCTTTCTGGAAGTAGAGTGGATCTTTCTCTGGTTGCATTTTAACACCAGAATATGAAGAAATTGTGTATCCCAAGTCACCAAATCATGAAAAAATCGTCAAAGCGGGCATGCTGTGGTATACTTTTAGCCAAACATCGCCTATATGAAACAAAGAGGAAATGCCATGCTGTCCCAATATGGTTTTGTGCGCGTGAGCGCCCACTCTCCGATGCTCCGGGTTGCCGACCCGGCTTATAACGCCGATCAGATCGTGTTGGCTTTGCGCGACGCTGCAGCCCAGGGTTCCTCCGTGGCGCTGTTCCCGGAGCTGTGCCTGACCGGCTACACCTGCGGCGACTTGTTCTTGCAACCCGCGCTGCAGCGGGAGGCACTAAGAGCGCTGGCAGCGGTGGCTCGGGAGTGTGCCCCGTGTGTGGCCATCGTGGGCCTGCCCTTTGCACACTTGGGGCGGTTGTACAATTGCGCCGCCGCTGTGCACGGAGGCCGGGTGCTGGGCTTGGTGCCCAAGCTGCACTTGCCAAACTATCAGGAATATTACGAGCGCCGCTGGTTCACGACCGGCAAGGGCGTACGCGCGGACGTTGCCATCGATGGCGAATCCGTGCCCTTCGGTGCGGACCTGCTGTTCCGCAGCGCCGACGGCGCGTTCACCTTCGGCATCGAGATATGCGAAGACCTCTGGACGCCCAACCCGCCGTCCGGCGCGCTTTCGCAGGCCGGCGCTCAGCTGATCTTCAACCCCTCGGCCAGCGACGAGGCCGTGACCAAGCATGAGTACCGCCGGGGGCTCATCGCCCAACAATCGGGCCGATGCATCGCCGGCTATGTGTATGCCGGCGCCGGCCCGGACGAGTCCACGACCGACATGGTGTTTGGCGGCTCCTGTGCCGTCGCGGAAAACGGCCGCGTGCTGGCCGAAAGCCCACGGTTCACCCGCGGCGCCTTTGCCGTCAGCGATATCGACGTCGGCAGGCTCAACTTTCTGCGGGGGCGGTGCTCTACGTTCTTCTACGACGGCCAATTGCCGGATAACCGCGTCGTAACGTTCCACAGCGCCGTGGAATCGGCGCTGCCGCTGCGGCGCGGCTATTCGCCGCTGCCCTTCGTGCCCGGCGGAGCCGAACAGGACGCCCGGTCCGAGGACATCACCGCCATACAGGTGGCCGCGCTGCGCAAGCGGCTGCTGCACACGGGCTTAAAGCGCGTGGCAGTCAACGTGTCCGGCGGGCTGGATTCGGCGCTGACGCTGCTGGTAGCGGCGCGGCTGTTCCGCGAGCAGGGCTGGGATGCGGTCGACGTGCATGCGCTGACGCTGCCGGGCTTTGGCACCGGTCAACGCACGAAGAACAACGCGCTGGGGCTCATGAACGAGCTGAGCTGCACGATCCGCGAGGTGGACATCTCCCCCGCCGTGCTGCAACACTTCGTCGACATCGGCCACGACGGCAGTGTCCACGACATCACCTACGAGAACTGCCAGGCCCGGGAGCGTACGCAGATCCTGATGGACTACGCCAACCGCATCGGCGCGCTGGCCCTGGGCACCGGCGACCTCAGTGAATCGGCGCTGGGCTGGAGCACCTACAACGGCGACCACATGTCCATGTACAACGTGAACGCCGGCGTGCCCAAGACGCTGGTGCGCCACCTGGTGCGCTGGCTCAGCGAACACAGCTTCCACGACGCCGTGCGGACCATCGCCCAGGACATTCTGGATACACCGGTGTCGCCGGAGCTGATCCCCTCCAAACAGGGCGAGATCGATCAGCGCACCGAGGACATCCTGGGACCTTATGAGCTGCACGATTTCTATCTGTACCACATGCTGGAGGGCGGGGCCGGGCCGGCCAAGCTGTTTATGCTGGCTCAGCAGGCGCTGGGCGAACGCTACGACCGCGCGCTCATGCTGCGCACGCTGCGCACGTTTGTCACCCGCTTCTTTGCCCAGCAGTTCAAGCGCTCCTGCATGCCCGACGGCCCCCGGGTGGGCTCGGTCGCCCTGTCGCCCAGAGGAGACTGGCGTATGCCCTCCGATGCTTCGGCGGCGGTGTGGCTGGCGGAGCTGGATTCTTTACAGTCGTTACAGCAGTAGGAGGTTCCCATGGCTGTCATCGCCATAGGTGGGGGCTCTGGCTCCGGCAAAACGACGTTCGCCCACAGGCTCATCGAGCGCATCGGCGAGGAGCACTGTACGCTTCTAAGCCTGGATCGTTTCTACGCCGATCACCCGGAGCTGAGCTTTGAGGAGCGCTGCGCCCAGAACTATGACCACCCTCAATCCATCGATACGCCGCTGCTGGTGCAGTGTGTCTATGAACTGAGCCACGGCCGGGCCTTCGACGCGCCGCAGTATGACTTCGTGAACCACCGGCGCCAGGAGGCGCCCGAGCGGCTGCCCGCCACCAACATACTGATTGTGGAGGGCATCTTCGCGCTGTATTATCCCGAGGTCATGGAGCTTTCGGATCTGAAGATCTTCGTAGATGTGGATGACGATCTGCAATTTGCCCGCCGCCTGATGCGCGACATGGTGGAGCGCGAGCGCACGGCACAGTCGGTATATAAACAATATATACAGACGGTAAAGCCCATGTATCAAACCTACATAAGCCCTACGCGCAACAACGCAGACTTTATCGTGCATACCCACGGTGAGTGCCAGTACAGCAAAGTGCTGGAGGTGCTGGCTGCCTGGCTGGGTACGCTGGCATAGCGGCTCCGCCGTTTTCGCCTGCGGCGCTGTTGCGCCTTGGCGATTCGGACGTTTTGAGCTTATTATTGCATTATCGCCTGACGATTACGGTCGTCAGGCGATATATCGCTTCTGTCCTCATAACTTGTTTCTTGAGTCGGTGGATCGCCTGCGGGCGGGCTTTGCTGAGTGCTTCATTTCTATTTCATGTTTCCTCCTGCCGAATGAATCGGCAGTCGGTATCATCTTTTGCCATCCTAGCGAAGTTTGTCTACAATCCTTCCGCCGCCGTGGTCTTTTGGCTCTCCTGCCGCAGCATGGGGCGGTAGCGCACCAAGGACACGACGCCCACCGCCAGCACCAGCACGGCGAAGGCGGCGCACGCGGCAAAAGACCCACCGGCATTCATGCCCCACCCTATCAGCCACTGCCCCACCGGGATGGCCGCCACCGAAAGTGCGGTATCCACGCCCATCACGCGACCCATCAGCTCCGGCGGCACGATGCGCTGCACCGTAGACATGCACGCGATGCCGCCCAGCACCATCGTGGATACGATGAAGAACGCGCAGACGTTAAGCAACAGCACCTGCAGCAGGTGGGACTGCAGCAAACCCGCGCGGCTAAGCGCTCCCAGCGCCAGCACCAGCACGCTGTCCAGCAGAAGGATCGCGACGATGACGCGCCTGTAGTTGATCTTCTTGAGCAGGAACCCGGCGGCCAGCGATCCCAGCACCGGGCCTATGAACAGCATGGATTGCGAGAGGCCAAAGACCTGTGACGAGACGTTCAGGTCCACCTTGAGCACATAGGGCAGCGCCACCGTCAGCACCGGGTTCAGAGCAAAGTTCACAGCAATGGATATGACGATGAGCAGTATCAGCTCGATGTTGCCGCGATAGACGCGAAAGCCCTCCTTGAGGGAATGAAAGAACGGTTCTCCCTTGGTCTTTTCCATGTGGGGCTGAGGGCGATAACGGATGAAAGCCTCGGTGAACGCCGCGGCGAAAAAGCTCAAGGCGTTGATGAGCATCACAGGGAACAACCCGCTGGAGCCATAAAGGATGCCTGCCAGCGCCGGCATGGCGATGTAACTGGCATTGGTCACAAAGCTGTTGGCGCTGTTGGCCTCTTCCAGACGGTCGGGGGAGACGATGTCCGGCAGTATGGCGCCGGCCGCCGGGTCGGAAAAGGTTTGCACCGCCGACAGCGACAGCACCAGCACATAGACCATCCACAGAGGCAGGCCGCCCATGAACTCATGGGCCATCGCGAAAGCCAGCGTCAGAAAGCCCGCGGCCACATCGAACACGATCAGAAGGCTCTTGCGGTTGAGCCGGTCGGTCAGCACGCCGGTCAGAGGGCCGAACAACCTGGGCAGCATGCCCACCGCCAGCACCGTGGCAAACTGGACTTCCGAAGCAAAGCTCAGCACATACAGAGACAGGGCCATGGTCTGCATGATGCTACCAATGTTGGACACCATTTGCGCCAACAGGAGCAACAACAGATTTCGCTGCTTCAAAGTCGATAGAAACGCCATGGGCACAGCACTCCGTTACGCGTACTCTTATGTATTCTTTCGCGATTATATCTTGAAAGTCTAACAAGTGCAATAGCTTAAGCGTGAAGCGTACAAAAATGTGCCGATGATACAAAAACACCCGGTATTAACCGGGTTTTTGCGGCAGTGGTGCCGAAGGCCGGGCTCGAACCGGCATGAGCTCTCGCCCGAGGGATTTTAAGTCCCTTGCGTCTGCCAATTTCGCCACTTCGGCGTAAAGGAAAAAAATGGAGGCGCCATCCAGACTCGAACTGGAGAATAGAGGTTTTGCAGACCTCTGCCTTACCACTTGGCTATGGCGCCATATTGGAGCGGGAAACGGGACTCGAACCCGCAACCTTCGCCATGGCAAGGCGACGCTCTAGCCATTGAGCTATTCCCGCACGTTGATGCCTCTCACAGTTGGTTGCCGATCAACCGGAACATAAGTTGGTGGGAACAGTAGGACTCGAACCTACGACCTGTCGGATGTAAACCGAATGCTCTACCAACTGAGCTATGCTCCCCCGTCAGCCTTAAGCTGTGTCAGCACGTGGGATTTATTATAAGCGATGTGTTTGACGCTGTCAATGGCTCAATGACAAACTTTACCGATTGGTGAATTGCAACTTTAATTGCCCACCCTGACGCCCATTACACTAAGATGCTTTATACATATCGTTAGCCGTCTTATATCCGAACATTCTTCTGGGATAATTGTTCATCCAACGTTCGATTCTCCTCACGTCCGCAGCTGAGAGCTTGTCAATGTTGGTTCCCTTTGGCACGAAGCGGCGAATCAACTTGTTCGCGTTTTCGTTGCTCCCTCTTTCCCAAGCACTGTACGGATGGGCATAATAACACACCGTCCGCTTCTCACCAGGGTTCAGTATGGAGGCCTCCAATCCATCGAAGTCCAGAAACTCGCTGCCGTTGTCCATCGTGATACTTTGAAACC
>JAEYPH010000024.1 GCA_023410875.1 Bacillota bacterium | reverse complement strand
GAAGGCCAGAGGGTACAAAACCATTGATGGATTCATTTGCATGATATACCTGATCGCATCGAAACTAACCTTGGGTTGCCCTAACCCGTTGAAACTATAACTCGCAACGGTAATTGGAGTAGAGCCTAATCAAGGTCTATGATTGGAAAGTGGACGTCGGTGTGCTATCATATCAAGGATACGTGTTCTGGGGGTATTGTATGCTTTGGGTATACCTGATCGCGCTGTTTGCGGTGTCGCTGGACCAGCTGACCAAGCGTTTGGTGGAGTTGCAGCTCAAACCCATCGGCGATGTTCCGCTCATTGATAACGTTCTCCATTTGACCTATGTGGAGAACACCGGAGCGGCCTTCGGCATGCTCAGCGGCATGCGCTGGTTCTTTATCATAGCCAGCCTGGCGGCGGTCGTGGGCATCGCGATCTATTTGCGCCGGCGCAAGCTGCCCTTCCACCGCATGGAGCTGATTTCGCTGGGCATGATCATGGGCGGCGCCATCGGCAATATGCTGGACAGGCTTTTGCTGGCCAGCGTAACGGACTTCATCTATGTAAAGCTGATCAACTTCGCGATCTTCAACGTGGCCGACTCCTTCGTGACGGTAGGCGCGACACTGATGTGTGTATATATTCTTTTTATACATGAAAAATATGCGAAGAGCCTGGAGCCCGCCCCGGCAGTTTCTACCGATGCAGAGCAGCCTGAGAGCTGAAGCCGGCCCACAGGACGAGGGCGCGCGGCTGGATGTGTTTCTGGCGGCGCATTTTGTGCAATTCACCCGTTCGCGCATCAAGGGATTGATCGACGAGGGCAACGTCCGTGTCAATGGTCGCCCGGCCAAGGCCGGCAGCCGTCTGGCCGCCGGCGACGCCGTGGAGCTGCTGGTGCCGGAGCTCAGGGAGATTGCCGCATTGCCCGAGGACATTCCTCTGGACATCGTCTATGAGGACGAGGCGCTGATGGTCATCAACAAGCGCCGCGGCCTGGTCGTGCACCCGGCCGCGGGCAACGAGACCGGCACGCTGGTCAACGCATTGCTGCACCATTGCGACGACCTGAGCGGCATCGCCGGCGAGATCAAGCCCGGAATCGTGCATCGGCTGGACAAGGACACCACCGGCCTGCTGGTGGTGGCAAAGACTGATGCCGCCCACTTGTCTCTGAGCGCGCAGATCGCAGAAAAGTCCGCCCAGCGCATCTATCTGGCGCTGGTGGAGGGGAATGTGGCCGGCGAACAGGGCAGGGTGGAGGCAGCGCTGGGCCGCAGCCGCACGGACCGCAAAAAGATCGCCGTGACCGAAGGCGGCCGCGCCGCCGCCACACGCTATCGCGTTCTGGAGCGCTTTGGAGACTGCACGCTGGTGGAGTGCGCGCTGGAAACCGGACGGACCCATCAAATTCGCGTACACATGAAGCACATTGGCCACCCGGTCCTCGGAGACCCGGTATATGGTTACCGTCACCAGCGCTTCTCGCTGGAAGGCCAGCTGTTGCACGCGGTGCGCTTAAGCTTCGTGCATCCCATCAGTGGCCAGCCAATGTCCTTCGAGGCCCCGCTGCCCGAGGATTTTCAGCGGGTGCTCACGGTTCTGCGCCGCCGCAAGAGAGGGGACAACTAGTCATCGCTTCACCGGATTCACCAGGCGGCTGAGCAACCGTAGCATCGCCAGGCGCGTGGAGCTATCCTGCTGATAGCGCAGCAGCTTGCACAGCGTGGCGATCTTCGTATCATATTGCGTCATTTTCATCACCGGAATCATCCTATCCATTTTTCGGCCATTTCAGAACCAAAGCGCCGACCGACAAATGGCGAGCTTTTTCTCCCGGGCCTGCGCACCCTCTAGCGGTATTCTGCGCAGGTTAACCAGCAAAATAAAAACGATCAATTTCGTTGATTTTGTGACGAATATAACAGAAACAAAGTTGAAAACTTTGGTATTTATGTAATATCATAATATAGGGGATATTGCTGGCTGCTGGGACTTGAATCTTCTCTTTTCATTTTCCTGCAGCGGGGATGCTTTCATCGTACTATTTATTAAACATGGAGGTGTGATCATGAATCGCATACTTGGGACATTCCTGATCGTCGCGCTCCTTCTCACAGGCTGTTCAAGCCCTCAAGCGGGTTTGGCGGACAGCCTGGAGGCGGTGGCGCAAAGCGTGGATGCTTCTGCCCAGAACAGTGCGCAAATCATCAGCATTGCCCAATGGCAACTGGATGAATCCGCGGCTTATGAGAAGCAATATGACGTTTATAAAAAAACCGGCAATGAAAGCGACAGGCCGCCGGACGATGACCCCGAGGAAGTCAAAGAAAAATACAACCAACTGAACGCCCAAATAGAGCAGATCGACGCTCTGGCTGCCAAGGTCGATGAGCTGACGGCCGCGGATGAGGATTCCTACGACGCGACGATAGCCGCTGTAAAGACCTATTTTGCAGAGCTTAAGGATGCCGGCAACGATATGAAGACGATCTTCGATTATTACTTCGCCATGGAGGAAGCGCTGGAACCCTTTACCGAGTTTTCCGGCGCCGAGAGCACCACAGGCATGCAGGACTACGCGCTGTACGCCGGGCAGCTCTCCCAGGTAACGTCCCAGGCACAAAAGGGGCTGGCCGAGGTCGAGTGCCCGCCCTTCATGAAGGATTCTCACGACAGGCTCAGGACCCACATCGATGAGTTCCAGGCGTTCTGCCAGGACTTCTCCGTAGCGGTGCAGATGGGAGACCCGCTGCGCCTGGCATCCTCCGTGTATCGCATTCAGCGCCTGAGCATCATGATCGAGGAGTGCGATCGCAATCTGACCGACGATTTCAATCTTCAGTTCGCCCAAGTTATCAAGCGCCTTGATGGCCGCGTGGCAACGCTTCGCAACGAACTGGATTCCAACACAGGCGCCCTGCTCAAAGCAGTGGGGAGATAGGAGGCCATCATGAGCATTTGCAAGAATTGCCACGCCGAAGTACCGGAAAACAGCCGCTTCTGCACCAAGTGCGGCACGCCGGTAGAGCAGGAAGCCGCTCCAGCCCCGCAGGCGCAGACCAACCCCCTGTTCAACCAGCCTGCCCAACCATATCCGCCGCAGCAAAACACAATGCCCCAGCAAATGGGACCCCAGCAGGTAACCCGGCCCAACCCGCCGCCTCAGCCGCCCATCGTGCAGCCGTGGGTCCCAGCGTCACCAGCGCCACGCCCCCGCAAGTCCGGAGCCATCGTGCCCATCGCAATCGTCGTGGGCCTGCTTCTGGTGGCAGGCGTAGGAGCACTGGCGTTCAAGCTGTTGGTGTTCAACCAGAAGGAACTGCCAGCCGTATCCTATTCCTATACCAAGGAAGCCGTGCCGGAGATCGAATATAAGGTGACAGAACAGGTGTTCCCATCCCTTTATCGCTCTCTGGATTCTCTGGTCGCGCTGACCGCCAGCATAGAGAGCGGCGAGAGGGAAGTGCTCGTGAAGGTGGAGGTGCCTGGCTTCACCCAGCCCTATGAGCAAAAGCTCACGTTGACCCCGCAGATCACCAAGATACAGATACACCCCCCGCTGCTGACGGGCGAACTCAACCTGAACTCCGAGAAGGATGGCCAACTGGTCCTCTCGGTGACCGATGTCGATACGGGAAAGGCCTATGTGCAGGATTCCAAGAACATCCGCATCATGAGCAAGTATGACGTCGTGTGGTGGACCGAAGAGCTCAAGGACAGCAACAACGACAACATACTGGCGTGGATGACGCCGGACTCGCCGGGCGTGCTCAAGCTCAAGCGCGACGCCGTGGACTATTTGAGCTATCTGACCGACGGCAAGATACAGTCTATCGTCGGGTATCAGGATTACGGATTTGAGGACAAGACGGACAACACGTGGGTGCAGATCATCGCGCTTCAAGGCGCCATCAGCGACATCGAACAGGTGCGCTACAACAACGCGGCGTTCTCCATCAGCAGCGATGTGCACCAGCGCGTGATGCTGCCCGACGAAGTGCTCAGAAGTCAAAGCGGTATCTGTATCGAGACCTCGCTGCTCATGGCGTCGGCGCTGCAATCGGCCGGCATGCACGTTATGCTGATCTTCCCGCCCGGGCACGCCCAGGTGGCGGTGGAGGCTTGGCCCGGAACCGGCGAATACTTCCTCATCGAGACAACAAACCTGCCCATGCAGTTCAACGGCGATGGCTTTAACGCCACTGTGAAGTATCTGACCAAAGACCAGTGGATCGGCTACATCTACGGCACCGGCGAATACACGCTGGGAGAGTGTTATGTGCTGGATTGCGAACTGGGCCAGAAGCTGGGCATCCTGCCACTAAGCAATTAATAGGCGTCATTTTTCGGAAGCGCCGGCAGCAGAGCTGTCCGGCGCTTCGTTTGCTTTCGCTTTTAAAACTGTTTTATCACAGCGCGTCGAGTATGCCTTGTAGTTCCTCAACCCATCCCAGTAGAATGCGGGAGTTCTCCTCGCGCTTTTTGGCGTCCCGTTCGTAGCCGAGCATCAGCTTATGCTGATGCCGGTAATACTTCTGCAACTGTGCGAAGAGAGCTTTCTCATTCCTCAGGGAAGCCAGATCCCCTTGCCGTATCATCTCCAGCGTCCTTTTGAGCTCAGCCTGGAATTGATCGGCAGAGCGGTTGACCTCCTTTTTAAAGTCTCGCAAAACCCATTGGCGCTCGAATACGTTGCGCCGCATCCAGCCATCGTACTGCTCGTCATAGGTTTGCACGACGCTTGCAATGCGCCCTTCCAGGTCCAGGCCGGGCGTCATTTCTGGAGGGGGTGCATTCGCCGCGTCGTCTTGCGGCCGGTCCATCACACCGGCGTCGATCAGCGCCTGGATGGAGCTGACCTCCTGACCGTTGTATCGCTGGGCAAACAAGACGGATAGGGCGAAGCCTGTACCGGCGTGCTCCGCGTCCAGCATGTGTCGCTGATTCAAGGCATAGAACTCATCGGTGCACAGACCCATCAATGCGGAGACCTTTTCGATGCCTCTCATCGCCGTGTCTGTCTTCACGAGACCGGGGCCTATGGAGAACACGCGGATGTTGGTGCTTGCCAACTCGCCTGCCAACGTGTTGCACAACTCCACCTGCGCCGTCTTGAACACCTCATAGGCCCCCATGTAGGGCGCTAAGCCGGAGGATGGCACGAAGATGATGGTTCCACGGTTCTCCTTGAGCATGTCCGGCAGAAATGCCTGGGTCAACAGTACAGGCGCGCGGAGGTTGACGGCATAACTGCGATCCCAGTCAGCGATGCTCACATCGCCGATGGCCCCCAGGGGCGTTATCGTCGCGTTGTTGAAGATGACATCCACAAAGCCGTATCTGCTTTTCAGAAAGGAATGAAGCGCCTCGATCTGCTGCTGATCGGCCAGGTCTATGGGGTAAAACAGTACCCGGTTGGATTTGAGCAGTTCATTGATCTGTCGCTCTGCGGCCTGGCCTTTTTGGCGATCAACCTCCGCAATCACGACATTGGCGCCCATCCAGGCCAGGGCCTTGGCTGCCTCATAGCCAATTCCGCCGCCTCCGCCGGTCAGCAGCACGGTCGTATTCGCCAGACTCTTTTCGTGAACTTTCGCGCCTTGAATCAGCATGTCTTCTCTCCGTTTGCCAGAACGTTATGCAATACATTATATAGCACAATGAGCAGGTCCTACAAACGCACAATGGTAAAGGTTGGCAAAGAAGTGCCGGAAAAAGGAGTGGGGCGACATCCATTGTCGCCCCGCTCAAAAAGTTGATTAGTCGCAAGCCAACGCGCCGTTGATGTAGCCCAGTGATTTATATAGACCGGGCTCAGGGTCGGTCGGGAACTCATACTCGACAGAAACCATATAGGGATAGTTCCATTCACGGAACTTGTGCAGCAGCGCCGCGCAGGGAGTGTCGGCGTCGCCCAACGGCAGACAGCCGGAACCTCCGCGGGGAGAATCCTTGAAATGCACGTGATACACCTTGTCCTTCAACAGATCGGCGGCGGCCAAAACGTCATAACCCATCATGTTGTAGATGCCGGTGTCCAGGTTGGCGCCGATGGTCTTGTAGGGTCTCGTCAGGCGATCCACGTCCTCGGGGCGCTCTATGCTGGGCTCCGGGTGGTTCTCGATGGCGTAGAGCAGGCCATACTTGAGGCCGCAGCGCTCGATCTCCGGCAGCACCACGTCCACATCCGCCAGGCGGATGCAGCCGGTGACGACCTTGCAGCCCATGGCTTGGGCGAACGCATAGGCCTTCTCGATTCTGGGCAGGTCGGCGGCGCCCCAACCGCCGATGCAGTAGACCAGGGACTGATAGCCCAGAGCCTTGAGGCCTTCTGCCATCTGCCGGCCTTCATCCAGCGAATAGACCTCGAAGGAGAACATGGGCGCCCAGATCTCCAGGCTGTTAAAGCCAATGGTACGGATCTCACGGGCCAACTGCAGGAAATCCTCGCGGGAGAATTCCTTGCGGTACTTGTTCTCCATCTCTCCCCAGTTGAAGGGTTCTGGCTGCTGGTAGTTGTAGATGCGCATAAAGTAGGTGCAGGTGATCATGCCGATGTTCATCGTGCGTCTCCTTTCGCCCGTCGGGTCACTGCCCGGCGTGATATGGCTTGCCCGTCCGGGCCGAAGTATAGATGGCTTCCAGCACCTTGACGACGTGAGCCGCCTCTTCGGGGAGGACCACCGGATCCGTATCGTTGAGGATCGCTTCCACCCAAGCCTTGATCTCCTTGTCATAGGGGGAGAGGGATTCCTGGCCCGAGGCCTCCGGCACATACTGCCATAGGCGGTCGTTGCTTTCGCCATTCATCGTGAGCTTGCCGTTGCGCAGCGAGGCACCGGCGGCGTCGCCGCACAGCAGCACTTCGTTCACGTTCATGTCGCTGATGTTCACAGCCCATGTGGCCTTTACGACGACCATGGCCCCGCTGGCCAGCGTAACCGTGCCAAAGGCGGAATCCTCTACCTCGAAGGAATCGATGTCCCAATGGCCGCCGTTGTTGAACCCGCCGCGGCCGATCAGGTTGTCATAGGTGCGGCCCACGGCGCTGACGATGGGGGAGTAGTCGTTCATCAACCACAGCGTGGAATCCAGAATATGGGTGCCGGTGTCGATGAGGGGGCCGCCGCCCTGCTTCTCTTTGTTGAGGAACACGCCCCAAGTGGGCACGCCACGGCGGCGCAGCGTCGTGGCCTCGGCGTAATAGACCTTGCCCAGTTTACCATTCACGACCTCGCGGCGCAACAGCTGCGCATCGTCCAAAAAGCGCAGATGATAACCCACGGAGAGCTTTTTGCCATTCTGTTTGGCCGCCGCCACCATGGCGTCGGCATCGGCGCCGGTGATGGCCATTGGCTTTTCGCACAGCACGTGCAAGCCGGCGTTCAGCGCCGCAATCGTAATCACAGCGTGCATGTTGTTTTCGGTGCACACGCTGACGGCGTCCAGCGATTCCTTGGCTAGCATTTCCTTGTAGTCCGTATAGACGCGGGACCCCTCGCCGCCATACTTTTCAAAGGCGGCCTGGGCCCGCTCGGGTATGATGTCACAGAAGGCGACCAGCTTGACTTCGGGGCACTTGGCGTAGCCGGCCAGATGGACCGCGGAGATGTAGCCGCAGCCGATGATGCCCACGCGCAGTTCCTTGCCCATATGAATTCCTCCATTCGCTATGCCGGGCAACGGGAATGCATCGCTGCAATCCAGTTGCCCGGTGTTTACCGTATCAGGTTGTGTGCGCGGCGTTGGCGCTGCGCTTTACTTCTTGGCGGCGATGTAAGCGGCCAGCTGCTTCTGGTATTCCGCGATGACGGCGTCGCTGCCGGCGGCCTTCATCTTGGCCAGGGCGGCATCGAAGTTGCCCTCGTAGGGGACCACGCCCACCTTGATGGGCAGCATGGAGGTCGTGTATTCGGCCATCATGTTGGCGAATTCCACGGCCACAGGCTCGCTGTTGAAGTTGAAGCCAACCACGGGGCTGTAAACCGTACGGTCTTCAAAGACGTTGGACACATAGTCCTTGTCCTCGTCCTCGCTGGTCGTGCGTGCCACGTCAAAACGGTGCAGCGGCACATACTCGATCATCCAGGCGTCGAAGGCATACAGATTGGCGTTGTTGGCGTCCTTGACGCGCTCGTACTCGTTGTCGCCGACGGCTTTCCACTGCTGGCCTTCGATGCCGTAGAGCACCAGGTCCTGGTTCGCCTTCTGGGAATACATCCAGTACAGGAACTGCAGGCCTACCTGAGGATTCTTGGCCGTGGAGGGTACCGCGTTGGAGTTGAGCAGCGGCAGGTTGCATAGGAAGGGCTTTTCGGGGCTCAGCCAGAAGTGATCGAAGTCGTTGACGACGGTCTTGCCGTCCTCGCTCATCACATCGCCACCGCCGGTCATCAGGTTCACCAGGCAGTCGCCCGCCGTCTTGTTGGCGTTGATCGTGTCCAGGGGGAGGTTCAGGATGTCAGGATGGGTTACACCCAGCTTGTAGGCCTTGTTCATGAATTCGCAGTCCTTCTTGAACTCCTCGGACTCGAAGAACAGCGAAGCCGCGCCATCCTGCGCCACCTTGAAGATGCCGTCCTGTGAGGCATAGAAGGGCCACGTGTCAAAGGCGCGGTGCAGCGCCACGGGGCAGCGGTTCAGGCTGTGCTCGTACATGTAGGCCTTGATGCCGGTTTCCTCTTCCTGCTTCTTCTGCAGCGTCACCTGCGCGTCCAGCAGCTCGTCCAGCGTCTTGGGGATGGCGATGCCATACTTCTCGAAGCGGGTCTTGGAATAGGTCATCATGCCCTCGCCGTCGCCGGAGTTGTCACGCCAGAAGGCGGGCACTGTCATGATCTTGCCGCCCACGGTGGCGCAGTCCCACAGCACGTCGTCAAAGAGCGCCTTCATGCCGGGCGTATACTGGGCCAGCAGATCGTCCAGAGGTGTGAGCCCACTGCGGCTCGTGTAGGCGGAGGTCGTGATCCAGTCCTCCATAATGTGCAGCAGTTCGAATTCCTCACCGGAAGACAGGGTGATGTTGATCTTGTTCACCCACTCGCCCCAGGGTACATACTTGGGCTGGAAATCGATGTTCAGGTCGTCTTCCTGCAGCTTCTTGGTGATGGCCGCATTGACGAGGTCGGCCTGCGTGGTGGGAGCACCGGGCATGTAGTAGCGCAGCGGCAGGATCTCTCCACTGTCGGTGGCCGCGGGGGGCGCTACGGTGGCGGTGTTCTCAGCCGTGGCGGCTTGCGTCGTGGCCGCGTCGGATGAGGGGGCGGAGGACGGTGTGGTCGTGGGAGCGCTGGGAGTGCATCCGGCGATTGCCGTCAGCAGCATCAGCGCGACCATCAGCACTGCGAGGACTTTTTTCATCATGACTTCCTCCTTTTTTATTGGGAAAAGGTCTTTCTTCGCCCGCGTCCGGGTTCGGTCAACCTTTTACGCCGCCTATGATCAAACCCTTGACAAAGTATTTTTGCAGGAAGGGATACAGGAAGATGATCGGCCCGATCGTCACGATCGCCGTAGCCATCTTCATCGCCTCGCCGGGCAGCTGGCGCACCGGCACGCCGGGCTGCAGACGCTGCAGCGCTGCGATCTCCGATTGGATGCGATACAGCATGTATTGCAGCGGATACAGCTTGTTGTTGTCGATGAGCATGATGGCGTTGAACCAGTCGTTCCAGTAGGAGACGCCATAGAACAGCGCCACGGCGGCCAGCACCGGCGTGGATAGCGGGAAATAAATGCGGAACGCGATCATCGCGTCGGTGGCGCCGTCCAGCTTGGCGGATTCCATAAAGGAATCCGGAAGGCCGTTCATGAAGTTCCTGCATAAAAACATGTTGTAGGCGGAGAACATCAGCGACGGCACGATCAGCGCGAAGAGGTTGTCCCGCAGGCCCAGATTGCGGCACATCATGTACCAGGGCACGAGGCCGGCGTTGAACACCATGGGAATAAAGAAGTACAGCGCCAGCGCGTTGCGATAATGCACGCTTTTGTTGCACAGCGTGAATGCCGCCATGCCAGTGAGCACTACGGCGGACATTGTGCCAATCAAGGTGGCCGCTACGGTAACGCCGTAGGCGGGTATCACCGATGAGGACGGCGAGAAGATCATCTGATACGCCAGCAGCGAGAGCTCACGGGGAAACAGCTGATAGCCGTCGGCCTTGATCGCGGCGTCGGAAGAGATGGATATCATCAGCACCAGCACCATCGGCAGCAGGCAGAAGAACGCGAACAGCCCGATCAGCACGTAGTTGAGCACGCGCCCGACCGTTACCCTATCGATGCGGTTGCTATGGGTCACCCTACCGGGGGTATGAATCGTCAAACTCATCGTTACTTGACCTCTTTCCGCTGGATTCCTCAGAACATCGCGCCTTCGGGGAAGAAGCGGCGCACGAGCCGGTTGGAGCCATACACCATGATAAAGCCGACCAACGCCTGATACAGGCCCACCGCCATGGCGGCCGATGGGTCGCCGGTCTGGCGCAATGCGCGGTAGACATAGGTATCGATGACGTCGGTGCGCTGCAGCAGCACGCCGTTGTCTCCCACCAGCGCATAGATCATCTGGAAGTCGCCATAGAAGATCTTGCCCACCGAGAGCAGCGTCAGGATGCAAATCGTAGGCGCCAGCAGCGGCAGTGTGATATGGAGAATTTGCTGTATCTTGTTGGCTCCATCGATCGTTGCGGCCTCAAAGAGCCCCTCATCCATGCCGGCGATGGCCGCCATATAGATGACGGAACTCATGCCTACGCCCTTCCAGATGCGGATCACAGCCAGCAGCAGCGGCCAGGCATCGGCATCGGAATACAGCGAAACCTTCTGCCAGCCTATGGCAGCGAAGATGGAGTTCAACCACCCGAACTCCGAAGACAGCAGGGCGAACACGACATACTGCACGATGACCCAAGACAGGAAATGGGGGAACAGCAGCACCGACTGCGTTGTCTTCAAATAGATGCGGTTGCGGATCTCGTTGAGCATCAGGGCCAGCAGGATGGAGGCCACGGTGCCCGTAACAAGAAAAATGATGTTCAGATAGATCGTGTTCCACGTGATCAGCGCGGCGCGGTTGGATTGAAAAAAGAACAGAAAATTCTTGAGCCCCACGAAGGGAGACCCCAGAAGGCCCAGTTTGAAGTTGTATTTTTCGAAGGCCATCAGGATGTAAGGCAGCGTCAGGTAGCCGAAGATCAGCGTGTAAAGCGCTGCGGGGAGAACCAGCAAATAAGAAAAGAGATTCTTCCGGACATCCGTGAAGAAGCTTCTCCTCCTCAGGACGATTCCGCCCGACGCGGCGACTGCGTTTCTCAATGAAGTACCCTCCTTGCCTGTGCGGTTGCTGTGCGATGCCGTGGCACCCATTGTATCGAATGAAGTACATGTTGACAGCTGTAATATCTTGCTGTGACTATTCAAAATGCTGCGATGTAAGGCAGGCGGCCTTCTCCTTGCGCTCAGCTTAAGCCACAAGCGCTATGCAGAATCCAAACATGTTGTTCAATTTTAGAATCATTGCGATGGGGCTTTGAAACATGACCGGATTTTATGTATACTATACAACATATCCCCGCAATCGTTGTTGCATATATATACCAACTGAAATGCGAAGGGGGAGGGTAGAACATGCTGATCCGATATTATCGCTCTTATTCGACATTTCGAAATATGTTCAATTCACTGATCATCGCGCTTCTGATCAGCACTGTTCTGCTGTCGGTGCTGCTGACTTCGGTGTACTCCAGGCTTAACACCAGCAAGACCAATGAGATCTCCACGCGCATGCTGTCCCGGCTTGTTTTCATCACCGAACAGGTATATGACGAGGCCTATTCCGTGCTGCTTTCGTTGGGTTACGGAGAGAACATCGACATCAACACGATGATGTTCAGCACCAACCGCGACAGGCTGCGGGAATACAGCGGCTACATCCGCATGCGCCTGCAGCAGACCATCTATCCAAACATTTCTTACGTTGGAATATACAATGGCGTGTTGGACGAGATGATGTGCACCGTTGGGCTGCAGGAGGACACCCTGGCGCAGATACGCCAATCCATACGGCTCAATGCGTCCAGCGGCGGTTCCCGGGTTATGATCCCGATGAACAACCAGAAAATCGTCACCAAAGAATACGATCCCAACCTGAATACGCTGACGCTGATCTATTATTCACCGCTGTCCAAGCCTGGCCAGATCGGTGCGATTTTCCTGGCCATCGATTGCAAATACCTGAGCCAGTATATTTCCACGATCAACGAGAACGACCAGCAGGTCACGTTTCTCGTGGATTCCGCCGGTCGGGTGCTTTCCCACCCTGATAACAAGGCGATCCTGCAGGATTACAGCAGTGTCGATTATGTACGCGGCGCCATCGAATCGCAGCAGGAATCCGGGTATTTTTTTACAACATACCGGCAGGAGCGCACGCTGGTGACCTATCTGCGCGGCACGGGTATGGACTGGACCTATATCACGCTGACGCCCTACACGGATATCGTCAAGCAGATTTATTCGGTATATGCCGTTTCCATTGCCACGTCGATTCTCATCGTCATACTGGGTGCGCTGTTCTCCCTTTTCGCCGCGCAGCGCACCTTCAACCCCATCGCTATGCTTTTGGCCAAGGCGGGCTATAGCCCCGACGCCAAAGCCCGTGGCAAGATCGGCGACATTCAATACCTGGATGATCAATTCTCTTATTACGTGAAGGCTTCCAGCACCAAAGAGGAGCTGCTGCTGAGTTACGCACTGGAGTCGTTGCTCAAAGGGGAACTCAACGACGAAACTGCGGATATCCTGAAGCAGAACCACGCCAACCTCTGCGCGCCGTATTACCTTGTGTGCCTGCTGAACATCACCAGGAGCAACGACTATCGCGACAAGGCCCGCCAGGAGAAGAAGCTGGTGCTGTATTCGCTGGCCAAGATCGCCCAACAGTGCCTGGCGCCCATCAGCGCGGGCGTTCATCCAGTCACCGTCTCCACGCATTCGGTGGCGGCCATCGTGCAGCTTTCCTCGGGCATGACGCCCAGGAGCATGGTGCTGGCGCTGGTGGAGGCGCAGCAGGTCTTCCAGGAGCAGTTCAAGCTGGAGTTCTCCGCGTCGGTCAGCGGCATCTGCGGTGACCTGTACGCCCTGGAGGATGCCTACGCGGAAGCGCTCCAGCTGCATACCGAGCGTTTCTTCGCCAAGAAGAACTCCATTCTGCTCAAGCAGGATCGCACCGTCGTAAACGCCGAATACAACCACCGGCTGGAAAACAGAATCTGGAACGCCATACAAGAGAACGACGACGCGCAGATCGTGGAAGCGGTGGGCCTGTTTATAGCCGAACTGCGCACGCTCTCCTATGAATATGCCCGGTTGTATCTGAGCCAGCTCTCCATCAACATACTGAGCTTCAGCCTGAGTTTGATGCCACAAATGGAGATGGAGCGCTTCAACGCATTCAAGCACAACCTGGAAAATCTGGAGACGCTGGATCAGTCCCACGAGGAGCTGTTGCAGCTGTGTCGGCAGATCGCGGCATTGCACGACAGCCGCGTGGATGAGGACAGCCATGACGCTGTGGACCGGGCCATTCAACTGGCCAAAGAAAACTATGTGGATTCCGGTTTCTGCACCAATGCGGCGGCGCAGGCCGTTGATCTGTCCATCATCTACTTCAACCGGATTTTTAAAAAGAAGGTCGGTCAGTCCTACAGCACCTATCTGAACACCTACCGGCTGAACATGGCGTGCACGCTGCTGCGCACGACGAACCTGCCTCTCAATCGCATCTGCGGCAACGTGGGCCTGAGCAACGAGTCTTACTTTTACGCTCTGTTCAAGAAGGAGTACGGTATCACACCTCATCAATACCGCAGCAAGCACGCGGCCAGCCCACAGGTAGCCGGGGAATGCGATGCAAAGACATGAGGCGGGGCTTACACTGCGCTATTGGCCGTTGGCCAGCTTGAGGACCGACTGTATGAAGGTTTCCTTCCCGTCGGTATACTTGCCCCGGTCGTCCGGATACCGGGCGGCCAGGTCGCGTTTCAACTCGTCATACTGCCGTGCGAATTCGGGATGGGCGTTCAGGTAATCCCGGAAGCGAACCTGGTTCTGAAAGCCGAGGTTCCCTTCTTCATAGCAGTGGATGTGTTGCAGGGAAATGTGTCCGTCTTTTCTCAGCACAAAGAGCTGCCGCCCGGGAACGCTGCTTTCGCCGCGGTAGTCGTAACCATGGCGTGTCATTCCTTCGATGTTCAAAGCAGAGAAGGACGAAACCTGAACGGCCACATCCAGTATGGGCTTGGCGCTTATGGCCTTGATCGATGTGCTGCCGACGTGTTGGATATTCAGCACATTGTCTCCGAGAATTGCCGCGAGCACCGGCTTTAGCGCCTCGTACTCTTTCTCCCAGTCACCGTTATGGGGTAGGAGCCGCACTTCGTAACGGGCTACGCCTTCCATAAGCACCTCCACATAAATTTAGCACACAAAAAAAGGAAAGAGGTCGATGAACCGATTGACTTATTCCGCTAAGATTCCGACTAGATAAAGGAGTATACCATTCTTTTACATCATATAAAAGTGCTAGAATCAAATGGCTACGCCATGTTTTGGACTTTTCATTTTATATTCGGTAAGTATGTATATTTATGTAAATCGGCAAAATTAGCCATCCATCGTCCCTGTATCCTGATTTGTGATAAGGTAAATGCATAGTGTGTTGTTCCTGATGCAAGTCAAGGGCGAATCTGGGGCTAGGTTCTGCGTTGAATGTAGCATTAAGCTTGGCGACCGGCGCAGTATGAAAATGTACCAACTTTCGTTGCCTGTGTTATAATCACATGAGTATAATAATCAACTTAGATTGATTGTTGGTAGGCTCAAATGAGTAGAAGAAAAAATGTTAAAAGAGAATGCAATATATGTGGTGAAATTACATGTTTGACTGACGACCATGTTCCGCCTCAAGGTTGCGGGAACTGTTCACCGATATCATCATACAAATTCTTCGACGTAATGGCAGAGATTAAGCCAGTGAGCCATATTAGACAGCGTGGCATAACTTTTAGAACGCTATGTTCCAAATGTAATAATGAAATACTTGGAGGTTTATATGACAAGGAGTTAATCGGTGTCTCTGATGCGCTGGCGACTTTTCTAGTATCCAACACCATTCTACCAAGGATTGTCGAATTGAAATGTAAGCCCGGCATGCTGAGCCGTGCAATTATTGGACATGTTCTCGCTTCTAAGACTTATTATGAAGATCGCTTTACTCATGAACTGGAGATGAGGCGCTTTTTTCAAAACCCTCAAATAATTAGGCCGGAATCTTTGAAGCTGTTTATCTGGCCGTATCCATATGGTGGAATTGAATTAATCCGAGACGTATTTATAAAGGATTTGTCCCATTCGGTTGATTCTCTTAATGGATTAGGAAGTATTATTAAGTTTTATCCCATTGCATATGCCATTGGTGACTACAATGACGTTCATGGTCTTGTAAACCTGTTTGACTATACAAGTGAGGATATTTCTCAAGAGGTTGTTATCCCTTTAAACTTGGGTGCTCTCTTTATGACAAACGGGGTAATAAGACCAAATACATGGCCTGACAGATATAGCGATAATACTATATTGTTTGGGACGAAAGGTACTGATGACTCTGTCGTTGCTCAAAGATACATAAGCCATTCTCTTCGTAATTCTATCCAAGAGGATTTATCTAAACAAGACTGATGAAGAAAAAAACCCAGGAATGGCTTCATTCCTGGGGTTCTTGTCTGGCGCTCCCGAGATGATTCGAACATCCGACCTCCGGTTTAGGAAACCGCTGCTCTATCCTGCTGAGCTACGGGAGCACGATATGAATAGACCGCTGTTGCGATCCTGCGTAAGCATACTAAAGGAAAATGGTAAGGTTGTCAAGCGCGAAGCGCACGGACGGGCAAACAAGCGCCATGAGATGAAAACCAGTTATAAAACATGGTTTCGGGATAAAGGGAAAACGGCAAATCCGTGTAATATTTAACAAGAAATACTCTTTGGAGGATGACGATGGCAAGAAAAGCTTTGGTTGTGCAGGGTGGGTGGGACGGCCACGAACCCGTGCAGATTTCCGCGCGCTTCACGCGCCTGCTTCGTGAGGAAGGCTTCGAGGTGGAGCTTTCCGACACGCTGGATTCTTTTCTGGATGCGGAAAAGCTCAAGACCCTGCATCTGATCGTGCCGGTATGGACCATGGGCAAGATCACCCGCGAGCAGTGCCAGGCTGTCAGTGAGGCTGTGGCCAGCGGCGTGGGCATGGCCGGCTGCCACGGCGGCATGTGCGACAGCTTCCGCGAGGACACCGACTGGCAGTTTATCACCGGCGGCCAGTGGGTGGCGCACCCGGGCAACGACGGCACACCCTATCGCGTCAACATCAAGAAGAACTCGTCCAGCCCCATCATCGATGGCATCGACGATTTTGAGCTCAAGAGCGAGCAGTATTATGTGCATGTGGACCCGGCCATCAACGTGCTGGCCACCACGCGCTTCCCGGTGGCCAAGGGCTACTACACGACCAACGGCGAGGTGGACGTGCCGCTGACCTGGACCAAGACTTGGGGCTATGGCCGCGTGTTCTACACATCGCTGGGCCACCATGACGACGTGTTCGACATCGAGCCGGCGCAGACGATGATGCTGCGGGGCATGCTGTGGGCGGCGCAGGGTCGCGATGTGGCCATCCAGCGCGGTCTGAACTGCGCCAATCTGAAGTAGGTGGGGGAGACCATGAAGAAAGTGAAAGTCGGTGTTGTCGGCTGCGGCAACATCAGCAGCATCTATTTTGAGAACATGACCAAGGTGTTCGATATCCTGGAAGTGAAGGCCGTTGCGGACCTGGACCGCAGCCGCTCGGTGGCCGCCGCGGAGAAGTATGGCATTCCTGTGGTCTATGATACGGCGCAGCAGCTGTTGGCCGATCCTGAGATCGAGATCGTCGTCAATCTGACCACGCCTCCCTTCCACGCCGACGTGTGTTTGGCGGCGCTGGAGGCCGGCAAGCATGTGTACGTGGAAAAGCCGCTGGCCGTGACCCGCGAGGACGGCCGCAAGGTACGCGACCTGGCCAAAAAGAAGGGCCTGCTGGCCGGCGGCGCGCCGGACACCTTCCTGGGCGGCGGCATACAGACCTGCCGCAAGCTCATCGAGGATGGCTGGATCGGCACACCGGTGGCCAGCACGGCCTTTATGACCTGCCACGGCCACGAGAGCTGGCATCCGGACCCGGAGTTCTACTACAAGGTCGGCGGCGGCCCGATGTTCGACATGGGCCCCTATTACCTGACGGCGCTGATCAACCTGATGGGGCCCATCGAAAGCGTGGCCGGCTCCACGCGCATCACGTTCCCCACGCGCACGATCACGTCCGCCAAGAAGTATGGCACCATTGTGGATGTCGAGGTGCCCACCCATGTGGCGGGCCTGATCAACTTCCGCAGCGGCGCCATCGGCACGATTCTGACGTCCTTCGATATCTGGGCGGCGGAGCTGCCACGCATCGAGATCTATGGCAGCCTGGGCACGCTTTCGGTGCCGGACCCCAACACCTTCGGCGGCCCGGTGCGTTACCGCAAGGCCGGCATGGACAGCTGGCAGGACATCCCCGTGCTGCACGGCTATGCCGAGAACAGCCGTGGCGTAGGTGTGGCGGACATGGCCTACGCCCTGCGCACCGGCCGACCCCACCGCGCCAACGCGGAGCTGACCTATCACGTGCTGGACACGATGCATGCCTTCCACGATGCCGACCGCGAGGGCCTGGTGTACCGCCTGGACAGCACCTGTGACATGCCCGCGCCGATGCCCGTGGGCCTGCTCAAGGGGCAGCTGGACGAATAACCGCAAAGGATTCCCAGGGCCGCCCGGCGAACCATACGGGCGGCCCTATTTGATATCTCGGAGGCTGGTATGAAGACATTGGAATGGACAGGCGACGCGCTGCTGCTGCTGGACCAGCGGCTGCTGCCCAGCGAGGTTGTCTATGTGCGCTGCGATACCTGCGAACAAGTTGGCCGCGCGATAACAGACATGGTCGTGCGCGGCGCGCCGGCCATCGGCGTGTCGGCAGCCTATGCCATGGCGTTGGCCGCCGCAGAAGTTGCGGCGGCTGGAGGCTCGCGGGATGTGTTTTTGGCCAAGGCAGCGGCGCTGCGTCGGGCGCGCCCTACCGCTGTGAACCTGATGTGGGCGGTGGACCGCATGCTGGCCACGCTGCCCCATGGAGCGGTGGACAGCGGCTCGGCAGCGGTGCTGCAGGCCGAGGCAGTGCGCATTGAACAGGAGGATGTGCTGTGCTGCCAACGCATCGGCCAATATGGCAACGAACTGATACAACCCGGCGACGGCATATTGACCCACTGCAACGCCGGGGCGCTGGCCACCGCCGGCATCGGCACGGCGCTGGGCGTCATCCGTGCCGCCCATGCCGCTGGGAAGAACATCCATGTGTACGCCGACGAAACGCGGCCCTATCTGCAGGGAGCTCGCCTGACCGCCACCGAGCTGCACGAGGACGGCATACCGGTGACGCTGCTGTGCGACAATATGGCCGCGTGGCTCATGAAGAGTGGCCGCGTGCAGCGCGTCGTCGTGGGGGCAGACCGCATCGCCGCCAACGGCGACACCGCCAACAAGATCGGCACTTACGCGGTGGCGCTGTGCGCAAAGGCTCATGGCATCCCATTCTACGTGGCCGCGCCGGTGTCCACGGTGGACCTGATGCTGCCCGGCGGCGAAGGCATCCCCATTGAGCAGCGCTCGCAGGATGAGGTGTTCCACGCTATGGGCGTGCGCACCGCGCCTCAGGGCATCAGCGCCTACAATCCGGCCTTTGATGTGACGCCGGCATCGCTCATCTCCGCCATCATCACCGACAGCGGCGTGGCGCTGCCGCCGTTTGAACAAAGTCTAGGGAAAATCTGCCAATCTTAGAAAACCGCATAACAACGCTCCCTTCTGGAGAAATTGTATCTGTCGGGACCTGTGTCTTATGACAGATATTCCCAAACATATCAGGCGGTTTATGGGAAAAAATACGCACAGAAGGAGGCGAAAAAGGTACATGAACAAGAAAGTGGTCTTTGCTCTGGTTTCCGTGATGATGCTGGTCGTCGTTCTGTTGGCGGCCTGTCGGCCCACGCCGGCCACGCCAACGCCGTTAACGACAGTGGAGGTAACGCTGCGGCCTACGCCCACAGCCACGCCTTTGGTTACGGCGACGACAACCCCGACGTCCACAGCTACGACGGCGGCTTCCCCGGCTGCTTCACCCGCTGCGACAGCGTCAGCTGCGGCATCCTAACAGCATTCTCGGCCAGATCGGCCTAGCTTTCAATTGGCAATCAACTTGAGATACGAAAACGCCCGGCCATGGCCGGGCGTTTTCCTTATTAACTCAGGATTCCTTGGGAAACACTGAACAAAGCATAGCATCTGTCTTGCTTGGTCTTTTTCCGCCCTGCTTCGTTGTCGTCAGTTGCTTATGCTCTAACTGCATAAGCGCCTTCCTCCGCCTGGCAGGACGAAAAAATCCACTTCGCATTCCAGACGCTCCATTTATTCAGCGTTTCCCTTGATCTCTATGCCCAGTTCTCGAAGCTGCTTGGCATCCACCTCGGAGGGCGCTTCGGTCATCAGGCAGGAGGCGCTCTGCACCTTGGGGAAGGCCACAACATCGCGGATGCTGTCCACGCCCGCCATCGTCATCGTGAAGCGGTCCAGCCCGAAGGCGATGCCCCCATGGGGCGGAGCGCCGTATTTGAATGCGTTGAGCAGGAAGCCGAAACGTGCCTGCGCCTCCTCGGCGGAAAAGCTCAGCGCCTTGAAGATGCGCTCCTGCAGCTCGCGGTCGTGGATGCGGATGGAGCCGCCGCCGATCTCGTCGCCGTTGCACACGAGGTCATAAGCCTTGGTGCGCACGGCTTCGATGTTGGTGTCCAACAGGTCCATGTCCTCGTCCATGGGGCTCGTGAAGGGGTGGTGCTGGGCCACATAGCGGCCGTCCTCCTCGCTGTATTCCACCAGCGGGAATTCCGTTACCCACAACAGTTGATAGTCGCCCTTGCGAATGAGGCCCAGCCGGCGGCCCAGCTCCAGGCGCAGCTGCCCCAGCGCCACATGGGTGATGGGCGCGGCGTCGGCTACCAGGAACAGCGCGTCGCCATCTTGCATGGCTGCGCGCTCCACCAGCGCCTGCTGCAGCTCGGGCGTCAGGAACTTGGTGAAGGAGGAGCGTGCAGAGACGCCCTCCAGGATCAGCCACGCCAGGCCGCGGGCGCGGTAGGTCTTCACGTGTTCGGTCAGAGCGTCGATGTCCTTGCGGGTGAAGCGGGCGCCGCCCCGGGCGCACACGGCGGCCACCTTGCCGCCGGAGGCCACGGCGTCGGCGAACACCTTGAAGTCGCAGCCGGCCACCAGATCGCTGACATCGGTGATCTTCATATCGAAGCGCAGGTCGGGCTTGTCGGAGCCGTACAGCTCCATGGCCTGCTTGTAGGTGAGCCGGGGCAGGGGATTGGGGATTTCCACGCCGATGCAGGCACAGAACATGTGGCGCATCATGTCTTCCATGATGGCGAGCACATCCTCCTGATCCACGAAGGACATCTCGATGTCCACCTGTTGGAACTCCGGCTGGCGGTTGGCCCGCAGGTCCTCATCGCGGAAACACTTGGTGATCTGATAATACCGGTCAAAGCCGCTGACCATCAGTAGCTGCTTGAACAGCTGTGGCGACTGAGGCAGCGCGTAGAACTTGCCGTGATGCACGCGGCTGGGCACCAGATAGTCGCGGGCGCCTTCCGGCGTGCTCTTGGTCAGCATAGGCGTCTCGATGTCCATGAAGCCATGGCCGTCCAGGAAGTTGCGGAACTCCCGGGTGACCTTGTATTTCATGTGGATGGGGCGCTGGGCCTCGGCGCGGCGCAGGTCCAAATAGCGGTATTTCAGGCGCAGCGCGTCGGAGACGTTGTCGCTCTCGATGGAAAAGGGCAGCGTCTCGGCACTGTTGAGGATTTTAAGCTCGGTGACCAGCACTTCGATGGCGCCGGTGGCCATCTCGGCGTTTACGTTCTTCTCGTCGCGGGCGACGACCTGGCCGCGTACGGCCAGCACGTATTCGCTGCGGATCGCACAGGCGCGTTCAAAGAGAGCCTCGTCTCGGGACTGGTCAAACACGACCTGCACCAGGCCGCTGCGATCCCGCAGCCACAGGAAGATAAGGCTGCCCAGGTCGCGCCGGCGCTGGGCCCAGCCCATCAGCGTGACTGTCTGGCCCACGCTGCTTACGTTGAGTTCCGCGCACATGCTAGTGCGCTTCCAGTTGCCTATGGTTTCCATCATGCTTCCCCTTGCTGTTGATGTATGAGCATATCCACAATACCGTCCTTGGGCACGGTGGTTTCCGTGCCGTTGGCCAGATCTTTGACTTTCCACTGGCCGCTGGCCAGTTCGTTGTCTCCCAACACGACGACGAAGTGGCTGCCCAACTTGTCGGCGTGCTTGAATTGCGCCTTAAAGCTGCGGCTCAGGTGGTCGCACTCGGCGGTGATGCCGCGCTCGCGCAACCGCAACGCCAGGCGGAAGGCCTCCGCCCGGGCAGCTTCTCCCATGGAGGCAACATAAACAGGCTTGGCTTCCAGGTCGGCCGGCACCAGGTTTTGCGTCTCCAGCGCCATCAGCAGGCGCTCCATGCCCATGCCAAAGCCGATGCCCGCCGTGGCCGGGCCGCCGACTTCCTCGATCAGCCCATCGTAGCGCCCGCCGCCGGCCACGGAGCTCTGGGCGCCGATGTCCGGCGACACGATCTCAAACACCGTGCGGTTGTAATAATCCAGCCCGCGTACCAGCAGAGGGTTGATGACATAGCGCACGCCGGCGTCATTCAGAAGGTTTTGAAGGCTGGCGAAGTGCCCGGCGCAATCGTCGCACAGGTTGTCCAGGGTGCGCGGCGCGCCCTGCACCAGCGCGTGGCAGCCCTTGTCCTTGCAATCCAGTATGCGCAGTGGGTTGCGCTCCAGTCGGTCGGCGCACGTGGGGCACAGCTTGTCCACATGTTGGGCGAAATAGGCCTTGAGCTTGGCGTGATAGGCCGGGCGGCAGCTGGGGCAGCCGATGGAGTTCAGGTTGACCTCCAGGTTCCCCAAACCTAGCTTGCGCAGCACGGACACCGCCAGCAGTATCACCTCGGCGTCCATGGTGCTGGCGGCGGCGCCAAACACCTCCACGCCGAACTGGTGGTGCTCGCGCAGACGGCCGGCCTGGGGCCGCTCATAGCGGAAGGTCGGGTTATATAGATAATACATCTTCACGGGCAGCGTCTCGTTATACAGGCTGTGCTCCACGAAGGCGCGGGCCACGCCGGCGGTACCCTCGGGCTTCAGCGTGATGGAGCGCCCACCCTTGTCCTCAAAGGTGTACATCTCCTTCTGCACAATGTCCGTGGTGCTGCCCACGCTGCGCAGGAAGAGCTCGGTGTGTTCGAAGGTGGGGATGCGGATTTCCCGGTAGCCGAAGGCGGTGCAGACGTCGCGCATGCACGCTTCCATCCATTGCCACTTGCGGCTTTCGCCGGGCAGAATGTCCCGTGTGCCCTTGGGGGCGCTGGTAATCATGGCAAATCCTCGTTTGTTTTAATCTTATCAATTATACCCATGCGATTTTTGGCTGTCAAACAAGAGATGAGGCTTATGTTTGATAATCTCTTAGCTCGAAGCATTGCGAAGCATTGCCAGTTTGAGCCCTTTTCTATCCGGTTTAGGAAAGTAGAAACACTCAAACAATTGGTGCCGAAGGTTTCCAAAGGGCGACCGGAAAGCCCTTTGGTCGCGCCAGCAGGCGCGAAATCCCTTTTGCACCAAATATACGACTAACAGCTTGATAACCGATGAAATCGGTAAAGTTTGGGCAAGTTGTAAAATGAAATGCCCAGAGAGGAAATAAAAAGGCCCACCAAGGTCAAGGAACCGTTACACTGAAGTTGCGAGACAACAAAGCAACGGAGGTGGCGCAAGGTGGGTCAAGACAATCAT
>JAEYPH010000022.1 GCA_023410875.1 Bacillota bacterium | reverse complement strand
ATGATTGTCTTGACCCACCTTGCGCCACCTCCGTTGCTTTGTTGTCTTGCAACTTCAGTGTAACGGTTTCTTGACCTTGGTGGGCCTTTTTATTTCCTCTCTGGGCATTTCATTTTACAACTTGCCCATTTTATGCTCTGATCGAAAGGGCAGGCTGAAGGTTGTTTCGATAGGAAAAATATGATATAGTAAAATACATAAAAAAGGAATGATATAATCGGGCGTTTTGCCTTCAAAACGAATAAGGATGTGATAGCTTTTTGAGAGTAATGGCAGGCAAATTCAAGGATGTTATCGTTGCGGTGCTTCCGATAACAGTCATAGTCCTCATACTGAATTTCACCGTAACGCCACTGGAAACTTCGGTATTGCTTCGCTTCCTTTTGGGTTCGGCGCTCATCGTTTTCGGATTGACCTTTTTCCTGATCGGCGTGGACATCGGCATCACGCCTCTGGGAAGCCAGACCGGCGCATCCCTTGCCAAATCCAACAAGCTTTGGATACTGATCACCGCCGGCTTAATCCTGGGTTTTTTCACATCGATTGCCGAGCCGGGGTTGATGGTTCTCGCCAATCAGGTGGGTTCTGTCACGTCAGGCAAGATATCCGGCGTCAGCATTCTTTTCGTGGTGTCGGTGGGGCTTGCCATACTGCTGGCGTTTGGATTTGTGCGAATCATCCGCAACGTTCAACTGCATATTGTGCTGGCTATCCTGTATGCCATAATTTTCATTCTTGCGCTTTTTACCTCGTCGGAGTTCCTGGCAATATCGTTCGACGCTTCCGGCGCCACCACTGGTATACTGGCGGTTCCGTTCATCCTTGCACTCTCACTGGGCATTTCTTCGCTTAAGAAGGACAGCGAATCCTCCGAGAAGGACAGCTTCGGTCTGGTCTCCATCGCCTCTACCGGCGCGATCATCTCTGTTATGATACTGAGCTTTTTCCATCGAGAGAACGAATTTACATCCAGCGTGCAGAGCGCTCTCTTGGACAGTGACTCTGTCCTTGGCTCCTTTCTTCGCATGCTGCCCGACACGGTGAAGGACGGCTTCTTTACACTGCTGCCGCTGCTGGTCATCTTGCTGATCTTGCAGAGGATATCCTTTAAGCTTGGCAAAAGGCCTTTTAGAAAAATACTCAAGGGCTTTTTATATGGATTTGTTGGGATCATTCTGTTCTTCATCGGCGTGAACGCGGGTTTCATGGAGGTTGGTATTCAGATCGGTCAGCGACTGGCCGCTTTGGACAACAAGGCGTTTGTCATTGGCATCGGCTTTGTGTTGGGCGCGGTAACGATACTGGCGGAGCCGGCGGTCTACGTGTTGACACATCAGATCGAAGATGTTACAAGCGGATATGTGAAAAGAAAGGCCGTGCTGGCGGCGCTCAGCATCGGCGTTGGGGTCGCGGTGGCGCTTTCGGTGGTGCGCATACTGATACCGGAACTGAAACTTTGGCATTATCTGCTGCCAGGATACATCCTTGCGGTAGGCATGAGCTTTTTTGTGCCAAAGCTGTTTGTGGGCATCGCTTTTGACGCGGGCGGCGTCGCCACCGGGCCTATGACAGCAACCTTCATCCTGGCGTTTACCCAGGGAGCAGCCGACAAGATAGAGCAGGCCAGTGTTTTGGTGGATGGGTTTGGTATGATATCCATGGTGGCGTTGCTCCCCATCATCACCTTGCAGTTGCTGGGCTTTATCTTTATGTTTAAATCCAGAAAAGGGGGAACTGAAAAGCATGGGAGTTAGTCCCGAGAAGCCCTCCTTGATGCTGTTTTGCGTCATCGTGAACTTCGGCTCGGGAAGCGGCGTTTTGAAAATAGCCAAGCAGAACGGCGTGCCGGGCGGAACCATATTGCTGGGCAGGGGCACGGTGAAGAACCGCCTGCTGGAACTGCTGGACCTGACGGACATTCGCAAAGAGATCGTGCTGATGATCGCGGATGAAACTTTGGGGTATGCCGCGCTGGAGAAGATCGACAAGCATTTCCATTTCAGCAAACCATATCATGGAATTGCCTTCACTGTGCCGGTTCTTTGTGTGTTGGGCGCGAGCAAGTGTGCCTATGAAAAAATTACGGAAAGTTGTGGTGTGGACACTGCCATGTATCATTCGATTTTTATCATTGTGGACAAGGGAAGGGGCGATGACATCATGGATGTGGCCACCAAGGCTGGCGCCAGAGGTGGTACGATCATGCATGCAAGAGGTTCCGGCCTGCATGAAAACAGCAAGCTTTTCCAGATGGAAATAGAGCCGGAAAAGGAAGTCGTCCTGATTCTTACGAAGAAAGAGTCCACGGAGTCCATCGTCTGCGCACTGTGCGAAGAAATGCACATTGACAAGCCGGGGCAGGGGATATTGTTCGTTCAGGACATCAGCAGGGCTTACGGCCTGCAGTAAGCCTGCGCGCCTGTGCGATGGGCTTGTGTAACGCAAGCCGCCGTATCCTGTAGGAGATGCGGCGGCTTTGCGTTGAGTGAGTTATGTACGGCCAATTCCAGTTGGTGTATTAAGACTTAGCGACGCACGGGATGTAGTAGTCCAAAATCTGATCGCCGTTCTCGTCGGGCGTTGTGAAGCGCGGGCAATTGTACAGCTCCATGCACCACTGGCGGTCAGGGTCCATAACCAGGCCTTGGGCTTCCATGGCGGATTCGGTCTTGACGTGGGACACCTGGTAGATCGCCGGCTCCTTGCCCTTGATCCAGCCCACGGCGGCGGACCCCGCGGCCATGTCCTCAAAATCATAACCCTCGGGCGCCGGCGTGCCGGCCTTCATCAGCATGCCCACGATGTAGGTGAACGTGCCGTCAGGCCCGCCCCAGCGGCACATGCAGCCCACATAGCTGGGGTCGTGGATGTGCTCGGCCATGGCCTCCAGCCGCGTCAGCGTGCCGTCGGCGAAGCAGCTCTGCCAGAAGGCGGGGATGGGGTTGTTAGACATGTCGGACATGCTCGCTACAATGGGCTTGCCGATGACGCGCAGAGCGGGGAGTTCCACTTTTTCAAATTTGATGAGTTCCGCCATGGTTCGCACTCCTTTCGGGGGAGAAGATGATATTACCATAGCGCATCTTTGACGGCATGTCAATAAAAAGTTGCCATAATAAGAACATTTGTGCTCATAGATGGAGGCGATTAATCATGCCGACCGACGGTTCACCCGGCGGGAGGAAACAGATACAACGTCAAGAACGTTAGCAAATCCCGCCCACAGGCGTTTTTGGTCTCCTGGAAACCGAATATGAGTGAAAGTATAAAGTGATCGCCCGGCGACCGTAATCGCCGGGCGATAGAAAGCAACTATGACAAGTCGTCCAAATCGCCGAGGCGCTACAGCGCCGCTGGCGAAACAAGCGCCAGCGTATCGCGGGCGATGACGAGTTCTTCATTGGTGGAGATCACCAGCGTGCGCACGGTGCTGCCGTCGGCGGAGATGTCCTGTTCGGCGGCGCGGCTCAGGTTCTTCTCGTCGCACACCTTGATGCCCAGGAAGTCCATACCTTCGCAAATCATCTTGCGCAGGCGGGGGTTGTTCTCTCCGATGCCGGCGGTGAACACCACGGCGTCCAGCCCGCCCATGGCGGCGGCGTAGGCGCCGATGTACTTGCGAATGCGGTAGCAGAACACATCCACGGCGTTCTGGGCCTTCTCGTTGCCGTCATCAGCGGCGGACAGCACGTCGCGCATGTCGGAGCTCACGGTGGAGATGCCCATGAGCCCGGACTTTTTGTTGAGGATGGACATGACTTCTTCGATGGTCAGGTTGCCCTGTCCCATCAGGTATTCGATGATCGCGGGGTCGATGTCGCCGCAGCGGGTGCCCATGATCACGCCTTCCAGCGGGGTCAGGCCCATGGAGGTGTCCACGGACTTGCCGCCATCCACGGCGGCGATGGAGCAGCCGTTGCCCAGGTGGCACGTCACGATTTTAGCCACGTCCACCGGCTTGCCGATGAGGGCCGCCGCGCGTTCGGACACATACTTGTGGCTGGTGCCGTGGAAGCCGTAGCGGCGCACGCGCAGGCGCTTGTAGAAATCATAGGGCAGGCCGTAGAGGAAGGCCTTGGGCGGCATGCTCTGGTGGAAGGCGGTATCGAACACGGCGACCATGGGCACGCCGGGCATGACCTGCCTGCAGGCCTGTATACCCATGATGTTGGCGGGGTTGTGCAGAGGGGCCAGTGGTACATTTTCCTGTATGGCGGCCATGACCTCGTCATTGATGAGCACGGAACCGGAGAACTTCTCGCCGCCATGCACCACGCGGTGTCCCACGGCGTTGATGGCTGACATGTCGCTGAGCACGCCGTGACCGGGGTGGGTCAGCGCTTCCATGACCAGACGGATGGCCTCGATGTGGTCCTTCATGGGCTGTTCAATCAGCACGGCGTCACGGCCAAAGGGCACATGCTTGAGGTTGCTGCCCTCGATGCCGATGCGCTCGGCCAGGCCCTTGGCGATGACCTGCTCGGTCGTCATGTCGATGAGCTGATACTTCAGCGACGAGCTGCCGGTGTTGATGACGAGAATCTTCATGGAACCTCCTATAATTGCAGACGTTGACCGTCAATTTCGTCGTGCTGGCCCGGTCGGGGCATGGTATCATAATAAGGTAGGATCGATAGATTGTGATTCCTGTTCGGTTTTTGTACCTTATAAACACCAAATATATAGTATAGCAGACAATCGTCAAAATACAACACGAAAGGACGTCGCCATGAAAATCTGCGGTATCGTCGCGGAATACAATCCCTTCCATAACGGCCACCGCTACCAGGCCCAACAGGCTCGGCTGCGCGGCGGCTGCGACGCCGTTGTGACGGTTATGAGCGGGCCTTTCGTGCAGCGGGGAGAGCCGGCCATTTTTGATAAATGGGCCCGCACGCACATGGCGCTGTGCGGCGGCGTGGACGCCGTGTTCGAGCTGCCGGCCTTCTACGCGCTGCAGAGCGCCGATTGGTTCGCCTGCGGCGGCATCTCAGTGCTGGATGGCCTGCGGCTGGACGCGCTGAGCTTCGGCTCCGAAGTGCAGGACATCGGCACGCTGCGGGCACTGGGCAGGCTGCGCTTTGACGAACCTGAGGCGCTCAAAAAAGCATTGACAGAGAGATTGAAGGAAGGCCTGCCGCACCCCAGGGCCCGCGCCGCGGCGATTGCGGCAACGCAGGGTGGGGCGGATGCTGCCGGTATAAGGGATATCGCCGAGGCGGGCCGGCCCAACGCCGTGCTGGGCGCCATGTATCTGCACTGGCTGGAGCGGCTGCACAGCGCCATGGAGCACATCGTCGTGCCGCGTGTGGCCGCGGGCTACCACGATACAGCCATCGCCGGCGGGATCGCCAGCGCCACGGCGGTGCGGCAGGCGCTGGAGAGAGGCGGCGACGATTGGCGGCAGGCCGTGCCGCCGGAAGTGGCGCAGATCATCGATGGAGAGCTGGAGCAGGGCAGGGCGCCGGACCCCGCGGCGCTGGACGCTATGCTGCTATACGCGCTGCGCTCCGGCGCGCCCTGGCCGGATTCAGCCGAGGGGCTGCACAACCGAGCCCGCTCCGCGGCCTTCACAGCCGGCACCGCCGAGGGCTTCGCCTTTGCGGCCAAGAGCAAGCGCTACACGATGGCGCGCATCAAGCGCGCGGCCATGCAGGCGCTGCTGGGCATCACGCCGGAAGACATCGATGCGCTCAGACAGGCGAAGCCTGCCTATGCGCGGCTGCTGGGCTATTCGCGACGGATGGAGGGGCTCATAAACGAACTGGCGGCGCGCTCGGCCATACCCTTCGTGCCGCGACCGGCACAGTTCCAGCCCAAGGATGCGGCCATGGCGCGGCTGTGGCACATCGATCTGCGGGCCGGGGACGTCTACGCGCTGATGATGAAAAACCCCGCGCACAGGCGGGGTGAAAGGGACTTTACCGAGAAGATGATTGTCGTTTAGCGATGGTTTTGATGTCCGGTTCAGACATCCACGCCGATGCCGCGCAGCCGCTCCTTGAGGCCTTCCAGCACCTGCAGCGTTGCATCGCGGCCGATGGCCACGCATTCCTCCACGGTGTTGAAGTTGGCGGGATTGATCGTGCGGGTGTCCGGTGTGATGGCGATGTCGGCGTCCAGCAGGCGATTGCGGGTGGCCTCCCATTCCAGCAGCTCGTAGGAGCTCATTAGCACATCGATGATGTTGCGGGGCGCCGGTCTAGGCTCACCGTGGTAGCTGACGTCCACTGCGATGACGAGGTCCGGCTGCATGCTGCGGCACACGCCGGCAGGCACCCGGTCCAGCACACCGCCGTCCACATAGGTCTTTCCCTCTATCGTGACCGGTTCGAAGATGCCGGGGATGGAGATGCTGGCGCGCACGGCGTTGGCCACCTTGCCTTCGTTGAACACCTTAAGCACGTTGTCTTCCAGGCATGCGGCCACCGCCGCGAAGGGGATTTTCAGCTGCTGGAATTCCCGGTCGCCCAGCACGGTGCGGATGATCGTGTCGATGCGTTGACCCCGCACCAGGCCCAAGCGCGGCAGCGTGATGTCGAAGATCTTGCGGTAGTCCGCGGCGAAGAGCTGGCCTGCGATGCCATGGATCATCTTGGCCGGTGTGCCGCACGCGTACATGGCCCCCACGACCGAACCCATGGAACATCCTACGATCAGGTCAACCGGTATCCGGTGCTCGTCAAAGACCTCTAGAACGCCGATGTGCGCCAAGCCACGGGCGGCGCCGCCTCCCAGCGCCAGGGCCACGATGGGCGCTTCACTCATATTAAAATCACTCCTTACATATGTAGATACTGCCCATCAGGCGGGCCACAGAGCCTGCCGGGGCGGAGGGCCGCATGAAACCCAGGGACATCGCGCTGGCCGCGCTGGCGGCTTTGGTTATGCTGGGCTGTGTGCTGCAGCCTCAGGCGGCGCTCTCCGCCGCCCGAACCGGGCTGGAGCTTTTCCTAGGCATCGTGTTGCCCAGCATTTTACCTTTCATGGTATGCGCGTGGCTGCTCATTGAGAGCGGGGCCGTGGCCGCCGCCGGCCGAGCGCTGGATGGCCTGATGCGGCCGGTGTTCGCGTGCCCCGGCTGTTCAGCCTTCGCGCTGCTGGTAAGCATGCTATCGGGCTATCCCACCGGCGCGCGCATGACGTTGGATTTATACGACGCCGGCCTGCTGAATCCTGCCGATGCCCGGCGCACCGGTGTGCTGGCTTCGTCCACAGGGCCGGTTTTCATGCTGGGCGCGGTGGGTGCTGGGCTGCTGGGCAGCCCGGCGGCAGGGTGGGTGATACTGGCAGGCCACTTCGCTGCGGTGCTGCTGACCGGTGTGTTCTTCTCCTTTGGCGGCGACCGGCGGCGAGGTGTGGCGGTGCCCATGGTGCAAAGCCAAACCAGACAGCCGGCTATGCAGGCGGTCGGGGAGGCCATCAAGAAGACCGTGGAAACCCTGTGGACGGTGGGCGGGTACATCCTTCTTTTTTCGGTCGTCACGGCGCTGCTGCGGCAGGTCCACGCCTTCGAGCCGCTGGCATGGGCGCTCTCACCGCTGTTCCGGGCGCTGGGCTTAAGCCCCACGCTGGCGCAGCCTGTGCTGGTGGGCATGCTGGAGATGACCAACGGCTGCAGCGCCGTGGCCAGTGCCGGCGTGCCGATGGCCCAGCGGGTGGCGGTGCTGTGTGTGCTGATCAGCTGGGGTGGGCTGTGCATACAGGCCCAGAGCATGCTCTATCTTTCCCGGGCGGGGGTGCCGCTTGCGCGCTTCCTGCTGGGCAAGGCGGTGCAGGCGGCGCTGGCCGGGGGCTTAAGCGCTGCGCTGATGGCGCTGCCGGTGGTGGACGCAGCGGTGTTTCTGCCGACTGCAACCTCCCCGATCTCGGCGGGGCAGGCATTGATGAGTTCCGCTGTTTACTGCGCCGGGGCGGCGCTGCTCGTGGCAACTCTGGCGTTGTTTGGTGGTAAAAGAGCCTGGGGAGATTCTTTGTTTCGCTCAAAATGAGAAACTTAGAAATGAGCCTGAGATCAAAGCCAAGGCTCATTTTTACAGTGAATTGGGTTGTTCGAATGCCGGAAATTCGGACACAGCCGCCTTTTATGCCATGCTTCTGGCTGCAAACAGAGCCTGCTGAAACATTTCCAGTGCTTTTTTTGTGATATCGATCACGAGCGTCTCGCTGATTCCGGCCACACGAACTTGTCCCATAGCGAGCAAACCATTCATTCGATCGTCGACAGAAGTAATATCCTTGATGAGAATGTACTTGGAGACTTTGTTCATCATGATGTTGCTACAATACAGAATGCGTTTATTTGTTATAGCGATTACGCCATTGAGCTTATCCTTCAGGTCAAAAGGATCAACGACGAGGGTGCCTGTTGCCGATAATGCGACATTCCCGGTCATGGCGAATAAAACCTCTTCGCCTGGTATAACCATCGCTTCCGCAGCTTTGATGGATCCTGATGCGAGAGGGTTGCTGGTTCCGCTTGCCTTTACGTGATCTTTTATAGTCAACTCTAGACCTCCCATCATCGGCTGTGCAGCGCTACCGGCCTCTCATCTGTTCCCTATTCTGCTTGATGATGTCCAGGCTGCGGCTGACGTAGCTCTCCAGGTCCTGCAGAATGTCTTCCACGTATTCGTTGGCGCTCTTCTTGATCTCCCGAACGCTGCTGTGGGCGGACGCCAGGATTTCCTCGGCGCGCATAGCTGCCTGCCGGGTGATCTCCTCGGTCTCCACGAGCTTGCGGGCCTTGGCCTCGGCGTCGGCGATGATGGCCTCGGCTTCCTTCTCGGCATCGTAGAGGATCTGGTTCTTCTCGCTCTGTATCGTCTGGGCCTCCATGATCTCCCGGGGCATGTTCTGGCGGATGTCGCCCACGATGTTCAGGCATTTCTCCCGGTCGATGATGGCCTTGGTGGACAGCGGCATGCTGTTGGCGCGCTCCAGCTCGTCCTGCAGATAGTCCAGCAATCCCATAATGTTCATTGGGTTCCTCCTAACGCCTTTCGCACAGTGCGTTTTTGATTCGTTCGTGTATCACCGGGGGCACCAGTTCCGAAATATCCCCGCCAAAGCGGCCCACTTCCTTTACGATCGTGGAACTGACGAAGGAATACTCTGTGCTGGTCATGATGAACACCGTCTCCACCGTTGGCGCCAGACGGCGGTTCATCGTCGCGATCTGGAATTCCATCTCGAAATCGGACACCGCCCGCAAGCCTCGAACCAGCGCACACGCGCCTTGGGCCACGGCATAGTCGGCGGTCAGGCCCTCGAAGCGGCTCACGGCGACATTGGGCAGCTGGGCGACGACATCCGAAATCATTTCACAGCGTTCATCCATCGTGAACACCGGGCGCTTGGCGGCGTTGTGCAGCACCGCGACGATCAGCCGGTCGCACTGGGCGGCGGCGCGCTCTATGATGTCCAAATGGCCCAGCGTCACCGGGTCAAAACTGCCGGGGTATATCCAAATCCTCATGCGTCGTCCTGCCTTTTGTACAGGGTTAGCGCCGCGATGCCGTAACGGCGGCGGTCGAAGGCCGCAAGCCCCGCCAGCTCGCCGGGCAACACAGCGTTGGCGCTGTGTTCCGCCACGACGATGCCCCCGGGCGACAGCAGGCCGTGACGGCCCACCAGTTCCAGCGAACGGTCCAAAAGTCCGGCGGCGTAGGGCGGGTCCAGAAACACCAGGCCGAAACCCTGCCCGTGCAATGCTGGAGCGCCCTGCAGGAAGTCCGCCGAGCGGATGTCGCACCGGCCCGAAAGGCCCAGCGCGGCGGCGTTGCGCCGCAGGGTCTGCGCGGCCCCGGCGTCCACATCGAACAGAGTGGCTGAGGCCGCGCCACGGCTGAGCGCCTCAAAGCTCAAAGCGCCGCTGCCGGCAAAGCCATCCAGCACAGTCGTACCTTGGACGCGGCCGAAGAGGATGTTGAACAGCGCCTCGCGAACGCGGTCGCCGGTGGGGCGGGTGAGCATGCCCTCGGGGGCGGAAAATGTCCTGCCCCGCAGCGAGCCGCCGATGATGCGCACGCGCAGCCTCCTCAATCGGAACTTCCCGGTTATTCCCACATTTTACTATAAGAGCGGCCAGGAAACAAGGAAGAAAGCAGGAAACGCGCGCAAAAGGCTTCTTTTGCGGCTTGCCCGCGCCCAAATGGCGATGGTATGATGGTTCAAAGGAGAGTATCCATGCGCGGTGATGTGAGCTTTGTCGATCCCTTTGACGCCGAGGACGCCAACCTGTTCATCCGGGTGGAGCATCTGGCCCGCTACCTCTTCGCGGCACAGTTTGCCCGCAAGCGGCGAGTACGCCGGGCGCTGGACTGCGCCTGCGGCAACGGCTACGGTTGTGCCGCGCTGGCGCGCACGGTGGGGGAGGTCCACGGCGTGGACATTGACGAAGAACTGCTGGAGCAGGGCCGCGCCAATCTACAGGCCAGAGATACCGGCGGCGTCACGCTGCACCGTGTGGATTTGGACAGCGAGCCGCTGCCCTTTGACGATGGCATGTTCGACCTGGCCGCGTGCTTCGAGACACTGGAGCACGTGCAGTTCGACGGTGAGCTGCTGAGCGCGCTGCACCGGGCGCTGCGCCGCGGCGGCTGGCTGCTGCTCAGCGTGCCCAAGGCCGGTTATGAACCCGTGGATGCCGACGGCCTGCCCCGCAACCGCTGCCACTTGCGTCTGTATGAAGAGGATGGGCTCAAGAAGCAGCTGGCGGAACACGGCTTCGTCGTGGAGCAGACGCTGGGCCAGCCCTATACCAACCTGAGCCGCGCGAACATGGAAAGCCATCGTCGCGATACGGGCGTCACCGCCGCGCAGTTTGAAAGCTGGTTCTCCAATGACGCGCAGGCGCTGGAATGCTACTGCCGCCTGTGGGGGTGGCCCACGGACGAAGAGCCGGAGCACAGCAACGGCCTGCTGCTCGTGTGCCGCAGGAAATAGTTCATCATAACGCTTTCGCGTATCGATGATAATACAGTATAGCACAGGCTGGAGCTGCCGAAGCATGGAGAAGACGAGGTTTTTCTTGAAAAATCTCTTGTGAAGAATGGTTTTGCATGCTATACTATCCAACGCATTACACACCCGTGCCTGTTTGCCGTCCTGCCGCGAACGCGGTTTTGGCAAACAATAAGGGCGCGAGGGAGGTTTTTAAGGAGGTTTTCCCCATGGCCGTACTTTCCATGAAGCAGCTCCTCGAAGCCGGCGTGCATTTCGGTCACCAGACCCGCCGCTGGAACCCCAAGATGAAGCCCTATATCTACACCGAGCGCAACGGCATCTACATCCTCGACCTGCAGCAGACCGTCAAGCTCGTGGACCAGGCCTATGCCTTCGTGCGCAAGCTGGCCGACCAGAAGGGCACCATCCTTTTTGTGGGCACCAAGAAGCAGGCGCAGGAAGCCATCGAGCAGGAAGCCAAGCGCTGCGGCATGTATTACGTCAACAGCCGTTGGCTGGGCGGCATGCTGACCAACTTCACGACGATGCGCCAGCGCGTCAACCGCATGAACAAGCTCTTCGACATGGAGACCAAGGGCGACTTTGCGCTGCTGCCCAAGAAGGAAGTCGTGAAGCTGCTGGGCGAGCGCGAGAAGCTCGTGAAGAACCTAGCCGGCGTGCAGGGCATGACCCGCAGGCCCGACGCTCTGTTCGTTGTGGACCCCCGCAAGGAGCACCTGGCCATTGCCGAAGCCCGCAAGCTGGGCATCCCGATCATCGGCATCGTGGACACCAACTGCGACCCCGATGAAGTGGATTATATCATTGCCGGCAACGACGACGCCATCCGCGCCATTAAGCTGATCGTGGGCTGCATGGCCGACGCCGTGGTGGAAAGCAACCAGGGCGAACAGATGGAGCCCGCCGCCGAGGAAGCCCTTGTGGCCGAGAAGGAAGCCGCCGAAGAGGAAGCCGAAGCTGCCGCCGAGTAAACGGCCCCCGTTTGTAAATAACGACGCAGACACAAGGGGGAAGGAAACTTCCCCCTTTTCAGAAGAGAATACCAAGCAAACCTTAATACAGGACGGAGGAACCAACATGGCAATTTCACCTCAGGATGTAAAAGAACTGCGCGAGAGAACCGGCGCGGGCATGATGGACTGCAAGCGCGCTCTGACCGACGCCGACGGCGACATGGACAAGGCCGCCGACATTCTGCGCGAGCGCGGCCTGGCCGCCGCCGCCAAGAAGGCTGGCCGCATCGCCGCCGAGGGCATCGTGGAGAGCTATATCCACATGGGCGGCAAGATCGGCGTGCTCATCGAAGTCAACTGCGAGACCGACTTCGTGGCCAGCACAGACGAATTCCGCACTTTCGTGAAGGACATGGCCATGCAGGTGGCCGCCAGCAAGCCCAAGTACATCGTGCCCGAAGAAGTGGACCAGGCTGAGCTCGCCCATGAGCGCGAGATTCTGCGCGCCCAGGCGCTGGGTGAGGGCAAGCCCGAGAAGATCGTGGACAAGATGGTCGAAGGCCGCATCCAGAAGTTCTACAAGGAAGTCTGCATCATGGAGCAGCCCTTCATCAAGGATCAGGACAAGGCCGTCAAGGACGTCGTCAACGAGCTGGTGGCCCGCATCGGCGAGAAGGTCTCCATCCGCCGCTTTGTGCGCTACGAGATGGGCGAGGGCCTGGAGAAGAAGCAGGAAAACTTCGCCGACGAAGTCGCCAAGCAGATGGGTCAATAATGCTAATTCGGCGGGGGATCTTATCCCCCGCCGATTCCACCCCCTGCTCGTTCCTATCGGTGACTTCGTTGTTCGGCCGCCGATAACCGTCGCCGGCCGAACGCAAGGTTTAGCATCTTTTCTCGGATTTCGGAGGGACGAAGATGCCTGTGGGCAGATTACCACCTTGTTCGTCGTGCTCGTTGCCGCCCGCGAATGAATCGCTTGGGCGGTTGCTGAGTGGCCGTTCCTTTCATGCAAACGGAAAAAATGCGTCGATAGTACCGATAGCTATGAATGAATATATGAGAAAGGGGAGCTTCATACCGGAGTATCCCCTTTTTCAAAGGAGTGAAGAGTAAAAAATGCAGAACTTGAAATACAAGCGCGTGATGCTCAAGGTCAGCGGCGAGGCGCTTTCCGGCGAGAGCGGCTTTGGCCTGAGTTCCGATATGCTGGACCATACAAGCCGCTATATCGTTCAACTGTGTCAGGCGGGCGTGGAGGTCGGCATCGTTGTGGGTGGCGGCAACTTCTGGAGGGGCCGACAGGGCGGCGAAATGGACCGCACGACAGCCGATCACATCGGCATGCTGGGCACCGCTATGAACGCGCTGGCGCTGCAGGACGCGCTGGAGCGCCAGGGCGCCCAGGTTCGCGTGCAGACGGCCATCGAGATGCGCACCGTCGCCGAACCCTACATCCGCCGACGGGCCATGCGTCATATGGAAAAGGGACGTATCGTTATCTTTGCCTGCGGCACGGGCAACCCATTCTTCACCACCGATACCGCCGCCGCGCTGCGAGCCGCCGAGATCGAGGCCGAGGCCATTCTGCTGGCCAAGAACATAGACGGCGTATACGATGCTGACCCTCGCGTGGTACCCACCGCCCAAAAATTGGATCATTTGAGTTATCTGGATGTACTCAACCGTGGCCTGACCGTCATGGATACCACGGCCATCACGTTGTGCATGGACAACAACATCCCCATCCTCGTGTTTGGCTTGGAGCCGCCGGAGAACATTCTCAAGGTGGCCCGGGGCGAGGCCATCGGCACCATCGTGAGCAAGGAGGGCTGAGCCATGGCTGATCTGGAACATGTGCGCATCCGCCCCATAAAGATGCAGGATCTGCCTCTGGTGGAAGCCTTCTATGACCAGATGGGCGGGGAGAGCCGGGCATTTTTCAACCGCGGCGACGGCAACCATCAGTTCACGCTGCGCGCTCTGCGGGGCGAAGCGCCGAACACCGCGTTCTTTCTGGCCGAGGCCGAGGGCCGCATGGTGGGCACCGTGTTCCTGTGGGACACCCACAAGCGCATCCCGTGGCTGGGCATTGCCGTGGCCGAGGACTGCAAAGGCCGCCATCTGGGCCGTGCGCTGCTCACCCATGCCCATGACTACGCCCGTTCATTGGCCGCAGGCGGCGTGCTGCTGACCACAGCGGTGGCCAATGTCCGCGGCCAGGGGCTGTATGAGCGCATGGGTTATGAGCGCCTGGGCCAGCACAGCAGCGGCGAGTATTTGTACCTGCTGCGCTTTGACACCGATGCACCCGGAACACAAGGATGACATATCATCTTTTCTTCCATCGGGAAATCATGTAAAATAAACCAAAAGGAGGGTCCGTTTATGCCAGCAAACGATATCATCAAAGCCGCAACGGAGCACATGGACAAGACCATCAGCGTGCTGCGCAGCGAAATGAACAGCATACGGGCAGGCAGAGCCAACCCGCAGCTGTTGGACAACATCAAGGTGGATTATTACGGTACGCCCACGCCGATCGCGCAGGTGGGCAACGTTTCCGCGCCGGAGCCCCGCATGCTCGTGATCTCCCCGTGGGACACCAAGCTGATCCCCCTGATCGAGAAGGCCATCCGCGTCAGCGACCTGGGCATCAACCCCATCAATGACGGCAAGATCATTCGTCTGGCCATCCCGGAGCTCACCGAGGAGCGCCGCCGCGACCTGGTCAAGAACGTGCACAAGCTGGGCGAGGAGGCCAAGGTCGCCATCCGCAATGTGCGGCGCGACGCCAACGACGCGCTGAAGAAGCTGCAAAAGAGCAGCGAAATCACCGAGGACGAGCTCAAGCGCTTTGAAGACGACGTGCAGAAGCTGACCGACCGCCATGGTAAGATGATCGAGGACGTGCTCAAGGACAAAGAAAAGGAGATCCTGCGCGTATGACGCTGCCCAGCGTGCTGGGCCTGAGCGTGGACGCCGCCCGCGAACGTCTGCGCGATGCCGGCATAGAATGTGTGCAGGTGCAGCTGAGCGGACGCCGTCGCGAAGGCCAGCCCCGGGTCATCCGCGTACGTTCAACGCAGCAGGGCGTGGCCCTGGTGGCCACATGCATCAAGGCCGTGCGCACCGAGCAGCCCTCTGCGTGAAGAAAGGGAACGAATGTCCGACTTGAAGCCGCTCGCCATCGAGTGGGGCCTAAGCAAGGTTCCCCGCCATGTGGGCATGATCATGGATGGAAACGGCCGCTGGGCGCAGAACCGCGGCCTGGGCCGCTCTGCCGGCCACCGCGCCGGCGTGGAGGCACTGCGCGACATCGTGCGCGCCAGCTCCGACGTGGGGCTGGAGGCGCTGTCTCTGTATGCATTTTCCACCGAGAACTGGAAGCGCCCGCCGGCGGAGATCCGCATCCTCATGGAGCTGCTCGTGGAGTTCCTGGGCCGCGAGATCGACGAGTTGTGCGCCAACCAGGTACGCATCCGCTTCATGGGCGAGGTGGACGCCATCTCCCGGCGCGTGAGCCGCTCGGTGGAAGAAGCGCTGGAGCGCACAAGGAACAACAAAGGCCTGGTTATGAACATCGCCCTGAATTACGGCGGCCGGGCGGAGCTTCTACGGGCGGCGCGGCTGCTGGCGCAGGATGCGGCAGCAGGACGGCTGAAGCCCGACGACATCGACGAGGCGGCGCTCTCGGCCAGGCTGTATACCCATGGCCTGCCCGATGTGGACCTGGTCATCCGCACCAGCGGCGAGCTGCGCCTGAGCAACTTCATGCTCTGGCAGTGCTCCTACGCCGAGTTCCTGGCGCCCCAGGTCTATTGGCCGGACTTCAACCGTGACGAATACCGCAAGGCTCTTTTGGATTATCAGGGCCGGGGCAGACGCTACGGCGGGGTTGAATCGGTATGAGATTCAAGAACTTGGGCGCCCGCTTTGTCGTGGGCTTCGCGCTGTTTGCGGTCATCGTACTGGTCGTGTGGCTGCGGGGCTGGGTGTTCGGCGCGCTGATCACCGTGTTCGCACTGGTCAGCCAGTGGGAGATGTACGGCGCCATGCGCGCTGCCAGCTTCCGGCCCGGCGTGTGGCCGGGGTATCTCTTCGCGGCGTCCATGTATCTCGTGTTCCATTTCAAGGGCCTTTCCAGCCTCGTGGCGGTGTTCACGGTGCTGTGCGCGGTGCTCATCGCGCTCAACATGACGATGCCGCGGCGGCGCTTCATCGATACCGTCATCAGCGTGTTTTCCATGGTGTATCCCAGCTGGTTCTTTTTCTTCCTGCTGGCGCTGGAAGGCCTGCAGTGGCAGGGGCCGCAGGCATCGGCCAGGCTTTCGCAAGTGGCTCTGGCGGCGGCGCTGCTGGGCCCCGTGGCCACCGATTGCGGCGGCTATTTCTTCGGAGGCTTCTTTGGCTCCCGCAAGCTCTCGCCGGCCATCAGCCCTAAAAAGACAGTCGAAGGCGCAGTGGGGGCCGTGCTCACCACGGTCGTCGTGTTTTCTGCTGGCGGCGCGCTGGTTCGGTACTATTTCTTTGACGGGCTGCCGTTCTTCCACTATCCGCTAATGGCCATACTGGTAAGCGTGCTGGCCCAGGCCGGCGACCTGATGGCGTCGTCCATCAAGCGCTTTGCCGGCATCAAGGATTTCAGCACCCTGCTGCCCGGCCATGGCGGCTTTATGGACCGCATGGACAGCATATTGTTCGGTGCCGTGGCCGTATACTGTTATCTGGAACTGTTTTTCTTGTCATAAGGAGATTGCTGTTGAAACAACTGTTGGTGTTGGGCTCCACCGGCTCCATCGGCACGCAGACGCTCAGCGTCGTAGGCGCGTTGCCCGGGGAGTTCGGCGTCTGGGGGCTTTCCGCCCATAACAACGTGGAACTGCTTTTGGAGCAGGCTTGGAAATATCAACCCAAGGCCGTGGCGCTGACCGACCCGGCCGCCGCGCAGCGGGCCAGTGGGCAACTGCCCGAGGGAACGGCGCTGTTCAGCGGCCCAGAGGGGCTGCTGCGCCTGTGCGACGAAGCCGCCGGCCACGCCCACATGGCGCTGGTGGCCATCGTGGGCATCGCGGGGCTGCCGGCGGTGGCCCGCTGCATCGCGGGCGGCATGGATATCGCCCTGGCCAACAAGGAGGCGCTGGTAACCGGAGGAGCTCTGGTGAACACCCTTCTCAGCAAAAACGGGCGAAGCCTGTTCCCGGTGGACAGCGAGCATTCCGCGATCTTCCAGTGCCTGCAGGGGCTGGCCTCGCCTGGGGAGCTTAAGCGCGTGATACTGACCTGCTCCGGCGGGCCGTTCTTTGGGTATACGCCGGAGCAATTGGCGCATGTGAGCGCAGCCCAGGCGCTCCGGCACCCCAACTGGGCCATGGGCGCCAAGATCACGATAGACAGCGCTACGCTGATGAACAAGGGCCTGGAGGTCATCGAGGCCCGGTGGCTGTTCGACCGCGGCCCCGATGATATCGACGTTGTGATCCATCGTCAGAGCATCGTACACTCCATGGTGGAGCTCCGTGACCATTCGGTACTTGCGCAGCTAGGCTGCCCGGATATGCGCATACCGATCCAGTATGCGCTGACGTGGCCCCGCCGCGTGGACTGCAAGGTCCCGGCGCTGGACATCCTGAAGGTGGGAACGCTGACATTCCTGCCGCCGGACCGGGAGGCCTTCCCGTGCCTGGAGCTGGCCTATGAGGCGCTGCGCCGAGGCGGCGGAGCGGCCATCGCGCTCAACGCCGCCAACGAGGTGGCCGTGGCGCGCTTCCTGGCAGGCGGCATCGGCTTTTGTAACATTCCCCGGGTCGTCGAGGGCGCCATGGACGCGGCCGCCCCGCTGGACCCGTTCAGCCTGGAGGACATCCTGGCCCAGGACGCGGAAACCCGCGCCAGGCTGGCCTTAGCAAACGAGAAAGGCAAGGTGAGCCCATGACGGTTGTTTACGGGGTACTGGCCATACTGCTGCTGGGCGTGCTCGTGCTCGTGCATGAAGCCGGCCACTTCCTGGCGGCCCGGTGGACCGGCGTGCCGGTGCATGAATTCGCTGTGGGCTTTGGCAAGCGCATCCTGTCCACAAAGCGCGGCGGCGTCATCTACGCGCTGCGGCTGATCCCCTTCGGCGGCTTCGTGAGCTTTGCCGACCCGGAGGATGAGCACGGCGTCGAAAAGTATTACGCGACATCCCCATGGAAGCGGATGGTCGTGTCCGTTGCAGGGTCGCTGACCAACCTGCTGGTGGCCTTCGTGATACTGGTCATCTATCTGATGGCCGGCGGCATGCACGAGAGCAAGCTTGTGCCCATCGTGGATTCGGTCAGCGAGAACACGCCGGCCCAGACCGCCGGCCTGCAGGCCAGCGACCATGTGCTCAGCATCAACGGCGTGGATCTGAATGATGATTACGAGATCATGAGCCAGCAGATCACCGGCAGCAACGGCGCGCCTTTGTCCTTCGTTGTGCAGCGCGGCGAGCAGCAGCTCACGCTGACCGTGGTGCCCAAATACATCGAAAGCCTGGGCCGCTATCAGATCGGCATCACCGTGCGCACGATCGCCGGCGATTCTATTCCCTATAGCTTAATAGGGGCCGTGGGCGAAAGCGGCGGCATCATGGTCAACGCCGTGAAGCAATTGTTGGGGTCGCTCTTTAGCATCGTGCGCCACGGCGAGCAGGGCGACAACCGCCTGACCAGCCCCATCGGCATCGTCAGAGACGTAGCCGCCGCTGCGCAGCAGTCCGGCCTGGAGGTGTTCGTCAGCATCGCGATCTTCCTGTCGGTCAACCTGGGCGTGTTCAACCTGCTGCCGCTGCCGGCGCTGGACGGTTCCAAGGTGCTGTTCCTGCTGTATGAAATGATCCGCCGCAAGCCCATCCCGCCGGAGAAGGAGAACATCGTGTCGCTGGTCGGCTTCGGGCTGTTCATCCTGCTGTTCGTCTTCCTGGCCGGGCGGGATATTTTGCGGCTGTTCGGGGTGAACGTATGACGACCAGAGAACAAACCCGTGTTGTGCGCATACGGGATGTGGCAATTGGGGGTGGCAGCCCCGTGGCCGTGCAGTCCATGACCAACACCGATACCCGCGACGTGGAAGCCACCGTGGAGCAAATAATGGCGCTGCAGGCGGCGGGCTGCGAGATCGTCCGCGTCAGCGTCTATGACGACGAGTGCGCGCTGGCCCTGAAGGCGATCCGCGATCGCGTGGACGCTCCGCTGGTGGCGGACATCCATTTTTCCGCGGCGCTGGCCGTGAAGGCTGTGGAAAACGGCGCCGACAAGCTGCGCATCAACCCCGGAAACATCGGTGGCTCGGACAAGGTACGCATGGTTGTGGACGCGGCCCGCGCCCATCACGTGCCCATCCGCATCGGCGTCAACGCCGGCTCGCTGGAAAAGGAAAAGGTCCAGACCCTTGGAGTCACCGCAGAAGCCATGGCGCAGAGCGCGCTGGAGCACGTGCGCTTGCTGGAGGGCATGGGCTTTGAGGACATCGTCATCGCGCTCAAGGCTTCCAACGCGCCGCTGTGCCTGCAGGCCTACCGCGCCATGGCGGCGCTGTGCGATTACCCGCTGCATCTGGGCATCACCGAGGCCGGCGCCGGCCGCCAGGGGATTATCAAGTCTTCGGTGGGCCTGGGCGCGCTGCTGCTGGACGGCCTGGGAGACACCCTTCGGGTGAGCTTAACCGGAGACCCGGTGCAGGAAGTGAGCGCGGGCTTTGACATCCTGCGGGCTGCCGGCGTGCGCATGCGGGGCGTGGAGATCATATCCTGCCCAACGTGCGGGCGCACGTGCATCGATGTGGAGCAGCTGGCCCGGGAAGTGGAACAGCGCACCGCCGGCATCCGCCAGCACCTGAAGGTGGCCGTGATGGGCTGCGTCGTCAATGGCCCCGGCGAGTCGCGGGAGGCCGACATCGGCATCGCCGGCGGGCACGGATCCGGGGCGCTGTTCGTGCATGGCGAGATGGTGCGCAAGGTGCCCGAGGACCAGTTACTTTCCGCGCTAATGGATATGATTTTCGAGCTGTTGGGTTCGAATTAGGGCCAGACGAGAATTTGCACGGCCTGCACCATATGTGGTGCAGGCCCATCGTTTTTACCACCATATGCATATTTGCCCATTCCATGGACTACTCTCTGTGCTATAATAAACCCGTTCGCCCTTCGCCGCGGCTACCCGCGGCGGAGGCGCTTGCCATCTCTCGTACGAAAGGACGCACCATGGCTGAAACCGCGCTCAACGATCTGCTGATGCAGGCCTATCCGGACAAGTGGGAGTTCATACGCATCAAGGGCATTCGCCTGCGGCCAACGGGCAGCCATTGGCAAATCGTGTATACCGCGCCCAAGCCGCTGAAGCTGGACGACAGCCGGTTCATCCATACGCTCAGGGATAACCTGGGTTTTGTGCAGGAGGTTTCGCTGCAGCGGGAGCTCCCCGAGCATTTGGAGGATGTGTGCACCGTGGAGGCGCTGCGCCGCGCCGTGCTGGAAAACGCTGAGGGCGATCTGCAGGAGCTGCTGGAAAGCTCCGAATGGGAGCGCGAGGGCGAGGCCGTCATGGTGTATGCCGACACGGCCAACCCCCGGCCCTTCGAGCGCGGCATCCGCGACCTCGTGGAGGCGCTGACCGGCTTCAACCCCGTCGTGCGCATCAAGAAGCCCAAGCTGACCGAGAACAGCGAGATCAAGGCGCTGTTCGGCGCCCGCGCCGTGTTTGGCGAGGCCGTGCCCATGGAGACGCTCAACGGCGAGAGCGGCATGGTGATCGTGGAGGGCGACGTGTGCAAGTCCGAGGTGCGCACGACCAAGCGCGAGCAGAAGGGCGAGCCCATGTCGCTCTTGAGCTTCGTGCTGACCGATTACACCGGCTCCATCTCCATCGTGCGCTTCGACCGCGACATCGTGTGCCGCGAGCTGGGCGAGGTCATCAAGCCCGGCATCCGCCTGCGGGTGCGCGGCTCCTGCGAGCTGCGGGCCATCACCCGCGGCACAGGCGACGCCGTGGTGCATCTGACCGAGCTAAACCTGCGGGCCCAGGAGATCACCCAAGTGCCTAGGAAGCTGCGCCAGGACACCGCCGCGGAAAAGCGTGTGGAGCTGCACCTGCACACGCAGATGAGCTCCATGGATTCGGTGCTGCCGGTGTCCGAAGCCGTGAAGACGGCGGCTCGCTGGGGCCACAAGGCGTTGGCCATCACCGACCACGGCATCGTGCAGAGCTTCCCGGCGGCCTATGAGGCCGGCAAGAAGAACGGTGTGAAGATTCTGCTGGGCATGGAGGCATACCTCGTGCCGGACGCGGCCAACATCGTGACCGGCTGCGCGCCCGGCGGATTCGACGGCGACTTCGTCGTGTTCGATCTTGAGACAACGGGACTGGATGCCGGCCGGGAGAACATCACCGAGATTGGCGCGGTGCGCCTGCGGGCGGGCCAGGTTGTGGACCGCTTCAACACCTTTGTGAACCCCGGCAAGCCCATTCCTGCCAACATCACCCATCTGACCGGCATCACCGACGACATGGTGCGCGACGCGCCGGCTGAGGAACAGGCGCTCAAGGGCTTTCAGGCCTTTGCCGGCGCCGACACGCTTGTGGCCCACAACAGCGCCTTTGACATGGGCTTTGTACGCACCCGGGGAGCGGCGTTCGCGCTGGAATTCCCCAACCCTGTGCTGGACACGCTGGCGCTGGCGCGGGTGCTGTACACCGACATGCGCCGCCACCGGCTGGACACGCTGGCCAAGAAGCTGGGCATCAAGCTGGAGGGCCATCACCGCGCCGTGAACGACGCCGAGGCCACGGCCCGCATCTTCCTGCGCATGGCTGCCGAGGTGGAGAGCCGCCACGGCAAGGCCGAGCTGGACCAGCTCAACGCTTTGTTCTCCAAATCCGGCGAGGGCCGCGAACACCACGCCGTGCTGCTGGTGAAGAACCGTGAGGGTCTTAAAAATCTTTATAAACTTGTGAGTCTGGCCCATCTGCACCATTTCAAGAGCCGCCCGCGCATCCCCAAATGGGCGCTGACCGAGCACCGCGAGGGCCTGCTGGTGGGATCGGCCTGCGAGGCGGGGGAGCTCTATCAGGCGCTGCTCAACGGCCAAGAAAAGCAGGCCGAGGAGATCGCTGCGTTCTACGACTATCTGGAGATCATGCCCGACGGCAACAACGCTTTCATGCTGCGCAACGGCCAGGTGCGCGACGAGGAGGGGCTGCACGTGATCACCCGCAAGATCATCGCCTTGGGCGAGAAGCTGGGCAAGCCCGTGGTGGCCACCGGCGACGCCCACTTCCTGGAGCCCAGGGATGAGTGCTACCGGCGCATCCTGCAGGCCGGCCAGGGCTATGACGACGCCGACAGCCAACCGCCGTTATACTTTCGTACCACCAATGAAATGCTCTCGGAATTCGCGTGGCTCGGGGAGGACATGGCCCGCCGCGTCGTTATCACCGCGCCCAATGAACTGGCCGACAGCCTGGAGGCTGTGGACCCGCTGCCCCCCTACAAGCTTTACGCCCCGTCGGTGGATGGCGCCGAGGACTTCATCGTGGAGCAGAGCTGGAAGCGCGCCCGGGAGATCTACGGCGAGCCGCTGCCCGATGTCGTGAAGGCTCGCTTGGACAAGGAGCTGGGCTCCATCACGACCTATGGCTTCGCCGTGCTGTTCTGGATCGCCCAGGCGCTGGTCAAGCGCTCGCTGGCTGATGGCTACCTCGTGGGTTCCCGCGGCTCGGTGGGTTCCAGCTTCGTCGCGACGATGACCGGCATCACCGAAGTGAACCCGCTGCCGCCGCACTATGTGTGCCCCAACTGCAAACATTCCGACTGGGACGTGGACTCCCAGGCGCTGGGCTGCGGCCCCGACCTGCCGGAACGCGACTGCCCGGTGTGCGGCACGCGCTACCGCCGTGACGGCTACGACATCCCCTTCGAGGTGTTCCTGGGCTTCAAGGGCGACAAGGTGCCGGACATCGACCTGAACTTTTCCGGCGAGAACCAGCCGGTCATGCATAAGTTCACCGAGGAGCTCTTCGGCCAGGGTAACGTGTTCCGCGCCGGCACCATCAGCACGATTGCAGACCGCACGGCCTACGGCTATGTGCTCAAATACATGGAGGAGCGCGGCCGCGAGGTGCCCCCGGTGGAGGTGGAGCGCCTGGCGCTGGGCTGCGCCGGCGTCAAGCGGACCACCGGCCAGCACCCCGGCGGCATCATCATCGTGCCCAAGGAATTTGAGGTGACCGACTTTACGCCGATCCAGCACCCCGCCGACGACCGGGAAAGCGGCACCGTGACGACGCACTTCGACTTCGATTCGCTGCATGACCGCCTGGTCAAGGTGGACATCCTGGGCCACGACGACCCGACGATGCTCAAGATGCTCAAGGACCTGACCGGACTGGACCCTGTCAACATCCCCATCGACGACCGCGACACGATGGCGCTGTTCACATCCACGAAGAGCCTGGGCGTCACCCCGGCGGACATCGGCTGCGACGTGGGCACCTACGGCGTGCCGGAGTTCGGCACCAAGTTTGTGCAGGGCATGTTGGACGTGACCCGTCCCACGACGGTCAGCGAGCTGATCCGCATCTCCGGCCTCTCCCATGGCACCGATGTGTGGCTCAACAACGCGCAGGACCTGATCCTGAACGGCGTCACGACGCTCAAGCAGGCCATCTGCACCCGCGACGACATCATGCTCTATCTGATCGCCCAGGGTGTGGCCCCCAAGATGGCCTTCGACACGATGGAGAACGTGCGCAAGGGCAAGGGCCTCAAGGACGAGATGGAAAAGGCCATGATGGATCAAAAGGTTCCCCAGTGGTTCATCGATTCGTGCAAGAAGATCAAATACATGTTCCCCAAGGCCCACGCCGTTGCCTACGTCATGATGGGCCTTCGCGTGGCCTATTACAAGGTGCACCACCCCAGGGAATACTACGCGACCTACTACACCGTGCGCGCCGACGATTTTGACGCGTCGGTGATGATGGGGGATATGAACAAGATCAAGTCCCAAGTGGAGGAGCTCTCCAAGTCGGAGAGCAAGCTGCCCGTGAAGGACAAGAACCGCCTGACCATACTGCAGATCGTGCTGGAGATGATGGCCCGGGGCATTCAGTTCACGAACATCGACATCTACAAGTCCGAGGCTGTGAAGTTTACGATCACCGAGGACGGCACGATCCGCCCGCCGCTGAACGCACTGCCCGGCCTGGGCGCCACCGCGGCGGAGAAGATCGTAAAGGTGCGCGCGGCCGGTTCCTTCCTCTCGCAGGAAGACCTGAAGACCCGCGCGGGCATCTCCTCGGCGGTCATGGAGGTGCTGCGGCAGTTCCGTTGCCTGGAGGGCATCCCCAACCAGAACCAGGTTTCCATTTTTGATATGTTGGCTTAAGGCGGCAGACGGCTGTAGAGTGTGAATTCTTAACATTATTTAATAGAAAGATACACTTTCGCTAAAGATGTCTTGTAATAGACAGCGGATTTGATATACTTTATGCTGCGGGAGGACGCGCACGATGGGCTTCACCGGCATTCCGGCGGACGGGTTTCAGTTCTTGATGGAGATCCGCTTCAACAACAACCGACAGTGGTTCGACCAGAACCGTGAGCGCTTCCAGACCAGCCTGCGGGACCCGCTCTATGCGCTGGCCACCGAGCTTGCGCCCACAGCGCAGGCCATCGATCCGCAGTTCGAGGTACGGCCCAACCGCGTGGTCGCACGCATCTACCGCGACGCCCGACGCAGCAAGGGTGAATTCTACCGCGACCACCTGTGGCTGAGCTTCAAACGCCAGGGCGAGGCCAACGGCGCCGCGCTGAGCTATTACTTCTACCTGACGCCGGAGGAGATCGGCTGGGGCCTGGGTTTCTACGAGCAGAGCGTGGAATCCATGAACCGCTTCCGCGCCCGCGTGGACGCAAAGCCCGAGCTGTTCCGCAGCATCATCTCCGACCCGGCGCTGCGGGCGTATAAGCTGGAGGGCGAGAGCTACGCCAAACCCAAGCGCCCCGGCATGGCCGAAGACCTGGCGCTGTGGTACAACAAAAAGTCCTTCTCCACGGAATATATTGAGCCCGTATCCGCCGCGGCCTTCTCACCTGATCTGCTGGGCAGGCTGCAGCGGATGATGCTGGATCACAAACGGTTGTATCAGTTTGTAAACATGATGGAGGTGCAGCCATGACCGTTTATGAAGCCGCGGAAGCCCGGCGCAGCGTGCGCAAGTATCGCGGCACGCCCATTCCGCGCCCCACGCTGCAGAAAATCGTCGAGTGCGGCCCCAAGGCACCATCGGGTATGAATGACCAGGGCTGGGTGTTCGTCATCGTGGATGACATCACGATGAAAAACGCCGTCGCCGCAGCCTCACCCTACGGCGGGCACATCGCCGACGCGGGGGCCTGCGTAGCCATCTTCTGCCGCAAGGACGTGTGCACCCCGGTGGAGGACTGCTGCGCCGCCGCGGAGAACATCATACTGGCCGCAACGGCCGAGGGCCTGGGTACATGCTGGATCAACTCCTACCGCAAGGACAACGCCAAAGTCATCCAAAGCCTTCTGGGCTGCCCGGACACCCACGAGCTGGTCGTGCTGATGGCCCTGGGCGTGCCGGCTGAAGTGCCGCCCAGCCCCCCGAAAAAACCTATGGAAGAGGTCATACACTGGAATGAGTTCTAGTCTGAACAATGTAAATTGGCCCAGCCTAAAGAGCGGCACCGATGTGCGCGGCGTGGCGCTGGAGGGCATGGCCGGGCAGCCGGTCACGCTGACGGTGGACATCGCCCACGCGTTGGGCGGCGCATTCGCGCTGTGGTTGGCGGGCAAGGCTGGCAAGCCCGCCGGGCAGCTGACGGTCTCCATTGGCCGCGACAGCCGCTTAAGCTCGCCGGATCTGCTGCGCGCCGCCGCCCAGGGCATGGCCGCTCAGGGCGTAGCCGTGCTGGATTGCAGCCTGTGTTCCACGCCGGCGATGTATATGACCACGCTGCCGGAGCATCTGGATTGCGACGGCGCCGTCATGGTGACCGCAAGCCACCTGCCATGGAACCGTAATGGGCTGAAGTTTTTCACGAAGAACGGTGGCCTGGAGGGCGCCGACATCTCGGCGCTGCTGGCGGTGTGCGCCGCAGGCAATGATGGGAAAGTGCCCACACCTGGTACTGTGAGTTCTTTGGACTTCATGCCGCGCTACGCCGCCGCGCTGGTTGCCTCGGTGCGCCGGCATACCGGTGACGAGCGCCCGCTGCAGGGCCTCAAGGTCATCGTGGACGCCGGCAACGGCGTGGGTGGCTTCTTTGTGGATGCCGTGCTGCAGCCGCTGGGCGCGGACACCGCCGGCAGCCAGTTTCTGGAACCCGACGGCCGTTTCCCCAACCACATCCCCAACCCCGAGGAACCCGAGGCCATGGAGGCCATCTCTCACGCGGTACTCTCGAGCAAGGCGGACTTGGGCATCATCTTCGACACCGACTGTGACCGCGCCGCCGTGGTGGCCCCCGACGGCAGCGAGCTCAACCGCAACCGCCTGGTGGCGCTGATGAGCGCCATCGTGCTTAAGCGTTGCCCCGGCGGCACCATCGTGACCGACAGCATCACGTCTACGGGCCTGGCGGCCTTCATCGCCGCCCGCGGCGGTGTGCACCGGCGCTTCAAGCGCGGCTACAAGAATGTCATCGACGAGGCCATCCGCCTGGAGCGTCAGGGGGTCAGCGCCCCCATGGCCATAGAGACTTCCGGCCACTGCGCGCTGCGGGAGAACCACTTTCTGGACGACGGAGCTTATCTGGTCACCCAGGTGCTGGTGCAGCTCTCGGCGCTGCACCGCCAGGGCAAGAAGCTGACCGATCTGATTGCCGATCTGGCGGAGCCGGTGGAGGCCGTGGAGCTGCGCTTCAAGCTCACGGTGGCCGACTTCAAGACGCTGGGCAAGTCTGTGCTGGAGCGCGTGACGGCGGCGCAGATGCCCGGCTGGCGGCCGGAGGCTGAGAACCATGAGGGCATCCGCATCAACAGCGAAGCGGGGAAGGGCTGGCTGCTGCTGCGCATGAGCCTGCACGACCCGGTGATGCCGCTGAACATCGAGAGCGACCGCCCCGGCGGCTCGAAGATCATAGCGGGGGAGTTGGCCCCGCTGCTGCGCGGCATCGATGGGCTGGATATCACGGCCATTGAAAAGTTTCTAAATAAATGAACATAACGGAGGGACTTTAGCTTGAACAAGACAGAAACCCTATGCGTAAACGCCATCCGCGTGCTGGCGGCCGAGGGCGTACAGAAGGCCAACAGCGGGCATCCCGGCCTGCCGCTGGGCGCAGCCCCCATGGCTTGGGCTCTGTGGGGCCGCCACCTGCGCCACAATGGCGCCAATCCTCAGTGGCCCGATCGCGACCGCTTCGTGCTGAGCGCCGGTCACGGCTCCATGCTCATCTACTCGCTGCTGCACCTGTTCGGCTACGGCCTGACCGTGGACGACCTGAAAAACTTCCGCCAGCTGGGCAGCAAGACCCCCGGCCACCCCGAGTATGGCCACACCATCGGCGTGGAGACGACCACCGGCCCGCTGGGCCAGGGCATCAGCAACGCCGTGGGCTTTGCCATCGCCGAGGCGCGCCTGGCCGACCAGTTCAACCGGGAGGGCTATCCGGTCGTGGACCACTACACCTACGCCTTGGTCGGCGACGGCTGCATGATGGAAGGTATCTCCGGCGAGGCCAGCTCGCTGGCCGGCACGCTGAAGCTGGGCAAGCTGATCGTGCTCTATGACGACAACGACATCTCCATCGAGGGCAACACCGACATCGCCTTCCGCGAGGACGTGGGCCTGCGCTATCAGGCCTACGGCTGGCAGGTGCTCAAGGTGGAGGACGGCAACGATGTGGAGGCCATCTCCGCGGCCATCGCCGCCGCCAAGGCCAACGCCGATCAGCCCTCGCTGATCATCGTGAAGACCGAGATCGGCTTTGGTTGCCCGGCCAAGCAGGGCAAGGCATCCGCCCACGGCGAGCCTCTGGGCGCCGACAACGTCAAGTGCACCAAGGAGAACCTTGGCTGGCCGGCGGACAAGGAATTCTACGTGCCCGACGAGGCATATGCCCACCTGGCAACGGTTCGCGCCCAGGGCCAAGCCGCTGAGGACAAGTGGAACGCCCTCTTCGCCGATTACCGCGCCAAGTTCCCGGACCTGGCCGCTCAGTGGGACCAATGGTTCCATGGCGCATTGCCGGAGAACCTGCTGGATGACCCGGCCTTCATGGCCTTTGACAAGCCCGACGCCACGCGCAATTCCTCGGGCATCGCGCTAAACCGCCTGGCGGCCATCGTGCCCAACCTGATGGGCGGCTCCGCCGACCTGGCACCCTCCAACAAGACCGAGCTCAAGGGCAAGGGAGACTTCTCCGCCGAGGACCGCTCCGGCGCCAACATGCACTTCGGTGTGCGCGAGCATGCCATGGCCGCCATCGGCAACGGCATGGCGCTGCACGGGGGCATTCGTCCCTATGTGGCCACGTTCCTGATCTTCAGCGACTACCTCAAGCACGGCATGCGCTTAAGCTCTCTGATGAATCTGCCGGTCGTTTATGTACTGACGCATGACTCCATCGGCGTGGGCGAGGACGGCCCGACCCATCAGCCCATTGAGCAGATGGCCTCCATCCGCAGCATCCCCGGCTTCACGCTGTTCCGCCCGGCGGACAGCCGCGAGACCGCCGCCGCGTGGGTGTATGGCCTGAGCGCCAACGGCCCCACGGCGCTGGCGCTGACCCGGCAGAATCTGCCGCTGTACGAGGGCACCGGCAAGGCCGCTCTCAAAGGCGCCTATGTGCTCAAGGAAGCCAGCAAGCCCACGCCGGACATCCTGCTGCTGGCCAGCGGCTCCGAGGTGGAGCTGATCTACAAGGCCGCCGCCGTGCTGGAAGAGCAGGGCATCGCCGCCCGCGTGGTCAGCATGCCCTCCTGGGAAGTTTTCAACCGCCAGAGCGCCGAATACCGCGAGAGCGTTCTGCCTTCGTCGGTGCGCGCCCGCCTGGCCGTGGAAGCCGCCAACGATTTTGGCTGGCACCGCTACATCGGCCTGGATGGCGACATCCTGTGCATGCAGGGCTTCGGCGCCAGCGGCCCGGCCAATCAGGTGTTCGAGCACTTCGGCTTCAACGTGGACAACGTCGTTGCCAGGGCCAAGAAGCTGTTGAACAAGTAATCAGGGTTATAAAACGAGGCGGCGTCCGGGTTCGGACGCCGCCTCTGTTGTAGTCTTAAATGGCAGGGATTTCGCGCCTTCTAGGCGCGACCAAAGGGCTTTCCGGTCGCCCTTTGGAAACCTTCGGCCCCTATTATTGTTTGATTCAGAAGTGTTAGTCGTACTAAATGTTGTGATGCAACTTCGCCGTAAACGCATCCAACAACTGCTTGAGAAACTTCCTGCCCGTCTCATCGGTAAATTGTCCATCTTCGTCAAACTTGTTCTGAGCGAACCCGACCAGCACCTCCGGCAGGCCTATGACCTCCATCTTGAGCATATAGAGAATGGAGCGCAACGCCAACTGCGCCCTGGCGGTGCCCACGGGGCCATTGGATGCCCCGAAGAGAGTGACGGGTTTGCCGGTCAGCGGCGCGCCAAAGGCCGAGCGGGAGGCCCAGTCCAACGCGTTTTTGAGCACACCACTTATGGAGTGGTTGTATTCCGGCGTGGCGATCAAAAAGCCGTCAGCCGTTCGGCATTGCTCTACGAAGGCCTGAACCGCCGGTGGCGGAGCGCTCACCATGTCGTCGTTATAGAGCGGCAGGGCGGACAGGTCCGCAATGGTTACCTCATAGCCGTCGCCGAGGGTGGATATGGCGTGGTGCAGCAGCATACGGTTGTAGGAGCCTGCGCGCAGGCTGCCGCACATGGCCAGCACCTTGATGGGTTTCGTCATGGATAACACCGCCTTTCCGACTGGAATCGGTAGAATCCTAGCACACAAAGCCCGCGACGGCAAGGGAGCGGGGGAGGAAGTGTGTGTCTGTTTTGGTCCTTTGCGTCGCGGGAGTTTCCCGGTATAATAGGAGGATAGAGAGAACAGGAGTTGAAAATGGACTTTGACAGCATTTTAGACGAGCTGCTGGCCGGCTGCGACATGCGCAGCGAGCTGGACCGCCGCCGCACCTTTCTCAAATGCGTGGAATATGCCGATCTGAACATCGACGCCGATCATTACAACGATTTCCTGATGCACGCCGCCGAGAAGCTCGGGCAATCCAAGCTGATGCGGGAGGCGCTTTCGCTGGCGGTGCGCACCACCGGCAATGAGAAGCTGCATCTGCGCTTCGACGAGGCCGAGGGCATACAGCTCATTGGCAACCAATCGGGGCTCATGTATTTAAGCCGCCTGCTCAAGAACCTTTCGCAGGCGCGGTCCGCTGGCGAGCATGTGACGCTGAACTATGGCGAGCGGCCGCTGATCGGCGAGAGCTATCCCGTAGCCGCCTATCTGGAGGACGACGCCTACTTCTCCGATCTGGACACGCTGCTGCCCGATGGCGATCTGGTTGAGCAGCTGATTCCCCGGCGGGATGTCAATCCCAATGAGATTGCCGGCTTCTTCATCATCGACTTTGCACCGGAGGAATGCGGCCTTGCCGCCAATGTCGTCTACCCTGTGGCCGGCTGGGAGAAATATGTGCCGGGCATGCTGGTGTGGCGCAAGGAGCTGCGCGCCGAGCTTTCGCGGGTGCTGGTGCTGCGCTTTTTGGCCGCCGACGGCGAGGAAAGCCGCTTGGCTGTGGATCTGGACGACCCAGACATCGGCTTCATCACGCTCAGCGACATCAAGCGCCTGCTCAAGGCGCGGGTGTGACGCGGGCCTTCGGCCCATTTTGCTTTCGTATTCATTACTGACGGAGGAGAAACGATATGAAACCGGATTTCAGCGTGGCTGGCAAGGTGTTCGTGATCACCGGCGGCTCGGGCATCCTGTGCGCCGAGATGGCCCGGGAGCTGAGCGAGCTGGGCGCGGCCATCGCCATACTCAACCGCACCGCGTCCAAGGCCGAGGTGCTGGCCCAGGAGCTCAATGATAAGGGCGGCGACGCCATCGGGCTGCCCTGCGACGTGACCGATCGGGATTCTCTCGTGAAGGCAAGAGATGCCGTCATGGCCCGCTGGGGCCGCGTGGACGTGCTCATCAACGGCGCCGGCGGCAACAGGCCGGAGGCCACCACGTCCGCCGAGCGCTCGTTTTTCCAGCTTAGCGAGGTGGCGCTGCGCGAGGTGTTCGACCTGAACCTGCTGGGCACTGTGCTGCCCAGCCAGGTCTTCGGCGAGCCCATGGCGGCCCAGGGCAAGGGCTGCATCCTCAACGTCGCTTCCATGGGCGGCATCCGGCCGCTGACCAACGTGGCCGGTTACGGCGCAGCCAAGGCCGCCGTCGTCAACTTCACCCAGTGGCTGGCCGGCTGGTTCTGCCTCAACGTCAGCAAGCACATCCGCGTGAACGCCATCGCGCCGGGCTTTCTGCTGACCGACCAGAACCGCTATCTGCTGACCGACCGCAACACCGGCGAGCCCACGGCGCGGGGCAGGCACATCCTGGCCCAGACGCCGATGAACCGCTACGGACGCCCGGAGGAGCTCGTGGGCGCGGTGGTTTACCTGTGCAGCGACGCCGCCAGCTTCGTGACCGGCTCGGTGCTCACGGTGGACGGCGGATTCTCGACCTATTCGATCTGACACATGGAGCATGAGGCGCGGCGTATCGAGGAGGAAGTACTGGCGGGCGGCAATGTAAATGCGGTGACGCGCGTGGGCGATACCGTGCGCAGGCAGCCCAGCGGCAATTCGCTGGTGTACCCGCTGTTGAAAGCGCTGCAGGAGCGGGGTTTTGAAGGCGCTCCTGCCTTTCTCGGGACCGATGAAGCCGGGCGGGACATCTTTCGCTTTCTCCCCGGCGAGGTACCCGGCAATGATTACCCGGACAACCCGCCATACATGTGGACCGATGGGGCGCTGGCGGGCATGGCGCGGTTGTTGCGCCAGTACCACGACGCCACTGAGCGGCTGGCCACGCAACAGCCTGAGCGGCCGTCGCACTACTTGAGCCCGTGGCGCAACGAGGTGATTTGCCACAACGACGCGGCCCCCTACAACTTCGTGTTCCGGCAGGGCGAACCGATAGCGCTGATCGATTTTGACATGGCAGCTCCTGGTCCGCGCGTTTGGGACATCGCCTATGCGCTGTATACGGCGGTTCCGCTGGCGGGGTTCCAGCCACTGTGCCATTCGACTGGTACAATACCATACGATGAGAGGTTGCATAGCCAAGACCGCCGGCGGCGGGTTGCCTTGTTCTTTGAATCCTACGGCATGCCGATGCCCGATGGCTTCGAAATGGCCATCGCCCAGCGGGTGTTGGCGCTGTGCGACACCTTGCGGGAACGGGCCACCGCCGGCGAGGCTGCGTTCGTTAAGATGGTGCAGGAGGGGCATCTTGCCCACTATGAGCGGGAGTTGGTTTTCCTCCATGCGCGCTTGAATGAGTGGGTCTAAGCCGACTTCAGGTATTTTCTGCCAGAACATCATAAAGCTTGCGGTCACAGGAAAGAATAGGCTCAATCGTTAGTAAGGAGTGACTTTTCTGATGGCATTTGATAAGTTCGCACTGACTCTTGTGATCATTGGCGCACTGAACTGGCTGTTGGTCGGTTTGTTCAAGTACGACTTGGTGGCCTCGCTCTTTGGCGGGCAGACTGCCTTGCTCAGCCGCATCATCTATGCGGTCGTGGGCGTCGCTGGCCTGTGGTGCATCACGATCCTGTTCAAGCGCTGGCATAAGGATCACGACTAGACTAACAGAAAACAAGCTTTGGTTAGTCTTCGCCTTCAACGCTGCGACGTTTCGTCGATTCAGACGCTTGCCCCCAGCACAGAAAATCTCCTGCCGGTATCCGTCGGCAGGAGATTTTTTTACTGTGTTCTTAGTTGATTATTCGTATCAATCAGCTGGATCTTTCTCGGCGTCCTTCTTTTTCATGCGAAGCAGTTCCACCTCGAAAGTCGTATAAGGCAGGCTCTCCACAAAATCACCCTTGGTGAAACGCGTGCGGAAGAACCGGGCGAACTCTTCGCGATGCTTGCGCAGCACCACGGGTCGGGGGATGTCCAGCTTGTGGCACAGCGTATCCAGCGCCTCGTCCAAGTCTGCGTCCGCCAGTTCCACGACCGTGTCCAGCGCGATTTTTTCCTTCTGTCGAAGGATGCCCCATATCTTTGCCATCTTGCCTCCCAACGCCTGTTGCCCAAAAAGTATATCGGATGCCGCCCCGTCTGGCAAGCATGCCTGTTGACAAGCGCATGGCCGCACACTAAAGTTATGGGAGTACCTACCACACGATTGTGCACAAAGGACGCAAAGCGAGTATGGCGAGATCTACCCCCTCCAGAGCAACCGGACGCATGGCCCGCCGGGCACAGCAATCCAACCGAACGCAGCAGCCACACCGGGCGCGGTCCGGCGTTTGGCAGCCGGCGGCGATGTGTGCGTTGCTGGCGCTGGTTGTGGCACTGTCCATCGCCTTTGGCCGGCCCGCGGACAGCGCCGCCAACGCTTCGGCCACACCGAAGCCCACGCCCATCGCTGAGAGCGCAACTCCCGCAACCGAGGCCACCGCCACGCCCCAGCCCACGCCAGCGCCAACGCTGGCGCCTCGGCCCAGCTACGACGCGCAAACCGACGATGCCTACAATCGGGCGCTGGCAGCTTACCGGCAAGACGTGCTGGCCAAGCTGGCTGACCCCAACTCCACAGACTATGAGGATCTGGTGTTCTTCCAACAGCAGGGCCTGACACCCCGGTGGTTTGGCCTGACGGCGGCGAGCCTGCCCATGCTGCGGGGCAAGCTGGAAGCCGGCGCGCCCACGCCCTACACGATGTCGCTGATCTGCCTGGTGATGGGGTATGAGCCTGCGGTGCGGCCCCGCGAGAGCGACGTCGCCACGCAGGCTGCGTGGCTGGACGAATTCGAGGCCAAGCGCGCCGCGGCAATTGAAGGTGCCAAGCAGCGCCGTCTGGACAGCCTGGGCGCTTTTGCGCTGCCCTACGCCTATGAGGAGATCAACGCCGGGTCCGGCGAGGATCTCTTTGCCCAACTGCCAGCGCTGACCGACGGCTTTGAGGGCCTGAACCGCGAGGACACCGCCGCCTGGAGCCAGGCCGACTGGCTGGTGTGGCTGCGCGGCCGCGACGCTACTTGGGCTGCCATGAAAGAAGCCCTGGCAGAACCCATCGTTTTGCCGTGGGTCAAGTTTCCCTGAACCGCAGACAATCCCTTCAGTGACCTTTCTAGGAGGTGTTTTTTTGTCCAACAACACGTATTACCGTGGAAGGTCGCGGGGTGGCCGCGGTTCTTCCGGGGACCGCGGGTCCCGTCGGGGTGCGCGGGAGCGTTATCACAACGATCAGCCTGGACGGCCTTCCGGCGGAGGCGGCTCCAGGATATTTGTGACGCTGCTGGGGGTAGCGGTGCTGGCCGTGCTGGTCTTTAGCGTCTGGATGTTCCGCGACGATCTGACCGGGCTGCTGGGTGGCGCATCCACGCCCACGCCGGAACCCTCCGCCATGCTGGAGGCCACGGCCACGCCCACCGCGACGCCCACGCCGACGCCGGAGTCCACCCCTACACCCACGCCGGAGCCCACCCCGACGCCGCCGACGTCCGAGGAAATCTCCATCAGCGTCGTGGGCGACATCATGGCCCACGAACCTCAGTTGACTTCGGCCTATGACAAGGACACGAAGACCTACGACTTCACCGAGAACTACAGCGAGATCACCGATCTGCTGTCGCCGGCGGACCTGACCATGGGCAATCTGGAGACGACGCTTTCCGGCGCGGACAAGAAGTACAGCGGCTATCCGGCTTTCAATACGCCGGACAGCATACTGGACGCGCTCAAGGGCGCGGGCTTCGACCTTTTGACGACCTCCAACAACCACTCTCAGGACCGCGGCTGGTATGGCGTCAAGCGCACGCTGGAGACTCTGGCCGAGGCGGGCATCCCCGCCACCGGTACCTTTCTGGACAAAGATTCAGCCAACACGCCGCTGATCGTGGACGTCAAGAGCACCAAGGTGGCCGTGCTGGCCTATTCCTACGGCTCCAACCGGACCATCGAGAAATCCTTCAGCATGAAGATCATCGACCTGCCGACGATCAAGAAGGACATTCAGCGGGCCAGGGAGGCCGGCGCGCAGGTCGTCATCGTGTGCCCGCATTGGGGCGCGGAGAAAGCCCGCGCGCCCTCCGCCAAGATGCAGAGCCAGGCCAAAAGCATACTGGAATACGGCGCCGATGCCGTGATAGGCAGCCATCCCCATGTGCTGCAGAAGATCGAACGTCTGGAGGTCACCCGCGAGGATGGCTCCACGTACAATGGCCTCGTGGCTTATTCGCTGGGCAACTTCATCTCCAACCAGCAGTTCCAGTATCAGGACACCGGCATGATCCTCAACGTGACGTTCAGCCGGGACCTGGCCACCAACGCCATCACGGTGCAGAGCGCCGGCTATGTGCCCACCTGGGTGTATCTGGACGACGAGAAGACTTATCGCGTGCTGCCCATCGCCAGATATGTGGACAACGACGAGCTGCTCTCCACGCTGACCGCTAAGGCAAAAAAGCGCATCAAGGCCGCGTGGGAAGAGACCGTTGATTTGCTGGGTGAGGACGGTGCGACTTTGGTTCGCTGAGCATATACAGCAAGCAAAAGCCCCGAACCGCGACCGCGGTTCGGGGCTTTGCATATGGCAGCAAGGGTTCAGACTGTCTTTGCGGTCTTGGCGCCCAGCCGCCAGTCGGTGCCGGGCAGACCTTTGAACACCATCTTCCAGGCGCGCACAACGGCCAGGATCACCAGCGGATAGACGAAGGCCATAATCAGCGCCGCGGGCCAGCGGGTGGCAAGCAGTACGAAAAAGCCCTTGCCGCCGGCCAAAGCAAAGCCCAGCGTGTTGATGCCCATGGAACACACGATCTGGGAAATGAGCACGCCAATCTGTAGCCGCCAGTATGTGCGCACGGATTCGAGATTCGGCGTTCGCGTGTATTCCACGAAGGTGGAGCCGTCGAGCGTCTCGCGTTTGATGGAAAAATGAGACACAAACAGTGCGGGAAATACGCCGCTCAAGCCGAAGGCCAGAAGCGTAGAGATGATCCAGGGGCCTGTAGGTTTGATGACATACCCAATCGTATCGATTAGTGCGCCGACGATAAAGCCGCTCAGGGGTCCAAAGAGTATGCCTGTCGTCATCGCCGGCACCAGGGCGAAGCTCAGCCTTAAAGTTGGCCCTAGATCGATAGCCAGAAGGGTTTTCAGCACCACGCCCAGCGCCACCATCAGCGCGCAGCTGACCAGCCAGATCAAACGTTTGTTGCGATTCTCCAAGATTCCGTCCTCCTTCATATTTTAACCTCAGATGTTAAAACAGTCTGAGATTCTTATCATCCAATCTATTATTGTCACCGTTGTGTTTGTGGTATCATTCTATCAGGCAGGGAGCGCTTGTCAATTCGTCCAACGCAGAAAGGTTAGAACAATGAACTTATCTCTTACGATGCCCAGAAAAATCTGGTTTGGACGCGGTGAATTTGCCCGCGTGCCCACTTGGGCGGCGGAGTTGGGCAGCCGCTTTTTGATCGTGACCGGCGGCTCGCAGCGCGAGCACGCCCGGAAACTTGCCGAGGCGCTGGCCGCGGCGGGGCTGCAGGCTTGGGTGTATGACGGCGTGGCGGGGGAGCCCAGCCCGCAGACCGTGCACGCTGTCTCGGCAAAAGCCCGCGAGCATCGCTGCGACGCCATCATCGGCCTGGGCGGCGGCAGCGCCATCGACGCCGCCAAGGCCGCCGCGGCCATGGCCACCAATGAAGGGTCCGTTGTGGATTATCTGGAGGGCGTTGGTATCGGCGCGCAGATCGTGCACGCGCCGCTGCCCTTTGTGGCCATCCCCACCACGGCGGGCACCGGCGCAGAAGTGACCAAGAACGCCGTGATCTCCGACGCCCAGCGCGGCTACAAGAGCAGCTTCCGCAGCGACCGGCTGCTGGCTGCCGTGGCTGTTGTAGACCCGGCGCTGTGCGTAGGCGCGCCAGCCTCCGTGACCGCCGCCAGCGGCATGGATGCGCTGACGCAGCTCATCGAAGCGTATCTGACGCGCAAGGCCCAGCCCGTCACCGATGCGCTGGCGCTGGACGCACTGCCAGCTGTGGCGGCGGCGCTGCCCCGCGCATTCGCCGATGGGGAAGATCTGGATGCCCGGGAGCATATGTCCTATGGCAGCCTGATGAGCGGCATCTGCCTGGCCAACGCCGGGCTGGGCGCGGTGCACGGCATCGCCGCGGCGCTGGGCGCGGTGCTGGGCGCGCCCCACGGGCTGGCCTGCGCGGTGCTGCTGCGACCGGTGCTGGCCATCAACATACCCCATGCCGGGGCCAAGGCCGCGCCGCTGTGCCGCGCGCTGGCCGGCGTCGGCTATGCTGACCCCGTGGATTGCGCCCGCGCCGTGGATGACTTTCTGGCCGGCATTACACAGCAGTTGGGCATTCCCCAGCGGCTGAACGCTGCGCAACCCACGCCGCAGCTGCTGGAGCAGCTGCGGGGGGCGGTGTCCTCCAGCATGGGCGGCAACCCTGTTGCGCTGGCTCCGGAGCGAGTGCGGGAGCTTATCGCACAGGTTTTGTGAGGGGAATGGAACCAACCGAATCTTGTGGTAGTCTTAATATAAAAACATTGACTTAACTTGTAAAAAATCGCATAATCGGCTATGAATCAAAATCTGTACGTACCTAAGAGGAGCAACCGTGTCAGACGATTTCAACGACAGCCACATTCCGCAGGAGCCGGAGACGCCGCGCAGCCCGCGCAGCGCCAGCCGTCGCGCCCAGCAGGCCCAGCCCGACGCCATGGCCGTGCCGGAGCAGCCAAAGAAGAACGCCTCTAGAGCCACGCGGGGGCGGGAGGAGGGTAAGCCCCCTTCGCGCCGAAACAAATACAGGCTGGCCATTGTACTAGGGGCCGTGCTCGTGATTCTGGGCGGCGGCGTTGCGCTGGCCGCGCGCGTTGTATCGCTCATCAACCATCCGCAGGAGCTCTTTACGCCTGTTCCCACGACTGCTCCCACAGCCACGGCCACCGCTCTCATTGGCTGGGAAGAGACCGCTACGCCGGAAGAGGAGCCTGAGGAAACCCTGGCCCCCACGGTGGAACCGACACCTTCAGAGACGCCGGTGGATTATCAGTTTGACTCCAACCATCTCAACATCGTGATACTGGGCATGGACCTTGACCAGGAGCGCATACGGCAGGGCATGAATGCCCGTACCGATTGCATCATGCTGTTCTCGGTGGATTTGCAGACCAAGAAAGTGTCCATCGTGTCCGTCCCACGGGATACGTACACCCGCATTTATAACGACAAGGGCAAAGGCAGCGGGTACAACCGGATCAACGCCGCTTTCAGCTATGGCGGCGGCCTGAAGAGGAAGGGTCTGGATTATTCGCTGAATACGGTCAGCAATTTCATGGGTGGCATCCCCATCGACTATTACGTCGTATTCGATATGGACCTGGTCAAGGATCTTGTAAATTCGCTGCCCCACGGCCTGTATTACAACATGGATCTGGACCTCGTCGTGGACAATTACCACTTTGTGCCCGGCCCAATCAACTTAAGCGGCGACCTGGTGCTGCGCTATGCCCGCCTGCGCCACACGACCGGCGGAGACTTTGGCCGGGTGGACCGCCAGCAGAAGGTCATGGTGGCCCTCTTCGAACAGCTCAAGAAGCAGAAGCAGCTCAGCATGGTGCCCAAGCTCTACGAGGCGCTGCGCAACAACGTGACGACGAATCTGAGCGACCTGCAGATCGCCGCGCTGGCGTGGTTCTGCCGGGATTTGGAGATGAGCTCCATCACGCGCTACACGATTCCGGGCAAGTCGCTGAACCTGGGCGCCAGTTATGTGATCGCCGACCAGAAGGAGAAGGCCCGCATCATCAAGGAAGTGTTCGGCGTGGACGCGCCTGCCCGCAAGGAGGAATCCTACAGCTACCTGAAAGGCAAGCTGGACGCAGCGGTGGCCAGAGGCAGAAACATCGTGAACCAGGCCAAGGCGCTGTTGGCCAACGAGTCCAGATACTTCTCCGCCGATGAAGCCGCGGGCCTCAACAGCGCCATCGCCAATTGGAGCGCAGCGGCCAGCAAGCACAAGACCGAGGATCTGGATGAGCTGCAGCGGGATGTGGAGACCGAATACATGGTGCTCAGCAACCTCGTGAGCGAGCGCAAGGCGGCCATTGCCGATGGGCAGCAGGCCATCGTATGGGCTCAGGAGAATTTGAACAAATACACAGACTATATAACGCCGGGCAAAAAAGACATGATCAACAACCTGATCGCCAAGGTGCAGGCCCGGGTGGATGCCATAGACTACAAGAACGTCGGCGCGGCCAGCGATGAACTTAAGTCCAAGGCCAACGCTGTTTTTGCCGCTGCGAAGGAAGAGGTCGAAAAGACGCCGCCGCCAACACCTGACCCCAGCGAAACGCCCGGCGAGTCCGGCGAGCCTACCGCCAGCCCAGACCCGTCATCTACCGCCAAACCTACCCGTACCCCTAGGCCTACGGCTACGCGCACGCCAACACCAACACCAACGTCAACGCCAGCACCCACGGTAAGCTAACAGTCAATCGAATGTCATTTTGCAACCGTCTGTGCGCATGCACAGGCGGTTTTCTATATCTGGCCAATCTGCCAAAGATAGCAAATCATTGCGCTTTGCTGCTGATTTGGACCATAAAACACGCCAGTATATGGCGGCAGGAAGCGACTTTTGCCGATTATGCTAATACCTGCATTTGAAATCGATCACATGGCCGTATATAATGGATTCTGCTTATTATGGAAGAGCAGGTGAATCATTTGATCCAAGCGTTAACGACATTGCCGTTGGTACCTTTGAGAGGGCTGACGCTCTTTCCCCATATGGTGCTCAATTTCGACATCGGCCGCGAGAAATCCCTGGCCGCGCTGGAAGTTGCCATGGAGCGCGACCAGATGCTGATGCTGGCCACCCAGCGCAGCGCCGATGTGGACGAGCCCGAAGCCCAGGACATCTTCGATGTGGGCACCATCGCCCACATCAAGCAGCTGGTGCGCCTGCCCGGCGACACCGTACGCGTGATTGTGGAGGGCTTGCACCGCGCCCGCATATTGGAATACACGAGCGTGGAACCCTACGCCGAAGTCGTCGTGACCCAGCAGGACGCCCAGGGGGACTATGGCCAGTCCGAGGCCGACGCGCTGATGCGCGGCCTGCAGGAGCTCTTTGAGGAATACGCCGCGCTCTCCGGCAAGGCCTCTCCTGAGACGCTCATTTCCGCCGCGTCCATCCAGAGCCCCGGCGAGCTGGCCGACATCATCGCCGCCAATGTGCTTAAAAAGCCCGAGGAACGCCAGGAGATTCTGGAGCAGTATGACGATTTGGCGCGCCTGGAGCGCTTGCATGTGATACTGACGCGTGAGCTGGAGATCCAGCACATCGAAAAGCGCATCAGCCAGCGGGTCAAGCAGCAGGTGGACCAAAACCAGAAGGAATACTATCTGCACGAGCAGATCAAGGCCATACAGACCGAGCTGGGCCAGGACGACGCCACGGAAGTGGAGCTGTTCACCCGGCGCATAGAGGAGCTCAACCTGCCCGAGGAGGCCCGCGACAAGGCCAAAAAAGAGCTCTCCCGCATGCAGAAGATGCCTCCAGGTTCCTCGGAGCTGCCGGTCATCCGCACCTATTTGGACTGGATCACCGACCTGCCCTGGAACACCGAGACCACCGACGATATGGACCTGACCAACGCTGAGAAGATTCTCAACGAAGACCACTACGGGCTGGAAAAGGTAAAGGAGCGCGTGCTGGAATATCTGGCGGTGCGCCGCCTGACCGAGAGCATGCGCGGGCCCATCCTGTGCTTTGTGGGCCCTCCCGGCGTGGGCAAGACGTCCATCGCCCGCTCCATCGCCCGGTCTCTGGGGCGCAAGTTCGTGCGCATGTCCCTGGGCGGCGTGCGCGATGAGGCCGAGATTCGCGGCCACCGGCGCACCTACATCGGCGCGATTCCCGGGCGCATCATCTCCAACATCAAGACCGCCGGCGCCCGCAACCCGGTGTTCCTGTTTGACGAGGTCGATAAGATCGGCAGCGACTTCCGCGGCGACCCGGCCTCGGCGCTGCTGGAGGTGCTGGACCCCGAGCAGAACAGCACCTTCCGCGATCACTATATGGACGTGCCCTTCGATCTTTCGCGTGTCATGTTCGTGGCCACGGCCAACACGCTGGACACCGTGCCGGCGGCGCTGCTGGACCGCATGGAGGTCATCCACCTGACCGGGTACACCGACGAGGAGAAGGTCAGCATCGCCCGGCGGCACCTGCTGCCCAAGCAGCGCAAGGAGCACGGCCTCAAGGATGATTCCGTCGTGATCACCGACGACACGCTGCGCTATGTCGTGGAGAACTACACCCGCGAGGCCGGCGTGCGCTCGCTGGAGCGCGAGCTGGCCAACATGTGCCGCAAGGCCGCCCGCCAGATCGCCGAGCACGGCAAGACCCGCCTGCGGGTCACACCGGCCACCGCCGAGCGATATTTCGGGCCCATCCGCTATAAACGCGAGGACATCGGCCGCCACGACGAGGTCGGTGTGGCCACGGGCCTGGCCTGGACGGCCTTCGGCGGCGAGACGCTGGCCGTGGAAGTGAACACGATGCCCGGCACCGGCAAGCTGGAACTGACCGGCCAGTTGGGCGACGTGATGAAGGAATCCGCCCGGGCGGCGCTGAGCTATGTGCGCAGCCATGCCGACACGCTGGGTGTGGACCCGGACTTCCACCAGAAGCTGGACATCCATGTGCATGTGCCGGCCGGCGCCATCCCCAAGGACGGCCCTTCGGCAGGCATCACGATGGCCACGGCCATCACCTCTGCGCTGACCGGCCGCGCCGTCAGCGGCAACGTGGCCATGACCGGTGAAATCACGCTGCGCGGCCGCGTGCTGCCCATCGGCGGGCTCAAGGAGAAATCCATGGCGGCCTACCGCGAGGGCGTGCCCACGGTGCTGGTGCCTCAGGGCAACGAGCGGGACATCAAGGAGATTCCCGACAACATCCGGCGCAAGTTGAACTTCATTCCCGTGAAAACGCTGGATGAAGTCCTTAAGAACGCGCTGCTGTAAGCTTTATAACCGAATCCGCATTTTACTAAGGCTTGCCGTTTCGTTCGGCAGGCCTTATTATTAATCCCATGCTGGATATCAAGACTGCCGAATTCGCCTTTACCGCCGTGGATGAGCGGGGTTTCGAGCGCTCCAACTTGCCGGAGATCGCCTTGATCGGCCGATCCAACGTGGGCAAGTCGTCGCTGATCAATGCGCTGTGCGGCCGCAAGGCGCTGGCCCGCGTCAGCGCCACGCCGGGCAAGACCCGAGAGGTCAACTTCTACCTGCTCAACAATAGCTTCCATCTGGTGGACTTGCCGGGCTATGGCTATGCGCAGGTTTCCAAGGTCGAGCAAAAGCGCTGGGCACAGATGATCGAAGGGTACTTTGCGTCGTCGCCGCGCATCAAGCTGGTGCTGCTGCTCATGGACATCCGCCGGGAGCCCAACGACGACGACCGCCAGACCGTGCAATGGGCCGAGCACAACGGCTTGGACTTCGTATTGGTGGCCACCAAGGCCGACAAGCTCAGCAAGAGCCAGCGCCCGCTGGCCTGCCGCAAACTCTCCGACCAATTGCAGGCGACCTTCCGCCAGCAGGCGGTGTGCTTTTCGGTGACCGAGGGCTTGGGCAGGGCAGACCTGCTGCGGGCCATCGAGGCGGCGCTCAAATAGAGTGCGCCTGCCGCAGTCCTGCAACTTAAGAGTTGAGTGAAAGCCTGTGGAATCGTGCTTCCGCAGGCTTTATTGACCGCAGAATAGGACAGAGGCACAAACCATATCGCATATATGGGCATTGCGCGTCAAGACGGCATGCATATCCATCGGTATAATTGGGCCAAAAGGAGGGAATCACATGCCCGCGTATCAGGAAATACAGCAAAGCTTACAGTGGATGGAAGCCCATCTGGATGAGAACCTTGACATCGCCGCGCTCAGCGATCAGGTGCATCTGTCCATGTATTACTACCAGCGCCTGTTCTCCAGGCTGGTGGGCAGGCCGGTTGCCGAGTATCAGAAGCTGCGCCGGGTCGCCCGCGCCAGCGAGGACCTTTTGCAGAACGGTGGCCGAATTCTCGACATTGCCCTCAAGTGGGGATTTCAGAGCCATGAGTCGTTCAGCCGCGCGTTCAAAGATGCCTATGGCCTGACGCCCGACGAGTACCGCAAGAACCCGATGCCTTTGACACATTTCATCATCCCCGATTTGTCGATGATGTACCGGATGATCGACGAGGGCGTGCCGCTTCTGGCCGAGGGCGTCATTTTGGAGGTCACAAGGCGGAACTACTCACAAGAGCGCCTGTACGCGGGATTCTCCCTGCAGTGCCCGATGGGGCGGCCCAGCATCGACAATCCCGGCCGGCTGTGGGAGTTCTTCACACCGGTGCCCAGAAAACATCTTCCGCACCTGCATCCCCAGGGCAGCGAGGTAGGCATCAGCTTGCCGGGCCAGCAGGAAGGGTGCTTTACGTACTTCGCGGGCTGCGAGGTCACCGAGCGTTCCGATGCGTTCCTGGCGGCGAGGCGCCTGGATGGATATGGGGACATCCCCGAAGGCATGCAGCCGTGCTACCACACGCTGCCCGCCGGAGAGTATGCCGTGTGCACCTTCACCGCCGAGGATTTTGCCTACCTGGTCAACAATGCGTTGGACAAAGCCATGGGATATTTCTTTGGAACGTGGCTGCCCAACAAAAAGCTCGCGTCTACGAGCTGCGTGGAGCTGTATGACGAGCGCTGCCTGCGCTGGCACCCGAAATACAGCCTCTCGGAGGACGTGCCCCATTTGTTGCCGCGGGAGCCACGGCTTTCGCAGTGGAGCGGGCCGGAGATGGAGATTCAGGTCGGTATTCCGTCACCGCAATCCTGAGCGCTTTGATTGCACACCTCCTTCTTGCGCATGAAAGTTTCTGCGTCAGCCATACTAACGCGGAAAAAGTTCGCAGGGAGGGCGGGGCATGGACACGACACAGTCACAGGCTATGCAATCGCAATTGAGGATCGCACACGACAAGCTCATGCAGGCGCAACAGAAAATGGACAACGCGGATCTCGCGGAGCAAAAGCTCCTGCAGCAGGCGCTGGACGCCGTGAACGCCGCGCAAACGGCTCTGCAGGGCATGGCGCAGTATACCTTCATGAACGAGTGATGCGTAGACAAACTGAAGCAAAAGGCTGTGGAACGAACTCCACAGCCTTTTGCTTATTGGTTTAGCACGTGCGTGGGGCTAAGGCATGGTCAGTGCTACGTCCGGTGAATAGATCTTCCCGTTGGAGAACACGTAGGTAATGGCCACATAGAACGTCTGCCCCGATTCGAACATGCCGGAGATGTCCGCCCGAGCGCTGCCGGTCTGCAGGTTTGATGTGTACGTAACATAGCCGTCCTCGGGATACTTGGGGTCGGGGTCCGGCGAAACGACGACCTTGTAGTATTGGAAGCCCTCATATGTACGGCCTTTGTATGTCACATCGCAGGCGGGCAGCGTTGCCCACTTGGCGCTCAGCGTTGTGCCCTCTATGGAAGCCCGGCAGCTTGGACCGCTGAAAGCTGGAAGAGGCTCCGGCGTACAGGTAGGTTCAGGGGTGCAAGTGGGTTCTGGCGTGCAGGTCGCGCCGGGCAGCTGGGGAACGGTCACCCTGGCGGTGGAGCCATATTTCTTGCCGTCCTCATACACATAAGTCACGCTGATGTAGTAGGATTTGCCGGCCTGCAGCTCGCCGCCCACATCGCCGCCATTGTAGCAGTCGCCTGCCTTGGCGGTGCAGTGGGTATCGTCCGGGTTGGAAATGGCGTACAGGTAGCCGTTATCGGGATAACGGGGTGTGGCGTCACCCCTGGAGAACACGACCTTGTAGTACAGGAACCCGTCGGTTCGGCGGGTCTTGTCCCAACTGATGGAGACACGCCCCTCGCTGACCCTGGCAGAGACCTTGTACGAATCGTTGATGGCGGTGGGCTTGGGTGTCCCGGTTGGTTGGGGCGTGCAGGTCTCGCCGGGCAGCGGAGGCACGGTCACCCTGGCGGTGGAGCCATATTTCTTGCCGTCCTCATACACATAGGTCACGCTGACGTAGTAGGATTTGCCGGCTTGCAGCTCGCCGCCCACATCGCCGCCATTGTAGCAGTCGCCGGCCTTGGCGGTGCAGTGGGTGTCGTCGGGGTTGGAAATGGCGTACAGGTAGCCACCATCGGGATAGCGGGGCGTGGCGTCTCCCTTGGAGAACACGACCTTGTAGTACAGGAACCCGTCGGTCCTGCGGGTCTTGTCCCAGCTTATGGAGACGCGACCTTCGCTGACCCTGGCAGAAACCTTATATGCATCGTTGTCGGTGGGGTTGGGCGTCCGAGAGGGTTTGGCTGTTGCGGTGGGCTTGGGCGTGGGTTCAGGCGTACTTGTGGGTTCGATTGTGGCCGTGGGCTCCGGCGTGACGGTGGGAGTGGGGGATGCTGTATCATCGGGCGTCACGGTCGGTTCAGCTGTCGCCGTGGGCTCAGCGGAGGGCGTTTCAGCGGGTGTCGCGCTGGCTTCGGGCGTCTGCGAAGGCTCCGGTGTCACGACGGGCATGTCCTCTTTGATGTCGCCCAGCTTGATCAGCAGATCCGAAATGCTGCCGCTGCGCAGCTCCTCGTCGGCCATATCGATGTCGTATTTGCGGGCGAATTCGCCCAGCAGCTCACGCCCCAGCGAAAGGCCGCTGCTCTCGGCCTTCTCCCGCAGGCCGCTGTCGTCCACATAGAGCGCCAGCACTTCTGTGCCGGAACCTTCGCTGTTCAGGCCGCCCAGCAATGCCTCCAGGCGGTCGCGGTATTGGGCGCGGTGGCTGTTCACATCGCGGTCGCCTTCATTGAGAACGCCTGCCACCAGCACGACGCTGCGGCTGTCGCTGAGGTAGCCCATCGTGCGGGCCTGCTCGATCAGCTGGTTCACCGCGTCTCTAGCGGGTTTTCCCTGTACGGAAACCTCTTGAAGCAATTGTGTGGCGTCGCCGTTGAGGGCTGTGGCGTCCAGCACCCGGTCGGCGGCGTCCACGCGCAGCTGCACGCTGGGGTTGATGTCCACAGTCAGATAGGCAGTGCAGCTCTGGGGGAACAGCTTCTGCGCAAAGCTGCCCACGCCGGCCACCGCCACGACCAGCAGCGCCGCGGCCAACGTTACGAAGGGCAGCACCTTGGCTTTGGCGGTTTTTGCGTCCATAAGATCCTTGCGCGTAAACGCGATCTGCTGGCCGATGAACAGATCCGGGCGGCTCTTGATGCGCACGACATCGCCATCCACGGTAAAGACCAGCGCCTGCTTGCGCTCTATTTCCATTACGGTACCCAAAGGAATCATCGGTCCAACGCTCCTTCTTCGATGAAGTTGATGTAACTCTTGATGATCTCCATACGGCTGGTCAGCGCGACGTAGATCGCGATGATGTATTTGCGGTTGTTTTCCACGGCCTTGCGCCCCACGGCCACGGCGTCCAGTATGGAGACGATGGGCAGCTGGCCGGTGTGCTCCAGCTTGGCGGCGATGGCCGGCGTCGCGGCGATCTTTTTGGCCAGACGCACGCACATGGCTCGGGTGTCGATGTGCCTGGGCGCGCTCTGCACCAGGTCAGCCAGCCGAATACCAAAGCGAGCCAGACGGCGGCTAAAGTCCTCGATCTCTTCCTTGATTTCCAGGTTGTCCTGCAGCATCGTCGGGTGCTGTGCCACAGCCCGCGCCACGACGTGCTCATCCCCCTGGGCCTCAAAATAGGTGAATGGATAGGTATGGCTGTGCTTGCGGACGCGGCGCAGGTGGTCGATGATCCTGTGGTTGATGACCAGGTCGCTCCAGGATAGGAACCCTCGCCGATGCTTCGGGTCATAGCGGTCGATGGCTTCGTTGAAGGCGTCCAGCGCTACGCCATATTCATCGGCATCCTGGGCAGGTTTACCGGTGAGGCGGGCCGTGATCGCGGCGATGTAGGGCTGGTATTGCGTGATAAAGGGGTTGCGCAACTCCTCTGAGCCTTGTTGGATGCGCAGTACCGTTTCTTCCGGGCTCATCTCGGGCGGCTGTTTGCGTTCCAATTCGACAGCTTGCATCGCGTTTGCTCCTTGTCCTTTGTGGTACCACGACATATCATACGAAATCCGGTCTGTTTTTGGGGGGATAAAGATGCGTTGAAAGGATTTCAGATAAAAATACCCCTTTTCCGATGCCGGAAAAGGGGTCAGGGGCATTTGTTTGGCGATCAAATCAATATTCCATCTCCAGGGCCTGGCCCACGACGGTGAAGCTGCCCTCCAGCGGGCGGCGGCCCATGAGCGCAGCGGAGCGCTCGTCCGGCTGGCTGCCGCCCACGAAGGTGGTGAAGCTGCCCGGCTCCAGCACCGTGCGCCCATCGTCGGTGATCACGCATAAGCGGCGCGCCGGCACAGTGAAGGAGACCTCGCGTTTCTCGCCGCTTTGCAGCTCCACGCGCAGGAAATCCACCAGCTGCCAGCGAGGCGTGCGGGTGGAGGCCTCGTCGTCGCGCAGATAGAGCTGTACGACCTCGGCGCCGGCGCGCTTGCCGGTGTTCTTTACTTTGACGCAAATCGTTACGCTGTCTCCGGCGCTGACGGTATCGGGTATCTTCAAGCCGCAGTACTCAAAGCTCGTGTAGGAAAGGCCATAACCGAAGGGATACATGGGCTCGCTGCGGAAGAAGCGATAGGTGCGGTTGTCCATGGAATAGTCGCGGAAGTCGGGCAGATCGCTGTCGCTGCGATAGAACGTAAGCGGCAGGCGGCCCGAGGGGTTGCACTGGCCCAGCAACGCCTCGGCGATGGCCAAGCCGCCGAACTGCCCGGGGTACCACGCCTGCAGGATGGCTGCGGCGCGGCCTTCAAAGGGCGTCATGTCTACGGGGCTTCCGGCCATCATCACGAGGATCACAGGCTTGCCCATCGAGTGCACGGCATCGAAGAGCCGCAGCTGCATTTCGTGCAGCGCCATGGCGCTCTTGTCACCGCCGGTGGGGCCCTCTTCGCCTTCATAGCGCTCATCCAGGCCCAGCGCCAGCACGACGACCTCAGCGCGTTGCGCGGCGGCCATGGCCTCGGCCAGCCCCCAGCCGGGTTCCTCGCCCCAGCCGCCCTCCGGCGCCTCTCCGGTGTGCATGCAGCCCTGGGCATACCACACGCGGCTGTCGGGGAGCAGCGAGCGGACACCTTCCAGAACCGTGTATTCCTCGGCGGCGGTGCCGTAATAGTTGCCCCACAGCGCCCGGCGGTTGTTGGCGTTGGGGCCGATCACGGCGATGTTGCGCACCGGGCGCGAAGCGTCCAGCGGCAGAATGCCGTTGTTGTGCAGCAACACCAGGCTGCGGCGGGCCATCTCCTGGCTTAATTCCAGATGGCGCACGCAGCCCACCTGCTCGTAGGGGATCTGTGCGTAGGGCACGGTCTTTTCGTCGTCGAACATCCCGAGCTTCATGCGCGCCAGCATCAGCCGGCGCACGCAGCGGTCGATGTCCTGCTCGCTGAGCAGCCCGCGCTGCACGGCGTCCAGCAGCTTATGGAACGTGTGGCCGCAATTGAGGTCGCAGCCGGTCTTTATTGCCAGCGCCGCCGATTCCGCCGCGTCGGCAGTGATGTGGTGGTGCTCATGGAAGTCGTCGATGGCGGCGCAGTCGCTCACATAATAGCCCTGGAAGCCCCATTCGCCGCGCAGCAGCTGCTCCATCAGCGTGGGGCTGGCGCAGCAGGGCTCGCCGTTGGTGCGGTTGTAAGCGCCCATGACCGAGTAGGCTCCGGCCTCCCGGACACACTCCTTGAAGGCGGGCAAGTAGGTCTCGCGCATGTCCTTGATGCTGGCGCAGGCGTCGAAGCTGTGGCGCTCGGATTCCGGGCCGCTGTGCACGGCGTAGTGCTTCACCGTGGCCACGGTCTTCAGATATTTGGGGTCGTCGCCCTGCAGCCCGCGCACGAAGGCCTTGCCCATGCGGGCGGTCAGAAGTGGGTCCTCGCCGTAGGTCTCGTGGCCGCGGCCCCAGCGCGGGTCGCGGAAGATGTTGATGTTGGGCGACCACATCGTCAGGCCCTTGTAGATGCCGCGGTCATGGTAGCGGGCTGCCTCGTGGTGTTTGGCGCGGGCCTCGTCGCTGATGGCGGTGGCCACGTCCTGCAGCAGCGCGTCGTCAAAGCTGGCGGCCATGCCGATAGCCTGGGGGAACATCGTGGCCACGCCGGCGCGGGCCACGCCGTGCAGGCATTCGTTCCACCAGTTGTATTCCGGGATGCCCAGCCGGGGGATGGCCGAGGACTGATAGAGGGTCTGGCTGATCTTCTCTTCCAGCGTCATGCGCGACACAAGGTCGTCGGCGCGCTCCTCAAAGCTCAGGGATGGATCCAGATAACGCTCGGGCATGGTGATTCCTCCTCGGTTGCATAGGCGAGCAGCAGACGCAGTCTGCGACCAGCCTCGGTTGCATAGGCGAGCAGCAGACGCAGTCTGCGGACAGTCTGGTTCGCATGGATGTTACTTCCACAATATAGCCGCTTATCCGGCGGTTGGCAAGCGCTCAAAGCAGGGTTTGTGCGCTTTCGGCAGCGTTTGTGTAGATTTTAACAAAGGAATATGGGAATTGGGGCAGGTTCTCTTGCTGGCACACCCATGGATAGGATATGATAGAACCATAATAAAGGAAGAGGAGGAAACTATATGGGAGGTAGAAAAACAGCCGGCGTCGTGTTTTCCGAGGCTTTTGATCTGATCAAGCGGGAATACAAGGCGCTGTGGATCATCGCGCTGATCATGTATGGTGTGCAGATGGCGCTGGGCATCGTCATGTCCGTGTTCACCGCGCCATTCCAGTTCTTCAGCGTATTCCTGGGCCCCATGATCGAAAGTATGACCAGACAGGGTGGCTACTATGGATACGGGGACATGGAGCAGATCCTGCGGGCCGTGGTGCCCGCCGTGGGCGTGTTCAGCGCGCTCTATCTGGTGCTCATCACGGTGTCGATCGTCGTGTCCATCGCCCAGGGTGCCGCGGCCATCGGCGCCAACAACGCCACACTGCAGCTGCTGGATGGCGGCAAGCCTCGCTTTGAGCCTGTGTGGAAGAACTTCGCCCGCAACTGGAAGCGCTATGTGGGCATTGTTGCGTGGATGACATTGTGGACGTCGCTGTGGTCGCTGCTGTTCATCGTGCCCGGCATCGTCAAGGGCTACAGCTATCGCCTGGCGCCCTATCTGGTGCTGGAATATCCGGACATGCCCGTGCGCGACGCGCTGCGCAAGTCCATGGAAATGACACAGGGGTACAAGGGCAGGCTGTTTTTGCTGGACCTCATTTGTGTGGCATTCGCCATACTGTCCCTGCTCGGCGTGTGCCTGGTGTTCGTTGGCCAGATCGCCATTGAGGTGCTGTTTGTGAGCCCGTTGGCCTTCGCCATGCTCGCCATCGCTTATCGCGACATCAAGGCCGCGGCCATCGAAAAAGGCATCCTGCCGGCTTCACAGCCGCTGGTGTAGCAGGATCATATTCAATCAGCAACAAGCGAGCGCTTGCCGGTTTGGCAGGCGCTCGCCGACATTTCTCAGGCGTCCATTCCGGAGCGCTCTTTTTCGCAGTCTCACCATTGAGAATATAAGAATATGGGCTGGCGATTTATGTCAATATTTGGTAGAATTAATTTATTCCGCCAGCCTTTTTATGGGGAGCCGCTATGCAACCTTCCGCGATACTGCTGTTTGCTTCGCTGGGCGCCATTTCGGTATTGTTGATGCTGTATGTCTACATCTTCCTGCATCAACGCAGACTTTTCCTTGCCCTGTGGTTTGTTGGCTGGCTCTTTATCGGTTTAAACTACGCGCTGGACGCCTTTTTCCCAGACCTGTTGCGGCAGAATCGCTGGATTTTATCCACCAGTCTGTGTTCTTATTTCTGTGCCAATTTTCTGATCTCGTGGGGCGTTTTCCGGTTCCTGAAAACGAAAATAAAAAGAGCGTATGTTTTTGGCGCAGGGTTTGCCTGGCTGATCGCCTTCGTTATGCTGTACATCCTGGATCGATCGGACCTTCACCTGATCCAGTATACCAACCTGTCCGCCTTTGCGCTGGCCGTGTGGACGGGCACGGCCATGATCGGGGCTGCCAAGCGGTTTGGGAAGCTCGCCTTCATTCTGGGGCTGCTGAACATCGCCTGGGTGGCCAACACGCTGTTTTTTTCCTACATCCTGCAGATGCCCCAGATGGCGCCTTATTACGTTTCGCAGCTGATCCTGATTCTCAACGCCATCGGGCTGATTCAGCTTTTCTTCAAGGAGCAGAAGGACGAGATCGAGCGGGGATTGGCGCACATCAAGTACCTGACCTATCACGACGAGTTGACCGGATTGTACAACAAGGCATACTTTGACAAGACGATACAGCAGATGGCCGACGACGAGGACTGCCTGCCGGTTTCGGTGATCGTGGGCGACATGAACGGCCTCAAATTCGTCAATGATGTTTTTGGCCACCAGGAAGGGGACAACTGGCTCAAAAGGATGGCCGGTATCATACGGCAATCCAGCCGCCGCAACGATGTTGTTGCAAGGTGGGGCGGCGATGAGTTTGCGATCATTCTGCCCAAAACGGACAAGGAGACCGCTCTCGCGATCAGAAACGAGATCAACACGGCATGCAGAAGCTTTCAGGAAGCGGACATACTTCTGAGCATATCCCTGGGCGTGGCCACCAAAACTGATCTCAAAGCGGATTTGACCATGGTCTTGAAAGAAGCCGAGGATATCATGTATGAAACCAAGATTGTGGAAGGCAAAGAAGCCAGGCGCTCTATCGCCGAAACTCTTGGTAAACTGCTGCAGAAGAAAGGGTATGAGGCCCGGGAGCACAATGAAAGGCTGAAAGCTCTTGCCGGAGAATTTGCCCAGGCGCTTCGGTTACCCAAAGAAAACCTGAACAACCTCGTTCAGGCCATCGATTTGCATGACATCGGCAAAATTGGTATTCAGGAAAGCATCGTTCTGAAGGAGACTCCTCTGGATGAAGCGGAATGGTCCGCGATGAAAAAGCATGTGGAAATCGGCTATCGCATCGCCCACGCGTCCGGCGAATTCGCCAACCTCGCCGATATCATTTTGTATCACCACGAATGGTGGAATGGCCAGGGCTATCCGCTGGGGCTCAAAGACGAGGAGATCCCGCTTCTATCGCGTATCATATCCATTTTGGACGCCTTTGACGTGATGACCCATGACCAGCCCTACAAGCGCGCCGTGAGCGTGGACGAAGCGCGCAATGAGCTTCACCTCAAAGCGGGAACCCAGTTTGATCCTGTTCTGGTTCCGGCCTTTATCAAAATGGTGATCAGCAGAAAGCCTGTCTATGGGAAGCGCTGAATAAAGCCTGGCATCCGCCTTGCTTGGTCTTTTATTCAGCGTTTCCCTAGAGAAACATTCCACCCATCGCTCATATATATGAAAAAGGAACAGCTGGCTGGCAGGTTCCGCTCAGCGCGAACCTTTATCGCAGTGTATCCTGACGTCTACGCCTGCCAGCCACAAACGGCATCTTTTTTATCTCCCCAAGACATATATATAAACAGCAGGTCACGGGGGAAGCCATGGGATTCAAGAAGAAGCTGGCCAATGCGCTGGAGCTCCAGCAGGACATCATGCTCAATTTGCCGCTGCTGCATTTGACCGGCAGCGAGCGCCTGCTCGTGGAAAACCACAAGGGGATTGCCGAGTTCGACAGCACCCACGTGCGCATCCGCGCAGCCCGTGGCAGCGTGCTCGTGCTGGGCGAAGGGCTGCGGGTGGGCTCCATGGGCCGTGACGACATCCTGATCACGGGCTGCATACAGTCGGTCACGGTGTCGGCTTTGGGGGGTTGACGGTGGGCGCGTGGATATGGCATTTTGCCACCGGGTATGTTAGAATCAGCGTGGAAGGGCTCAAGCTGCTGGCGTTCCTAAGCGATGCGGCGGCACAGGGCATTGTCTTGAACGATGTCTCCCGCCTGGCCTACAGCCGCCTGACCGCACAGGTCAACTATGCGGACTATCGCAGGCTGTGCCGTCTGGCGCGCAACCGCCCGCTGCGGGTGGCGGCGCTGTCTTCCGGCGGGGTGCCCAAGCTGTGGGCCATGGCGCTGCAGCGCGCGGTGTTCTCCGTGGGGCTGGTGCTGTGCATGGCGGCACTGGCGTTGATCAACGCCTTTGTGCTGCAGGTGCGGGTGCTCGGCTGCGAAGAGCCGGCGCTGGAGCAGCAAGTGCTGGAGGCTGCAGCCCATTACGGTGTGCGCCCCGGCGCCAGCAAGAGCGAGCTGAACCTGCACGAGGCCGAGCGGCAGATGCTGCTGCAGATGCCGGAGTTGTCCTTTGTGGCCATCCGTGTTCATGGCGTCGTGGCCAATGTGGAGGTCGTGCCGGCACAGATGCCGCCCAAGCTGCTGGACAGCGACACCCCCTGCGACATCGTAGCCGCCCGGGACGCCGTGGTACGCCGCGTGGTAGTATACGCGGGGCAGCCTCTGGTCACGGTGGAAAACGTCGTGCGCAGGGGTCAGGTGCTGGTGAGCTCTCTGGAGCAGTGGATCGACGGCGTGCATGCCGTGCACGCCCGGGCTGATGTGTATGCCAGCGTGTGGGCCGAGGGCAGGGGTTCCGCGCCGCTGTTCAACGAGATCGTGGAACCCACCGGCGTGTTCGCCCAGACGCGGCGTGTGGATTTCGGTGGATATTCGCTGGCGCTGGATGCCGGCGGCGAGCCGCCCTTTGAGGACTATGAGGTGACCGTGACCGAGCGGCCGCTGCTGGGCATGGGAGCCAAAGGGCCCCGGCTGGTCGTGACGCGCTACGAAGAGGTGCGCCGATCCCGCGAGCCTCGTAACGCGGAACTGGCAAAACAGGAAGCCATGGACCAGGCCGAGCAGGAAGCCCAGGCGCAGCTTTTGCCCGATGCGCAGGTCGTGGACCAGCGCTTTCTCGTGGAAAGCACCCAGGATAAGGTTTCAGCAAGGCTGTTCATAGAAATACTGGAGAATATCGCCTGCGAGGCGCCGGCGCGCTGAACAAAGGAAGATGGAGGAACTTTTTTGACGGAAGAACGGGTGGAACGGCGCATCCGCATGGGCTCTCTGGACGATGTCGCCGCGCTGTTTGGCAATTTCGACGAGAATCTCAAGACGCTGGAATCGGAGCTGGAAGTCACGATCTCCCCGCGGGACAGTGATCTGCTGATCGCCGGGCAGGCCCAGGGCGTGGAGGTGGCTGCCGAAGTCATCGACAAGCTCAACGACATGATCGGCCGTAAGGAAGCCATCGACAAGGGCCGCATTCGGTATGCCATAGAGCTGGCCCGCGAGGGCAACGCCAACCTGATCACCGAGATCATGACCGATGTGCTCATTGTGACGCACCGGGGCAAGCAGATCAAGTGCAAGACCGTGGGGCAGAAGAAGTTCGTCAACGCCGTACGATCCAACACGATGACATTCTGCATCGGCCCAGCGGGCACGGGCAAGACCTATCTGGCCATGGCCATGGCCGTGGTCGCGCTCAAGAACAAGGAGATCTCCCGCATCGTGCTGACGCGCCCGGCGGTGGAGGCAGGGGAGAAGCTGGGCTTTTTGCCCGGAGACCTGCAGAACAAGGTGGACCCTTATCTGCGGCCGCTGTACGATGCGCTTTATGAGATGATCGGCACCGAGGCCTATGCCCGCATGCTGGAGCGCGGCATCATTGAGGTCGCGCCTATGGCCTATATGCGCGGGCGCACGCTCAACGCCGCCTTCGTGATACTGGACGAAGCGCAGAACACGACCGTGGAACAGATGAAGATGTTCCTGACCCGGTTGGGACAGAACTCCAGGATGATCATCAATGGCGACGTAACCCAGATCGACCTGCCCCTGGGCAAGCGCAGCGGCTTGACCGACGCTGTGGACGTGCTGCGCGACGTACCAGACATCGCCGTCGTGAACCTGACCGCCCGCGACGTCGTGCGCCATGAGCTTGTGCAGAGCATCATACGCGCCTACGACGCCCACTCCAAACGGCAGCAGCAACGCGAGGTGCGCAAACGTTGAAATCCAAAGGAAAACCCGATGAGGCTCCCATAACCCGTATGCAACTAATCGCCCGCCTGAGCATCGCCCTGGCGGCTTGGCTGTGCATCTTCGCCGTGGCGATGGTGCGCGTGACGCCTCAGCAGCATGTCTTTCACGTAGGCGAGATCGCCAGCGAGACCATCCGCGCACCCCGGGACATCGTGGATACGATCACGACCGAGCGCAAACGCCAGGCGGCCGCAGCCGATGTGGCCCAGAAGTACCGCCAGGACGACACGGTGACTGTGGACGTGATGTCTCGCTTGCAGGCGGCTTACGATGCCATTGCGACCGTGCGGGACCAGGGGGCCACGGAACTGGGCAAGCTCAATGGCAGCCTGCCCAGCCAGGCCTTCAGAGACACCAACGGTGACTTGCAGTTTACCGCCGTGTTCCTGGAGAACTGCCACGGGCTGCTGCCCGGCAGTTTCACCGACGAGGACGTGCGCTACATCATACTGGCCGACCCAAAGCGCCTGGAAAGCCTGCAGACCAAGGTATCCGATCTCCTCGCCCAAGCGCTCAAGAGCGGCATCAAGACCGAGATCCTGCAGGAGCGGATCTCCCAGGTCAACCAGGAGATCATAAGCCCGCTGAACCGTTTTGACGAGAGCGCGCAGCGGCTGGGCATGAATCTTGTATCCACCTATCTCAAGGCCAACTTTATTTATGACCCGGAAGCCACCGAGGCGGCCCGCAAGCAGGCCGCCGATGAGGTCGTGCCCGAGGTTTATCAAGCCCGCCGGATCATCGTGCAGGAGGGCTTTCTCGTCACCGAAGCCCAGATGAAGATGCTCAGCGATCTGGGTTATCTGGACGACAACAGCCTGCACCTGCTGACCTATCTGGGCGTGGGCTTGTTCACCGGCATGCTGCTGATGATCGTGTGGCTGTATCTGCTGATGTTCAGGCAGGAGGTTTTTTCCAGCTTCCGGCGGATGCTGCTGCTGCACCTGATCCTCGTGCTGACCATGGCGGCCATGGGTGTGGCCCGCAGCCTGCATGAATACTTCCTGATGGCAACCTCGGGCACGCTGCTGGTGGCCGTGCTGCTCAACCACCGGCTGGCGCTTACGGTGAACGCCGCTTTGGCCATACTCTCGGGCATGCTGGCCGGCTCCGAGAGCACCGGCGCTTTTTCCTCGGCGGCGCTGTCTGCTGCCGCGGCTTCCCTGGCCGGCGGTGTGCTGGCCGCGTTCATCATCCGCCGCGCGCCCCAACGCACCACGCTGATGCTGGCAGGGGTGGCCGGCGGCCTGGCCCAGGCCGTCGTCGTGGCGGCGGTCAACCTGATGTCCGCCGCCGACTGGCAGAGTACGCTGATCGACTGCGGCTACGCGCTGGGCGGCGGGCTGATCTCCGCGATGCTGTGCCTTGGCACGCTGCCCATGTGGGAGCAGCTCTTCAAGGTCGTCACGCCGATGAAGCTGTTGGAACTGGCCAACCCCAACAGCCCATTGCTCAAGCGGCTGCTCATGGAGGCGCCGGGCACCTATCACCACAGCATTGTCGTGGGCAATCTGGCGGAGAGTGCCGCCGAGGCCATCGGCGCAAACGCGCTGATGACCCGCGCCGCCGCCTATTACCACGACATCGGCAAGCTGCAGCGGCCCTACTTCTTCGCCGAAAACCAGCTGGGAGCCGAGAGCCCCCATGAATCCATCACGCCGGAGCTTTCCAAGCGCATCCTGACCAGCCACCCCCGCGACGGGCTGGCGTTGGCCATCAAGCACAACCTGCCCCAGGCCGTGCAGGACATCATCATGGAACACCACGGCACCACGCCGGTCATGTACTTCTACCACAAGGCGGTCAAGGAAGCATCGGATACACAGGTGCAGTTGGACGATTTCCGTTACCCCGGCCCCAAGCCCCACACCCGCGAAGCGGCGCTGATCATGCTGGCAGACTCTGTGGAGGCCGGCGCGCGGGCGCTGCCCGACCACTCCCCGGAGAAGCTGGACGAGTTCGTGCAGCACATCGTCAACATCAAGCTGGAGGATGGCCAGTTCGACGACTGCGACCTGACGCTGCGGGACCTGGGCATCATCACCGCGGAATTCCGCAAAGTGCTGGTAGGCATTTTCCATGAGCGGATCGTGTATCCGGTCATGGAGTCGCCAGGCAAGAAAGCGAGCGCACAATGGTGAACATACTACTGACCGTGGACGAAGGGCAGGAGCGCTTCGAGCCGCTGGAAGCCTCGGTGACCGAGGCCATCGACCGCGCCATCGCGGCCCGCGGCGGTCCTGCCCGGGCCCAGCTGGGGCTGGTCATCGTGGGCGACGAGGCCATCCATGAGCTCAACCGCGATTTCCGCGGCGTGGACAGCCCCACCGACGTGCTCAGCTTCCCGCTGCTGGAGCCTGGGCAGCAGCCCACCGAGGCCGACATCGACCATGACACCGGCGAAGTGCTGCTGGGTGACATCGTGATTTCCCTGCCCACCGCCGAGCGCCAGGCCGCCGAGTATGGCCACAGCCTGCGCCGGGAAGCGGCTTATCTGGTTGTGCACGGCGCGCTGCACCTGATGGGTATGGATCACGAGACCGATGAGCAGCGCGAGAGCATGCGCCTGGTGGAGGAAGCGGTGCTTGGCACCATGGGCCTGACCCGCTAATGAAGCGAGGGCTTAGTGTAAATCTGATATCTACATAATCATACAAAGAAAAATGATCCCGAAGGTTTCCAAAGGTCTGGCCGGGTCCTTCGGCCCCTGCTCGACCATGCGTCCTGGGCGATCGGAAAGCCCTTTGGTCCTGCAAGGCAATCAGCTTGCTGATTGCTGGTCGGTCCGCAGACCGATGCGCGCCAACAGGCGCGAAATCCAACAACGTTGTCAGGAGTATGCTCAAATGACCGAACAGGAAATGATCGCCGCCGCCCGCAAGGCGCGGGAGAACGCCTACGCGCCCTATTCGGGCTTTCGCGTGGGCGCGTGCCTGGTGACCGAAGGCGGCGCCGTCTATACGGGATGCAATGTGGAGAGCGTCAGCTTCACGCCCACGTGCTGCGCCGAGCGCACGGCGCTGTTCACCGCCGTGGCGGCGGGGGAGAGGCGCTTTGCCGCCGTGGCCGTGGCCTGCGATGGGCATAAGCCCGCCTGGCCCTGCGGCGTGTGCCGCCAGGCGCTCTCGGAGTTTTCGCCGGACATGCAGGTGCTGGCGGCGGGCGAATCCGGCGGCTGGGAGCAGGCTGCCCTAAGCCAACTATTGCCCCATGCCTTCACAGAATACAAAACGGAGGACGGCCATGAGTGAGGCGTTTCGTTCCGGCTTCGTGACGCTGACTGGTCGAAGCAACGTGGGTAAGTCCACGCTGCTCAATCGCTTGGTCGGCGAGAAAGTCGCCATCGTCAGCGACCGGCCCCAGACCACCCGCAACACGGTGCGCGGCGTGTGGAATGGCGAGGGCATCCAGATCGTCTTTGTGGACACGCCCGGCCTGCACAAGCCCCGCACCCGCCTGGGTGATTATATGGTCAAGTCTGTGCGCTCGGCGCTGGTGGGCGTAGATGCCGTGCTGGCGGTGTTCGACGCCAGCGAGCCCATGGGCGGCGGCGACCGCGCCGTGCTGCAAAGCGTGGAGGGCGCCGGCGTGCCCGTCATCGCCGTGCTCAACAAGATCGACCGTATTGAGAAGGAGCGCCTGCTGCCCCGGATGGTGGAATTGGGCAACCTTCCCTACATACAGGAGATTGTGCCTGTCTCTGCGCAGACCGGCGACGGCGTGGACATCCTGTTGGGTATCCTCAAAAAGCTGATGCCCGAAGGGCCCATGTACTTCGATGCCGACACCTACACCGACCAGCCGGAATTCCGCATCGCCGCGGAGATCATCCGCGAGAAGCTGATCAACCAGCTCAAGGAGGAGATTCCCCACGGCATCGGCGTGGAGGTTCTGCAGATGAAGACCGAGGAAGACGGTAAAATCCATCTGCACGCCAACATTTATTGCGACAAGGCCAGCCACAAGACGATCATCATTGGCAAGCAGGGCGCCATGCTCAAGCTCATTGGCACCCAGGCCCGACGGGAGCTGCAGGGCATCTTGGGCGCCGGCATGTTCCTGGAGCTGTGGGTCAAGGTGAAGGAGGGCTGGCGCGACAGCCCCGCCGCCATGCGAGACCTGGGCTATGACAGCCGAGAGCTGGAATAATGTCCGTCATTGTGACCCGCGGCGTCGTGCTGCGCTACGCCAACTATCGGGAGTCCAGCCGTATCCTCACGCTTTTCAGCCGCGACCTGGGCCGTGTCACCGTGAGCGCCAAGGGTTGCCTGCGGCCCAAGTGCCGCGAGCGCGCCGCCACGGAGATGCTAACGCTGGGTGAGTACACGCTGAGCGAGCGGGCCGGGCGCTATTATCTGAACGCCGCCGGGATCGAGAACGCCTTTTACAACCTCCGTCTGGACCTGGACCGTCTGGCCTGCGCCAGCTATTTTGCCGACCTCGTGCGCTGCACGCTCAACGATGGCGACCCGCAGCCGGAGCTTTTTGACCTGCTCACGGCTGCGCTTAAGGCGCTGTGCAACGCCGCGCTGCCCGTGGGCGTTGTGCGCGCTGTGTTCGAGGCCAAGGCCATGGACACGCTGGGGTTCCGCCCGGAACTGGACGCGTGCGCGGCTTGCGGCGCCCCACTTGGCGAAAAGCTGGCCCTGTCCGCCGAGGCCGGCGGTACGGTGTGCGAGAATTGCCGCGCGGCCCATCCCGACGCCAAGCCTCTGCTGGGCGGCGCCGCGGCCTTCCTGCGCCAGGCAGCGGATTGGGACATGGAGCGTCTCGCGGTGCTCAAGCCCAGCGAGTACATTCTGAACAATCTCGAACAAGCCTTCCGCCCTTTCGTGCAGTGGCATCTGGAGCGCACCTGCAAGCTGGACGACTTTATGGACAAGCTCAAGGAACCTGTTTTCCCTTTGTTGTAGCCATCTCAACGGACATGAGGAAGCGCCAAACGCGCGAGCAGACCGTCGCATCCCACAGGTGCGGCGGCTATAGTTGCAATTCACAGTATTCTTATGCAATTCGCTTATGGCATTGACCGGAAGTTGTTGGTATAATGTTATCGTCGCTTTATGTGAATATATGAAAGAATTACATACAGATGCCGAACTGAGGTAAGAGAATGTCGGTTTCTTCTGGCATCCAAAATCAGGTCATAGAGCTGTGGAGGCCTGTGCAGCAGAAAGCCTATTGGACCGTAATGAGCGTTGTGGACGACAGGCAGCTGGCCGAGGACGTTCTGCAGGAGGCCTTGGTCATCGCCATGCAGAAATTTCATACGCTCAAAGATGCCTCCAAATTTAATGCCTGGTTCCTGACGATAGCCGTGCGCGTGGCGTATCAGGTGCTGGCGAAAAACAAGCATACGTTATGGGTGGATGACATCACGCCCTATGTGGACGACCAAGCTCGCTCGGAATTCTTTGTGGACGCCACGCTGCTGCAGGCCGAGTATAAGATGCTCGTTTTCCAGATCATTACACAACTGAAGTCCGAAAGGCTGAGGCATCTGTTCTATTTGCGCTATATTGAAGATAAAACGATCGAACAGATCAGCGAGATCACAGAGATGAAAATTGGCAGTCTGAAGGCCCTTTATCACCAAATGCGTAAGGACATCAGCGACATACTGAACAAGGAGTACTATCGTTATGGCTAACAAAATGGAGATCGATTCCTTCTTGAGCAGCTATGCGAAAGAGAATGAAAAGCTTGTTTCCTCTTTCACGCCCGACTTCGGCAAGATTGAAGAAAGCGCTCTTTGGGCGGTCAAGAAGAACAGCAGGCACCGCACAAAGATACTACGGGGCGTGGCGATTGCCGCCGCCGCATTCGTTGTGTTCTGTGCCGGCGCCCTGTTCAGCGATTCCAGGATCGTACAGGCGTACAAGCAGAGAACCCAGTCGGTGATCTCCATGTTGCTGAATCATGGTACTGCTGAGGACACGGCAGTGCTGATCAAAACGGCAGAAATTGAGAAAATACAGCAGCAAGTACCCTATCAAATGCCCTTGCCCCACTGGCTGCCGGAAGGTTTCTCGTTTGTGGACGCCTCCGTCTATGAATTGGGCGGGGATGTCTTCAGCGCAACCTTGCGGTTTAAGAATGACAATGGCATGCTGCAGATAGGCTATATCAACGATAAGACGAATGGGTCCATCGCGGATTTGTTCGCCCCGAACAGCCAGTTGGAGATACTGGATGTGCGGGGAGGGCAGGTGGCGCTGGAAATGCGAGACAAGGGGGAGGAAACCACATTAAGGGCAAAGTATATTGATAAGCACGGCCTGCTTATCAACATCGCGGGTGCAATTGACAAGCAGGCCATGCTTCAGCTCATTGCCGGTCTATATTAGTCTCCAGAGGCGGCGCTCTATTCCAGATAGACGTAGTGCGATATCAGCTCCTTGGAATCATAGTCTATGCCGCGATAGGCCTGGTGTATGGTTTTAACGCGGTAATAGTAGCCGGACGGAACGTACTTATCGGTCGTGGTGATGAATTCATACATCTCATACCCTGATATGCTGACCGTCGAGGTGTAATTCACCCACGCGCTGCCATTCCATCTCTGCAGGATATATTTGTTGGTAATCTTGTCGCAGACATAAAATGTGGATGTGATGGAAGTGAGCCTTAAGCACGTGGATGATCTGATTGTGACCGCGTTGGCGCAGTAATCGATCTCGAAACCGTCGGAAGCGGCAGCCTGCAGCAGGCTCCTCTTCTCGGTGAGTTTCGCGTTTTCAGGCGCAGGTGTGCCCTCGGTGGGGGCCGGGGGCCGGTCTTTGGCAAGCGCAGTCGTCGTCATGGCGAAGAGGAGAGTGACCGCGGTGAAGAGGGCGATCAGTTTTTTCATGAGGCACCTCCTGGCAGTTTATACTATCTAGAGGGATTCATTGTCGAATTTGGTTGCATAATTTGAAATAAACAGCCAATATCTTGAACAAATACCTGTTTTCGTGTAATATTATTGTTCGGGAACGGTTGGAAAACTCAGATTCCGTTTTTCATAAGAAAAATAAAAGCGCGCGACTTGGCTGGAAGCAAGTATTTTAGCCAAATCAAAATGCCATAATCAGTATGGCAGGCAGCGACTGCATGCGGTGTACACCGCATGCGCCTATCGCGTTTACAAAAATGCCTTAGGGCATCAGGTTTTTCCGCATTATACACTGAGGAGGAAATTGCATGTCTCACAAGTACGTCTATCTGTTTAAAGAAGGCGATCCCAACAACAAAAACCTGCTCGGCGGCAAAGGCGCCAACCTGGCCGGTATGACGGCCATCGGCCTGCCGGTGCCCCGCGGTTTCACCGTGACGACCGAAGCCTGCACCCGTTATTACCAGGATGGTCAGAAGATTGGTGACGACATCATCGAGCAGATTTATGCCTCTCTGGCCGAGACCGAGAAGGTCGTCGGCAAGAAGTTCGGCGATCTGGACAACCCCTTCCTGGTGTCGGTGCGCTCCGGCGCCCGCGCCTCCATGCCCGGCATGATGGACACCATCCTGAACCTTGGCCTCAACGATGTGGCCGTGGAAGGCCTGGCCAAGCTGACCAACAACCCCCGCTTCGCCTATGACTCCTACCGCCGCTTCATCCAGATGTTCTCCGACGTCGTCATGGATGTGCCCAAGCCCAAGTTTGAGCACATCCTGGACGCCATGAAAGAGGAGAAGGGCGTAAAGTACGACACCGAGCTGGATGCTGACGACCTCAAGGAGGTCATCGCCCGCTACAAGAAGCTCTTCAAGGCTGAAAAGGGCGTGGATTTCCCGCAGGATCCCAAGGTCCAGCTGATCGAGGCCATCAAGGCCGTGTTCCGCTCCTGGGAGAATCCCCGCGCCAACGTGTACCGCCGCCTCAATGAAATCCCCGGCGATTGGGGCACTGCCGTCAACGTGCAGGAGATGGTGTTCGGCAACATGGGCAACGACTCGGGCACCGGCGTGGCCTTTACCCGCAACCCCTCCACCGGCGAGAACAAGCTCTATGGCGAGTTCCTGATGAATGCCCAGGGTGAGGACGTCGTGGCCGGCATCCGCACGCCCCAGAGCATCGATCAACTCGAGCAGACGCAGCCCGAGGTGTATCACCAGTTTGTCGGCATTGCCAACTCGCTGGAGAAGCACTACAAGGACATGCAGGACATGGAGTTCACCATCGAGCGCGGCAAGCTCTTCATGCTGCAGACCCGTAACGGCAAGCGCACCGCCGCCGCGGCCCTGAAGATCGCCGTGGACCTGGTGGCCGAGGGCATGCTGACCAAGGAAGAAGCGCTGCTCAAGATAGACCCCAAGCAGTTGGACGCGCTGCTGCACCCGACCTTTGAGCCCAAGGCCCTCAAGGCCGCCAAGTCCATCGCCAAGGGTCTGCCGGCTTCCCCCGGCGCCGCCTGTGGCCGTGTATATTTCACCGCTGAGGACGCTGTGGCCGCCTCCGAGCGCGGCGAAAAGGTCGTTCTCGTGCGCCTGGAGACCTCTCCCGAGGACATCGAGGGCATGTATGTGAGCCAGGGCATTCTGACCGCCCGCGGCGGCATGACCAGCCACGCGGCCGTCGTGGCCCGCGGCATGGGCACTTGCTGCGTGGCCGGCTGCGAAGCGCTGCGCGTGGATGAGCACAACAAGGTGTTCACCGCCGGCGGCGTCACCGTAAAGGAAGGCGAGTGGATCTCGCTGGACGGCAACACCGGCTATGTGTACGGCGAGGCCGTCACGACCGAGGAAGCCAAGGAAACCGGCGATTTCGCGACGATCATGCAGTGGGCCGACGAAGTGCGCACCCTGAAGGTGCGCACCAACGCCGACACGCCCCATGACGCCGCCGTGGCCGTCAAGTTCGGCGCCGAAGGCATCGGCCTGACCCGCACCGAGCACATGTTCTTCGACGCCGACCGCATCCCCGCCATGCGCGAGATGATCGTGGCCGACACCGTGGACCAGCGCAAGAAGGCCCTGAACAAGCTGCTGCCCATGCAGAAGTCCGACTTCAAGGGTATCTATGAGGCCATGGGCGCCCGCCCCGTGACCATCCGCTACCTGGACCCGCCGCTGCACGAATTCCTGCCCAAGGAGGATGAGGACATCAAGGCGCTGGCCGCCGAGATGGGCTTGACCTTCCAGGCTTTGAAGGATAAGGTCGTCAGCCTCCACGAGCTCAACCCGATGCTGGGCCACCGCGGCTGCCGCCTGATGGTCAGCTATCCCGAGATCGTCGAGATGCAGACCCGCGCCGTCATCGAGGCCGCCATCGAGGTCAATCAGGAGAAGGGCCTGAGCGTCGTGCCCGAGATCATGATCCCGCTGGTCGGCGACGTCAAGGAACTCAAGTTCTGCCGTGAGCGCGTGGTCGCCACTGCCGAAGCCGTCATGGCCGAGAAGGGCGTCAAGATCAACTACCAGGTCGGCACGATGATCGAGATTCCCCGCGCCTGCGTCACCGCCGACGAGATCGCCAAGGAAGCCGACTTCTTCAGCTTTGGCACCAACGACCTGACCCAGATGACCTACGGCCTGAGCCGCGACGACGCCGGCCGTATTCTGGAAGATTACTTCTCCGCCAAGGTGTATGAGCAGGATCCCACCGCCCGCCTGGACCAGATCGGTGTGGGCAAGCTCATGAAGATTGCCGCGGACCTGGGCAAGAGCGTCAAGCCCAACCTGAAGCTGGGCATCTGCGGTGAGCACGGCGGTGATCCGAATTCGGTCATCTTCTGCCACAACATCGGCCTGACCTATGTGTCCTGCTCGCCCTATCGCGTGCCGATCGCCCGTCTGGCGGCCGCCCACGCTGTTATTCTCGCTAAGCAGGCGAAGTAAGCCAAACCAACCGATCAGGCGGCGCCCGGCGGCGCCGCCTGATTTCGTATTGGCGCGGAACCCCCACCGCTTCGCGGAGCCCCCTTGTTAAGGGGGCCAAGAGATATCTTACCTCCCTTGAAAAGGGAGGTGGGCCGCAGCTTCGGTGCTGCTCGCCATGCGTCCTGGGTGGCAGGCCGCTGGCGGCCTGACGGAGGGTTCCGATGCTTGGCTAATAAGAACCCCCACCGCCCTCGGCGGAGCCCTCTTGATAAGCGGGCTGAGAGTTCCCTTGCCTCCCTTGAAAAGGGAGGTGGCAGCCCAAGCGGGCTGCCGGAGGGTTTGCTTGCAGGAATTGCGGTGATCCCGTCGAATGATACGTCCCAAGCAAGATGAACGACAGGCGAAAGGAGAACCATGGCAGGTTTTTTCCCCGAAGATTTCCTGACCGAGGTGCTGGCGCGCAACGACATCGTGGATGTCATCGGCGAATATGTGCAACTTCGCCGCAAAGGCCAGAGCTATTGGGGGCTGTGCCCCTTCCATGGGGAGAAAACGCCCAGCTTCTCCGTGTCGCAGGACAAGCAGTTTTATTATTGCTTCGGCTGCCACGCCGGCGGCAACGCCTTCCAGTTCGTGCAGAACATCGACAAGTGCGACTTCTCCGAGGCCGTGGAGACGCTGGCGCAGCGGGCCAACATGCCGCTGCCCGAGCGCCGCAACGATGCCGAGCACCGCGAGCGCGAGGAGGTGCGCACCAAGCTCTATGAGATCGGCCGCGCCGCCGGGCGCTTCTATCACGACAAGCTCTATTCCCGTGAGGGCTTAAGGGCGCTGGAGTACCTGCGCAACCGCGGCGTCACCGAGCGCATCATCAAGCGCTTCGGCCTGGGCTACGCGCCGGAGCACGGCGACGAATGCGTGCGGTTTCTAGAGGCCCAAGGGTTTTCCCGGGAGCATCTGAAGCTGTTCGCCGTGGCGGGGGAGAAGGACGGCCGCTGGTACGACTACTTCCGCAACCGCGTGATGTACCCGATCATCGACCGGCGGGATCGCGTCATCGGCTTCGGCGGCCGTGTCATGGACGATGGGCAGCCCAAATACCTGAACTCGCCGGAAACGCCGGTGTTTAACAAGCGCCACAACCTCTTCGGGCTCAACCTCGTGCAGAAGGTGCGCAACCTGCAGCGCCTGGTCGTCGTGGAAGGCTACATGGATGTGATCTCGCTGCACCAGGCAGACTTGCCCTACGCCGTTGCCTCGTTGGGCACGGCGCTCACCGAGGAGCAGGCGCGGCTCATCAAGCGCTACTGCGACGAGGTGTACATCGCCTACGACGGCGACAGCGCCGGCCAGAAGGCCACCGCCCGCGGGCTGGACATCCTCAAGGACGCCGGCTTGCGCGTGAAGGTCATAGAGTTCCCGGACAACCTGGACCCCGACGACTACGCCCGAAAGTTCGGCCGCGTGGGCGTGGAAGAGCTCATGGAGCGCGCCGTGTCGCTGGTGGATTACAAGCTTAAGACCATCGCCGCCGGCTGCGACCTGACCACCGAGGATGGCCGGCGCCAATATGTGGCCCAAAGCTGCCGCGAGGTGCTCAGCAAGATTGCCAGCCCCGTGGAGATGGACATCCTCGTGCAGCGCCTGAGCCGGGAAACCGGCGTATCCGCCACGGCCATCGTGGAGGAAGCCGGCTTGGAGCGCGCTGCCGCCCGCGCTGCGTATAGCGCAAAGGGCGGCAGGAATACTAATGCAGTGGTGGATGGGCCTTCCAGAACGCTGGATCACCGCCCCGCAACCCCTGCGGACAACAACGCCATCGTGGAGGCCGAGCGCACGCTGCTGCTGCTGGCTTTGGATGATCCTGCCCACGCCGCCAGCCTGACCGAATGCCTGGACATCGATCTGCTGGAAGGACCCAGGCAAGGCATCGCCCGGGCGATCTTGGAGGGGCGGGCGCGCAACACCGGGGCGGCGGAACTCATGAACACGCTGCCTCCCGACGAGCAATCGGAGCTGGCGCGCATTCTGCTGACCAACCTGGATGAGCAAAACCGCGAGACCCAGGCCCTGGACTGCAAAAAGGCGCTGCAGCAGCGCCGCATGCGCCGCCAAATCGACGCGATCAAAGCGGAAATCCTGCAGCCGGGGCTGACTTCGGAAGAAAAATTCCACAAAATGCAGGAATTATCGACACTGCAGAAGAAAATAAAAGGGATTGAATGAACTGAGGAGGGACGGCTTTGGCCGAGAACAAGAATAACGACATCAACACGACGGAAGGCGCGCTGTCTGCGGAACCCACCGAGAAGGCCGAGCACGCCGCTGGCGCGTTCAAAAAAAAGGCCAAGGCTTATCGCAATGCCCGCGTGGATTCCGACACATCGGAGTTGAACGCATTCGAAGAAGAGGATTTGGAGCACCGTGAAGAGTCCGGCGACACCGAGATCGACGACAGCAGCGAGATGAGCGCCTCCGGTGAAGACCTTGTGGAGATTTCCCTGCTCAAGCTCATGGAGATTCCGGCCTTCAAGCAGAAGCGTATCCGCAAGCTTATCGAGTTGGGCAAGAGCAAGGGTGTGCTCACGGAACGGGAGATCGGCACGATGTTGGAAGGCATCGAGTTGGAGCCCGACGAGGTCGAACAGATCTACGAGGCGCTGGAGAAGCTGGGTATCGAATACTCGCTGGGCAAAGAGGGTGTGAGCGAGGCCGACCAGCAGGATGACCGCGCACTGTTGGAAGGCGTCAGCCTGGACGACCCTGTGCGCATGTATCTTAAGGAAATCGGCAAGGTGCCTCTGCTTTCCGCCGATGAGGAGATCGTTTATGCCCGCCGCATGGAAGAGGGCGACCAGAACGCTCGACGCAAGCTGGCGGAAGCCAATCTGCGCCTGGTCGTGAGCATCGCCAAACGCTACGTGGGCCGCGGTATGCTGTTCCTGGACCTGATCCAGGAAGGCAACCTGGGCCTTATCAAGGCCGTGGAAAAGTTCGATTACCGCAAGGGCTATAAGTTCTCCACCTATGCCACGTGGTGGATTCGCCAGGCCATCACCCGCGCCATCGCCGACCAGGCCCGCACCATCCGCATCCCCGTACACATGGTGGAGACGATCAACAAGCTCATTCGTGTGACCCGCCAGTTGATTCAGGAGCATGGCCGCGACCCTCAGCCCGACGAGATTGCCCGAGAAATGGGTGTCACCGAGGACAAGGTGCGCGAGATCATGAAGATTGCCCAGGAGCCCGTGTCGCTGGAAACCCCCATCGGCGAGGAAGAGGACAGCCATTTGGGCGACTTTATCCCCGATGAGGACGTGCCCGCGCCGGCGGAAGTGGCTGCCTACACGATGCTCAAGGAGCAGTTGACCGATGTGCTGGACACGCTGACGCCCCGTGAAGAAAAGGTTCTGCGCCTGCGTTTTGGTCTGGACGACGGCAGGGCTCGTACGTTGGAAGAGGTGGGCCGGGAGTTTCAGGTCACCCGTGAGCGCATCCGCCAGATAGAGGCCAAGGCGCTGCGCAAGCTGCGTCACCCCAGCCGCAGCAAGAAGCTCAAAGATTTCCTCGATTGATGAAACCCATTCTGACGCCCGCTGTCACACGACAGCGGGCGTTTGGTTGTCTTGGTTTTGTGGTATTTCCATGTTGAGCGCCAACACTTAACAAAATCCGCACCGGAGAGGCGGCGCTTGTTTGGCGAAAATGGGGATATAGCCATTATTTCGTTATTCTGAACGATTGTATGTTTTCTTTTCAGCGTGTATAATTATGTCCATGTTGTGATACCGCTGGGAATTTTGCCATTATTCGCCGAATGGATGGTGTTAGATTGGACAGGACCGATGATCTCGCCGTAAAATACGAGGACCTCATCTGCAGAATTCAGGGTGTCTACTCCGCCAAGGTGAAGCTGGATGAAAACAGCTACGACGTGGTGGAATGCCATGTTCTGGCCGATAAGTCCCGCAACGTCAAGCAATTGGTGCGAGATGTGCAGTCGGCGCTGATGGCCAAGTTCGATGTGGACATCGACTACAAGCTCATCAGCGTGGCCCAGATCGACAATTTGGACGACATCCTGACCACGCACAACGATGCGCCTGCGCACGAATCGCCGGCGGAATCCAGCCGTGTGCAACTGAAGTCCTTCCTGATGGGATACGAGGGGACCGAGATCAAGGCGGCGGTGTCGCTGCTGTTGAGCGGTCAGACTTTTATGGGTGAGGCCGTGGGCAGCGGCAGCCTGGCCGGCCGCGGGCGCACTTTGGCGCAGGCTGTCGTCAACGCTGCAACGATGTGCTACAGCAACAAATGCACGATCAACGTGATGGACGTGCAGAAGTTCAGCGTAAACGGCCAGAACGCCTATGCCGTCGCCCTGTTCCACGCCTCCCGAGGGCGGGAGGATGTGTTGCTGGGGGCGGCGCTCATCAAGGAGGATGAAAACCTCTGTGTCGTCAAAGCGACGCTGGACGCCCTGAACCGGCGGCTGGTGTCGTTGGCGTAATTCCCGGTGGCCCGACCCCGACAGTCTTACATCATAGGATAGCGTAGCGAATAAATAGCCTGTCTGTTAGCGGATGACAGAGTACGTGATAGGAGGCTATTTAAATGAAGGCTAAGATCGCACTTGCTCTGATCTCTTTGGCTTCTTTGCTGCTGGCTGGCGGCGCTGCCTGGGTCTGGAGATAGTACTTGCTTTAGTTGGGGTCGGGTCTTTCATCTCTGGTGCTGGGGTTGAAATGTCGAGAACAAATGAATTCAAACCAAGCAGGTTTGCGTTAAACGGCCTGATAGCGTTGTTCGCCTTGGCGACTGCGGCGATCACATATGTCTACGTGCCCGATTATGTGCGTTTGCTGCTGAGCGGCGATGTCAATGAGCTTGTGGACTTTGTGTTCTTGCTTGCCATACTCTCCATCTGCCGATCGCTGCCCTTGCCCACCGATCGTAAGGACGAAGAATTCAACATTTCCACGATCATCATTTTCACATCGGTGCTCTATAAGGGCATTGGCGCAACCGTACTGATCGTGTTACTGAGTTCCTTTTTCACATTTTCCCGCTGGGACGGCAAGAAACTCAGCCATGTTTTCAACACACATCCCTCAAAGTCCATCTTCAACTGCGCGAGCCTGATCATACCGCTTTATCTGGGCTGGCTGTGTTTTCACGCCTTCAACCCGGCACAGGGCACACCGGTGCTGCCGGATATCCTTTTGCCGTCGTTTTTATATCTTCTCATCTTCCTTCTGTTCAATAGCGCCCTGATGGCTCTGCTGTTCCGCATCCTCAGCGGGGTCCCGTTCCTGCAAAACCTGCGGTATGGGTTCTTCTCCATGCTCCCTACGCTGATGATGCTGGCTCCGCTGGGCTTTCTAATGGCGTATTTCTTCTTTGTCAGCCCCTACATCGCTCTGATATTTTTCATCCCGCTGCTGTTCGCCCGCTACGCGTTCAAGCTTTATCTGGATTCGCGAACGCAGTTTATGAAAACGATCAGCACGCTGACGACCGCCATCGAGGCCAAGGATGAATACACGGAAGGCCATTCCCGCCGTGTAGGGCAGTATGCCGTGGAGATAGCCACGCGTATGAACATCAAAGGCGTTCGCATTGAGAACATTAAGGTTGCTGCGGTATTGCACGACATCGGTAAGATTGGCATTGAAGATGAGATCCTGCGCAAGCCCGGCAAGCTCAACGCGGAGGAATGGGCGCGCATCATGCAGCACCCGAGCATCGGCATCCACATCCTCGAAGAGGTGGACATGCCCCAGGTTGTCAAGGACATCATCGAGTATCACCATTTGCGCTACGACGGCAAGGGCTATCCTCCCAAGCGCACGGAACGCCCCATCCCACTTGAGGTACACATCATCACGCTGGCCGACGCCTATGACGCCATGACCAGCGATCGGCCTTACCGCTCGGCGATGCCGGAGCAAGACGCGCTGGAAAACATCGTTCAGGGCAGGGGAACCCAGTTCCACCCTGATGTTGTTGATTGTTTTTTGAAGATGAAGGGATACGAACCCAGAGCCTGACAAGACCGTAACGGAGCCGACACCATGCTGCTGCTCATTTTTCTCTTGGCCGGCCTGTTGATTGGACAACTGCGAGGAGGAGGCCTCAGCGGCTTGGTACGCATGGGCCTTCGGGCGCCATGGCTGGTGCTGCTGCCCTTTCTTGTGGAGTTCAGCTTCCGCTTTCTGCCGCCGGATATGCTGGCACGCATACCCTACGGCCTGTACGTGATGCAATGTCTGCGGTTTGTCCCCTTGCTGCTCTTTGTGCTGCTGAACCTGCGCAATTGGCGCATCGTCGTCGTGGGGTTGGGCGTCGCGATGAATTTTGCCGTCATACTCGCCAACGGCGCGCAGATGCCCATCAGTTCCCACGCGTTGGATTATCCGCAGTTGAGTGCTCAGGTGCAGCGGGTGCTGCAAGGCGCGGTGCCGGAATATGTGCTCATGGACGCGCAGACACTGGCCCCTCTTTGGTTTTTTGGGGATATCCTGATCGTGCCCTTCCCGGTGATCGGTTTTGCCAGCGTCGGCGATGTGGTGCTGGGCATCGGCACTCTGCTGGCGGTGCAGAACGGCATGGCCCGTTATGCCCATGGCCGCCACGTGCGCGGCAGCCTGGCCGCAGAGCCCTATGCCCGCCGCAGGCGCGCCGGAGAGACGGTAGATTCCGGCCCTATGCAATCGACAGAGGATGGTATGGAGTATATAACCGCACCTGATGCAGAACCAGCCGCACACACCGACACGCCAGCGCCAGACGAACAACCCACGGTGGATGACAGGATTGCGGCGGAGGAACCGGCTAAGGCGACGGAAACACTCGCCGAACAACCGGCACTGCCTTCGGAGCCTGTACTGGAACCAGAACCGGATGTTCCTGAGCCCACGTCCTTGCAAGAACCGGAACCCGATGATCTTATACCGCCGCCCGTTCAGAATGCAGCGCCCGACCATTTGCACGCCGCACAGGCGCTCCCGGAGGGTGCGCCTGTGCTGGTGGCACAAGGTGAGGCGGCGCAATCCATGGCGCTGCCCCCCCGCCTGTTGGAGATCGCCGGCATGATACCACGATGGGCCAGCGTGGCCGATGTGGGCTGTGACCACGGCAAGCTGGCGGTGCATCTGGCCGAGAGGGGCTCCCCCCTGGTCATCGCCACGGATATCAGTTCCAAATCTCTGGGCAAGGCTAAGAAGCTGGTGCGCGAACGCCGGCTGCAGGACATCGTAAAAACTCGCAGCGGCGACGGGCTGCAGCGCATCCGGCCGGGTGAGGTGGAGGTCGTCGTTATGGCGGGCATGGGCGGGCCGACGATCTGCGCCATGTTGGATGGCAACCTGTCGGTCGTGGGCAGCATCAGCCGCCTGGTGCTCCAGCCGCAGAATGCCGTGGGCACCGTGCGCGCCTGGCTGCTGGAGAATAGCTTCCGCCTGGAGCGCGAGAGCATCGTTGAGGATGAAGGCCGCCTGTATCAGGTTCTGTGTGCGGTGCCCGGTGTGGATGAAACGCGGATCGACACGCTGTTTGACCAGGAGATCGGTTCGTTGCTCGTGCGCGACCGCCATCCGCTGCTGCCCCGGCTGCTGCAGGAGCGGGTTGCCACGATCGACACGATACTATCGGAGATCAGCGGATCGCAAACCAGCCGGGCGGAGAGCCGCCGCATCGAGCTGCTGGCGCTGCGCGCCCGCTGCCTGGAGGTGCTTTCATGGCTTGCACGGTAGGCGACATCGCCCTATGGATGCAAAGCTGGGCCCCCGAGGCCAGTGCGGAGCCAAAGGATTCCGTGGGTCTGCACGCCGGACGGCGCGGCGACCCCGTGGACACGGCGCTCATTGCGCTGGATGTCACGGCAGAGGCGCTGGAGCACGCCCGGCGCATCGGCGCGCAGATTCTCGTCACACACCATCCGCTGCTATACAGACCCCTTGCCGCCATCACAGACGACAGCCCCGTGGGCGCGCTGGCGCTGGATGCCGTACGCTGCGGCGTAGCCCTCTACGCTGCCCACACAAATTTGGACCGCGCGCTGGGCGGCGTCAACGACGCGTTGTGCGCTGCGCTGGGGTTTGCTGGCCGTCCTGCGGGAGAGGCCTCCATAGAAAGGCTGGTGGACTTGCCTGCCCCGATGACGCTGGGGGCACTGGCTGACCATGTGCGTGCGGCGCTGGATGCGCCGGCGCTCCGCGTGGGCGGCGGGGCTGGGCGCATGGTAAAGCGCTTATATGTCGTGGGTGGCTCGGGTCGCGATTATGTGACATCTGCGGTGTTGGTTGGCTGTGACGCGCTGCTGACCGGCGAGCTGGACTACCACACGGCGCTGACGGCGGGCCAACTGGGGCTTGCGACGATGGAGGCCGGTCACGACTTCACCGAGCGCCCCGTGCTGTGGGAGATCAAAAGATATTTACAAAAGCAAGCCGAACGGTTACAATATTCTTTGCGGACAGAGGTTTTTGTACCTGCTAGCTGTCCGTTTTGGTATGTAACCCTATAGCCGACGTGCTTCGCCGACGACTGGAGTTCTGCCAAAAGGCTGCGTGTGCAGCCTTATTTTTCAAGGAGGGCCACGCATGGATCAACAAACCCAGCTGCTTTGGAAGTATCAACAGATCGATCTCCAGGTAGCGAACATCGAAAAGAAACTGCGCGCATCCGCCACCCGCAAAAAGCTCGTGGATGCCCGCAACTATATCATGGATTCGCAGAATTTGATGAAGAAGATGGAAGCCGACGCCGGCGAGATTCGCATCAACTACGATTCCATCAAACAGCGCAATGACACCGCCACGGCGGACCTGAATTCGCTGATGCGCCTGATCTCCATAAGCGACCGCAATACGCCCATGCAGGAATTCGAGCGCATGCGCAAGGAGGCCGCCGAGATACAGAGCACCTACAACAAGCACGAGGCCGAGCTCAAGCGGCTCATCGAGCGACTGGACAAGATCGAGGCCAACATGGCCAAGATTGCCTCCAATTTGCCCCGTGCCAAGAAGGACTACACCGATTATAAGGCCGTATACGACAAAGAAGCGGCAGTAATCGCCGAGGAGTGCGCGCCCTTCCGCCAGCAGATGTCTGCTTTGGAATCCAAGATTGAGCAGAAGCTGCTGCAGCGGTATGGGAACATCAAGAAGAACCGGCCCAATCCGTTGGCTCCGGTGCGCAACTCGCGCTGCAGCGGCTGCAACATGGAGTTGCCCTCGGTGGCGCTCAAGCAGGTGATCGAGAGCGGAAATCTGCTGGAATGCGAGAACTGCGGACGATTGCTGTTCGTAGAATAGCGCGATGACGAAATCCCCTTTCCGCTTTGGGAAGGGGATTTTTTATGCGAGGAGGCAGGCGAGCCATGATGAAGGAGAACCGCTGGCAACAAGCCAAGGCATTGGTGATGCAGTGGGGCCAGGAGCACTTGCTCAGGCATTACGACCAGCTTGGGGATGACGAAAAGCAGATTCTTTTGCAGCAGATCCTGTCTGTCGATTTTGCAAGGATTATGCGGCTGTATCACAAGGCCGCTGCTCAAGTGGAGCACGATGTGGGGCAGCACACCATAACTCCTATCACTGCCATCAACAAGCCGGCGCTTCCCGATGCGGAGCTGGACCGGCTGACTGACATTGGCATGGAGGCGGTGCGCCGCGGCCAATACGCTGTGGTCACGATGGCCGGAGGACAGGGGACACGCCTGGGATTTCAGGGCCCAAAGGGGAGCTATGTTGTAGATCTGGACCGGCCCAGATCGTTGTTTGAGGTTCAACTGGAGCAGATCAAGGGCCTGAGCCGGGCTGCCAACGCGCCGGTGCCATGGTATATCATGACCAGCGATCAGAACCATGAGGCGACCGTGGCGTTCTTCGAGGAGCATGGCAACTTCGGGTATGAACCCATACATTTCTTCCGCCAAAGCTCCCTACCCATGGTGAGCCTGGATGGCAAATTGCTCATGGACACCCTGTACTCGATTCTGCAAGGGCCCGACGGCAACGGCACGATCTTCCGATCGCTGAAATCCACCGGCATGGCGGAGGATATGCGGCGTCGCGGTGTCCGGTGGTTTTTCGTGTGCAACGTGGACAACATCCTTGCGCCCTGCGGTGACCCGCTGCCCATCGGCGTGGCGGTGCAGCATGGCGTGCCGGCGGTGTCCAAGTCGGTCATGAAGAGGAGCCCCGATGAGAAGGCCGGAGTCTTCTGCCGGATCGACGGCCGCCCCGCCGTGATCGAATACACCGAGATTTCCCCGCAGCTCGCGCACCAAACCACCCCGAGCGGCAATTTGGTCTTCGGCGACGCACACATTTCCTGCACGTTGTTCCATACCGACGTCATAGAGCTTGTGGAGCGCGAGCAGATGCCCTATCACACGGCAGTGAAAAAAGCTACCTTCGTGGATGAAGCCGGGCATTTGATTGCGCCCACGACGGAAAACGCTTTGAAATTCGAAGCGTTCATCTTCGACATCTTCCCCAAATGCCACGACATCGCCGTGCTGCGCGTGGATCGCAACGAAGAATTCGCCCCGATCAAAAACGCTTGCGGCGAAGACAGCCCGCAATCGGCTCGGGAGCTGTATTTAAGGAAGCGCTGAATAAAGCATGGCATCCGCCTTGCTTGGTCTTTTTCCGCCCTGCTTTGTTGTCGTCAGTTGGGGCTGTCTCAGAAAGAAGAGTAAAAAAGCGAGCCAAGGCAGAAGCCAAGGCTCGTTTTTTGTAGTAATCTAGGTTTGTGAGAACACAAGAACTACAGGGGAATCATAAGGGAAAAGACAGCGGA
>JAEYPH010000008.1 GCA_023410875.1 Bacillota bacterium | reverse complement strand
AACCGTCACGGCTGTAGGCTAAGACCTGAATAGACCTTAAGCTAGCCGCAAAGAAAAAGCGGCTTTCTTTGCTGTACCTGTAAATCAAGCACAGCTACGGGTTTTCACAGCAAACCTTCGGACCCATCTTGTATAAAAGATATTTGGTAGTTAAAAAGTTTCTTGTTAAGCCTATCAGAACGGTAGAACCAAGGCGCCGCAGGCCGGTTTATCCGGCCAAGGCAACGGTTAACCAGTCAGAAACGTTCACAAAACCCCGCCTCAGCGGCCTTTGTTCCTAAAAAGCAAGAATGGGAACCAATGATATGAGCAGCCCTGCCGACGGTTATCGGCAGGGCGAAAGCTGACGTATATGCAAGCCGTCCAGATCGCCGTCGGTGCAACAGCACCGGCGGCGAAAGCCGAGGCGCTTCGCGCCGAAGGCGTTATAGTTGACTTTGCATCTGCTGGAACTTCTGCTTGGCCTGCTGCACGTCCTGATCGGCAGCGTCTTTGGCCTGGTAATAGCCCTTGGACAGCATCGCGTTGAAAACCGCGAACTGATCCTGCGAGCACTCGTTGATGTTGCGCAGCAACAGCTGGCGCATGTTGGCGCAGCTGGATTCTGTCACAGCCGTGGAATAGGTGCCGATGATCTGTTTTTCCTGGTTGAGCAGGTCGTTGAGGATTTCCTTCTCGCCGAGTACGTTGTTCGTCGCCATCTTGTTTCCTCCTGTCATTGGTGGCTCTGCAGATAGTTGAAGAGCGCGTCGAAATGCTGGCGGTGGTGCTGACCCAGCTGATGCACCAGGTTCTTCTGGGCGGGGTCGGTCAGCATCGTTTCATACTGGCTGCACTTCTTGCAGGCCAGCGCCTCATAGTTCAGGGTGTCCTCGAGAAAGCTCAAGTTTTTGGCGGCGATTTGGGGCTGTTGTCCAAAGTTAGCCATGGATGTCCTCCTTTGCGCGAATTGCAGGAATATTTTGTGCTATAATCGCGAAGGTATGACCACCATTTGCTGCATAAAAAGGGAGGAATTGCCAATGTTCGGGCGCATCACCGAGGCGCAGGCGCAGGCCAAACACCCCAACCGCATTAGCATTTCTGTGGATGGGGAGTATTTGGGCAGCGTGGAGGACATCGTGTGGGTGCAGTCAGGGCTCAAGGTGGGCAGTGAGCTGGCCGAAGAGGCCTGGCAGGCCATGCAGGGGCGCCAGGAGGAGCAGGCCGCCATGAACCGGGCGCTCAAGCACCTGGCCAGCCGCGCCCGCGGCGTGGAAGAGATGCGCAAGCACCTGCTGGCCAAAGGCCATGAGGAGCAAACCGTGGAGCGCGTGCTGGCCCGGCTGAGCGAGCTGGGTTATCTGGACGACAGCGCCTATGCGGGCATGCTGGTGCGCGACCGCGTGAACCTGAAGGGCGCGGGCCGCAGGGTCATAGCTCAGGAGCTGCGCCGGGCAGGCATCGATGGGGAGACGGCCCAGCAGGCGCTCAGCCAGTATGACGACCAGGACGAAAAAGAAGCCGCCCGGGCTCAGGCGCAAAAGGCGTTGCGCAGCGCCGCCCGGGAACCCGATGAAAGAAAGCGCCGGGCGAAGGTTTATGCCAACCTTGCCCGACGCGGCTTTTCCCATGAGATCATTCAGAGTGTGCTCAATGAGGTGTTGAGTGTAGCGCCAGATGAGACAGAATAGACGTTGCGCGATTGAAGGGATTTCGCGCCATCAGGCGCGACCAAAGGGCTTTCCGATCGCCCTTTGGAAACCTTCGGCACCCATCTTTTGAGTTAAAACTTATTCTGTGTGTGGGCAGGTTTTTCTCTTCTTCCCTGAAAAGGGAGGTGGCAGGCCGAAGCCTGCCGGAGGGTTTGCTACCCGAGGAGGGTTTCCTACGACTTCTGCTGCGTGTAATAGTGTGTCTTAGGTGCTTCCGCCACTGATCCCTTCATTTTGCCCTTGAAGCCCAATATCTGATGGAACAGATAGTACCACATGCCCACGGTTTCGTAGGTATAGTGAGCCAGCGCCTCGCGGAAATCCGCCATGAACTTGACGTCCTCGTCGCTGGGCTCATACCCGGAGTAGGAGATGCGCACCATGAGGTCCGCCACGCGTTCGAAGGAGCCGGGGCCCAGGCGCAGCCAGCGCCCGATGCGCGCGGAATAGGTATACAGCGTTTCACCGCGCTTGATGGGATAATTGTAGTAGGCCAGCAGCCGCAGGATGGCGGCGTAGAAGTAGGCCGTGCGACGGCGGTTGTCGGCAAAGCGCCGGTGGGCATAGCTCAGCGACATCGTGACACGGGCCCGCATCGCCGCGTAGAGCACCCACAGGCCGAACAGCGCCAGGGCTCCCACCGGTACGGCCCACAGATAGCCCAGCAACTGCGCCAGCGTCAGGCCCTCCTCCTTGGTCGGTATGGGTACGCTGGTGGAAGGCGCGCGGGAGGGGATGGGCATCGTGGGCTCCGGGTCATAGCCGCTGGCTCCGGTACCGATGCCGGAGCTATCCGCCGGGGCGGCGCCCGAAGGCGTGGCGTCGAAGGGAATCCAGCCGATGCCCTCGAAGTACAGCTCCGCCCAGGCGTGGGCGTTCTTACCCTTCAGCACATAGTCGGAGCCGTTCCTGGCACTCTCGGTCATCATATAACCCTCGACATAGCGCGAGGGGATGTTCTCAATGCGGGCCATCACGGCCATGGCCGTGGCGAAATAGGTGCAATAGCCCTTGTGGGAATCGTTCAAAAAGAAACTGACGAAGTCGCGGTTGGCCGGCGGCTCCGGCGGAGAGAGCGTGTAGCTGTACTGACGTAGCAGATCGCGGATGGCGCTGGCCTTGTCATAGGCGCTCTCCAGCCCTTCGGTCGTGCTTTTGGTCAGGTCATAGACGCCCTGCTCGATGTTATCCGGCAGATGCAGATAGGCCGCGTGGATGTCCTTGATACGGTTGGGGTCGTCCTGGAGACCCAGGCGCAGCAGGTCGTTCATCAGCAGGGGGAAGTCCGAGGATTGGTAATTGAGATAGTCGGCCGCCACCGTATAACCGTCGCCGGCGCGCAGATCGTTGGTGTGGAACACTTCACCCTCGGTATTAAAATAGGGGAACACCGTCAAAAAACCGTTGGCCCTCACGGCGGTGACGCCCCGATAGGGTGTGAACATCGTGGAGGACGAATTGACCAGCGGCGTGATGGAAAGCTCGATGGGCTGCAGGAACTTCTTGAACTGGCTGGCCATGGGTTCGCCCACGTCGGGGCGGTTCAGGTCGAAGGTGTCAGACCGGATGGCGTCGTTGCTGTCATAGCGGTAGCGGCGGCTGGACTGGCTGTCGGTCCAACTGTTGCCGGTGTATTCGTTGTAGATGGTGCCCCGGAGCAGGATGGGCATGTTGGTGCGCACTCGCAGCGTTTCGTCGTCGGAAAGTGTCACCGCGCCGCCCAGCCGGGTGCCCAGCGGCATAAAGCCGGAACCGCCGATGGAGAAGGAATTGCGCGGGCGGGAAAAGCCCGTGTAGTTGGCCAGATAATTGTTGATGCGCTCGAAGGTGCGGTAGACCTGCTGGCTGCGCCACTGGCTGGAATCGGCCGGCACGATGAGCAAGCTCAAGCCCACCAGCGCTGCCGCGAAGGGCAGCAGATACAGTGCCACGTCATTTTCGCGAACGGTGGCCTGTTTTTTGGCGGCGCTGCGCTGCAGCGCCTTGGCCCATAGCAGCACCAGCGCCCCGCAGGTGGCCATGGCCGGCGCCAGGATGCGGAACACGCCAATGAACCATTCCAGCAGGATGAGCCCCACGCAGAAGGCGAAAACGGCTGGGAAGCAGAAGAACTTCTTGCCGAACAGCCATATGACCAGCGTGATGAGCACGCACAGGATGGCCGCCAGCAGCATGCCGTAGACCGGGGGATACTCTATCCAACTGCTCAGAAACACATACGCCCAGGCAGCGAAATCGCCGAAGGCCTGGCGTCCGGTGCTGCCGATGAGCCACCAGGTGAACGCCGCGCCCGCCACCAGCACCGAGCAGCCGATCAGTGCCGCGCGGCGGTTGTAAAACAAAGCATCCAGCAACGCCGCCGAAAGCGCGCAGAACAGCACCGCCCAAAAGATGTTGAGTTCGATGCTGACCGACAGGAGCAGCAGATGGCTCAGCGGTGCAGCCACCAGCAGCACCAGAGCCAGCGCCTTGCTGTTTTCGGCAAAGGAAGGCTTCATGTCAAAACGTCGATCCTTTCGCCAATGTTCTCGCCGGGGTGCAGGTCCACGACCAGAATGCCGGCATTGCGCATCTCTGTGAGCATGCGCTCCACGCGTCCGGCTTCCAACGCTTCCTTGACTTCCGTGATGGAGCCGGCGACCACAGGGTAGACATAAATCACCGTGATGTTAAGCCCGCCGGTGTTCATCATCATCAGCAGGTCATACAGCTTGTCGGTGAAGCGCCATGTGATCAGGAATAGATTACCAGAATAGGTGACCATTTTCAGGTCGTTGGTCAGCACATCCTCGGCGCTGAAACGGCCGTCAAATGGGATGTCGCTCAGCAACGTGTAGAAGCTCTGGAAGTGCTCCGGGCGGGAGCCGCGCAGCTGCATGCGGGTCTTGCCATAGGTGATCATGCTGACCGGCATATGGTTGAGCAGCAGATGGTGCACCACGGCGGTGGTGCATTCCACCAGCGTGTCCTCCAGGTTGAGGCGGTCCAGACGCTCCATGTCCAGGCTGTTGGTGTCCAGATACAGCAGCAGGTCCGGCAGCGACGATTCTTCATAGTTCTTGACCATGATCTCGCGCATGCGGGCGGTCAGTTTCCAGTGGATCTTCTTGAGCTGGTCGCCGTGGGCGTATTTGCGGACGTCGCTCATCATGGCCGTGTCGTCGGTGCGTCGGGGCAGCGTCTCCATGGGGCCTTCGTCCTTCTTGCGGCGCATGGGCAGGCGGCTCAGGTGCACGATGCGGGGCTTGACCAGCAGCGATATGGGCTTGTGGCTTAAGAACCGCGTCACGTTCAGACGGATGGAGATGAGCCCGAAGAAATCGCGGATCTCCGCGCTCTTCACGCCGACTTGCCAGCGGCCGCGGTAGCGGCACAGGATGTCCTCCTCGCGGTCCAGGCAGCTTCTGGGCATCAGAGAAGTCGTGATTCGGGAGGGCTGCCCGCCCAGCAGCGAATCAATGGTGTCAAAGCGGATGGATAGATAAGCGATGGGCAGCCAGTGGTCGTTGGACAGCTGCAGCTTGTAGCGCACGGTCTCGCCCTTGACGCCCTGCAATGGCGTCAGTGTCTGCAGATACTTGAACATCGCGGCGGTGTAGAGCACCGACACGATGGACAGCGCCAGCACCAGGCACATCAGCACGAAGCCGACAAAAAACAGCCGCTCGCCGGAATACAGGCCGGAGATGAGCAGCAGCGCCGCGCTTATGACGAATAGAATTCTGCGTAAAATCACGCTGTCATCACCGGCACATCCACAGAATTGAGCAGCGACTTGACGATGCGTTCAGAGGTCATGCCGCTCAGGCGAGCCTCCGGCCGCACGATCAGACGGTGGGCCAGCACCGGCACGGCCATCTTCTGCACATCATCGGGTATGATGTAATTGCGGCCCTGCAGCGCGGCGCAGGCCTGGGCTGCGCGCATCAGGAAGATGGAGCCGCGGGGGCTGGCGCCCAGCGAAAGATGCTCGCTGCGGCGGGTCTGTGCGATCAGCGATACGATGTATTCGCGCACGCTCTCAGCGCACTGCACATCGGCGGACATGCGCTGCAGAGCCAGAATGTCCTCGGCGGAGCACACGGACGTGAGCTCCTGGCGGGTCTCGTCGCTGGCGTGGCGGCGCAGAATCTCCACTTCGTCCTTCATGGAGGGATACCCCACGGTGATGCGCAGCAGGAAGCGGTCCAACTGGGCTTCGGGCAGCGGATAGGTGCCCACATATTCAATGGGGTTTTGAGTGGCCAGCACCAGGAAGGGCCGGGGCAGCGCGTGGGTGATGCCGTCCACGGTCACATGGCGCTCCTCCATGGCCTCCAGCAGGCTGGACTGGGTCTTGGGCGACGTGCGGTTGATCTCGTCGGCCAGTATGATGTTGCTCATGACCATGCCCTGACGGTAATCAAACTCGCCGGTCTTTATGTTGAGGATGGAGAAGCCCGTGATGTCGCTGGGCAGCACGTCGGGCGTGAACTGCATGCGGCGGAAATCCAGCCCCACGGAGCGGGCCAGAGCGGAAATGAGCGATGTCTTGCCCACGCCGGGCACGTCCTCTATGAGCACATGCCCTTCGCACAGCAGTGCCACGAGCACCAGCTCGATGACGTCGTCCTTTCCTACTATGACTTTGCGGATGTTGTCCCTGACCTGCTTGAAAATCTGACCGGGAGCGTTCAATCCATTCACCTGCCTGTTCAAATTTTAACGAACAATTGTCAAATTCAGTATATCCGTACACAAGTATGGTTGCAACGGGGAATTGTGTGAATGGGAAAATGAAAACGATTACCCAATGGTCATATCGTATAAAGTTTGACGAATAATGTCGTATGACGCGATTCCATATCGAAAGGCACCCGGAAATGCCCGAACGAGGGCGTTTTCGGCGTGTGCTTGCATTGCGGGCAAGCCGAGGGTAAGCTAATGGGAAAAGACGGTAATCCTGTATGAGGAATTATATGGAGGGAATACGGATGTATCACGGCAGCATCACCGATGTGGCAGGCGTGCTCTGCGGGCAGGTCAGCAACCCCATAGGGCGCACCGGCTGCACGGCGCTGGTCTTCCCGGTGGGCGCGGTGGCCGGTGTGGACGTGCGCGGCGCAGCTCCCGGCACCCGGGAGACCGACCTGCTGCGGCCCGGCAACCTCGTGGAGCGCGCTCACGCGATCCTGCTGTGCGGCGGCAGCGCCTTTGGGCTGGACGCGGCCGGCGGCGCCATGCGCTGGCTGGAGGAGCATGGCATCGGCTTGGAGACCGGATTTGCCCGCGTGCCCATCGTGCCGGCGGCGGTACTCTACGATCTGGGCGTGGGCGATGCCCAGGCCCGCCCCGATACCGCCATGGGCTATGAGGCCTGCCAAAGAGCCGGTACCGACGCTCCGGCCCAAGGCGCTGCGGGTGCGGGCTGCGGGGCCACCGTAGGCAAGGCCCTGGGGCCGCAGGCCGCCATGGCCGGCGGCGTGGGTACGGCGTCCATTACGGCCAATGGCGTGTGCGTGGCCGCCATCGTTGCGGTGAACGCCTTCGGAGACGTGCTGGACTACCGTACAGGCAGAATCCTGGCTGGTGCACGGCTGCCCGACGGCAGCTTCCCCGGCGTGCAGAACCTGCTGACTGGGGGCGTTCCAACAAGGGCTATGGCAGGCCAGAACACGACCATCGGCGTTGTGGCCACCGACGCCGCGCTGGACAAGGCCCAGGCCAACCGGCTGGCCTGCGCGGCCCACGACGGCCTGGCCTGGGCGGTGCGCCCGGCCCACACGCAGCTGGATGGCGACACGCTGTTCGCCGTGAGCGCCGGGGAGAAACAGGCGGATTTCCACATGTTGTGCGCCATGGCGGCGGAGGTTGTGGCCCGCGCCATCGCCAACGCCGTGGAGGCGGCCAACAGCCATGATTAAGGGCATGGGGCTGGACATGGTGGACATCGCCCGGATGGGAAAGAACCTGGCCATCGCGCGCTTCATGGAGCGGGTGTTCACCGTCGCCGAGCGCGAGCACATCGGCAGCGGCGCGCTTTCGGCGCAGCGGGCCGCCGGCTGCTTCGCCGTGAAGGAGGCGCTGGCCAAGGCGCTGGGCTGCGGGCTGGCCGGCTGCCCGCTGGACGCCGTGGAGACCCTGCGGCTGCCCAGCGGCGCGCCGCAGGTGCGCGCCCACGGCAAAGTTCAAGAGAAACTGACTGAGTTGGGCGTCACGTCGGTATGGGTCAGCATCACCCACGAGGCGGGGCTGGCCGCCGCCGTCGTGCTGCTGGAAGGAGACTGACATGCGCACCGTGGTGACCCCCGTCGAGATGGCGGCGCTGGACCGCTACACGATCCATGAGCTGGGCGTGCCCGCCGTGGCGCTGATGGAGCGCGCGGCACTGGCCGTGGCCGACGAGGTGGAGCGAATCGCCCCAAGCGGCATTGTGGCGATTGCCTGTGGGCCGGGCAACAACGGCGGCGACGGGTTGGCCGCGGCGCGCATTCTGCGGCTGCGCGGCCGCGACGTGCGCTGCTTTGCGCCCGTGCAGGAGTATAAGGACCAGGCTGCTGCCACGCATCTGGACGCCGCCCGCCGCTGCTGTGTGCCGATCACCGAGGAACTGGACGACTTCCGGCGGGCGCTCAATGGCGCGGCGGTCGTCGTGGACGCGCTGTTCGGCAACGGGCTGGACCGCGCCTTGGAGGGGCGCTGGCGCGAGACCGTGACACTCATCAACACCTGCGGCGCGCCTGTCCTGTCGGTGGACATGCCCTCGGGCATCGACGGCGCCACCGGCCATGTGCTGGGCGAGGCCGTGCGCGCTGCCGTCACGGTGACGTTCCAATGGGCCAAGGTCGGTCATCTGCTGTTCCCTGGCCGGGACTATGCCAGCAGGTTGGTCGTTGCGGACATCGGCATCGCCGACCGCGCCGCCGTGACGCCGGGTGAGCCGCCGCTGCACAGGCCGCGCCGGGTGCTGGAAGCCGCGGATTGCGCGCTGCCGCCCCGCCGCGCTGACACCTTTAAGAACAGCTACGGACACGTGGTCGTCGTGGCCGGAAGCCTGGGCATGGAAGGTGCCGGGGCGCTGTGCGCCCGTGCGGCGCTGCGCACCGGCGCGGGGCTCGTGAGCTGGCTGCTGCCCCGTGCCGCCGACGCGTCCCTGCGGCCGCCGGAGGCCATGGCCGTGCCTCTACCCGATGTGGATGGCGGCCTATCTGAGGCCGCGGCGGAGCCGCTGCTGGCGGCCCTGAAGGGCAAGACTGTGGCCGCGCTGGGGCCGGGTTTGGGCCGCCGCGACGCAACGGTTGCGCTGATCAGGCATATTCTGTCTGTGATCGATATACCAATGATACTAGATGCAGATGCATGTTTTGCGATCTGCGGCTATCCTCAGTTGATCGCCGGCAAGGATTGCGTGCTGACGCCCCACCCCGGCGAGATGGCCAGGCTCATGGACGTGGATACCGCAGAGGTTGTGGCCGACCCGCTGGGCATGGCGCAGCGGTGCGCCCGGATGTATGGCGCGGTGGTCGTGCTCAAGGGCGCAACCAGCGTCGTCGCCGGCCCCGATGGCGCGGTGACCTTCAACCTGACCGGCAACCCCGGCATGGCCACAGCGGGTTCCGGTGACGCGCTGGCCGGCATCATCGCGGGCCTGGCGGCCCAGGGTCAGCAGCTCTATGAGGCGGCGGCCAAGGGCTGCTGGATCCATGGCCGAGCGGGAGACTTGGCTTCGGAGCGCCTGGGTCAGGCGAGCATGCTCAGCGGCGACATCATCGACAGCCTTCCCGAAGTGCTGCGCAGGGGAGGTGAACAATAAAGGACGGACTGACAGGGGTGAGAACGCATGCCCGACGTCAACAAAAAGGTGCTGGTGAGCCTGCCCCACGGCCTGCTTAGGCAGATGGACGAGCTCATGAACGCCGAACACATCTCCCGGAGCCAGATTATCCGGGAGGCCATGCAACTTTACATACGCGAACGGCATAGAATGGAAATCAGGGAGAGGATGCGCCGCGGCTACGAGGAAATGGCGCGCATCAACAACGAATGGGCGGAGCTCGGTCTTCTGCCGGACGAGAAATCCCTGGAGCTCTATGAAACACTGTTGGCGGAGTGTGAGGAATGAATGGTAAAACGCGGCGAGATTTACTATGCCGATCTAAGTCCGGTCGTGGGATCGGAACAAGGAGGCCTGAGGCCTGTTTTGATCATACAGAACGACATCGGCAACCGCTACAGCCCCACGGTCATTGTGGCTGCCATCACTTCCAAGATCGACAAGGCCAAGCTCCCCACGCACATAGAGCTTGCCGCCGATGAATACGGCCTGACCCGGGACTCTGTGGTGCTGGCTGAGCAGGTGCGCACGATCGACAAGCGCCGCCTGCGCGAGCGCGTGGGCGTGCTGCCCGGCGAAATCATGAGCGAGGTGGACGAGGCGCTGCAGATCAGCATGGGGGTTACGGAACTTTAAGTCTTGATTTACAATTAGGAAGAAGCACAATGAGGCCGAACGCCGATTCATTCGGCGGAGGGAACAATCACTGCGAAAGAGACGATTTCAGAAACCCGCCCGCCGGCGACGTCGTCTTTTTACACAAAGTATGAGTACGGATGATATGAGATCGTCCGGCGACCTGCGCGGCGGACGATAAAGGCACAAGTGACAAGGGTCTTAATCGCCAAGACGCAACAGCGCCCAGGTTGCATGGGCGAGCAGGGGCCACAGGCCCCGACCAGCCGAAGGCGACACGGTACTAAGGAGTAAAAATGCGCGAATCCATGAAGACGCGTTTGTACGAATGGCTTTTGATCATAGTGGGCAGCGTGCTTACAGCGCTGGCCTTCAATCTGTTTTTCATCCCCAATGACATCGCACCCGGCGGGCTCTCGGGCCTGGCCACGCTGGTGCATGCGCTCATTCCGCAATTGTCGGTGGGCTTGGTCATCATACTGTTCAACATCCCGCTGTTTTTGGCCGGCTGGCGGGTGCGCGGCCATGTGTTCATGGTGCGTACGCTGGCGGCTACGCTTTTACTGAGCCTTCTGATCGACTATCTGCGCCTGCCCCAATGGGTGTACGCGCTGTTCAAGGACGACATCCTGCTGACCACGGTGTATGGCAGCATCCTGATGGGTGCAGGCGTCGGTCTTACGATACGCGGCAACGCGACCACCGGCGGCACCGACCTGGCCGGCGTCATCATCAACCACTACTGGCCGTCGCTCAACGTGGCCTGGGCGATGTTCGCCGTGGACGCCATGGTCGTTGTAGGCGCGGCGTTCGTCTTTGAGCCCAAGGCCGCGCTGTATGCGCTGGCGGCGGTGTTCATCGGCGCCAAGATCGTGGATTTCATACTGATCGGCGCCCGCAGCACCAAGCTGTTCTTTGTGATATCCAAGAATTCCGAGATCATCACCAAGCGCATTCTGCTGAGTCTGGATCGCGGCGTCACAGTGCTCAACGGCAAGGGCGCCTTCAGCGGCGAGCCTAAGGATGTGCTGTTCTGCATCGTGGCGCCCGCGCAGATCATGGAGATGAAGAAGCTCATCGCCGAGGAGGACGCCGAGGCCTTTGTCGTTGTGACCGACGTGAAGGAAGTGCTGGGCGAAGGCTTCATGCCGCATATCAAATAGGGTAGCTGCTGTGCGGCACTTTAGGTTTCTTAATTAGGCGCATCGTTTTAACCGCATAATTTACACAGGGGGTAAGATTTCGCACCTGTGGGCGCGACCAAAGGGCTTTCCGATCGCCCTTTGGAAACCTTCGGCCCCAATCAGTAGCAAAGCATATAACCATGACGAGAGGAGAGCCCATGAAGAAAGCCTTGTTCTGGGACTTCGACGGCACGCTGGTTCATTCGGATGTGCTGTGGAGCGGCGCGGTGCACCGTGCGTTGCGCGAGTGCTGCCCGGATACGGCAGTGACGCTGGAACAGATTCGCGACCCCATGCGTACGGGCTTCACCTGGCACACCCCAGAGCAGGACTACACCGCTTGCACCGGGCAGGCATGGTGGGAGCGCATGTCTCGCCGGTTTTGCGACATCTATACGGCGTTGGGAGTTGAGGAACGGGCGGCCCAACGCGCCAGCGCCAGAGTTCGCTGCCTGATCCTGAATCCCGGGAACTATGCGCTCTACCCCGACGCGGTGGATGCGCTGAGGCTGTGCCGCGAAATGGGGTGGAGGAATTTTTTGCTTTCCAACAACTATCCGGAGTTGCCCGCCATTGTGGGTGCCTTGGGCATAACGGCGTTGTTCGATGGTTTGGTCGTGTCCGCTCTGGCGGGCTGGGACAAGCCCCGGCGGGAGATCTTCGACTACGCACGGAGTTTGGCAGGCAATCCGAAGCGGTGCGTCATGATCGGCGACAACCCGGTGGCGGACATCGCCGGTGCCAGGGCCGCGGGCATGGAGGCCATTCTTGTGCATGGCGATATGCCCTGTGAGGCCAACCATGTGTGCGCGCAGCTGGCGGAAATTCCTAGCCTTCTTGGGTGAGGCTTGCATTGCCTTTTGTCGAAGTGACGCTAAGCTCCTGATGACGGGTAAGCATTGCGCAGATACGCCGCCACGCAATCCTCATCGTTACACCCGATGATCTCGTGGGCACAAGCCTTCACCTCGGGAATCGCGTTGCCAACGGCCACGGCGTGGCCGGCCATCTGGAACATGTCGATGTCGTTGACGTCGTCGCCGAACACGGTCATATCCTGGGCATTCTCGCCCAGCATCTCCAGAAGCCTTTTAAGCCCGTGGGCCTTGGTGGCGCGGGCATCGTATATCGTGAGCCAGCTGTAGCCCGGGCAATAAAGATGCCGGGCCAGGTGGATGCGCAGGCATGGGCCGTACAACGCCTGCAACTCCCGCTGCAGCGCCCGCAGGCCTTCTTCCCGGTCGATCAGCGTGAAGCAGATGACTTCCTCCTCCAGCACATCCAGCAGTGGCCGGGGCGGGCGCAGCCGCGGGTCGCCCATGCGCACCCGGTCCTCATAATACCAGCGCTGGCCGGGGTTCTGTATGCCAGCGTGATAAATGTTGTCGCGGCGTCCGTCATAGGTCGAGATGAAGGGCAGGTGCCCCGCGCCCTGGATGTGCAGATAGATTCCGTGCTTGAGAGCTGCGCCGATGGCCTGGGTGTGCAGATGCCTGCCGGAAGGCTCGCTGATGAAAGCGCCGTTCAGCTCCACGACCGGCAGCTCCAGCGGTACATCGGCCAGAAGCTGCGCAATGCTGACCACGCTGCGGGCGCTGGCCACGGTGAAGCGCAGCCCCCGGCGCAGAAGGTCTGCCAGCGTGTCGCGGGTACGCAGGCTTATGACGCCCTGGGTGTTGAGCAGCGTGCCGTCCAGATCGGATACGTAGAGCATGCGAACCTCCGTTCGTATAGGGCGATGGGCACAGCGTAGCACAATCGACGGCGGCGCGCAAGGTTGCTTATGCTCCGGCGGCGCTTCGGGTTGTGGTTTGCCACACGCAAAGGTATAATGATGCAGTGTTTATCCGTTTTAATAGCATGGATGGGAGAACGTTATGAAACCAGCCAGCGTGACCGTATTCGGCAGCCTCAACTATGATTTTGTGATACTTGGCCCCCGCCTGCCCGTGCCGGGCGAGACGGTGAAGGGCGAGAGCTTTCTGCAGCAAACCGGCGGCAAGGGCGCCAACCAGGCGCTGCAGGCGGCGCGGCTGGGCGCCGACACCACGATGATTGGCTGCATCGGCCGTGATTTCATGGGCGACGCGCAGCTCGACTGCCTGAGCGCCGAGGGCATGATCATCGACTATGTGGCCCGCCACGACAGCCTGACCACCGGTACGGCGCTGATCTTTGTGGACGATAAGGGACAGAACGAGATCATGATCGCCCCTGGCGCCAATGAGGCCTGCACGCCGGCTATGCTGGACGAGGCCGAGGCCGCCTTTGACAACTGCGATGTGTTTGTGACGCAGCTGGAAACCAGCATGGACGCCATCCTGCACGCTATGGACAAGGCACGCAAGGCCGGGTGCTTCGTGCAGCTGGACCCAGCGCCCATGCAGCCGGTTCCATCGCAGATCTGGGCCATGGCGGACCTCGTGAAGCCCAACGAGACCGAGGCCGCCTATTACACCGGCCTGCCGGTGGACGAGGGCGACATCATCGGCTGGGCTGCGCGCGCAGCGGCCAAGCTGCGCGACATGGGCGCCCGGGCTGCGCTCATCACGCTGGGCGCCAAGGGGTGCTATTACAGCGGGGAGCAGTCTTTCTTCGTGCCGGCTTTCCCGATCCGCGCGGTGGATGCCACTGCCGCGGGAGACAGCTTCGCCGGGGCGCTGGCAGTGGCCATCGGTGAGGGCATGCCCATGGAGCAGGCGTTGCGCTTCGCGGCGGCCGCCGGCGCGGTGTCGGCCAGCCGGGCAGGCGCGCAGCCTTCCATTGGCCGCCGCGGGGAAGTGGAGGCCTTTCTGCGACAGTTCGGCGGCTGAACCGCTGGTTGTGGAAAGAAGCGCTTCTTTTCTGCATGCCACATGATATGATTCCAATATCATCCATCATACAGGAGGAATTGCTATGGCTTCTTCGCAAGTGGTTGGAACATGGTCCATTGTCTTCATGTGCGTTACACTGCTGCTGAGCATCGGCGTGCCGGTGGCGCTGGCCATCTGGGCCAAGCTGCGCTATCGCAAGGCGTTTTCCTTTGTGCCGCTGCTGCTGGGCGCTGCTGCGTTCTTCCTGTTTCAGCTGGTCATCCGCATCACAGCCTTGCAGCTCCTCTCGCAGTTTGCGTGGTTTGTGGGCTTCGCCACAAATTACCAGTGGATCTACATCGCGCTCCTGGCCTTTACTGCGGGGTTGTTTGAGGAGCCGCCGCGCTTTCTCGTGTATTCCATCCTGAAGAAGCGCCGCAGCTTCGTGGACGGCCTGTCTTACGGCATCGGCCACGGCGGCATCGAGAGCGTCATACTCGTGGGTATGAGCTACATCAGCAACCTGACGATGTCTTTTATGATCAACACCGGTGCCATCGACTCGCTGCTGCAGGCCACGCCCGAGAGCGCCCGCGGTGCGCTGCAGGCCGGCGTGACGGCGCTCACGACCACCGGCAGCGATCTGTTCCTGGCGGCGGGTGTGGAGCGGCTGTTCACGGTGTTCGTGCAGATCGCGCTGTCGCTGCTGGTGATGAGGGGCTTCCAGACCGGCCAAAAATGGCTGTATCTGGTGCTGGCCATCGCCGTGCATACGGCCATCGATTTTGTCGCCGTGGCACTGCAGAAGGTCGGCCTGAGCGCCTGGGCGCTGGAGGGCGTCGTTGCAGGGTTCGGCATCCTCAGTGTGCTTTATATCATAAGCCTGGCCCGGCGGTACCGCCAGGAGCAACCCAAAGCCGAGAAGGATCTCTATAGCCAACAGGCATAAGGAAACGGTGGCAAGGCGCTGCCGTTGACATTTCACCGCAAGACACCCTCATAGGATATACTATGGGGGTGCGCGCCGATGAAGCGATTGCTGCTTGTTTTGCTGGGCTTGACCCTGCTGCTGGGCGCCTGCGGCGCTTCGCAGGCCGTGCGGCCCAGCGCGCTGGACCGCGACTCGGTGCTGCCGCTGGAGCACGTGAGCCGCATGGCCGGCTGTGACATGAAGCTGGCCTATGACCACCGCGACGACCGCAAGGGAATGGCGATATGGGCCTGGGAGGAGGCGCAGGGCCCGTCGCGGCTGCTGTATGTGGAGATATACCTGCCTGCAGCCGACCCCGACGGGCGTTATGAAGCCGCCGAGCAGCGCTCCCAGGTGCTGAGCGCCCCGCAGGGCATGCAGGCCTGTGGCGACGGCCGCTCGGTGCACCTGCGCTTTGGCGGCTACGCCGCCCGCGTTGTGGAGATGGGCGCGTTGGCCGACGAAAAGGCGCTGGCGCTGTTGCAGCAATGCCTGCTGGACAACCTGCCGGTACTGGAGAGTAAAACAAAAGAGGATTGAATTTACCCTATGAGAATGGTTGACATCATCGAAAAGAAAAAACGCGGCGGCGCTTTGAACGCCGAAGAAATCCGCTGGTTTGTGGCCGGCTACACGGCGGGAGACATCCCGGATTACCAGGCGGCGGCGCTGTGCATGGCCATATGGTTCCGCGGCATGGACGCCGCCGAGACCGCGGCGCTCACGCTGGCCATGGCCGATTCCGGCGACCGCGTGGATTTGAGCGCGCTGCCCGGCCGCAAGGTCGACAAGCATTCCACCGGCGGCGTGGGCGACACGACGACGCTGGTGGCCGCGCCGCTGGCTGCCGCCTGCGGCATCACGATAGCCAAGATGAGCGGGCGGGGCCTGGGCCACACCGGCGGCACGCTGGACAAGCTGGAGAGCATACCCGGCCTGTCCACCGCCCAAAGCCCTGAGCGTTTCTTTGCCATCGCCCGCAGCGCCGGGCTGGCCGTCGTGGGCCAAACCGGCAACCTGACGCCGGCGGACAAGCTGCTCTACGGCCTGCGCGACGCCACAGCCACCGTGGACAGCCTGCCGCTGATCGCCGCCAGCATCATGAGCAAGAAGCTGGCCGCCGGCTGCGACGCCATCGTGCTGGACGTCAAGGTGGGTTCCGGCGCCTTCATGGGCGCTCTGGACGACGCCCGGGCGCTGGCCGCCGAGATGGTGGCGCTGGGCCGGGAGGCCGGACGAGAGACTGTGGCATACCTGACCGACATGAACCAGCCGCTGGGCCGCGCCGTGGGCAACGCGCTGGAGGTGGCCGAAGCCGTGGAGATTCTGCAGGGCCACCATGGTCAGGGCCGGCTGTGCACGCTGGCCGTGGAGCTAGGCGCGGAAATGCTGACGCTGGGCGGTGCGGCTCGGTCCATGGACGAAGCGCGTAAGCGCTTGCGCGGGGCCATCGCCAGCGGCGAAGGCCTGCGCGCTTTGCGCGCCATGGTGGACCAAATGGGCGGCGATACCACCTACATCGATAATCCCAACAAACTGTATTACGCCAATCACACCTTGGAAGTCACCGCGCAAAGGGACGGTTATCTGAGTGCCATCGACGTGCGCGAGGCTGGCCGCGCCGCCCAAGCGCTGGGCGCGGGAAGAGACAAAAAGGACGATGTCATCGACCCCGCCGTGGGATATGTGATGCACAAGGAGTTGGGCGACGCCGTGAAAAAGGGCGAGAGCCTGGCCACGCTTTATTACAACGACGCGCAGAAGGCTGCGGCGGTTACTACAATTTTACACGGCGCCATTTCGATCGCCGAAGACAAGCCCAGCATCGGACCGTTGATTTATGATATAATCAGGAAATAATAGATGAAATTCTGATGATCATTTCACCAAGGAGAATATATGTCATACGAGATTAAGGACATCGCGCTGGCCCCCGAGGGGCAGCGGCGCATCGATTGGGCAGCGGCTCATATGAGCGCGCTGGGGGGTATCCGTCAGCGCTTCCGCGCCCAGCAGCCGCTCAAAGGCTTGAAGATTTCGCTGTCCATCCATCTGGAGGCCAAGACCGCCAACCTGGCCCTGGCGCTGCGGGACGGCGGCGCTCAGGTGTCCGTGACCGGGTGCAACCCGCTTTCCACCCAGGACGAGGTCGCAGCGGCGCTGGCGGCCCAGGGCTTTGAGGTGTTCGCCTGGCGCGGGGCCACCGAGCAGGAATATGAACGCCACCTGAACCGCACGCTGGACCTGGGGCCCAACATCGTCATAGACGACGGGGGAGACCTGGCCAGCCTGCTGCACGGGCCCAGGGCGGCGCTGCTGAGCGACGTTTGGGGCGGCTGTGAGGAAACCACGACCGGTGTGCGCCGCCTGCGGGCGCTGGAGGCCGCGGGAGAGCTCAAATTCCCGATGATCGCCGTGAACGACGCCGACTGCAAGCATCTCTTCGACAACCGCTACGGCACCGGCCAATCGGTGTGGGATGGCATCCTGCGCACGACCAATCTGCTGGTGGCCGGCAAGACCGTCGTGGTGGCGGGCTACGGATGGTGCGGCCGGGGCGTGGCATCCCGCGCCAAGGGCCTGGGCGCCGACGTTGTCGTGTGCGAGGTGGACGCCGTGCGGGCGCTGGAGGCGCTGATGGATGGCTGCCGCGTGATGCCCATGGCCCAGGCGGCGGCGCTGGGTGATATCTTTGTGACCGTAACCGGCTGCAAGGATGTCATCACCGCCGAACACTTTAAGGTCATGAAGGACGGCGCGCTGCTGACCAACGCCGGGCACTTTGATGTGGAGATCAACAAGGGCGACCTGACGGCGCTGTCCGTGGCCGTAACGGAACCCCGCGCCAACATACAGGGCTACCGCCTGGCTGACGGGCGCACGCTGCACCTGCTGGGCGAAGGCCGCCTTGTGAACCTGGCCTGCGGCGACGGCCACCCGGTGGAGATCATGGACATGAGCTTCGCCGTGCAGGCGCTCAGCGCCGAATACGTGGCCCAAAACCATGGGAAGTTGGAGAACCGCGTGTACGCTGTGCCGGCGGAAGTCGATCAATCGGTGGCGCGGGTGCGCCTTGCCTCCTGCGGCATGGCCATCGACATGCTGACGGCGGAACAGGCCGAATACCTGAGCGGAAGGACGCAGCATTGAACACCCTGATACGAAACGCCCATGTGCTGACGATGGACGCGGCCATGACCGAGCATCGCGGCGGCGTCGTAGCAATCGAGAACGGCGCGCTTCTGTATGTCGGAGCGTCCGAGGGCCTGCCACCGAGCTTTGCCGCGGATCGAGTCATCGATGCCGACGGCGGTATCGTGATGCCCGGCCTTGTGAACGCCCACACCCATCTGGCCATGTCTCTGCTGCGGGGCTATGGCAGCGACCGCAATTTGCAGGACTGGCTGCAGAACTACATGTGGCCGGCGGAGGACCGCCTGCAAAGCGGGGATTGCTACTGGGGATCGCTGCTGGGCATCGCCGAGATGCTCAAGAGCGGCACCACGGCTTTTCTGGACATGTATTTCTTCATGGACGAGACCGCCCGTGCCGTGGAGGAAACCGGCATCCGTGCGGTGTTGAGCCGCGGGCTCACCGGCGTCACGCCCAGCTATGCCACGGCCCTGCCGCAGGCCGAGGCGCTGCACCGGGGTTTCCAAGGCGGGGCGGATGGCCGCATCTCCGTGATGCTGGGCCCCCACGCCGAATACACGAACACCGAAGCGACCATGCGCCAGATCGTGGAGCTGGGCCACAAGCTGGGCTGCGGCCTGCACGTGCACATACAGGAGACCCGCGCTGAGACCCAGGGCTGCATGGAGCGCCACGGCATATCACCCACCAAATGGCTGGATCGGATGGGCGTGTTCAGCCTGCCCACTGTGGCCGCCCATTGCGTCACCGTAGACGATGAGGACATCGCGATCCTCGCGGAGCGGGGCGTGCAGGTGGCTCACAACCCCGGCAGCAACATGAAGCTGGCCAGCGGCATTGCCCCGGTGCGCGCGCTGCTGCGCGCCGGCGTGGGCGTGGGCCTGGGCACCGACGGCCCGTCCTCCAACAACAACCTGGACATGATAGAGGAGGCCCGTCTGGCGGCGCTGTGTGCCAAGCTGCGCGAGGACGACCCCACGGCGGTGAGTGCAGCCGAGGCGCTGCGCATGGCCACCCTGGGCGGCGCGCGGGCGCTGGGCTTGAACATGGTGGCCGGCAGCCTGGAGGCAGGCAAGCGGGCGGACCTGATCCTGCTGGACCGCCGTTCACCGGCCCTGCACCCGATGCACGACGCGGCTTCCGCCGTCGTGTATGCTGCGGGCAGCGCCGACGTAAAGCTCACGATGGTGGATGGAAAAATCCTCATGGAGAACGGCGAGCTGCCGGGCATCGACCTGGAGCGCGTTTACACCGAGACCGGCCGCATCGCCCAACGCCTTTGCGGCCAATGCATATGAAGGAAGGTACAAAGATGAAGCCGATTCGCTGGATGCTATGTGTGGGCCTGGTGACGGTCGCCGCGATGGTGGCCCTGAGTGGCTGCGGCCCCAAGCCCGTGTCCGCCCAGAGCAGCGCCGCGCCCAAATCCACCGTCAGCGGCTATTATGAGAAGGAGCAAGGCCTAAGCGGCGGCAAGGAGCTGCATGCGGTCAATCTGCGCGACATCAAGGTGGAACGCGACAAGAACAATGGCGACACGATCATAACGCTGACCTTTGTGGATGGCAGCCTGCAGCTGGGCATGGATGAGGCGCCAACCGCCGGCGTACCCCGCTATTCCACCAAGTGGATTGAGGGCGTGGGCCGCCTGGCGCTGGACATCGATGGTTTGAGCTACTGGGATTATGAGGTCATCCCCGAGGAGATTGCCGACACGCCGATACAGGGCGTCGTCAAGCAGGCCGTGGAAAACACCGAGCGCACGCGGCTGTATTTCAACCTGCGCTCCGGCATCGTCTATCAGGCTCACGAGCTGGATAACAAGCTGATCCTGACGCTGCGGGCGCTGCCGGTGGAGGAAACCGCCAAGTACTATATCCAGCTCAACGCCCTGGACGAGCTCAGCAGCGGAAAGCTGGACGTGAAGCAGGGCTTCCTGCCCACGTTGTGTTCCGACGGCGTCAGCACCACGCTGATCTCCGAGCCTTTTGCGAGCGCCGACGAGGCCAACGCCCGCCTGGAGCAGGTCAAGAAGGACTTGCTGCCCGTCCTGCCCGGCAAGACCGCCACCGTCGTGGAAGTCAAGGGCGGGGAACTGCCCCGCTTCGACGCCCAGGGCGCGCTGGATGTGTTCTCCAACACGCCGGTGGTGCGCCGCGACGGCAAGGAGCAGACCGCGGATGTGCTGCTGACCAACGGCACGATACTGTGCTGGCGGCCCGACGGCCAAGCCTATGTCTACGCTTCGCCGTTCTTTCTGGACAACGGCGGCTCTGAGAGCACCAGCTACGTCAAGCTCTTTCTTTATGACGTGGCCGCCGGCAAGGCAGACCTGTTGAGCGACATGGAATACAGCGAGATCCTGCTGGCGCGCTTCTCCGAGGATGGGCGCTATGTGGCCTACATCGATCAGGATGTGCATGCTCGCGTGCTTTATATCAAGGACACGCAGGCGCCGGTGGAGACCGTGCTCACCGCTTCCGAGGCGGGCATGGGCCTAGACACGGCTACTTTCTGCTGGGGCAGCGGCGACGCCCAGCACACGATCTATGCGATCTGCGGCGAGGAGGAAATGCTGCAGCTGATGTCCTACGCGCTCAAGGACGAGGGCGAACCCGAGGTAGAGACACTGGTGGAGGAGGAGTTCACCGTGGGCAGCATTGGCTACTACGGCGGCAAGGTGTACTACTCCCAGAGCAGCGACGAGCAGGACTTGACCGGCGTGTTCGTATACGACCCCGGCACCCGCACAACCCGGCGTTTGAGCGACGGCTACAGCTTTGAGATGAACCCCCGCACCGGCGCCATGGCCATCCTCATAGAGGACGCTGCGGCCACCGACAAGGAATCCTACATGCTCAAGCTTTTCAACCCGGCGGACAACTCCGAGAGCGTGATACTGGACGGCAAGACGCTGGGCGACAGCATCGTGTGGTCCAACGACGGCGCGGCGCTGTACTTCACCGTGTATTATGACAACATCGCCACCGAGGAGCGGTACACGATGGCGTTGTACCGCTACGACGCGGGCACGCGCACGAACAAGGAGCTCATGGACATTGCCGAGGGCTCGCTGGAGGCTTCGGACCGCAACACCGAGGTGCTGTTCACCTACATTTTCAATCAGGCGAATCAGTTCGTGCCGGTGACATACAAGCTGTCGAACTGAGGACGCGAATCCTTTTGAATAAAGAAAGGCAGCAGGTTCAAGCTTGCTGTCTTTCTATTTTACTGGCAAGCAATGTTAAATAAGAAATGATACTTATAGCCATTTAGGATTCTTGACGCCGTACGATGCGATGGTTATCCTTGCGATAGCTGATGGTTATCGGAGGTACCGTATGCCGGTAAACGCCTGATCTTTTCGAAATGATAGGGTAATGCTATGCCAATATACTGGCAGCGTATTTCGTTATACGGAAAATCAGGCGAATGGCATACCATGTAAGATATCGTCAGCGCTGTGAATATGTGCGCAGGACTTTACCATGCCATAGCCTGTTTTCAGGTCTACAGCATGGTGTTTTTTTATTTTGAAGGGAGAATCAGTATCAATGTATAAATGCGAGATATGCGGAAAAACGAGCAACAACGCCAGAAAGATCATCGTTAACCGTTCAAAGGTCAGCAAAAGTGTAAAAAGAAAGCAGAAGCCCAACATCCAAAGAAGAAAGGTTGTGGTGAACGGAACTCCAATGCATATGTATATGTGCACCAGATGCATTCACACAGCCAAGAAGCTACAGCGCTGAGATGTCGATTGTGTTTTAGCTGTCTGCTTATTCAGTCTTTAAAAGATGTGAGGGGATTCATATTCTTAAGATATGGATCCCCTATTTTATGATCTCCTTGTGGTACAGCCGGTACGTCCGGTAATGCCGACCGCCCAGCTTCTCCACGCTCAGGCGGGAGGCCAGGTTGTCCTCGCCGATCGTGGAGCCGTCGCCGCCGCGGTAGCCCTTGCGCAGGGCGGCCTGGCTCATGCGCAGGAAGATCGCGGCATTCACGGCGCGGTTCTGCCAATCGGGCACGACGAACTGCATGAACACGCGCATAGCGTCTATGCGCCGGCGGTAAAAGAGCAGCTTGAGCCACCCCAGCGGCAGCAGCCGCCCGCCGCGCAGGTGGCGGAACACCTGGTTCCATTCCGGCACGGCCACCACATAGCCGATGGGCCGGCCCTCCAGCGTGCGGGCGATGCACACAAGCTCGTCGTCGGCGATGGGCCGCAGCGTGCGGGCCAGCTTGGCGATGTCTTCCAGACTGGGGATGGACGAGTGCTCCTGCTCAAAGGTGGGCATCGTCTGCACGAGGATGTCATGGATGTCTTGGATCTCGCGGTCCAGTTGCTTGCGATCCAGTGGGTCCACGCGGTAACGGAACTTGGCCATGGCGTAGTCCACGACGCGGTCGATGCCCCTGGCGCGGAAATCCTCGGCGGTGAAGGAATAGGCGAAGAGGTCCTGATACTTGCGCAGGCCAAAGGTCTCGAACCATTGGGCGTACCAGGGCGGGTTATAGCTGTTCATCAGGGCCGGCGGGCCATCGAAGCCCATGACCAGCAGGCCCTTGTAGCTGTCGCCGTTGTCCGGTGATTCCGGCCCGCGCAGCGTCTGTACGCCGTGTTCGGCTGCCCAGCTCTGGGCCGCGCCCAGCAGCGCCATGGCCGCCTCGTCGTCGCGCTCGCACTCGAACAGGCTGAACCACGCGCTGTTGCTGCCGTTCTCCCGGTTGTAGAGGTGATCCACGCCCACCAGCACGCGGCCTATGACGCGCCTGCCGCGGCGGCACAGCAGCAGCTCGTGGGGGCCGTAGCCAAAGAGCATGTTGTCGCGGCCCAGCAGCATGGCGCGCATCTGCGAGCGCAGCGGCGGCACGAAGTTGGCGTCGCCGCGATACAGCCGGTAGGGCAGGGCGATGAAGCTGCGCAGGTCCGCCCGCGTTCTGACCGGCGCAACCTCAAGCATTGCCGCTCTCCCGGCTGCGCAGCGCGGCGATGGTGGCCTCGTGGCTGCGGCGGTCCAGCCGCATGTGCAGCATGATGCCCACGCCGATGGCCATGAACAGCGCCGGAATGGCCGAGAAGATCAGCCGGATAGCCCACACGGCGGACCCGGGCTGCATCTGGCCGGGGGAGAGGTCCTCGAGCTTGATGTAGCCGCTGGCGCCCAGCGCGATGCCGGCCAGCCCCACAAAGCCCGCCGTGGCCACCTGCTGCAGGAAGGACTGGAAGCCGTAGAACACGCCCTCGGCGTCGTAGCCGGTCTCCAGACGGCTGACGTCGATGGTATCCGGTATGATGGACTGGGGCACCACATGGGCCGCCGACACGCCCAGGCTCAGGAAGAACACCAGCGTGAATACGCCGGGCAGGTCGCCCGGCTGCACCAGCATGATGAGCATGGAGCACAGTGCCAGCGCGGCCATGCCCAGGTTGTAGGCCGTCTTCTTGCCCAGGCGTTTCATCAGAAACAGCCACAGCGGCACGAAGGCCGCCGACACGATGAACAGCTCCGCGACCACGGCCAGGAAGATCATCTGGTTGCGGATGCCCAGCCAGCTCTCCAGGTAATAGGGGAAGAAGGCCTGCATCACGCTGAAGCCGCCCCACGTGAACATGTAGGACAGCGCGGCGCAGCGGAAGGGCTGGTTGCGCAGCATGGCCTTGTAGGTGGCCAGCATCGCCCGGAAACCGCCGGGGGAGCGGTGGTAGCCGGTGCGCTCCCGGCAGCCGGAGAAGGGTATGAACGGCGCCAGCCCCACGATGACGGCGATGACGACGCCGGCGGTCAGATACCCCTGGTGCACAGCGCCCAGGTTGCCGCGGTCGGAGGCCAGGTCCGGCACCAGGATGCTCGGTATCGCCACGGCCAGCAGCCCGCCCAGTATGCTCACGAACATGCGATAGGCGGCCAGCTTGCTGCGCTCGTCATAGTTGTCGGTCATTTCGATGTTCAGCGTGGCGTAGGGCACCATGACCAGCGAGAAGAATGTGAAATATAAAATGGACGCGCCGATGGCGGTCAGAAAGCGGACGTCCATGCTCCAATCCCTGGGAATGGCCCACAGAAGATAATAGGTGATGCCGGTGGGAATCGCGAACAGCAGCAGGAATATGCGCCGCCGCCCCCAGCGGGATCGGGCGCCGTCGCTTAAGTGCCCGATGACCGGATCGTTGACGGCGTTGTAGATGTTGGTGATGAACATGACGACGCCGGCCAGCGCCGCGCCCAGGCCCAGGATGTCGGTCAGGTATTTCAGGTAGAACAGCGAGATCACCGATGTGCCGAAGGTGCCTGTCAGGTCCCCCAGGCCGAAGGAAGCCTTTTCTCGGAAGGTCAGCTTGCGGTTTCTGTCCATAAGGTTCGGCGCCGTCTTGGGCATCGTGGCAATCCTCCCCATGTCGAATAAATGCAAATATGATCATATCACCGCGGGGCGGCATCCGCAATGCGAAAAGCGGCGCCGGCGTTTGGCCGCCGGAAGATCGTGGTATATCGTTTGTGTACGCGGCGCTTGAGCCGGAGGGGAGATGTCTATGGTTTGGAAGGACAGATATGAATTGGGGGTCCAGCTGATCGATGACCAGCACAGAGAGTTGTTCCAGCGGGTGGACGCATTCATGAGCGTGCTGCGCTCGCCAATGGATTGGCAGCAGAAGGTAGGCCAGGTCAACGCGACATTGGCCTTCATGAAGGGTTATGTGGTGACCCATTTCCACGACGAGGAAGCCTATCAGGCGCAGGTCGGTTACCCGGGCCTGGAGGAGCACCGCCGCATCCACGAGGACATGGTGCAGTATGTACTGCAGGTGTCCGAGCAGTATGAGAGCAAGGGCTATGACGAGCGGCTGATGCAGCAGTTCGGCGGCAAGCTGCTGGCGTGGCTCATCAACCATGTGGCCGCGGAGGACCAGCGCATCGCCGATTATGCCCGTGGGAAGGAGGGTGCGCACCATGCATAATCCTCTTTATCAGCCTTTTCTGGAAGCCACACGACATGTTTTCAGCCTGATGCTGGATCTCAACGACATCGTGTGCAACCCGCTGGGCGAAGGGGAACAGCCCCAAACCTGCGAGCTCAACGTTTCCATCGGCGTAACCGGCGACCTGCAGGGCAGCGTGATCTACCGCTTCCCCGGTGAAACGTCGCTTAAGATGGTCGGTATCCTGAGCGGCATGGAGTTTTCCGCCATCGACGACTTTGTGGCTTCGGCCATGGGCGAGGTCGCCAACATCATCAGCGGCAACGTGATGACGGCGCTGACCAGCCAGAGCCTGCAGTGCGACATCCTGCCGCCGCAAATCCTCGAGGCAGCGCCGGACGAGGGCGCTTATGCCATACGTCATGCCGAGCGCTTGACGACCGCTGCCGGCGACATCGAGCTCAGCATCTTGCTCAACCGGGCATAGAAAACGGGCGCAAAAGCCGTTTCGACACAGAATTCGCTTAACAAATTCCATCGGCTGGAGTATAATGAACACCCTGCGAACACCACGCCTTGCACGCGAAAGCGCCGTGCAAGGCCTTTTCCGCGCTCCGGAACCACGGAAAGGAGTTTTGATGGAACAGATTCTTTTCAGCGCCCTCTATGACACAGGCCCATGGCAGCGGCTAGAGGAGGACATCCTGAGCCGCGGCCAGCGCATGCCGTGCTCGGCCTTTGGCGTGACCGACAGCCGTCGCGCCCACTTGGTAGCGGCGGTGGCCATGCGCCTTAGGCGCCCGGTGCTGCTGGTAGCGCCCAACGACGTGCGGGCCATGCGCCTGAGTGAGGACATCGCCGCGATGCTGGGCGTGGACGTGGCTGTGTTCCCGGCGCGGCCTTCGATGATCCGCCGGGTGGCCGCGGCCAGCCGCGACCTGCAGAGCCGCCGCCTGGGTGTGCTGGCGGCGGCCATGGGGGGCAGCCTGGCCGTGGTCGTGGCCACGGCGGAGGCGCTGGCCTTCCCGCTGGCGCCACCGCAGGCCTTCGTCGAAGGCGCCATCCACGTGGGCGTTGGCCAGACCCACAGCATGCGCGACCTGGCCGCGCGCCTGGCCATGGCCGGCTATCAGCGCGAGGAGCGCGCCGAGGGGCCGGGGCAGTTCGCCGTGCGTGGCGGCCTGGTGGATGTGTTCGCCCAGGGGGCGGAGCGCCCGGCGCGCATCGAGTTCTTTGGCGATGAGATCGACAGCATCCGCATCTTTGACCCGTGGACCCAGCGCAGCGAAGGCACAGTGCAGACGTTGAGCATCTTCCCGGCCACGGAAGTGCCGCTGAGCCAGGCGGCGCTGGAGCGCGGCGCAGCCAACCTGCGCGGCGCGCTGGAGACGACCCGCAAAGAGTTACGTAAATTGGGCTGCGACGAGCACGCCAAGCAGCATGGCTATCTGCTGGAGGCCCAGCCCGAGCAGCGGCTGGACGGCGCCGTGCAGGAGATGACCGAGAAACTGCTGACCGGCGGCAGCTATGAGGGCATCGAGAACCACTTGCCGCTGTTCTACGAGCGCTCCGCCATGCTGTGGGATTTCCTCAAGGACCCGCTGGTGGTGCTGGAGGAGCCCAACCGCCTCAAGGAAAGCCTGGACGCATGGCACGAGGAATATGCCGTGGAGTTCGAGGAGGCGCTGCGCGGCGGCGAGGCGTTCAGCGCCCAACGCGGCCTGCCGGCGGGGTATGAGGCGCTGCTGGAGCGCGCTCCCCGCGATTGCCTGCTCACCCTGCAGGACCTGACCCGCGACAGCGGCGTCAAGCCCAGGGACATTGTGAACTTCGGCGGGCGAGACCTGCCCAACTATCGCGGCCAACTGGAGATGCTGTCTGCCGACCTGCGCAAGTGGCGGCGGGACAACTGGCGCACGCTGATACTGGCCGGCACCGAGAAGCGCGCCCAGCGCCTGGTGGACACGCTGCTGGACATGAGCCTGCCGGCGGTGCATGTGACCCAGGACAGGCCGCTGAACCCCGGCGAGATCGTCGTGCTGTCCGAGGGGCTGCGCCAGGGCTTTGAGGACCCGGAGGAGCGCTTCGTGCTGCTGGGCGAGACCGAGGTGTTCGGCGCCACCCGGCAGAAGAAGAAGGCTGTGCAGCGCTCTTCCAAGCGCAAGATGGATGTGTTCGCGGACCTTACGATCGGCGACTATGTCGTGCATGAAAGCCACGGCATCGGCATCTTCCGCGGCGTTGTGAAGCTGACGACCGAGGGGCAGACCCGAGATTATCTGGACATCGAATACCGCGGCACCGACCGGCTGTATGTGCCCACGGAACAGATGGACCGCGTGGAAAAATACATCGGCGCCGAGGGCATCGCACCCAAGATCAGCCGGCTGGGCGGCGCGGACTGGGAGCACGCCAAGCGCAAGGTGCGCGAGAAGGTGGCCGGCATGGCCGAGGACCTGATCAAGCTGTACGCCCAGCGCGATGCGGCCAAAGGCTTCGCCTTCGGGCCGGACGACGAGTGGCAGCAGCAGTTCGAGGATGCTTTCCCCTGGGATGAGACGCCGGACCAGCTGCGCAGCATCAGCGAAATCAAGCGCGACATGGAGAGCCCCAAGCCCATGGACCGCCTGCTGTGCGGCGACGTGGGCTACGGCAAAACCGAGGTTGCGCTGCGCGCCGCCTTCAAGGCCATCATGAACGGCAAGCAGGTGGCCATCCTCGCGCCCACGACGGTGCTGGCGTATCAGCATTTCAACACGATGAAGGAGCGCTTCGCCGACTTCGATGTGCATTGTGAAATGCTCTCGCGCTTCCGCAACGACAACGAGCAGAACAAGATCGTGCAGCGCATCTCCACCAAGGAAATCGACATCGTCGTGGGCACCCACCGGCTGCTGTCCAAGGACATCAAGTTCGCCAACCTGGGCCTGCTGATCGTCGACGAGGAGCAGCGCTTCGGCGTGGCTCACAAGGAGCGCATCAAGCAGATGAAGAGCACCGTAGACGTGCTCACGATGACGGCCACGCCCATCCCGCGCACGCTGCACATGTCCATGAGCGGCATCCGCGACATCTCCACGATCGAGACGCCGCCGGAGGAGCGCCAGCCGGTGCAGACCTACGTCATCGAATACCACGAGGACATCATCCGCGATGCGATTCTCAAGGAGCTCAGCCGCGGAGGGCAGATCTATTTCCTGTATAACCGCGTGGAATCCATGCCTTCCTTCTATCGGCGGCTGCAGGAGCTGGTGCCCGAGGCACGCATCGTCGTGGGCCACGGCCAAATGGAGGACAAGCAGTTGGAGAAGGTCATGATGGACTTCTACCACGCCGAGTACGACATCCTGCTGAGCACGACGATCATCGAGAACGGTCTGGATATTCCCAGGGCCAACACGATGATCATCTATGATGCCGACCGCTTCGGCCTGGCGCAGCTCTACCAGCTGCGCGGCCGCGTGGGGCGCAGCAACCGCCTGGCCTATGCCTATTTCACCTATCGGCGGGACAAGGTGCTCAGCGAAATTGCCGAAAAGCGCCTGTCCGCCATCCGCGAATACACCGAATTTGGCAGCGGCTTCAAAATCGCCATGCGTGATCTGGAGCTGCGCGGGGCCGGCAACCTGCTGGGCGAGGAGCAGCATGGGCACATGTCCACCGTGGGCTACGCGCTGTACTGCCGCCTGATCGACGAGGCGGTGCGCCGCCTCAAGGGCGAGGACATTCTGGAGGAGCTGGAGGTGCGTGTGGACGTCAAGGTGGATGCCCACATCCCCGACGATTACATCACCGACCAGATGGCCCGCCTGGAGGTCTACCGCCGCATCGCCGAGATCGAGACCGACGAAGCCCGCCGTGACGTGCTGGATGAGCTGCTGGATCGCTTCGGTGAGCCGCCGCAGTGCGTGCTCAACCTCATGGACGTGGCCCAGCTCAAGGCCGCCTCCGCCCGCGCCCAGGTGGAGCTGGTGCAGCTCAAGGGCACGCAGATGCACTTCAAGTTCGTGGCCGACGCGGCGCTGGACCCGGCAAAACTGTTCGCCTACGTGAACGGCCACAGCCAGGACCTTTCGCTGGTGGCGGCCAAAGCGCCCAGCCTGGTGCTGCGCCGCGTGCCCTCGCGATGGAAGGACATCTTCGCGCTGGCCAAGTCGCTGTTGGAGGAAATCAGCGTTTTTGCTTCGGCGCAGGCTTCCTAGAATACCACGCAGCCCCAAATCGCCAGGGCACAACAGTGCCGAAGGCGAAAGGGCAAGTTGTAAAATGAAATGCCCAGAGAGGAAATAAAAAGGCCCACCAAGGTCAAGAAACCGTTACACTGAAGTTGCAAGACAACAAAGCAACGGAGGTGGCGCAAGGTGGGTCAAGACAATCAT
>JAEYPH010000002.1 GCA_023410875.1 Bacillota bacterium | reverse complement strand
CCCCTTCTCATTCGCACGTTACAGCTTGATCTCTTGTTTCTCCTGCGCCGAGCGGTACAGCGCATCCATGACTTGGGATGTAACCAGCGCGTAGTCGATGTTGGAGCGGATGCGCTCGCCGCTGCCCACACAGTGCAGGAAGGCGTCCAGCTCCTCATAGAACATGTCCTGGGTCGTGTACTGGTACTTGGTCTCACTCATGGCGCCGTCCTTGGCGCTGTAGAACACGAAGTCGCCGCCGTACTGCAGCTTGATGCCTCCCTTGCTGCCAAGGAATTCTATGTACATCTGGTTCTCGCCGATGTTCTGCGCCCAAGCACCGTTGAGCGAGATCGTGGGACCTTCGGTGCGCACCAGGCCGGTCACGAAGTCCTCCACATCATACACGCCGTTGTAGTCCGGCGGGCCGGCCCACATGCTGGAGTAGGTATATCCCGGCATGTCCACACCCAGCACGCTGTGGGTCTCGCCGCTGACAGTCACGGGCTTGGGCCCACCGATGCAGTAGAAGATCAGATCCAGGAAATGCACGCCCCAGTCGATCAGCACGCCGCCGCCTGCCATGTCCTTACGGGTGAAAGGGCCGCCCAGGCCGGGGATGGAGCGATGGGAACGGAAGGAGCAGTACACGTGGTACACGCGGCCCAGGTCGCTATCGTCGATCATCTTCTTGATGCGGTTGACGGCGGTGTTGAAGCGGTTCACGACGCCGATGTTCAGGATGCGGCCGTTGCGGTCGGCAGCTTCCTTCATGGATACGGCCAGGTCATAGCTGACCGATGCGGGCTTCTCGCACAGCACATGCTTGCCGGCATTGAGGCAATCGATGGCCAGCGGCGCGTGCAGATAGTTGGGCACGCACAGGCTGACGGCCTGCACCGATGCGTCGGCCAGGATCTCATGATAATCCAGCACAGCCTTGGCCGCGCCATATTTGGCGCGGGCGGCCTCGGCACGCTCGGGGATGATGTCGCACACATAGGCCAACTCGGCCAGCGGGTTGCTCTGGTAGGCGGGCAGGTGGGCGGCGTTGGCGATGGTGCCGCAGCCGATCACGGCGACCTTGATGGGGTTCATGTGGGGTACCTCCTTGGTGTGTTTGATCAGGCTATTCCTTGATGAAACAATAAATATCCTCGCGGAGCATGGCGGCGGCGGTGTGCCATAGGGCGGCGGCGTCCATCAGGTGGCAATGGGCCTGCAGCACGAGGCCCTCGTTGAGGCCTTTGCCCAGCAGGCGCGGGCGCACGCGGTCATAGTTCTGGGGGAACAGCGCGTGGTAACGGTAGCTTGCTTGCGTACGCCGTCCGTGGTCGTCCGCCAGCGTGAAGCCGATGGGCGTGGGCTCGAAGAGATAAGGCGCTCCCAGCGTTTCTTCCACTGCGTGCATGCTGGTATTGGGTCGCAGGCCGCAGCCCAGCATCAGGATCTGCCCGCCGTATTCCTTGAGTCGGGCGAAGGGCGAATGAGGACCGCAGGGTGTGCGGTCCAGCGGGTGCTCGGCGAAGAAAGCTCCGAGCAGGGGGCCTTGCCCCAGTACAGAGTGGGTCGGGTGCAGCGAGCGCGCCGTGGCCGGCAGGCGCCGGAAATACTCCGGGATGGCCCCCACGCATGTGGGCGTGGCGCGCACATCGAACAACGTGTGCTGCCGGTCGATGTACTCCCAGCACAGGCCGGGCAGCAGCAGCGTGCCCTGCTCTCCCAGCGCCAGGCGCAGGCCGGCCAGCACCGTATCGATGCCGCCGGGCACCGGCCCCAGCGATTTGAACGACGAATGCATGAGCAGCACGCCGCCTTCGCGCACGCCCAGCGCGCGCAGGTCCCGGGCTATGCGCTCCACCGTCGCCTGTTCCATGTTTCACACTCCTGAAATTGGTATAGCCCAATATTGGCCATAGCAACGCGTTTTCCTGCCGGCCATGATGATTTTTTCAGTCTTCCGGCAGTGAGCCCAAACCCAGGCCATAGAATCCGTCGGCGCTGTCGTGCATCAGCGCGCGGCACCAGCGCCGGGCCTGAGGCAGCGTCATGACCCCCTCGTCCACGCGGTCCGACAGCGCCCGGGCGATGTTGCGCCGGGCGATGTGCAGATGGCCGTAAATCTTTTCCACGACGGAATAGTCTCCGCCGAAGCCCATGACCTTGGAGCTGGGCACCATGTCGAAGCAATATTTGAGCGACTGCACGGCCAGCTCCGGGCACATGATGTGCATCCAGCCCATGTCGATGCTCAGATTCGGGAACTGCCGGGCCATCACAGCGCCCTCGTGCACCCAGGGCAGGCCGCCGTGCAGCATGGCAAAGCGTGTGCGCCGGTAGCGGCGCAGCAGGTCCAGCAGCCGGTGGGGCCGGGCGTCGTCCAGGCGCATGTCCTGCCCGGTCTGGAATCCTACATGTATAACCATCGGTACGCCGTTGTCGCCGGCGAACTCCACGATCCGGCGCGTCAGATAATCCTCCAGCGGCTTGCAGGCGGCGTTGTCCAGCCCAATGGGGCTCCAGGCCGCGGTGTCGGTCCACAGGCTGTCATAGGCCTTCTGGGCCTCGTGCTCGGTGGCGGCGTCATAGTCCAGCGCCCGCACATAGGCCTGGGAGGTCTTGAAGCCCGTGACGCCGGCGCGCAGGGCGGCTTCCAGAGCCTCCAGCAGCGCCTGGGTATAATGGCGCAGCGTGGGCAAAGGGCGGTCCCACCGGGCCTCCCGGGCGAGCACCTGGTTGCGGTGGTACAGCTGCGCGTATTCGCCGATGAACTTCACGCTGTGCAGCGTGGGCGGCTCCAGAGTGCCGTCGTTGCAGTTGACGACGCGGCGGATGCCGCAGTCGCGGAACACCCGCTCATACAGACCCGGCGCGTTGGCGGCGCGGATGCGCTCGGTCACAAGCTGCGCGTCCTGCAGCGTGCGCAGCTCTTCCACGCCATAGAAGTGTGCCATGGCCAGGCGGGCAGCGCCCATGTAGGCGCTGGTCTCGGTGCGAGGCAAAAAGGGCGAGAGCACCTCCCACTTGCGCTCCACGGAGGCCGCGCCGAAGAGCAGCTCTATCTGCGGGTTGGTCATGCCTGCCGCCCACAGGTCGTCGCGGCAATAATGGCTGAAGAGCGTGGCAAAGTCCACGTTCTGCGCCAGCCGCTCCCGTTCGAACGGCAGATGCTCATGGGTGTCCACGACGGGCAGCGATTCCAGATAGGCAAGCAGCTCCGCATGGCTGGACATGGCGGACCCTCCTTCGATGTGCTTTTGCCACCATCCTAGCACACCCCGAGGGTTTCATCCAGAGTTGTCAGCTCTCCATTTCCAGAAATTGAGTGTTCAATGTTTCGATGGCCTTCTTCTCAATGCGCGATACATAGCTGCGGGAGATGCCCAAGCTGCGGCCGATCTCCCGCTGGGTCATACGGCGGCGGCCCCGCAGGCCGTAGCGGTACAGGATCACCTGCTTCTCCCGGTCGTCCAGCGCGCGGTCTATCAGCGCGTCCAGCTTTTCCAGCTCGATTTTCAGGTCCACCTTGTCCAGCACATCGTCCTCATGGGTGCCCAGCACGTCGGTCAGCGAAATTTCGTTGCCCTCTTTGTCCACCCCGATTGGCTCCTGCATATAGACTTCATTCTTCTCTTTTTTGGCTGAGCGGATCGTCATCAGGATCTCGTTGTCGATGCAACGGGCGGCATAGGTGGCCAGCTGCGTGCCTCTCTTGTGGTTGAAGGTGTTCACCGCCTTGATAAGGCCGATGGTGCCGATGGAAATCAGATCGTCCATGTCCTTGCCGCAGCCGTGGTATTTCTTGGCTACGTGCACGACCAGGCGCAGGTTGCGCTCGATGAGCAGGTTGCGCGCCTGGAAGTCGCCGTGCAGATGGCGCTCGATGGCCTGGGCCTCTTCATCGGGTTTGAGCGGCTGCGGGAAAAAGTTGCCTTTTTCCACATAGGACGCCAGGAACAGCAGGTCGCGCAGCATCTCCAGCAGCGATACGATGGAAGTAAACAAAGGACTTCACCTCCCCACATCATACTATGCGGCGGCGGCTGTGCGGTTTCATGGCACATGTCATTTGCTTTTTTACCATGAAAAGGATAAAATAACCAAACAAAAGACTATTTCAATATATAATCCTTTCTTTTAAGCGCATTCTGACGGGAGGCCCTATGATCGAAGTACAGCATCTGGTGAAGGAATACCGCCACGCCGTAAAAAAGGAAGGCAAGTTTGCCAGCATCCGCAGCCTGTTCCACACGGAATACCGCACCAAGCGGGCGGTGGACGACATCAGCTTCTCCATCGGCGAGGGCGAGCTCGTAGGCTACATCGGCCCCAACGGCGCGGGCAAGTCCACGTCCATCAAGATGCTCTCCGGCATCCTGGTGCCCACCGCCGGCCAGGTGACCGTGGCCGGCAAGGTGCCCCACCGCGACCGCAAGGAGAACGCCAGGCAGATCGGCGTGGTCTTTGGGCAGAAGACGCAGCTGTGGTGGGATGTGCCGGTCATCGAAAGCCTGCGGCTGCTGCGGGACATCTACAAGGTACCGGCGGCACAATACCAGCACAACATGGAGCTGTTCCGCGGCCTGCTGGACCTGCACGAGTTCGAGAACCGACCGGTGCGCCAATTGAGCCTGGGGCAGCGCATGCGCGCAGACCTGGCGGCCTCGCTGCTGCACGACCCGAAGATATTGTTCCTGGACGAGCCCACGATCGGCGTGGACATCGTCGCCAAGGCCCGCCTGCGGGACTTTATCCTGGAGATCAACCGGGAACGCAAGGTCACCGTGCTGCTGACGACCCACGACATGACCGACATCGAAAAGCTGTGCTCCCGCATCCTGATCATCGACAAGGGTCGTATACTGTATGACGGCGGCGTAGAGCAGATCCGCTCCAGCCTGGGGCGGCACCGCACGCTGGTCGTGGAGTTCGAGGGCCCCGTGGAGGATTTCACCGTGCCCAAGGCGGAACTCATCCGCAGCGACGGCGCCAAAAAGTGGTTCCGCTTCGACCGTGGCGAGACGACACCGGCGGAGCTGATCCCCTACATAAGCTCCCGCTACCCGATCCTGGACTTGACTGTCGAGGAACCGGCCATTGAGGACATGGTGCGCGGCATCTACGAGCACACCGCCGCGCCCACCGGGGAGGTGCCGGGTTGAAGCTGTTCTGGTCCTTCACACGGCAATCCTTCCACAGCACCGCGGTGTACCGGCTGGAATTCTGGCTGCAGCTGGTCACGTCCTTTCTGATGATGTACAGCGTGCACTGGATATGGACCACGCTGTACACCCAGGCCCCCGGCGCCTTCGGCGTTAGCCTGGAGCAGATGGTGACCTACGGCATAATGGGCATGGCCATGGAGACGGTGTTCCACCCCGGCCACGGCCCGCAGACCTACATGGCCGCCCAGGTCAAGAGCGGCTCCATCGACTTGGACCTGATGAAACCGCTGGATTTCCACATACACATGCTGGCCCGCAACGTGGGCCAGCTGGCCTTTAGGCTGTGCACGCTGGCTGTGCCCTCGCTGCTGGTCGGCTATTTCGTTCTGGGCCTGCGGCTGCCCCAGAGTGCCGCCGCCGGAGCGCTGTTCTGCCTAAGCATCGCACTGGGCTATTTAGTGCTGTTTTCGCTGAACTATCTGCTGGGGCTGCTGGCCATGCTGACGCTGAACATCAACAGCATCAGCTGGGGTTACAACGCGCTGGTGCGCTTCTTCTCCGGCCAGATGGTGCCGCTGTGGCTGTTCCCCGGCTTCGTGGGGGCGGTGGCTGCCGTCCTGCCCTTCCGGGGCATCTATTCCATCCCGATTTCCATCTACATCGGGCAGCTCAGCGGCACGGCTGCCGTGCAGGCGCTGCTGTTCCAACTGGCTTGGGTGGCGGCGCTGATGGCGCTGGGCCGACTGGCCTGGTTGGGCGTGCGCGCCCGCCTGGTCGTGCAGGGAGGTTGACATGGAGAACATCCGGCTTTACTTCAAACTGATCCACATCTGCATGCAGGGCAAGATGCAATACCGGGCGGATTTCCTGTCCGGCATCGCCAGTGTGCTGGTGCTCAACGCCGTGAACCTGGCGCTCATCGGCATCATGGTCAACCGCTTCGTGAGCCTCAACGGCTGGGCCATATGGGATCTGGTGTTCCTCTATTGCCTGTGGATGATGGGCCACAGCATCTACAGCCTGCTGTTCTGGCACCTGAACACGCTGGAGGATTACATTGAGAAGGGCACCTTCGACCAGTTCCTGATACGGCCGGTGAGCCCGCTGGTGCAGTTCATGGGGCGGGAGATACAGTATTACGGCATCGGCGACGTGCTTGTGGGCATCGCCGGCTTAAGCCTGGCCTATGTGAACCTGGGGCTGCACTGGAGCGCGGCGCAGTGGGGGTTCCTGGTGATGGCCATACTGTGCGGCGCGGCCATCGAGCTGTGCATCAACTGGGCGCTGGCCTGCGTGTCCTTCTGGACCGTGCGCACCACGGCGCTGTTCATCGTGCAGCGGCGCTTCGGCCTGCTGGTGCAGCAATACCCCATCGACATCTTCGGCACGTGGTTCCGCATGGTCGTGACCGGCCTGCTGCCGGTGGCATTCATGAACTACTACCCGGCGCTGGTGCTGCTGGACAAGCTGGACAAGGCCAGCCCCCCGTGGATGGCGTTCCTCTCGCCGGCGGCGGCAGTTGTTCTTTTCTTGATTGCAAGGAGTCTGTGGGCGGCAGGGATAAGGCGGTACTCGAGCACAGGAAGCTAAAGATTAGAGCTGTTGTGTTAATTATCTGTTGGCATTCAAATAATCGGGCCGAAGGAACCCTCTCCCCAACCCCTCCCCCAAATGGGGGAGGGGAAGAATGATCAGATTGCCGCATCGTGCCAATGCGGCAGGGTGCGGCAAGGGCAGAGCCCTTGCCCTACATGGCCGTCTTCCTCTTCCAATACGCAACCAATATATAGATGGGGTCCGAAGGTTTCCATAGGGCGATCGGAAAGCCCTTTGGTCGCGCCTGCAGGCGCGAAATCCATTCTGCCAGAGCTCCACCCTGCTTGCCATCAACCGTCTATTACGGTAAACTTTCATCGAATCGGAAAGCGCGGGAGGCCCAATGCTCCAAAACTATCACATGCACAGCCTGTTTTCCGACGGCAAGGCGCCCATGGAGGACATGATGCGCGCGGCTTTCGCCGCTGGCGTGACACACGCCGCCGCCACCGACCACCACGACCTGGAACTACCGCAGTTCCGCATCGACGACCCCGCCGCCTATGTGGCCGCGGTGGAGCACTGCCGCGCACTGCTGCCAGGCATGCACATCGCCCGCGGGCTGGAGGTGGACTACCGCCCGGAGACTTGGGAACAGATGCAGGAACAGCTTCCCCTTTTCCATCTGGACTTCATCCTGCTGAGCCTGCACTTCATCGAAGGTGTGGATGCGGGCATGCCGGCCTACTTCGAAGGGCGCACCCAGGCGCAGGGTTACCGGCTGTATCTGGAACAGCTGGCCCACATGCTGCGCGCGGTGGACGGCCCCTTCGTGCTTGGCCACATCACCTACGCCTCCAAGTTCATAGCCTTTGAAGACACCATGCTGCGCTACCGCGACTTCCCCGACGAGCTGGACGAGGTGCTGCGACTGGCGGCGCACAAGGGATTTGGCATCGAAATCAACAGCTCCGGCTTGCGCAACAACGCCGGGCTTCTGCCCGGCGCCGACATCGTCGCGCGCTATAAGGAGCTGGGCGGCGAGATTCTGACGCTGGGCAGCGACTGCCACCTGACCGCCCATGTGGATTTCGGCCTGCGGGAGGCCCACCAGGCGGCATTGCAGGCGGGCTTCCGCTATGTGGCCGTGTATGAAAAGCTAAAGCCGACATTTATACCGATAGAGTGAGGAACGTATGAGAACCGTCGTTATCATGGGCAACGTCGATGGCGCTGTCATCGATGGACTGGCCCGGGAGTACCCCGAATTTGAGTTTCATCTCTTCCCCAACTCCCACGCCCCGGACGAGCTGCTGGAGCGCGCCGAGATCGTGGTCTCCGGAGGCAACGGTACTTTTCTGACCAAGACCAAGAACCTTAAGTGGCTGCACACCGTGAGCGCCGGCGTGGATCACGTGCTGCCCATCGCCGACCGATTGTATGGCGACGCCCTGCAGATCAGCAATTCGTCGGGCAATTACGGTGTGCCCATCTCCGAACACCTGCTGGCCATGATGCTGGCCTTCGCCCACCAGATTCCCGCCAGCATGCGCAACATGAGCACCGGCCGCTGGGAGAAGTCGCTGCGCTGCCGGGAGCTCACGGGCGCCACGGTGGGCATCATCGGCCTGGGTGACATCGGCACCACGCTGGCGGCGATGCTGGAGCCCTTCCGCTGCCCGGTGCTGGGTTGGAAGCGTACCCGCATAGATGCGCCGGAGGGCGTCAACGAAATGCTCTATGGCCCCGAAGGGCTGGACGAGCTGCTGCGCCGCAGCGATTACGCGGCCATCTGCCTGCCGGGCACACCCCAGACCGAGGGCCTGATCGACCGGCGCAGGCTGGCGCTGATGAAGCCCACAGCGGTGCTTTTAAACATCGGCCGGGGCTCCATCGTGGACCACGACGCGCTGGCCGAGGCATTGGCGGCGGGCCGGCTGGCCGGGGCCGGGCTGGACGTGACCGAACCCGAGCCGCTGCCCCCGGAGCACCCGCTGTGGCGGCAGACCAACGCGCTCATCACGCCGCACATCTCCGGCTGGACCGAACAGTGGCCCCGGCGCGCCTCCGAATTTTTCGCGCTCAACTTCCGCGCGTGGGTCAAGGGAGAGCCTTTGCCCGGCGCGGTGGACCGAATTCACAAATATTGAGCAAATAAGAGATGGACCTGTGCATTGACCGTATAGGTCCATCTACGTATAATATACGCAACGTAAAATAAAACGAGGTCCTCGAATGAAATTGATCGACGCTCCCGTCACGCTGCTCAACGGCACCGAGTTGCTGGAAAATGATACAATCCATAGGCCTGAGGCCGCTGACGGCACCATGGCCTGGCGCATTTTGAGCGCCCACAACCATGGCGACAGCCGCGATCTCAAGCTGACCTTTGACGCCATGGCCAGCCACGACATCACCTATGTGGGCATACTGCAGACGGCGCGGGCCAGCGGGCTTACGCACTTCCCGATGCCCTATGTGCTGACCAACTGCCACAACACACTGTGCGCCGTAGGCGGCACGATCAACGAGGACGACCACCTGTTCGGCCTGAGCGCCGCAGTGAAATACGGCGGCGTCTATGTTCCCGCCCACATGGCCGTGATCCACACGTACATGCGCGAACGGTACGCCGCCGTGGGCGGCATGATACTGGGCTCCGACAGCCACACCCGCTACGGCGCACTGGGCACGCTGGCCATCGGTGAAGGCGGGCCGGAGCTGGTAAAGCAGCTGTTGGGCCGCACCTACGACGTGCGCCGCCCGCCGGTGGTGCTGGTGTGGCTGACCGGCGCGCCGCAGCCCGGCGTAGGCCCCCACGACGTGGCGCTGGCCATCATCAAGGCCACCTTTGCCAACGGCTTTGTCAACAACAAGATCATGGAATTCGCCGGCCCCGGCGTGGCGGCGCTTTCCATGGATTTCCGCAACGGCATCGACGTGATGACGACCGAAACCACATGCCTCTCTTCCATCTGGGTCACCGATGAGAAGACCCGGGAGTTCCTGGCCGCCCACGGCCGCGAGCAGGATTACAGAGAGCTGCGGCCCGCGCCGGCAGCCCGCTATGACGCCGCGCTGCTGGTGGACCTGTCGCAGATCCAGCCCATGATCGCGCTGCCCTTCCACCCCAGCAACGCCTGGACCATCGAGGAATTCAACGCCAACGCCGGCGACATCCTGCGCATGGTGGAGCGCGAGACCGCCAGCACCATGGGTGCGGTGACCTATGATCTGACCGGCAAGCTCGTGAACGGCCGCCTGCGGGTGGATCAGGGCGTTATCGCCGGGTGCGCCGGCGGCACCTATGAGAATCTGTACATCGCCTCGGCCATCCTCAAAGGCAAGTCCGTGGGCAACGGCGCTTTTGCGCTGTCTGCCTACCCCGGCAGCCAGCCGGTGCTGATGGAGCTGATGCGCACCGGCAGCCTGGCCAGCCTTCTGGCCAGCGGCTCCACGCTGCGCACGGCCTTCTGCGGGCCGTGCTTTGGCGCCGGCGACGTGCCTGCCAATCAGGGCTTGAGCATCCGCCACACCACGCGCAACTTCCCCAACCGCGAGGGCAGCCGCCCCGACGGCGCGCAGGTGGCCGGCGTTGCGCTGATGGACGCCCGCTCCATCGCCGCCACCGCAGCCAACGGCGGCTGGCTGACCGCCGCCACCGATGTGGATGTTCCCGAGGTACCGGCCTATCAATACGACGAGAGCCCCTATCGCGCCCGCGTGTACAACGGCTTTGGCGCTGCCCAGCCCGACGCGCCGCTGCGCTTTGGGCCCAACATCGCCGACTGGCCGGCCATGCAGCCGCTGCCGGACAACCTGGTGCTGGAGGTGGCTTCGGCCATCTATGACCCGGTAACGACGACCGACGAGCTGATCCCCTCAGGCGAGACTTCCTCCTACCGTTCCAACCCGCACAAGCTTGCCAGCTTCACGCTGAGCCGCAAGGACCCGGGCTATGTGGGCCGCGCCAAGGCAGTAGCCGCGTTGGAAGCCGAGAGGCTGCAGGGTGAGAGCGCGTGGCTTAATGACCTGCGAGAGCAGACCGGGCTGGACCTGCAACCGGGCAGCACCGGCATCGGCTCGGCGGTGTTCGCGCTGAAGCCCGGCGACGGCAGCGCCCGCGAGCAGGCGGCCTCCTGCCAGAAGGTGCTGGGCGGCTGGGCCAACATCGCCCGCGAATACGCGACCAAGCGCTACCGCAGCAACCTGTGCAACTGGGGCATCCTGCCGCTGTTGAGCGCTGAGGATTTACATGTGGGCCAGCGGTTGATTCTCATGGGCATACGCGCCGCTGTGGAGGCCGGGCACGAGGACATCACCGCGCTGCTCATCGAGCCCGACGGCGCCCGGCGCCAGGTGGCGCTGCGGCTGCCGCTCTCGGCTTCGGAGCGGCCCATCGTGCTGGCCGGCTGCCTGATCAACCACTACGCCGTAACGTAAGAGTAATTACCCCTCTCCATAGTTCGCGGCGCGGTGGCGGCAAAGGCGTCCCGCCAGCGCCAGAGGGTAAGCCATGCGAGTGTTTCTGAGCATAGACATTGGTGGAACCTGCATCAAGACCGGCCTCGTGGAGGAATCCGGCACATTGTTGTGCCGGGGCACGATGCCTCTGCCCAGCGACTGGGAGGAGTTCACCGCCGCCGTCGAGCAGCAGTTCTCCCAAGCCAGCGCGCAGCACCCGGTGGCCGGCGTAGCCTTTGCGTCACCGGGCATCGTGAACCCTGCCACCGGCACGGTGGCGGGCATGTCGGCGCGAACAGTGGATTTTATCCTGGGGCAGCCCTTCTACAGCCTGCGGCAGCGGCTGGGCGTGCCCGTGTGGCTGGAACAAGACGCCAACTGCGCCGTGCTGGGCGAATACTGGCAGGGCAACGCCCGCGGTCTCGGCAGCGCCATGGCGCTGGTGCTGGGAGCGGGTCTGGGCGGCGGCGTGCTGCTGAACGGCCGCATCCACCGCGGCGCCCATCTGCTGGGCGGCGACGTGGGCTACATTTGCCCAACGGCCAGCCATGACGAAGACCGCCTGTCCACCCACCTGTCGCCCATCAGCGCGGCCGCCAGGTATACGCGCCAGACCGGCCGCACGCTGACGCTGCCCGAAATGCACGCCGCCCGGGAAGCCGACCCCGTGGCCGCCAGCCTGTATGACCAATGGCTGGGCGACTTGGCAGTACTGATTCTGACCATGCACTATACGCTGGACCCGGAGGTGTTTCTGTTGGGCGGCGGCATTTCTGAATGGGAACTGCTGTGCCCCGAGGTGCAGCGCAAGCTGGAGGAGCTCTCCTGCTGCCAATACTGCCCGCAATTGCCGCTGATTCGCCCGTGCCTGCACCGCAACAGCGCCAACCTGCTGGGAGCGGTGTACGCATTGCTGCTGGGTGAAAAAGGGATTATTTAGCTAGTTCTAGGAGAAGCGAGAATTTCGCGCCCCCCGAGGCGCGACCAAAGGGCTTTCCGATCGCCCTTTGGAAACCTTCGGCCACAAATATGTAAATAGCAAAATATGAACAACATGGCAAACCTGTTTTTTGTAGGGCAAGGGCTATGCCCTTGCCGCGTAGACGGCAACCAAGTACCTGGTTTCACCGCTTGGCGTAATAGGTGATCCCCTCATCGTTGCGATGGCGGTTGATGGAATACTCGTAGACGCGCCCGTCAGAAAGATAGCCCACGTTCTCAATCTGTATCGCCAGATCGCCGGCGTTCATCTGCAGCGCCTGAGCCTCAAACTCATCCAACATGGCCGCGCGCATGGTTTTGATGCCGTGGCTGATCTCCATCTCCAACGTGTATTCGATGTAGGCCATCACACTGGCCTCGCAGTCCTTTCGGGTCAGGCTGGGGAACAGCGCCACCGGCATATAGGTGTATTCGATGTGATGGGGGCGGCCCATGGCCCAGCGTACGCGCACGATGGACCACACCGGATCGGTTTCGCCGATACGCAGCCGGCTGGCCACAGCCTCCCCCACCGGCGCCTGCTCAAAGCGCAGCACTTCGGTGCGGATGTCGCGGGCGGCGTACAGATCGAAGAGCGACCCCAGCTTCAGAGAGTACTTGGATGGGTCATGGTTCACATAGGCGTGGCCCGAGGGCTGCTTGCGTACATAGCCCCGTTCAATCAGCGCGTCCACGGCCTTTCGGATCGTGTGGCGGTTTACGTCATACTGCTCGGCAAGCTTGGCTTCCGAGGGCAGCCGGGCGTCGCGGGCCAGTTCGCCGGACAGTATCTGCTCGATGATGTCCTGAATGATGTCCTTGCTGCGCATCAAAACCTCCGGTTCGCGGGCTGTGCTGTGGTATCGTCTGTGGTCTGGACGACTTGTACTTTCTCTTTACAATTCCCCAACACACCCGGAAATCCTGCAAGAATCGCCAAAGCACCACCCACGATGCAAAGCGCGCGTGGTTATGCTAAGCTTATATGGACCACTGTTTGAAGGAGAAGGCAATGAAAAGAGTTTTGTGGATCACGCTGGCGCTGTTCCTGTTGTGCTCCTGCGCCGCGCCAAACGCCCCCGGCGCGTCCGGTGCGGATTCCGTTTCCGGCGCCACGATGGAGCGCTACCGCGACGGCGAGCTGCGCCAATACGAAGGCGCCCAGCTGGACCCGGCCATCGGCCCCCGGGACAATTCCATCAAGGGCATCCAGCAGGTGGACATGACCGGCTATCGGCTGACCATCGACGGCCTCGTGGATGCGCCCCAGAGCCTGCGCTATGAGGACGTGAAGGCGCTGCCGCAGCAGACCAAGCTCATTACGCTGCACTGCGTGGAGGGCTGGGACGCCACGATTTTGTGGAAGGGCGTGCTCATGGAAGACCTCATAAAGAGCGCCGGCATACAATCCCAGGCCAACACGGTCATCTTCCACGCCGTGGACGGATACACGACATCGCTGCCGCTGGACGACATCCTGCAGAACAAACGGATGCTGGCCTATGACGCCAACGGCCTGCCCCTGCCGGCGGAGATGGGCTATCCGTTCATCTTTGTGGCCGAGGACAAATGGGGTTATAAATGGGCCCGATGGGTCAACCGGATCGAGCTGTCCAGCGACGCGGATTACGAGGGGTACTGGGAGCAAAACGGCTACGACAACCAGGCCGACGTGCCGCAGGACAAGCGCTAAGCACCGGAAGCGGCTCCTACTCCAACAGCTCCAACAGCACGGCATTCTGCACGTCCATGCCCCGGTCGGTCAATCGCAGCCGGCCGCCCTCCACCCGGATCAGGTCCAGCATCCGCAGCGAGCGGACGGCGCTGCCTTTGTTCGTCAAAAAGTCAAACCCATGCCGCTCGGCAAAGGCGGTCAGGTCCAAGCCCTCCCGCAGGCGCAGAGCCAGCATGGCCGTCTCGAAAGCCGCCTCTTCCGCGCCGATCTCGTGGCGCTGGGCCGGGGGCCATTGGCCGCTCTCGCCCGCCGCAATGTAAGCGTCCAGATCGCCCTCATTCTCGCGGCGATGGCTGCCGAAGTGCGACGCCGCGCCGCAGCCCAGGCCCAGATAATCGCCGTTGTGCCAGTAGATCAGGTTGTGGCGGCACTCGAAGCCAGGCTTGGCAAAATTGGATATTTCATAGCGCTGCAGCCCCGCCGCTTCCAGCACGGCGCGGGCGGCGTGGAACTGGTCGCGCTCAGCGTCGTCCTCGGGGAGGGTCGTCGATCCATCCTGGACGGAGCGAAAGAGCGGTGTATCCTCCTCCAGCTTGAGCCCATAGCAGCTCACATGGTGCAGCCCCAGCGCCGCAAGACGCTCCGCGGTCTCGCGGGCGTCTTCCTCGGTTTGCCCAGGCAAGCCGGTCATCATGTCGGCGTTCAGGTTTGCAAAGCCCGCGTCCCGCGCCATCTGCACGCCGCGCAGGAAGTCCTCCCAGGTGTGGATGCGGCCGATGCGCCGGAGCAGCGCATCCTGAGCAGCCTGCACGCCGAAGCTCAATCGATCGGTACCCAGAGAGCGTAGGCGGCTTAAGCCCGCCACATCCACTGTGCCGGGGTTGGCCTCAACGGTAAATTCAATGGGTTGGATGTCAAAAAGGAGGCGAAGCCCTCCCAACAGGCGTTCCAGATGGCCCACGTCGATGGCCGTGGGCGTGCCGCCGCCGATGAACACCGTGTCAAAGCGCAGCCGCCCCCGCTCCGCCGCCCACAGCACAGCCTCAGCCAGCATCGCATCCACGACACGACCGGCCAGCGCCTCGCGGCCCGCCCAGGAAGGAAAGTCGCAATAGGCGCACTTGCTGCGGCAGAAGGGGATGTGCAGGTACAGCCCGGTCATCAGTCGTCCAGCTTGAGCACCGACATGAATGCCTCGCTGGGCACCTCCACGCTGCCCACCTGGCGCATGCGCTTCTTGCCTTCCTTCTGCTTTTCCAACAGCTTCTTCTTGCGGGTGATGTCGCCGCCGTAGCACTTGGCCAGCACGTCCTTGCGGAAGGCCTTCACCGTCTCGCGGGCGATGATCTTGCCGCCGATGGCCGCCTGGATCGGAATCTCGAACATCTGGCGCGGGATGGCCTCCTTGAGCTTCTCGGCGATGGCGCGGCCCCGGCCATAGGCCTTGCTGGTGTGGGTGATGATGGACAGCGCGTCGCACACCTCGCCGTTGAGCAGGATGTCCAGCTTCACAAGCTCGCTGGGCTCATAACCGGTCACCTCGTAATCGAAGCTGGCATAGCCGCGGGTGCGGGACTTCAGTGCGTCGAAGAAGTCGTAGATGATTTCGTTGAGCGGCAGCTTGTAGTTGATCTGCACGCGGGTGGCTTCCAGATACTTCATCTCCAGGAACACGCCGCGCTTGTCCTGGCACAGCTCCATGATGGCCCCGACGAACTCCACCGGCGAAATGATGTGGGCGCTGGTCAGCGGCTCCTCCATGTGCTCAATGTCCGAAGGGTCGGGCAGCTTGCTGGGGTTGTCGATCATGAGCTCGCCGCCGTCGTTCATGACGATCTTATAGATGACGTTGGGCGCGGTCGTGACCAGATCCAGGTCGAACTCACGCTCCAGGCGCTGCTGTATGATCTCCATATGCAGCAGGCCCAAAAAGCCGCAGCGGAACCCGAAGCCCAGCGCCACCGAGGTTTCCGGCTCGAAGAGGAAGCTGGCGTCATTGAGGCGCAGCTTCTCTAGCGCGTCGCGCACGTCCTCATAGTGGGCGCCGTCGGCGGGATAGATGCCGCAATACACCATGGGGATGGCTTCCTTGTAGCCGGGCAGCGCCTCGGCGGCGGGGTTGCGGGCGTCGGTGATCGTGTCGCCTACGCGGGTGTCGGCCACGTTCTTGATGCTGGCCGCCACATAGCCAACCTCGCCGGCGTAGATCGCGTCGGTGGGCGTCAGACGAGGCCGGAACATGCCGACCTCGGTCACGTCAAACTCGGCGCCCTTGCTCATCATGCGAATGCGTACGCCCGGGCGCACAACGCCGTCCATGACGCGCACGAAGGAAATGGCGCCCTTGTAGTTGTCATAGAAGGAATCGAAGATCAGCGCCTTCAGGGGCCGCTCCTCGTCGCCCGGCGGCGGCGGGATCAGCTTTACGACCTGTTCCAGCACCGCGGCGATGTTGGTGCCCTCCTTGGCGCTGATGGCCGGCGCGTCGCTGGCGTCCAGGCCGATGATGTCCTCGATTTCCTTGCGGACGGCCTCCACGTCGGCGCTGGGCAGGTCGATCTTGTTGATGACCGGTATGATCTCCAGATTATGGTCCAGCGCCATGTAGACGTTGGCCAGCGTCTGCGCCTCGATGCCCTGGGTGGCGTCCACAACCAGTATCGCGCCCTCGCAGGCGGCCAGGCTGCGGCTGACCTCGTAGCTGAAGTCCACGTGTCCGGGGGTGTCTATGAGGTTGAGCTCGTAATCCTCGCCGTCCTGGGCGCGGTAGGCCATGCGCACGGCCTGCGCCTTGATCGTGATGCCCCGCTCGCGCTCCAAATCCATGGTGTCGAGCATCTGCTCCTCGAGATCGCGCTGGGCCACGACGCCGGTGACCTCCAGCAGGCGGTCGGCCAGCGTGGACTTGCCGTGGTCGATGTGGGCGATGATGCAAAAATTGCGTATTCTGTCCTGCCTGCGGGGCATTGGGTTCATCCTTTCAGAGGCTTTGTTGAGCGCGGTAGCGCGCTATCCAAACAATGATACCGGAATGCGGCCAAAAACGCAAACAGGAGTTTTCTTGTCTCGTAAGTGTCACACAAGCCCGACCGGTCCTCCGTAAATTTTTAGTCTTTTCGTTCCTTGCTCCTTATTTATTTATCCATCTAGCTAATTTTCTTTACAAATTGTACGCAGCCTTTACAATGGGTAAAAGAAGGTGCGGCATGGACAAAATGGACCGGCAAATCCTGCAGGCATTGCAGGCCAACGGCAGGGCCACAGCCTCGGAGATCGCAAGGCAGGTCAGCCTTTCGGTGCCGGCGGTCAGCGAGCGCATGCGCAAGCTGGAGGAAGCCGGCGTCATACTGGGCTACGCAGCCCGGCTCGATCAGGCGATGCTGGGGCGCGGCCTGATGGCGTTCATCCTGGTGCTGCTGTCCGACAGCAAGTGGGTGGACGGCTTCCGCGACGCGGTGACCCGTCTGGATGCCGTGGCCGAATGCCACCACATTGCCGGGGAATACGATTATCTGCTCAAGACCCGCACCGCCGACACCAAAGAGCTGGAGGGGCTGCTGCGGGACATCAAGCGCATTCGCGGCGTGGCCCGCACCAACACCGTCATCGCGCTGGCCACGATCAAGGATGCGCCATGAACGCGCTAAGAGGCTTCCGCTTCGGGCTGATGCTGCAGCTAGCCGTGGGGCCGGTGTGCCTGTTCGTGCTGCGCACCGCTGTGGGCCAGGGCTTCGCGCCTGCGCTGACGGCCATGGCCGGCGTGGCGCTGGCCGATGGGCTGTACATCGCGCTGGCCATCGCCGGCGTGGCCACAGCGCTGCGCAAGCCGCGGCTGCGCAAAGCGCTGCGCCTGTTCGGCGCGGCGGTGCTGGCGCTGTTCGCGGTGGATACGGCGCTGGCCGCCTTCGGCCTGGGCCTGCTGCCCGCTATGGCTCCCTCATCCGGTCGCGGCGGCTTTGCCGGCGCGCTGGCGCTGACGCTGAGCAATCCTCTGACAATCCTGTTCTGGTCCGGCGTGTTTTCCGCCCGCATCGCGCAGGACGGCCTGTCCGGCAGGGGCGTGGCGGCCTTTGGCGCAGGGGCGCTGGCCGCCACCGTCGTCTTTCTGTCCGCTGTGGCCGCCATAGGCGCGTGGAGCGGCAGCTGGCTGCCGGCAGCCGTGCTGCGGGCGTTCCAGCTGCTGGTCGCCGCGGCGCTGCTGGCTTTCAGCGTGCGGCTGCTGCTGCAAAAGGAAAAGGCAGTGAGCGAACATGACACACAGGTATCACAATCGATGTGATATGCTAAGGCCGAGGTGAAGCGTATGCTGCAGTGGCTCATGGAAACCGCCCAGGCCCCCATCCGTTACCGGCTCACCGGAGACCCGGCGCTGGCGGCGGAACTGCTGGACAACGTTGAAGTCCGCTCCTGGCTGGGCCGTCTGGAGGAGAGGGCGCGCAGCAAGGACCTAACCAACATTCACGGCAGCCACGACTACCGGCTGGAGACCATACTGGGCAAATGCTGGATGCTGGGGCTGAACAGCACGATCCCGGCCTTCGACGCAGCCATGGGGTACATCCTGGACTTCGTGAACCAACGCGTGGGGTACCTCAATGGGCAGCCGCTGAGCTTCGAAAAGATGTACTCCTACCACGACTATGAGACGGTGATCTGCTGCTATCTGCCGTTGCTGGGCTATCACGACCAGCCGGGCGTACGATACATCGCCGAAAAGCGCATTGCAATCCTTTACGGATTCACCCGGCAGAAGCGCTACGACCTCTATGTAGACGGCTCCCGCTATCCCGGCGTGAAGAAGGAATGGCAGCCTTACTTGCTGGACCCGAGTCTATATGCCGACGGCAACATCGCACTGCCGTCGGTGCACGACTATATCCTGCTGGCGGGCATGTATGGGCGTATGGACGCCGACGCCCGCCGGCGCATCGACGTCATCGTGGATTGGCTCATGGACCATCGCCGCGTCAGAGGAAGATACGGATATTTCTACGCCCCGGAGGGCGCCTACCACGCCAAATCCATCCTGCGCAACCTGCACCTGGCCGATTTCTCCAGGAACTCTTCCGACAAGGAAAATACGTACAGCCTTGTCTTTACATGCTATTTACTGTCCTATCTTCCCGCCGCGACACATGCCGACTGGTATCAGTCGGCATTACAGTGCTTGCGCCAATACCGAACGAACCAGGGCCGCTGCCGCTTCCCCGCCCACATGATCATGGAAAAGAGCGACACTTACCTGACCGCCGGCGGCCACATGAACGCTGGGGAAAACAAGCGCTCCAGGCTGTACGCGGAACTGCTCTCCACTTATTGGATGCACGCCATCGAGAGCAATCTTACAGCCACCCGCTGAGCTTGGCCAGCAGCTTGGAGAACGCCAGATAGTTCTGCCAGGAAATGTCCGGCGGCACGCCGTGGTCGCAGCCGGAGATATAGCCGCCCTGTTCAAACATCTTGGGCACAATGCTCATTACATGGTCTTCCATGGCCTTGCCGCCCACGGCGATGAGCCGCTTGTCTATGCCGCCCACATAGGCCATCCGGGTTCCATGGGTGCGGCGCATTCTCAGGATGTCGCAGTTGGCCGCCACCTCGATGGGGCTGCAGCAGTTGATGCCCACCTCCACCCACAAAGGCACCAGTTCCTCGATGAAGCCATCGCTATCGACCTCGACGACCTCACAGCCCGCCTGGCGAAGCCTGCGGACCCATTGCCGGTATGCCGGCAGGATGAACACCCGCGTCATGGCTGGGGAAATCATGCTGTGGGCCTTGTAGGCCATGTCCTCGTTGATCAACACGCGGACGGGGCGGGCCGCCGGCAGCACCCTGTCCAGCATGGCCAGCACGAAATCGGTCCAGTACGAAGCCATTTCGTACACAAAGTCCGGGTCCTCGGCCATCAGCATGCACAGGTTCTCAAAGCCGCACCATTCCCGCAGCTGCCAGAACACGCCGTTGAAGACAAGGCTGGGCACTGCGCCGCCGGCCATGGATGCCACGCACCGGGCCGCTGCGTCAGCACCGATGCGCCCTTCGCTGGCCGGATCAAACCGCTGCTTCATCGCCGCCCAGTCGTCGCGGTTCTCCACGGGGAATTTATGCCATTTGCGCGTAACGAAGTCCTTGGCCATCCGCAGATAGGACTCATCAAATTCATCGGAAATCTCGGTGATAGCACCCATGTGGTCGCGTATCACATAGTGCCCGTCCCGGTGCTCCAGTATGACCGGCTCATATTCCGGCATCATGCGAAAGCACGCGTCGATGCCGTGCATGCGCAGCAGCGCTTTATCGCTGAGCCCCAGCTCGGCGATCATCGCGTCGATGTAGGATACGCCCTCGGGCAGCCCCTGCTGGCGCCAGGCGCGCAGTGTGGATTGCCTGGGGCCGCCGGGCGCCAGCGGAACCCGGTCGGGCTTGCGGAACAGGATCGTGTCGATGTAGCGCCGTATCTCTTCGCTCATAACAATTCCCCTTCCATATCACCCAAAGGTTTTCAGATGAACAGCAGCAAACTGACTGCCATGATCGCCATGCCGGCCACCAGGCCGTAGATACTCAGATGGTGCTCGCCGAACTCCCGGGCGCTGGGCAGCAGCTCATCCAGCGAGATGAACACCATGATGCCAGCCACGGCGGCAAACACGATACCGAAGGTCAAAGGGCTCATCAGCGGCATCAGGATCAAATAGCCGACGGCCGCGCCCACAGGCTCGGAAAGGCCGCTCAGGAAGGAATAGAGGAAGGCCTTCTTGCGGTTGCCCGTGGCATAATAGACCGGCACCGACACCGAGATGCCCTCGGGGATGTTGTGAATCGCGATGGCCACAGCGATGGGTATCGCAATCTTGGGCTGCTGCAGTGCGGAGATGAACGTGGCCAACCCCTCCGGGAAGTTGTGTATCGCGATGGCCAGCGCCGTGAACACGCCGGTGCGGTAGAGCTTGGCCGTGTCCGGGGTCAAAGGCTTGTCGGCATTCTCGACCTTTTGCAGCTCATGGGGGTTGTCGTGGCTGGGGATCAGCTTGTCGATGAGGGCGATGAGCAGCATGCCGCCGAAGAACGCCGCCACGGTGACCCAAGAGCCGGCGCGGTCTCCCAGTTCAGCCGACAGCGATGTGCGGGCCTTGAAGAAAATTTCCACCATAGACACATAGATCATGACGCCGGCGGAAAAGCCCAGGCTGACCGACAGAAAGCGCGTGTTGGTGCGCCGAGTGAAGAACGCGAACGCGCTGCCGATGCCGGTGCTAAGACCCGCGAACAGCGTCAATGCAAAGGCGAACCACAGATTGTCCATACCATTTCTCCTCATTCAATCCCTTTTTTAGATAATACCATATAAGCCAATCTCCCGCCAATTGCCAGATAAGGCATTGCAACTTGCTCTTGCGCCGACGCATTGTATGTGCTATACTTCACCCAACATCGGAATGATGGAGAAGAGTAACCGCACAGCGGCCAACAGAGACTTTGCGCCACCGGCTGAAAGCGCGAGGGGGCATCAAGAGCGGTGAAGACCACCTCCGGACCGATGCGGGCAGGCCCGTTACAGCTGGCTTTGAGTATAATCAAGGGTGGAACCGCGAGCATGCGCTCGCCCCTTCACGGGGGCGGGCGTTTTTTTATTTAAAGACAGAAGGGATGATTGCCATGAACATCACATTGAAGGACGGTTCGGTGCGCGAAGCCGACGCCGGCGTACGCGCCATCGACGTACTGCGCGGCATCAGCGAGGGGCTGGCCCGCGTTACGCTGGCAGTAGACATCGACGGCGACGTGCGCGACGCCAACACAATATTGGACCACGACTGCGCGCTCAAGGCGCTGACCTTTGCCGACGAGGGCGGCCGCCACGCCTACCGCCACACGAGCTCCCACGTGCTGGCCCAGGCCGTCAAGCGCCTGTACCCCACAGCCAAGCTGGCCATCGGCCCGGCCATCGAAAAGGGCTTCTATTACGACTTCGACACGGAGACGCCGTTCTCGCTGGACGACTTCACCAAGATCGAAGCCGAGATGCTCAAGATCATCAAGGAGAACCACCCCATCGAGCGCTTCGAGCTGCCCCGGGCAGAAGCCATCGCCTTCATGGAGAAGCTCGGCGAACCCTATAAGGTGGAGCTCATTCAGGACCTGCCCGAGGACGCGGTGATTTCCTTCTACAAGCAGGGCGAGTTCACCGACCTGTGCGCCGGCCCGCATCTGAAATCCACCGGCGAGATCAAGGCCATCAAGCTGATGTCGCTGGCCGGCGCCTATTGGCGGGGCAGCGAAAAGAACAAGATGCTTCAGCGCATCTACGGCACGAGCTTCGAAAAGAAGAAGGACCTGGACGAGTACATCGCCGCCCTGGAGCAGGCCAAGGAGCGCGACCATCGCAAGCTGGGCCGCGAGCTGGACCTGTTCTCGGTGGACGATTACGTGGGCCCCGGCCTGGTGCTGTGGCACCCCAAGCTGGCCACCGTGCGCGAGGAGCTGGAGATCTACTGGCGCAAGCAGCACCGCAAACACGGCTACCAGTATATCTACACGCCCAACATCGGCAAATCCCACCTTTGGGAAACCTCCGGCCATCTGCAGACCTTCAAAGAGGGCATGTACCCCCCCATGGCCATGGGCATCAAGGATAGCGACGAGCAGGCGGACTACTACATCAAGCCCATGAACTGCCCGTTCCACATCCGCGTCTACAAGAGCCAGCCCCGCAGCTATCGCGACCTGCCCATCCGCTACTGCGAGCTGGGCAACGTCTACCGGTTCGAAAAGTCTGGCACGCTGCACGGCATGCTGCGGGTGCGCGGCTTCACCCAGGACGATTCCCACGTCATCTGCCGCGACGACCAGTTTGTCGAAGAGGTCAACAAGATCATCGACTTCGCGCTGGAGATGAATGGCACCATGGGCTTTAAGTCCATGAAGTACTACCTCTCGGTGCGCGACGCCGAGGACCGCTCCAAGTATATCGGCCGCGACGATATCTGGGACCTGGCCGAGAAGACGCTCAAGGACATTCTGGAGAGCCGCGGCATGCCCTATGAGGTGGATGTGGGCGGCGCCAAGTTCTATGGCCCGGCGGTGGACATGAAGGTTGTGGACGCCATGGGCCGCGAATGGCAGGGCACCACGATACAGCTGGACATGAACCTGCCCAAGCGCCTGGGCATGACCTATGTGGGCGAGGACGGACTGGAGCACGAACCCATCATGCTGCACCGCACGCTGCTGGGCTCCATGGAGCGCTTCGTGGGCACGCTGATCGAGCACTACGGCGGCGCCTTCCCGGTGTGGCTGTCCCCCACCCAGGTCAGCATACTGACGATCACCAACCGCGTGGACGATTATGCCAACCAGGTGCGCTCCCGGCTCTTCGGCCAGGATGTGCGCGTGGAGCTGGACAACCGCAACGAGAAGATCGGCTTTAAGATCCGCGAGGCGCAGGTGGACAAGGTGCCCTATATGCTGGTCATCGGCGACAAGGAGGCCGAGGCCGGTCTGGTGGCCGTGCGCAAGCGCGGCGCCGGCGATCTGGGCACGATGACGGTGGACGAATTTGAGAAGAAGGTGCTCGAGGATATTAAGACGAAAGCCATTTGGTAAGGGCTATAACGCAAAAGGCAGGATGCGAACCGCATCCTGCCTTTGCTTTTCCGTATGCTCATTTGCCGTACGTGAACTTGGTCTTCTCGTAAATGACCTGCACCCACGTGTTGCCGGGCTGCAGTGTGATCTCCTCGCCTGCCTCATTGCGATAGACCGTGGGGCTTACGGCGTCCTTCTTCTCCCAGGTGGCCTTCACGTGCTTGCCGCCGCTGAAGACATCGGCATCGCCCTTGCCGATGAGATCAATGGCCACACGGCCCTTGTAGTCGCCGGTGAAGGTCAGCTTGGCATTCTGCACAATCACGTTGCTCACGGAGATTTGCTTGTTGTCCAGCCCGTCCAAAAAGGGTTTTTTGTTGACCAGCCGGTTGTACTTCTTGGTCTGGGGGTCATAGACATAGTCGGTGTTGAGCGTGGTCTTGTTGTAGGGGATGTTGATCTTGGTTACGTCGTCGCCGGCCAGCACAGCGCTGGCGTCAAAACGGAAATGAAACGCAGCGGGCAGTTCATCAAACAGCTCAGCGATGCGGGTCAAGTCGGTGTAGACGTTGTGGGGCGCCTTGCGGTCCTTGGAGCGCCAGTAGTACTTACCCCACTTGCCGGTGATGCCGTTGGCCACGATCTTCAGCGGCGAGTTCTTCAGGCGCGTGTAGATGCTGGCAGGCTTATACTCGGGGCCGCCGAAGAAGCAATAAGCGCCGCCGTATTCATCGGCCAAATCGATATAATAGGGTCTCGACGAGCGCACCGGGCCCACGTTGTTGGGCAAATTGTCGTTGAACACGCACATAAAGCGCGTCATCGAGGCGTTTTCCACGAGCAGTTCATAGACGATGTCGGCCTTGCCCAAACCCTTCTGTGGGCGCGCCGGCACGGTGTTCTCGATCATGACGGCTATGGGCTTATAGGGGCCAACCTTGTCCAGACCGGACGTAACGGATTTGGTGCCGTCGGGCGTGTAGGTAGCCGTGGGTGCGGCGTCATCAGGCGGTTGGGTGCCCAACTCGGCATTGGGGGCAGGGTCTTCGTCGGGCGGATCCGTCTCGTCGGGTATTGGCGTGGGCGTGGCGGTCACGACCGGCGTTACCGTCATATCTGCGGATGGCGCCACGGCGGGCTGCTGGCCGCATCCGGCAAATATAAACACCGCACATAGCAGCAACAACAACGTACGCTTCATTCTTTCCCTCCATAGATCGATGGGGTTGAACCGCATTCGACAAGTTTCATTTTTTTATTATAGCACTGCAATCCTTTTTTCGCAAAGCGCGGGCGGCATGCCCATTGGCCTTGCTCTTTGATTATCGCCTGCCGATGAGACACCTATTCTCAAACGGAAGGACAATGGCCTTTTCAGGCACCTTTTTGCTTGCCGGAGCGTAAGATGAAAGGGAACACCGCAAGGAGGTGCTGGCTCGTGTTCAAACCATTCCGATGCTGGCCGTACAAAAAATGGTTCGCACTGTCGCTGATCGCGCTGGGCATCATCCTTTTGCTGTGCTTTGTGCCGCTGCAAATCTGGCTGTCGCTGATCGGCCTGGTGTTCGTGGTCGCGGGGGTTTTTCTGCTGCGATAGACGCCTACATACCCAAGAAAACTCCTCCTCGCGCGGGCTGTCAAAAGGCAAGGCCTTTTGACAGCCTTTCGCCGTCGATGCTGTTGCATCGACGGCGATTTAGATGGCGTTGTTCCGGGTTCTTTTTGTCGGCTGGCGATTACGGTCACCAGCCGACCTCTTTGCATTATAGACTCATGCCATGTTCCCAAGTGCGGGAGATCGCCTGCTGGCGGGTTTCTTGTGCCGTTCTTGTGCTCATAGGCCGTTTCCTCCCGCCGGGTAAACCGGCGGTCGGTAATAAGGTGAGTACCTTCTGTTGTCTTTCCAGGAAACATCCCCGGAATAAACAGCAAAACCGCCCGACAAATGCCGGGCGGCAAATATGCTCGTTTTGCTTTGCTACGCTGCCATCAGATGGAGACGTTGCGCTGCACCTTGCCCGTACGCAGGCAACGGGTGCAAACGTATACGCGCTTGGGAGCGCCCTCCACGATCGCGCGGACGCGCTGGATGTTGGGCTTCCAGGAGCGCTTGGTAGCAATGTGGGAATGGCTGACCGAGTTACCGTGGTCGGCCTTCTTGCCGCAGACTTCACATTTATACGCCATGTATCACACCTCCTTTGATGGGAGCTCACATTTCACATGCAAAGCAAAATTTATTTTACCACCTGGCAAGGCTCTTGGCAAGGCTTTTTGTAGAAATATTCATGTTCATGGATGCCATACCGTTTTCTTGATAAGCGATAATCGCCAATCCCAGCGCCGACGCGGATTTACTCCGCGGAGGCAAACAGATACCCAGCAAGAGCCGATCGCAAAAACTCCGCCGCAGCGGTCCCCCGCTCTCACCAAGCCAGCATGAGGCGTATGCTCCGTGGCCTGCCGGCGATCGTCATCGGCGGCAGGCAAACGCACAGACTGTGTAAAACGTCCGAATCGCCCAGGCGCAAAAGCGCCGCAGGCGAAAGTTGAAGGCGGCGCATCTGCGCCGCCTTCAACATAAATTCCATTTCGGGTGTCACACTCGCTAACGTCTTTTTATCTCGCGAACCACTGGGTGATGTAGTAGTAGCCGCGTTCAGCGTTGTACACGATGCCGATGCCAATGCGCGTGTAGCTGCTGTTCATGATGTTAGCTCTGTGGCCCGAGGAGTTCATCAGACCCTCGTGGGCCTTTTCCACGGTTCCGTACATCGCGAGGTTCTCTCCGGCGGAAGCGTACTTCACGCCGGAACCCGCGATTCTCTGGGAGAAGCCGCCGTTGGTGGGCGAAGTGTGAGAGAAGAAGTTGTTCTTGGACATGTCTGCGCTGTGCTGGATGGCACCGGCGCGCAGGCCAGCGTCAAAGGTCAGCGCGGACAGCCCAGCCGCGGTACGCTCGCCGTTGACGAGGTTGATCATCTTGCGCTCTTCCGCACTCATGGAACCGCTGACGGGCGGCGTCGTGGGCTTGGGTGTGGCCGTGGGCTTCACCGTAGCGGTAGGCATGGCCGTGGGTTTCGCCGTAGCAGTGGGCTTGGCCGTAGCGGTGGGCTTGGGCGTGGCCATGGGCTTTGCAGTGGCGCTGGGCGCCACGGTGGGCTTCTTGGGGTACGCGGTTGCCGTGGGAGCCTTGACCTTGGCCTTGTCCAGCATTTCTTTGACCTTGGCGTTGTTCAGCAGGCTGGTCACGTCGGTCTTTGCGCTGCCGCTCAGCAGGCTCTGCAGGTCGGCGGAGCTGGGGCTGACGTTGATCAGCTGATAAACAGCCTTACTGGTCGGGCAATTCGAGTTGTCGGAAGCGCTCTTGAGCATGTTTGCGAGCGCTGTGCTGTCAGGACAGGTCTTGGGCGCCGCAGGGGCAGCCAACCCCTTCGTCATGAGCAGTGCTGCCACTGCCATTGTCGCCACAAGTGTCATGAACATCATTTTCTTCGTCCGGTTCTTCATCATACCTTCCTTCCATTTGGGTGATCTTGCGCTTGCGCGCAGTCTAGGGTCGCATGACGCCATGCCGTCGAAATGGAATGTGCATATGATAATGCATCAAAACAACGATTGCGAGGAAATTGGCAAGTTGTTTACAAGACAATATTTCCCATAAGCTGTTTTTGGGAACTTTAAAAGCACATCATTCAGTCAAAACGCAAATACAGCATACCATGGAACCCGCAACAACCGATTTCAAAAAAAGCATTGGTCGAACCACCCAAAATGATCAACTTCTCACTTTGTTCTGTTTATCACATTCATTGACAGCACAATTCTTTACCGACCGCCGATTGATTCGGCGGGAGGAAACGGGTGTCACGGGCAAAACGCAGAAAAACCCCGCCCGTAGGCGATCCAACGCTTCTATAGAGTTATATAGAAAACATAGACTAGGATGTCGCCCGGCGACAGTTATCACCGGGCGACAAACGGCACACACTACAAGGCGTCCAAATCATCGGCGACGCCATGCGTCGCCGATGAAAAATAGGTTATTGACAGAATGCCGCCAGCTTATATTATAGTGAGTGTGGATTTTCCACCCCCATTCTTGGCCGAGGTGAAGTGTATGCCCCTGAGGAAATGCCCCAAGTGCGAACTCAATTATATATTGGATGATCAGCCCTATTGCACCGTGTGCTTGAAGGAAGCCAAGGGAATCGAGCACCATGACGACGAAGGCGAGCTTTGCCCGCTGTGTGGCGAGCGTGAGATCGTCTTTGGCGAGGAATACTGCGCCGAGTGCCTGCTGGATTTGAAAAAGCTGGACAGCAAGCAGCACGCTGGCGAGGAAGTCGTCGAGGAGGATGAAGAAGAGGTTGACGCCATCGCCGACCTGGAAGAGATAGCGTTGGACGAAGAGGCCGAAGCTGTGCCCGCCTTCGAGCTGGAGCATATCAACGAGGCGCTGACCGAGGACGAGGCATTCCCCGAGGCCGACGACGCGCTGGATGAGGATGAAGACTTTGAAGGCGACGAAGCGAAGCCCTTTGGAGAGGACGACGACGAGTAGGAGCATTGGATGAAGCTATACGCCATATCGGACCTGCACCTTTCGGGGCACACGCCCAAGCCGATGGACGTATTCGGAAAGCGCTGGGAGAACCACTGGGAACGAATAAAAGATGCTTGGATCAGGACGGTGTCACCAGAGGACACCGTCTTGTTGCCTGGCGACCTTTCCTGGGCGATGACGCTGGAAGAAGCCACTGTGGACCTGGAATCCATTGCGGCTTTGCCCGGTCGCAAGGTGTTGCTGCGCGGCAACCACGACTACTGGTGGTCCAGCGTCAACCGCGTGCGCAGCCACCTGCCCCAGGGCATGCTGGCCGTGCAGAACGACGCTTTGCGCCTGGGTGAATTCATCGTGTGCGGCACCCGTGGCTGGACCTGCCCGGGCAGCTCCTCCTGGGAGGGTTCCCAGGACGAAAAGATCTACCGCCGTGAGGTCATCCGCCTGGGGCTTACGCTGGACGCGGCAGACCGGCTGCGCGCGCCGGGGCAAAAGGTCGTGGCGATGCTGCACTTCCCGCCCTTCAACGAGCGCCGGGAACCCTCGGATTTCACCACGCTGCTGGAAAGCCACGGTGTGGACATCGCCGTTTATGGCCATCTGCACGGCGTAGCCGAAGGCCACGCCATCGAAGGCGCCTTTGGCGGTGTACACTATCACATGGTGTCCTGCGATTACACAGGGTTCAACCTTGTCTTTTTAGCGTAACAACTATTTTACCGTTTTTTTCATAGCATCTTCTCCAGCCCCAACTGCTCGCGGAACAGCGCCGCATAGGCGCCGCCGCGGTGCAGCAGATCCTCGTGGCTGCCCTGCTCCTCGATGCCCTGCTCGCCCAGCACGACGATGCGCTGCGCCCGGCGCACCGAGGACAGCCGATGGGCGATGACGATGGTCGTGCGCCCCTGGGACAGCCGCTCCAAAGATTGCTGCACGGAGCGCTCGCTGTATTCGTCCAAAGCGCTGGTGGCTTCGTCGAAGATCAGCACCGCCGGGTCTTTCAAAAACACGCGGGCGATGCTCAGCCGCTGGCGCTGCCCGCCGGACAGCCGTACACCCCGTTGTCCAATTTCGGTGTCATATCCTTGGGGCAAAGTGTCGATGAATTCATGGGCGCCTGCCGCCTGCGCCGCCGCCACAGCCTGTTCGCGGCCGGCCTCCGGCCGGCCGTAAAGGATGTTGTCCAGCACCGTGCCGTCGAAAAGATAGGCATCCTGCTGCACGACGCCTACGCTGCGGCGCAGCGCCTGCAGCGACCAGGCGCGCACATCCACGCCATCCAGCAGCACACTGCCCTGCTGCGGCTCATAGAACCGCGGAATCAGCGCGCACAGCGTGGTCTTGCCTACGCCGCTGGGCCCCACCAGCGCCACGCGCTCGCCGGCGCGGATGTCCAGCGACAAATCTCTGAGCACATAGTCGCGATCCTCGTGATAACGAAAGCCCACGCCCCTCAGTGAAATGTCGCCGTGAACCGCTGCTGGCGACAGAGAGGCTGGCCCGTCGGCGATCTCCGGGCGGCGCTGCATGAGCTCCCAGAACCGCCCAAAACCCGCCACTCCCTGCTGGAACTGCTCGGTCATGTGGGCCAGGCTGCGGATGGGCTCGATCAGGTTGCCGGCATACAGCAGGAAGGTCAGCAGGTCCGCCAGGTCCAGCGCTGAGCGCGTGACGGCCATGGCACCGAAAACGACGACGGCCACGGTGATGAGCGCCGAGAACGTGTCCACCCCCTGGGACAGCCACGCCTCGCTGCGATACCCCTCCACGCGGCTGCGCAAGAAGCGGCCATTCTCCCGGTCAAACCGCGCCTGCTCCGCCGCCTCATTGGCAAAGGACTGCACCGTGCGCACGCCGGACAGCGCATCCTCCACCTGGGCGTTCACGCCGCCCACGCGCTCCATCGTGCGCTTGAGCGCCCGGTTCATCCGCCGGCCGAAGAGCAGCGTCCACAACGCCAGCACCGGCAGAAAGGCAAAAATGACCAGCGTCAGCCGCCAATCGATTCCCCACAGCACGACCAGAGCGCCGACGAACTTGATTACATAGATCAGATAATCCTGCGGGCCGTGGTGATAAAGCTCGGTCAATTGCAGCAGGTCGTTGGAGATGCGGCCCATGAGCTCACCAACGCTGCGCCGGTCAAAGAAACCGAACTCCTGGCGCAGCAGGTGCGCGAACAGGTCGCGGCGCATGTCCGCCTCCATGGCCGCGCCCAGGGCATGCCCTCGGGCGTCCACAAAAAAACCGCACAGGCTCTGCACGGCGATCAGCGCCACCATGAGCATGCCCACGCCGTAGATGCGGCTCGGCGCGCTGGTTGCGCCCCAGGCCAGCGCGTCCTTGGTGATGGCGCGCACGCACAACGGCAGCGCCACCGCTACCGCTGCCACGACGACGGCGCACAGCAGATCTGCCGCCAGCAGACCCAGATGGGGTTTGTAATAGGACAGGAACTTGCGGACTTTTTCGCTCATAGAGCCTCCGGAAAGATCATGACGAGTCAACGCCCGATGCGGTATAGTGTAACACGCCGGGATGAACAGCCAAAGGGAAAACATATCTTAATCCGAATGCACCTAAAACGGCCCGGTAGGCTAAACCCGCGGGCCGGTCTGTTGTGTATGAGACTGTTTCTTAGTACTTATACTGGTTGCGCCGCCTCTGCTTCAACACCAGATAGACCAGAGAAGCGATGGCACCGATGGCCACGAGGCTCACGATGATCAGCGCGGCCATCATGCCGCCGGAAGAACCGGCCGTGGCTTGGGTATCCTCCCCTTTATCCACGGTGATGGCATCGGTGGGCGTGGGCGTAGCAGGCCCAGGATCGGTGGGCCGCACGGTTGCCGTGGCTTCTGCGGCAGGCGTGGGGTCGTCCTTTTCCAGCGTCGTCACGTTCACCTCGGTGAAGTTGCGTGTAGAACCCTCAAAATCGGGCAGCTGCAGATCATATTCCACGCCGACCATCAGGCGCATGTCCTTGCCCATGTCCAGCCCGGTCACGACGTACTGGCCGGCCATGCTGTCCAGCTCGGCGTATTTCTTCCATGTGGTCTGGTTGTTGGCGTCGTAGACATAATACTTGCTGACGGTCCAGGTGCTCTCACCCTCGCTGCCATCGGGCACGGGCTGCCACTGCAGGTGAATCGTCGTGCGCGTGATGTCGCTGGCCTTCACCTGCAGTTGCGCCAGTTGGTGCAGATAGGCGCTGCCCCCGGCGGCGGTCACCGATTCCATGATCTTGCGGTCCGCGGAGCCCTCGGCCATGTCCAGATAATTCCATTCCACGTCGATGCGGTCAAAGGTCTTTGCGCTCAGCTCCTCGGGCAGCTTGGCGATGCGGTTGATGCCCAGCAGCAGCGTCTTGACCTTGCCGGTGCACAGCGATGGCTCGATGGCGACCAGGCGGTTGCTGCGGCAGTATAACTTGACCAGCGCCGGCGCAGCGCCGATGCCCGTGGGCAGCTCGCCCAGCAGGTTGGCGCTTACATCCAGATTGGCCAAAACCGGAGCGGTGGCCGCCTCCTTGGGCAGCTCCTCCAGCAGATTGCCCGACAGGTCCAGATTGACCAGTTTGGCCATCTTGAACACATCGGCTGCAGCGGTCTTTACGCCGTTGTCCGCCCAATAGAGCGTCTCCAGCGCCGACAGCTTGCCGATGACGGTGGGGATCGTGGACAGCTTGTTGTCCGATACATCCAGATACTTGACCTGCGAGAGCTGCACGTTGAGCGTCGTGGGCAGCTTGTCCAGCTGGTTGCCCCGCAGCGAAAGCGTGGTCAGCGCCGGCAGCGAGCCCAGCACCTCAGGGAACTTGGCCAGCCTGTTATCGGCCAGCGAAAGGGTTTCCAGCTTGGTCAGGTCCTTAAACTTGGCCGGCAGGCCCGTCAGCTTGTTGTTGGTCAGGTTGATGGCAGTTACATTGACGCAGTATTGCAGGCCGTCGGCGTTGGCGATGCCCTTGTTGGAAAGGTCCAGCCCGCCGGCCAGCTTGGCCAGGTCGCTCATGCGCAGCTGTTTGCCCGCGGCAAGCTTGGTGGCGCTGATCAATGCGGCCTTAAGCTTGGCATCGGGGACCTTCACGATGCTGTCGTTGGCCAGCACGGTCGTATCGGCGCTGGTGGCAGGCTCGGGCCACGCGATGGGCGCGCCTACGTTGAGAACGGGCTGCTCCGGAGCGGCCAGCGCCAGCGGGGCCGCCGCCAAAGCCACGGCCAGCAGCGCCGCTGCCAGCAGCATTGCTTTTTGTTTCATCTTTGGTTCACCTCCCGATCCGTGGAAATACATCAAGTCATAGGGATATATGAAATATTATAGCACGATCGACAAAATTGACAAGTTTCACTCCCGGACGGCTCCGGCAGCGCCCGTGCAAGTATGGCCCGATGGCTATGGACATATACGTTATACAGTAAAGACAGCCATGCCCGGCAAAAAGTTCCTTTCGCCGGGCACTGGTCGGTTTATTCCACTACGCAATGTTGTTGCTCCGGGCCCTCATTCCCCGGTCAGCACCACCTCAAATTCGATGATGGAATCGTTGTTCTCGGCGATGATCTCGCAGGACACCTTGTGAATCACCGAGGCGAATTCCTCGCAAAAGTGCCGCGTAACTTTGGCGGCCACCTGGAACTCCCGCTCATCCTCCAGCCGCCCCACAGTCATGTGGGGCACGAAGCTGCGGCTCCACTCGGGCAGGAAAGGCGCAAGAATGCCCGTATACAGCCGGCGGTGCATCTCCACGACGCGCCGCTTGCCCCGGTGCACATCCAGCAGCAGATAGTTGCCGAAGCCCTTCTGCTCCACGATGCCCTGCAGGCTGAGCTTGAAAGGCGGGATACCCGAAAGCGCCGCAACCACATGCTCACGTACCTGCTCGGTCTTGAACGCGCTCTCGAAGGGGAAAACCAGCGTGACGTGCGGCGCCACGTTGTGCACCACGGGGTCGTATCTGGCCCGGATGTCGTCAATAAGCCCCCGGTTTTCAAAATCGGGGAAGATCAGGATGCACCGCTTGGTCATGCTTTGCCGATGTCTCTCCTATAATGGCAATCGTCGAAGCGAATGCGCTGCGCCGCCGCATAGGCGCGCTCGATGGCCTGGGTCAGGCTGTCCGCCGTGGCCGCCACCGAAAGCACCCGCCCGCCGGCGGTGCGCACGACGCCATCCTGCGCAGCCGTGCCGCTGTGGAACAGCAGCGCCCCAGCGTCACAGGCGTCCTGCAGACCTTCGATGGGATATCCGGTGCGATATGGCCCCGGATATCCGCCGCTGGCCAGCACCACCGCCGCCGCCGCGCCGCTTTTCCAGCGGATGTCCAGCTCCCGCAGCCGACGTTGCCCGATTGCCATGATTATATCCAATAAATCGGTTTCGAGCAAGGGAAGCACGACCTGGGTCTCGGGGTCGCCGAAGCGGGCGTTGAATTCCAGCACCCGCACGCCCTGGGGCGTCAGCATAAGGCCTGCGTACAGTATGCCCTGAAAGGGACAGCCTTCGGCGGCCATGGCCCGCACCGCCCGCTGCAGCACCTGTTCGCCGACCTCCCGGATCTGCTCGTCGCTCAGCGTGGGCGTGGGCGCGAAGGCGCCCATGCCGCCGGTGTTGGGGCCCTGGTCGCCATCAAAGGCGCGCTTGTGGTCCTGAGCCGGGGGCATCAGGCGCACGGTCTCGCCGTCGGTGAAGGCCATCAGCGACACCTCGGGGCCGCTCAGGCGCTCCTCAATGACGACGCGGCTGCCGGCCTCGCCAAAGGCCCTCTGCTCCATGATGGCGCGCACGGCGTCCAAAGCCTCTTGCGCGGTGTCGCACACGAAAACACCCTTGCCCAACGCCAGGCCGTCGGCCTTCACGACCAGCGGACCATCCTGGGCGCGCACATAGTCCAGCGCCGCGCCCATGTCGTCGAAGGCGGCGGCGCGGGCCGTGGGGATGCCGTATTTGAGCATGAGATCCTTGGAGAAGGACTTGCTGCCCTCGATGCGGGCGGCGGCGCGGTTGGGGCCAAAGGCCGGGCAGCCCGCCGCCTCCAGCGCGTCCACCAAGCCGCCGGCCAGCGGGTCGTCGGGGGCCACAAAGGTCAGGTCGATGGACTTCTCTTTGGCAAGAGCCACGATACCGTCAAAGTCCATGGCCTTCACGGGCACGCATGTGGCCAGCTCCGCGATGCCGCCATTGCCCGGCGCGCAGTAGAGCTCGGTGACCTTGGGGCTCTGGGCCAGCTTCCAGACGATGGCGTGCTCGCGGCCTCCGCCGCCTACGACTAGTATTTTCATTTACATTCTCCTTTCGCTAAGCCATAATCCGAAGCCCAAAGTCCATATCAAAACTCATATTGTAAGAAGCGAGCGCTACGCGTCGGCGCGGATTCACTCCGCGCCGACAAACCAACAGAAAGATAGAATCTAGTGACTAAATCCGTCGTGCTCTCCCGGGCACTTTTCAAGCATAGGTGGGCCGAGTCTTTCAAAGGCCCGCCAGCGACATGTGCGGTGGCGGGCAACGCACAACCAGCGCAGGGCAGACACAAGCAGGGGGAGGCTTCGGAAGGGGGATGCAATCCCCCTCCGAGTGGCTACGAATGCTTGAAGTGCCTCATCCCCGTGAAAACCATCGCGATCCCCGCCTCATCGGCGGCCTTGATGCTGTCCTCATCCTTACCCGCGCCGCCGGGCTGTATGATCGCGGTGATGCCGTACTTGGCCGCTTCCTTGACGCAATCATCGAAGGGGAAAAACGCGTCGGAGGCCAGCACCGCCCCGCGCACCTTGTTGCCGGAGCGCTCCAGCGCCTGTTGGGTAGGCCAAAAGCGGTTGACCTGGCCAGGCCCGATGCCCAGCGACTGGCCTGCCTTGGCCACGGCGATGCCGTTGGACTTGGTGTGCTTTACGACCTTCCACGCGAACAGCAGGTCCGCCCATTCGGCCTCCGTGGGGGCACGCTTGGTGACGACCTTGCACGCGCCTTCCGGCAGCAGGTCCAGGTCCAGCTCCTGCACCAGCAGGCCGCCCAGCACCTTTTTCATGTCCCAGGTGCCCTTGGCCGGGCGGGTGGAAATACCAGGGAGTTTGAGCAGGCGGATGTTCTTCTTCTTCGTGAGCAGCGCCAGCGCCTCGGGCGTGTAGTCCGGGGCAACAACGATCTCCAGGAAGATCTGGCTCATCTCGGCGGCGGTGGCCTCGTCCACCGTGGCGTTGGTCACGACGATGCCGCCAAAGATGGACATCGGGTCGGCCTCGTAAGCCTTCTTCCACGCCTCATAGACCGTGGGGGCGCTGCCCACGCCGCACGGGTTGGCGTGCTTCACGGCCACCACGGTGGTCTCGTCGTATTCCCGCAGCAGGTCCAGCGCGCCGTTGGCGTCGCCGATGTTGTTATAGCTCAGTTCCTTGCCGTGCAGTTGCTCCGCAGCGGAAAGCGAGCACGCAGGCGCGCCGACCTCACGGTAGAACACGGCGCTCTGGTGGGGGTTTTCGCCGTAGCGCAGGTCCTGCTGCTTCTCGTAGGTCAGCGTCAGCGTATCGGGGAAGGCGATGCCCTGCTGGCCGCGCAGATAGTTGAAGATCAGCGCGTCATAATGGGCGGTATGCTGGAACACCTTATACATGAGCCTCTTCTTGGTCTCCTGGCTCACGCCCCCGGCGGAGAGCTCCGTGGCGATCACGGCATAATCTGCCGGGTCCACGGCCACGGCCACATCCTGCCAATTCTTGGCGGCGGCGCGCAGCATCGTGGGGCCGCCGATGTCGATGTTTTCCACACACTCCTCAAAGGAGACGCCGGGCTTGGCGATGGTCTGCTTGAAGGGATACAGGTTGATGGCGACGATGTCGATGGGCTGCACCTGAAGGCGTTCCAGCTGCTCCATGTGCTCGGGGTTGCCCCGCATGGCCAGGATGCCCGCATGGATCAGCGGGTGCAGCGTTTTGACCCGGCCGTCCAGGCATTCGGGGAAGCCGGTCAGGTCACTGACCTCGGTAACCGGCAGGCCGGCGGCCTGCAATGCTTTGGCGGTGCCGCCGGTGGAAATCAGCTCCACGCCCTGGGCGTGCAGAGCGCGGGCGAAATCCACCACGCCGGTCTTGTCGAAAACGGAAAGGATGGCTCGCATGAACGTTCCTCCTGAAATTTGATCTGGTTCAGTCAACGATGGCCCGACCATCTTGCAGGCGTAATCGCTCTGCGCAGAGATCCTCTACGGCCTGGGCCAGCAGCCGGTGCTCGTGGGGCAGGATGCGCGCGGCCAGCGTATCCGCCGTGTCGCCGGGCTGCACCTCCACCGCGTACTGGGCGATGATGGCGCCGGTGTCCACGCCCTCTTCCACAAAGTGCACGGTGCAGCCGGATACCTTGCAGCCGGCGGCCAGCACGGCCTCGTGCACATGGTGGCCGTACATGCCCCGGCCGCCGAAGGCCGGCAGCAGCGCCGGATGGGTGTTGATCATTTTACCATGGAATCGGCGCACGGTGTCAGCGCCCAGAATCTCCAGCCAGCCGGCCAGTACGACGACATCGGCGCCGCAACGAACCAACTCCTCATGCACCTGCTGCTGGAAGGCTTCGACGCCACCGCACGCGATGCGGTTGATGTAGACCGCCGGGATGCCCGCGGCGCGGGCGCGCTCGGCGGCGTAGGCGGCTTTGCGGTTGTAGATCAGGCAGACGATTTCTCCGGCAATGCGGCCGGCGGTCACGGCGTCGATGACGGCCTGGAAGTTGGTGCCGCCGCCGCTGGCCAGCACGGCGATGCGCGTTACAGGCACAGCCGGATGCCCTCTGTGCCCTGCTCGCAAGAGCCGATGACCCAGGCCGGGTCTCCCAGCGCCGTGCAGGCGTCGGCCACGGCCTGGGCCTGGCCCGCGTCCACGGCCAGCACCATGCCAATGCCCATGTTGTAGGTGTTGTACATGGCCTGGTCGGCTATGCCGCCCAGCGCCTGCAGATGGCTGAACACAGCAGGCACCGGCCAGCTGCCGCCCTGTATGACGGCCTGGGTGCCCTGGGGCAGGATGCGCGGTATGTTCTCTATAAACCCGCCGCCGGTGATGTGTGCGATGCCCTTGAGCTCGAAGCGCTCCAGCAGCGAGAAGATGGTCTTGACATAGATGCGCGTAGGCGCCAGCAGCTCCTCGCCCACGGTGCGGCCAAAAGCCGGCTCAAAGCGGGCCATGGCTTCCGGCGAGTCGCCCAGCAGCTTGCGGGTCAGCGAGAAGCCGTTGCTGTGCACGCCGGAGCTGGCAATGCCGACCAGGGCGTCGCCGGGGCGGATACCCGCACCGGTGATGGATTTCTTACGGTCCACGATGCCCACAGAGAAGCCCGCCAGGTCATATTCGCCGTCGGGGTAGAAGCCGGGCATTTCGGCGGTCTCGCCGCCCACCAGAGCGCAGCCGCTCTGCACGCAGCCCTCGGCCACGCCGGCGATCACTTCGGCGGCTCGCGCCGGGTCCAGCTTGCCGGTGGCCAGATAATCCAGGAAGAACAGGGGCTTGGCGCCCTGGCACACGATGTCGTTAACGCACATGGCCACGGCGTCGATGCCCACGGTGTTGTGCCGGCCTGTGGCAAAGGCAATCTTGAGCTTGGTGCCCACGCCGTCGGTGCCGCTTACCAGCACGGGCTCCTCCATGCCAGCAAAGGCCTTGAGCGAGAAGAACCCGCCGAAGGAGCCCACACCGCCTACGACGCCTTCGGTCAGCGTACGGGCGATGTGGGGCTTGTAGCGGTGGACGGCCTCGTAGCCGGCCTCCACGTTCACGCCCGCCTGTTTGTAATCCATAGATATAACCTCACACATATTGTAGTATCAATCCGGCAGAGAGAACCCTCCGTCAGGCCCTTGGCCTGACACCTCCCTTTTCAAGGGAGGTAAGAGAGAATGCCTTGGAAGATTTCGCGCCACCGGGCGCGCATCGGTCTGCGGACCGGCCGGCAATCAGCAAGCTGATTGCCTTGCGGGACCAAAGGGCTTTCCGATCGCCCTTTGGAAACCTTCGGCCCCCCATTTGATGAACTATAACAACCCTGTAGCGTTGCGACCGGTGTTCTTAGCCCCCTTAGCAAGGGGGCTCCGGCCCTTGGGCCGGTGGGGGTTCTCTACTTCGCCGCGACGCAGGACTCCGCCGTCGCAGACTCGGGCACCGGCATCGGGTAGTTGCCATCAAAGCAGCCGCGACAGAAGCCGCAGCCGGAGCCCTCCACGGTCTTGAGCAGATCGCCCATGGGCATGAACTCCAGACTGTCGGCGCCGATGATGCGGCGAATCTCCTCGGTCGTGTGGCTGGCGCCGATCAACTGGCTGGCGCTGGGCGTATCGATGCCGAAATAGCACGGGAACTTGACTGGCGGCGAGGAAATGCGCATGTGCACCTCGCGGGCGCCGGCCATGCGCAGCATCTCCACGATCTTGCGGCTGGTCGTGCCGCGCACGATGGAATCGTCCAGCAGCACCACACGCTTACCCTGCACGTTGCGGCGCAGCGCGTTCAGCTTGATCTTGACACCCTCTTCGCGGCGGGTCTGGCTGGGCTGTATGAACGTGCGACCCACGTAGCGGTTCTTGGCCAGGCTCTCGCCAAAGGGGATGCCCGCCTCCTTGGCAAAGCCGATGGCCGACGTGATGGCGGAATCCGGCACGCCGCTCACAAGATCGGCCTCCACCGGGAAGCGGCGGGCCAGCAGGCGGCCGGCGTTCTCCCGGGCCTGATACACGCTGATTCCATCGATGACGCTGTCGGTGCGGGCGAAATAAACGAACTCAAAAATGCACAGCTTGCTCTCCAGCGGCGTCTCGGTGTGGATGGAACGCAGGCCGTCGCGGTCGATGACCACCATCTCCCCGGGGCGCACATCGCGGATGAACTCCGCGCCCACGGCATCGAAAGCACAGGTCTCGCTGGCCACAATGTAGGAATTGCCCCGGCGGCCCAGCGACAGCGGGCGGATGCCGTAAGGATCGCGCACGGCAATCAGGCGGTCGCGGGTCATCACGACCAGCGCGTAGGAGCCCTGTATGCGGCGCATGGTGTCCTTGATGGCCTCCACGAGGTCTCCGCCCTTGCGGGCCACCAGCGAGGCGATGACTTCGGTATCCAGCGTGGTCTGGAAGATGCTGCCCTGGCGCTCCAACTCGGAGCGCAAGCCCTCGGCGTTCACGAGGTTGCCGTTGTGGGCCAGGGCGATGGTGCCCTCGCTGTAGCGCACGACAAGCGGTTGGGAATTCACGAGCTCGCTGGCGCCGCTGGTGGAATATCGCACATGGCCTACGCCGATGGGACCTTCGCCCAGCCTTTCCATGGTCTCGGCGTCGCCGAACACCTCGTTGACCAGGCCCATGCCCTTAAAATGGCGCAGCTCATGGCCGTCGGAGATCGCGATGCCGGCGCTCTCCTGCCCCCGGTGCTGCAGCGCATACAGGCTGTAATACAGCGTGCCGGCGGTGTCCGCGGCGGTGTCGTCATACACACCCACGATGCCGCATTCCTCGGGCATCACGTCATACCAGGGTTTCAACCTCATGTAAGGGCACAGGGCTTTCATCCCTGGGCCCCCATCAGGCGGTGCAGCACTTCCTGATACGCCTCTTCCACGTCGCCCAGGTCTCGGCGGAAGCGGTCCTTGTCCAGCTTCTGGCCGGTGCGGCTGTCCCAGAAGCGGCAGGTGTCCGGGGAAATCTCGTCGGCCAGCACGATGTCGCCGTGGAAGCGGCCGAATTCCAGCTTGAAATCGATGAGCTCGATGTTCAGGTCCTTGAGATAGGCGCTCAGAATGTCGTTGACGCGGAAGGAAAGCTCGGCAATCTTCGCCATTTCCTCAGGCGTGGCCAGGCCCATGGCGGCGATGTGGTAGTCGTTGATCATCGGGTCGCCCAACTCGTCATTCTTGTAGCTGTATTCCAGCACAGTGGTCTTGAGCTTGGCGCCCTCTTCCAGCCCCAGGCGCTTGCTTAAAGACCCGGCAGCGATGTTGCGCACGATGACTTCCACAGGCACGATGTGCACGCGCTTGACCACGGTGTCACGCTCTGAGAGCTGTTCCACCAGATGGGTCGGGATGCCATGGCCTTCCAGCATCTTGAAAATGTGGTTGCTCATGGTATTGTTCACGATGCCCTTGCCCACGATGGTACCGCGCTTGAGGCCGTTGAAGGCCGTGGCGTCGTCCTTGTAGCTGACGATGACCAGATCGGGGTTGTCGGTGGCGAATACTTTCTTGGCTTTGCCCTCGTAGAGCTGTTCTCTGCGTTCCATTAGTGGGCTCCCCTCTGCAATTTTTCGTCGCTGTCGGCCACCTTGCGGGCCAGCTCATCCTTGAAGGCTGTCAGTTTGGCGGACAGCTCCGGGTATTTCAATGCCAGTATCTGTGCGGCGAGAATGGCCGCGTTTTCCGCGGCGTCCACACCCACGGTGGCCACGGGCACACCGGCAGGCATCTGCACGATGGACAGCAGCGAATCCATACCGTCCATAAAGCTGCTCTTGATGGGCACGCCGATGACGGGCAGCGTCGTGAAGGCCGCCAGCACGCCGGGCAAATGGGCGGCCTTGCCGGCCGCGGCGATGATGCAATCAAACCCTTCCTGCGAAGAAGTGCGTGCGAACACGGCGGCGGCATCGGGCGTGCGGTGGGCACTGAGAACCCGCGGCGTGGTCTCTATACCAAAATGGGCCAGACGCTCCAGCGCGGGCTGGAGCACCGGCAGGTCCGAAGCGCTGCCCATGATGATTGCCACCTTTGGCATGATGCCCTCCTTTGTAGAAAACGAAAAATAAGATGGTTGCATCATAGCAGAACAAAACACGCCGGACAAGATGTTTATAAGAACTTTAACATGGCGTGCATAAAATAATGTTCGTATTTTTCTCGGTATGTAAGGCCTCCCTGGTCTATCCTTACAATTAGCACGGCGAAAACACGAACATTATCACCATTCTCCATAGGGACAAAAATATGCTACAATGGAAATGTAAATATTCAGCTTTTTAGTTTGAACCTTCTGGCTCTTCACAACGACCAATCAGCGCAGGAAGGAGGCGAGCCATGGCGCAGCGGGATGCGGACATCCTAAACCGAATCGCAGACCGCGACCGGGCCGCCTTCGAAACGCTCTACAACGACTGCGCCAGCGGCGTCTATGCCTATCTGCGCAGCCGGGGGCTGGACGAGGCCACCGCCGCCGACGCCTTGCAGGACACCTTCCTTGCGGCGTGGAACGGCGCAGCCAGCTATCGGGGCGATGCCCGGAAGCTGACCTGGCTCATCGGCATCGCCCGGCACAAGCTGGCCGACGCCGTGCGCGCCCGGGAGCGCCACCGGGCGGCGCCGCTGGAGGGCCTCGACCGCGGCGAGGACACTCTGGCGGGCCAGGCCGAGCGCCTGACGCTGCGCGCCGCCGTGGGCGCGCTGGACGGCGAGGACCGGGAACTGCTGCATCTGGTGTTCCACCAGGGCTTGGCCTATGCCGAGGCTGCGCAGATCCTGGGCATCCCCGAAGGCACGGTGAAATCCCGTATGCACCACATCCGCCGCAGGCTGGCGGCGCACATGGCACAGGAGGTGGATTGACATGGATTGCCAAACGACGCAAGAGCTGCTCCCCGAGCTGCTGCAGGGCAAACTGGACCGCGAGACCGAGCAGCGGGCGCTGGCCCACCTGGCTGCCTGTGCCGACTGCCGGCAGGAGCTGGCCTTCTGGGCCAGCCTGGCGCAGGCCGTGCGCCAGGAAGCCCACCCGCTGCCCGAAAGCGTCTTTGAGGACGTGGCGGACCGCCTGGGCCTGCGGGCGCAGCCAACGCTGTGGGAAACCCTGCAGACCGTGGGCGGCGCGCTGCGCATGACCGGCTCGGCGGTGCGGCTGGCGCTGGCATTGGCACAGAACCCCTGACGACATGGACCAACCAAGAGAAAGGATGAACACCATGGAATTTAACAGCGAAAAAAAGAAGAATCACGAAAGCATCCCCGTGGAGGACATCGGCCGGCTGCTGGACGAGGTGTCCACGAAAATCCCCAAGCTCATCGACGGGCTGCAGCGCAGCTATTACAACCCGGAGAACGGCGCCAACTATGGCAAGGCCGTGGGCGCGTTCTTCAAGGAGCTGGTCGCCAGCGGCATCCCCCAGGATGTGGCGCTCAAGCTGACCGCCAACTATATGTTCAGCTTCAAAGACCTGGCAAACCTGAACGTCCACAACAACGAAAAAGACTGACGGTGGCGGCCATGAAAAAAACAACGCTGCGCAGGAAGCTTCAGGCCGCCACAGGCTTCCTCAAGATTGCCGGCGTGCTGCTGGCCGCGCCCTTCTGGCTGCTAGCGTGGTCCATCCGCGCGGCGGCGGCCCGGCGGCGCTTCCTGCGGGAGCTGCACGCCGCCGGCGTACCCGAGGACGCCGCCTGGGACTTAAGCCGCCGCTACAAGGTAAGGCTGCGGGATCTAAAAGCTTTGGCTCCCATAACCCAGGCAGCCTCCACCCACTAGATACGATGAAGGCCCGTCGCAATTTTGCGGCGGGCCTTTATTTTCTCGTTACCGCTCTTGTTCTTTGACCGGTACGCGGCTCATCATCAGGCGGCACAACGCCAGCAGTGCCAGCCCCCCCACCGCCATGCTCAGCGCGCCGATGAGGGCGTTGGGCTGCTCTCCCATGCCCATGAGGGTCAGGAACGCATGGCTGAGCCAGTTGGTCAGGCGCTGTTCTCCCAACAGGCTGTTCAGCCCGGAGAGCCACAGGCTCAGCCAAACCGGCGTGAGCCCCAGCAGCACCTTGCCAACCTTGTTCACACGATAGAAGGCCAGCGTGATGAGCAGACCGACACCGACCGCCAGCAGGTTCATGGCCCAGTGCCACAGCCACAGGTCCGCCCGGCTGTTCGCCGGATACAACTGGCCCCAGCCGGAAAGAAGGTTCGGGCGTACACTCGACGCCACGCCGCCCAACACCGCATCGATAACCGACATGGCCGTGGCGACCGTCAGCAACGAGAGCACCGCCGAGAGGTAATAGTGCCCGCGGGTGAAGCCGTTGGCCGAGGCAAAGATGAAGCTGGATTTGAAGCTGTTGAGCCCCATGACGAACAGGAAGATCGTCGAGGAAATCTCCAACCCGTTGAACTCGCCGGCGGAACTGCCGAACCGCAGAAACAGCAGCACAGCTGCCGCCAGCACGGCAATGAAAATACCATAGAACGCAACGACGGGTTTCACCGTCTCCCAGAGCATGTAGCGATACAACGCAAATATTCGTTTCATTGCAATCCCCTCCCTCACTGGCCGGTCATAGACACAAACAGGCTTTGCAGCGACACCGGCGATATCTCCAAGCCCAATTCCCGGGCCTGCCGGCGGGCCTCGTCATCGGGCGGCGCACCCACGGCGGCGGTGCGCAAGCCGCCCAGCGCCTGCACATCCAGCACACGCCGGCCCTGCAGGAACCGCTCCACCGCCTGTGCGCCGCCGGTCACCATATATGCCCCGGCCCGCAGAGTGTCCACGCTTTCGTGGGCCATCACGCGGCCCTGGTGGATGATGACGGCGTCCTCTATGACGTCAGCCACCTCGTCGATCAGGTGAGTGCTCAGCACGCAGGTGGCCGGATAGCTGGCCATGCGCTCTATGAGCTCCCGGTAGAAGAGCGCCCGGTGGTTCGCGTCCATCCCCAACACCGGCTCGTCCAGCAGCAACACTTGCGCGCCGCTGGCCAGAGCCAGAATCAACTTGAAGATGGAGCCGTAGCCGGTGGACAGACCCTTGATGCGCTTGGCGGTGTCCAGGCGGAACTTTTCTGCCAGCGCCACGGCATAGGCACCGTCATACCCCTCATAGAATTGGCCGGTCCAGGCCATCACATCGCGCAGCCGCATGTTTTCGGGATACGCCCGTTTCTCGGTCATATAATACGTGCGGGCCTGCACCGCCGCGTTCTCCCAGGAGGGTTCGCCGAAGAGCAGCGCGTGGCCGCCGCTGGGCGCCAGCCGGTTGGCCAGTATGTTCAGCAGCGTGGTTTTGCCTGCGCCGTTGCGGCCCAACAGGCCTACGATCTTTCCCGGCTGTATCTGCAGCGTTACATCCTCCAGCGCTTGGGTGGTGCCGAAGCGCTTGGAAAGGCTGCGGGTTTCAATTGCGTTCATCGTCTTCACTCCTCTCGATCATACGGATCAACTCGTCGCGGCCGATGTCCAGTTTGGCCGCCTCCTCCAGCAGCGCGCTCACGTAATCACGGTAGAAGGCGGCGCGCCTCTTTTGCTGTATGATCCGCTTGGCTCCCGTGTTTACGAACATGCCCAACCCCCGTTTTTTATAGACGATCCCTTCGTCGGTCAGCAGCGAGACCCCCTTGGCCGCAGTGGCAGGGTTGATCTGCAGCGAGACCGCCATCTCCGTCGTGGAAGGAATCTGGCTTTCTTCTTCAAAGATGCCCTTTAGAATGTTGTCCTCTATGGATTCGGCCAGCTGGATATAGATGGGCTTTTCACCATCAAAGTTTAGCAGCATGGTTCATGTGCGCCTCCTCCCGGTTCTGCTCTTATTTGGTTAATTACTCTACTAGTTAACCATAATCCAAATCAACTTGTTTGTCAATGGGTTTCTCAGAAGAACATAAAAAGACCCGCCGCAGGATTTTGCGGCGGGCCGGTTGCTTGATTGCTCTACTTTCTCAGTACCACAATTCGGGCGCCGGGTCTCACGCCCTGGGCGATCTCCGGGTTGGCCTTAATCAGGTCTTCCACCTTGACACGGCAGCGGCGGGCCAGCGACCAGGCGGTGTCGGCGTTTCCGGCCACGCACAGCGTCAGCGGCGGTAGCGCCCGGGCCAGGCGCGCCCCTTCGGTGAGCTCGGTGACCACGGAGTAGGTCGTCATGCGCCGGCTGCAGATGGACACCGACAGCTCGGATTCCACCTCGAAGCCGGCCCCGGTCAGGATCGTGCTCTTGAGCGCCACGGCCGACAGGTCCAGTTTGCTGTCGGCGGAGGCCCCCTCCCAGCGGATGGCTGCGGTGTAAGGCGCCTCGGCCAGCACGCTGATGACGGCATCGTCGGCGGTGCGGCAATATAGCCGCGTGCGCAGCCGGCCGTTGAGGTCTACGCGGCCGTCGGCCACCGAATAACCGTCGATGACCGGCGTGACCAGCGCAGCCAGCACGGCCACGCTCTCGGAAGGCAGATCCGCAGAGGGCAGCGCACCCCGGACCAGCACCTTCTCCACCGTCTCCACGGGGCCGTCAAAGAGGCCAATGTCTTCGCGGGATACCACCATGTCGCTGTCCAGATGGTAAGCGTCGGCCAGCGCCTCCATCTCACAGGGCTCATAGCCCTCCACCGAAAGGAACAGCGGCGCATCCAACGAGAGCACACGCCGCTCGTCATTCAAGTTCTCGCCGACATTTATGAACAACTGGGATGCGCTGCCCCAGGCGCGGGCTTCCATGCTGTCGGTCATGCCAGTGGTCTCCACCGGCGTGCCGAAGGGGATCGTGAAACTGCCCTTGTGGATGCCGCCGGTTTCATCGCTGTACAGCACGTTCAGCAGCAGGTCGCCGGACACCATGGCCTCGTCGCGCTGCGCCTGCACCTCGCCCACCACCACATCGCCCTGCACCCTCAACACCTTGGCCACGGCGGGCAGATCCCGTGGCACTTCAAATTCTTCGCGCACCGTTGTGGACGCTTTGGACCCCACGGTCTTGCGCTGCCAATAAAGCGTCGTCATCAGCATCTGCAGGCGGTCGTCGGCGCTTTCGGCAGCCACCTCCACCGGTTCGCGGCCGGTCACCTGGGCGTCCAGCTCCACGACGGCCTCCACCAGCAGCCGCGTGGAACCTGCCGGCCGCGCGCTGGGCGAGCTTACCATGCCGCGCACGCGCACATCCATGCCCGGTTCCGCCTGCGGCGCACCCAGACGATGGGTAAACGGGCACACACCTGTGACGCTTTCCAGCCCGTCGGCGCTCTCATAGACCACGGTGAACTCCACGATGCCTTCCAGAGCCACTGCGCCGCGCACCGCCTCGCTGGACAATTGCGCCACGTGCCCGTCGCAGCTGATGATCCGCTGGCACACGCTGCCTGGCAGCAGGTCGATGGCGCCCTCCGCCATGGCCGCCGACATCAGATCCGCAGCCTCAAGCTCTGTTTCTATGATTTTGCTGGCTGTGTTCATCCTGTTCCCTCCCTCGGCGCAAGGCCGTTGCTCGATGCTGCAAGCATCCACCGAATATGTATGACATCGTCCGTGGAGATATACCAATTCATTTCAATACATCGCCGTTCGATGTGCCGCTATGCGCATTGACAATCTATGGCGGCGAAAATAGAATCAGAACAAACAACAGGATGCCAAAGCAAGACAAAGGATCTGATCATGATATATTTGCGCAGCATAACCCTGCCGGAGGAACGCCCCGACGCCTGGCCCTTCACGGTGCCGGCCATCGCGGGCATCCACACGCTGGCACTGCCCACGGCGGTCACGCTGCTGGCCGGCGACAACGGCACCGGCAAATCCACGCTGCTGGAGGCGCTGGCCGTGAAGCTGTCGATGCCCGCCGTGGGCCGCACCGACGCCGCCCGCGACGAAACGCTGGCGGCTCTGCGCCCGCTGGCCAGGCACATGCGTACGACCTTCGAGCGCCGGCCCATCAACCGCTTGTTCCTGCGCAGCGAGGACTTTTTCAACTTTACGCTGGCCTTGCAGCGGGAGCGCGAGGAAATGCGCGAGGAACTGGCCCGCGTGGAAAGGGAGTATGCCGGCCGCAGCCGCCTTACGCAGGACCTGGCGCGCGCGGCTTATTCCGGCAGCATCGCCCAGATGCAGGGGCGTTACGGCGGCGATCTGCTGGAGGCGGCCAGCCATGGCGAGAGCTTCCTGCGGCTGTTCCAGGAGCGGCTGTCGCCCGGCGGGCTGTATTTGCTGGACGAACCCGAGGTTCCGCTGTCGCCGTTGCGGCAGCTGGCGCTGTACGCGATGATCAAGGATCTGGCCCAGCAGGATTGCCAGTTCCTCATCGCGACCCATTCGCCAATCCTGCTGTCCATGGAGGGCGCCACGGTGTATGACATGGAGCAGAACCCGCCAGCCGCCGTGACCTGGGACGAACTGCCCGGCGTTCAGTTGATGAAGGGTTTTCTGAACAGCCCCCGGTCCTACACCAGCCGGCTGTGACGCGAGGAGGATGGGCATGACCAAGGAGCAATGGACCCGCAATGTGCAATGGCTGTATGAAGCAGGCAACCCGGCGCTGCGGCTGTGGGCGGCCGGGCGATTGAACCTGCCGCCCGACGCCATCGAAGCGTGCTGGGCTGACCTGCTGCTCCATCCTACGGCAATCTACTGGAAAGAAAAGGTGTTGGGCATCGCCAGCCTGCCCCGGCGGCAGAGCACGCTGCACGGCAGCTTCGACTGGTGCCTGGAGAACTGCTCGTATATGGCGGCGCAGCTGGGCCTGCGGGAGCAGGACGACCCGGCGCTGCGGGCGCTGGACGACGGCCTGCTGGCCATCCTGGCGGAGAACATGGAGCACCCAGGCACACTTAACCCGGTAGAGACCGCTATCATAGCCTCCCACCTGCTGGCCATGAGCCGCGCGGAAGAGCTGATCATACAAACTGTGCTACAGCGCCTGCGGGACGGCGCGGAGCTGGCTCATCGGGGCAACTGCGACATCCACGTGGACCCCGCGGGCTACCCGACCATACCGGCGGCTCGCCGCGGCCACCCGCTGGTGAACCCGGCGCTGACCGACAGCAACCGTTACCGCTTCCCGCTGGTGCAGGATGTGGCCGCCTTCGCCCGGCTTCCCAAGGATACCCTGGCGCAGCCGGATGTGCAGCGTTTGCTGGGCGATTACTTTGGCTGTGTATTGGCCGAGGGCTATCAGCGCCTGCCCCAGGGCTACGGGCTGATGCTGTGGCCGCCGCGCACCTACTACGGCATCGGCTGGTCGCTGCACGTGCCGGGCTTCCTGGACGGCAACTTCACGCCGGCAACGCTGTGGTGGGCGGCAGCCCTCTCGCCCTTCGCCGTGGCCCGGCGCAGCCCGTGGTTCGCCCGTGCGCTGGCCCACCTGGAAACCTTCGCCCAAGACGGCGTCTACCGCTTCCCTGCGGCCTACGTGGCGGAACAGCCGGACAAATACGCCGTAGGCGGCGGCCACATGGGCCTGGGCGAAGCGCGCCGCGGCCGCGACGCGCTGGCGCTCACGTCCACGGCGTGGATGGTAAGGGTGTATGAGAATGCGCCTGAGTGTATGGAATAGCCGACTTCGTTCTCTTGTCTAAAAAAGATTTCGTGCCTGCAGGCACGACCAAAGGTCTCCGATCGCCCTTTGGAAACCTTCGGCACCCCTTATTTAGGGGAAATTTCCAATGAGCTAAGCTTATCCTTTAATGTTTTTGCGACGACACGGCAATCATGAATGTTTTTATCAAATGTATCGGAACCAAAATACTCAATGAAAATTTTCTGTATCGTTCTAGCTAGCTCATCTTCATCCATATCTTCACGTATCATTGCGCAAATACTTTTGACCTCCATATCGTATTCATCTGGAGGGCAAAAAGCCAACAGTTCTATCGGGTCCCATTGGTCAACAACCTCTTTAACAAGCTGTACCATGCGATTGTACTTCGTTTTCAGCTCTTTGTTACTCAAACCGTTGCACCTCTCGTTTTATCCCTATTATACCATGTTTGTATAAGCCAACAGTTTTTCTATAGGAGAGGAATTTCGTGCCTACGGCACGACCAAAGGGCTTTCCGATCGCCCTTTGGAAACCTTCGGCACCCCAACTTTGGAAGTAGATGCCAACGCTTAACCACTGTTATAGCCACGCGGTTGTCGTCATCGTCTTCGCAACTTGCCTCCCTTGAAAAGGGAGGTGGCAGGCCGCTTGCGGCCTGCCGGAGGATTTGGTGCACGCAAGCCTGTGCCTGAAGCCCCTTGCCAAGTGCAAGAACCCCCACCGGCCTTGTGGCCGGAGCCCTCTTGTTAAGGGGGCTCCGGCTGGAGCAAACACACAGCGCGACGGCCAGTTTTTAACGGCGTATACTCAGGGGATTCTTCGCTGCGCTCAGAATGACAGTTCGGTGTCACACACCCCGGCGCCGACGACGGTTCATCCGGCGGAGGCAAACGCACAGCAAAAAAGAAACGCACACAAAAATCCGCCCTCAGGCGACCTTCCGCATCAAGAAACACAATATGAGACGAAATACAAAGAGGCCTCCCGGCGACGGTTATCGCCGGGAGGCCAACTTGACTAGTAACAAGGCTCCAGATCGCCGACGACGCAACAGCGTCGGCGGCGAAAGCGAGGCTTTACGCCGAGCGTTCAATATGCAGCTTGTCCGCAACCAGCGCGATGAACTCACCGTTGGTGGGCTTATCGTTCTTCGTGTAGATGTTGTAGCCGAAGATGTTGTTGATGTTCTCGATGCGACCGCGGGTCCAGGCCACCTCTATGGCATGGCGGATGGCGCGCTCCACCTTGCTGGCGGTCGTGTTGAAACGGCGGGCCACGCCGGGGTACAGCTCCTTGGTGATGCTATTGATGAGTTCGGAATCGTCGATGACCATCTTGACGGCCTCACGCAGGAAGTGATAGCCCTTGATGTGGGCGGGGATTCCGATGGTCAGGAAGATGCTGGTGATCTCCTCATCCAAGCTGCGGGACGGAGACTTTTGCGGCACGGTGAATTGGCGGGGTTCGCCGATCCTCTGATGTTCCTGGTTCATCTCGCGGATGCGCTTGCACAGCACGTCCATGTCAAAGGGCTTGACCATGTAGTACTCCACACCCAGTGACATGGCCTCCTGTATGATGTTTTCGTGGCCGATGGCCGAAAGAATGATGACGCGGGGGCGGCGGATCTTGAGTTCGGGTAGTTTTTCCAGTACACCGATGCCGTCCAGCATGGGCATGATCAGATCAAGGATGATGACGTCAGGCTGTAACTTCTGGAGTTTCTCCAGGGCTTCCACCCCATTGCTGGCTTCGCCAACGACTTCGGCGAAATCTTGCATGCCGATGCATTCACTCATCATATCACGCATCTGAGAGTTATCATCGACGACCAGTACCCGAATCCGTTCTGACATGCCGGTTCCTCCTGCTTTTTATTTCGACCCAATTCGACAAGTTTTCTCTATTACTCTTGCGGGTAATGTCGAATCAAATCGTATGGATCATTCTTACGTTCATGATTATATACTGGCAATAATTAACTGTAAATTCGCATTTTATAGCGATCTTCAGCTTCATGCTTTCATTTTCTTTGTCTATCAATGATTTTATAGGTTTTTCGCATGTGTTTGTATAAATGTAGATATAAATAGACGGCGATATACAACATATAGTAGTTCGCCTTATCGATATTGTCACATCCCCCGCCGCCGCCGCATAGGATGTCGCAAGGACAACTTTTGAAGGAGGCGCGCTATGCGAAAAGGCATATTGTCCCTGATGATGCCCAACCAGCGCAGGAGCAAGATCAAGAGCAAAAACATCCAGCTGGCCGAGCAGAAGGCCAACGGCGTGGCCGAAAAGGCCGCCCAGGAGCCGCTGCCGCCGTCGCAGCCACAGCTAGAGATGCCGGTGGAGGAGCCCTTTGTGCAAACGGTGTATGTGCCCAAGACGCCGTCGTTGCTCAAGGCCGTGAACAAGCAGCACGACGAGATGGCCAAAAAATCCCGCAGACAAACCATTACATAATACGGGTAAAGGCAAAGGCCGCCCGAAGCGTTCGGACGGCCTTTCGTTGTGAAACGAAAACCCCCAGCTAGGCTGGGGGTTCAGGGAAGCTTCCAGCTATAAGTAGCCATCCTTCGCACACTCTGATAGGATGCAAGCAGGTCTGCCAACCGCAAGCAACAAGAAGGAGGAC
>JAEYPH010000071.1 GCA_023410875.1 Bacillota bacterium | reverse complement strand
ATGATCTGACTTTGGTTAAAATATATTGAGTAACAGCAAAGAATAATAGGGCACCCTATCATGTAAAAGTGGCAGGGTGTTTTGTAATTCTTAAAGAAACCAGTAAGTATTCAACAAATTTCAATGTACGATACAAGACCAGGCATATGACAGATCTTGTTTGTAGTTTGGATGCTTATGAAAGGTAAGCGTCAAAACATACGCCCCTAGTATATTTAAAGCGCCGCTTATTTGCGGCGCTTACTGTAGCAATCTGCCGGGAGAGTCTTTGACCACGGCATGAGTGGCTCCAGCTTTGATTGTTCTATATTTCCATCCTTTTTGATGATTAATGGCAGTTCCGTGAGCAGATAGCTGATATAGTAATACACGTTGAGATTGTTTGCCCTGGCTGTTTCTGTAATGCTGTAGAGTATTGCACTGGCCTGGGCACCTCTTACTGTATTTATCGTCATCCAATTCTTACGTCCGATAGTGAAATTCCGAAGAGCGCGTTCGCTGGCAGAGTTGTCGATGGGAACTTCTCCATCTGTAAGAAATATTTTTAGGTATTCTTCCTGGTTTACGCTGTATTGAAGTCCGGAAGCGGTTTTTCCTTTCGGAGGGACTACCTTGTTCGATAGACATTTCTTCACCCACGCAAAGTATTCCTCCACCAATGGCTTGATTGAGGTCTGTCGTTGTTTTAAGCGTTCTTGTGGTGACAGCTCCTTCAGGCTGTTCTCCAGATCGTAGATTGCACCGATCCGTACCAGAGCCTGATACGCTATCGATTGCCGTATCAGTTTCTCATTGTCTTTGCCGATGGCTTTTATCGCATCCGCATAATCCCTGCGGGCATGAGCCCAGCAGTTGGCATTTATGAGCCCATCCAGATCACGTGCCGTCTTGTGATACTGCTCCAGACCATCGGTCACCAGAATCCCTTGAAAGTCTTTGTAGTACTCCTTGGGATGGTCACTGTGACGCGTCTTTTGATACTCATACATAATGATCTTTGGAACCGGACTTAGTTCACCGGTGAGATGCACCCACATATAGCTTTTACTGCCGGCAGGCCGACCATCGTGAATGACTTCAACCATAGTCTCGTCACACTGATTCACATTCGCTTTTAAAGAAGTTGATTTCATAAGTTCATAAACCGGTACGAAATATCTTTCAGCTGCAACAACCGTCCAGTTGGACATGGTCTGTTTCGACAGATTTAATCCGTTTGTCTGGAAATCACGCGCAATCCGGTCCAGCGGACTGCCATTTACGTACTTGGCGTTGATGATTGCGGCCTCCAAAGAAGGCGTTGCAATACTTCCCCGGAACAAAGTATCCGGATGATCTCCGCGAAGGAACTCATCCTGATGCATCCCATCGGTTCCGACATACACCTTGATTACATGCTTTTCAGCAATCCATTTGGCAGGCTCAAAACGTAATTGCCAGAATATTTCGTCCGGCATGCTTCTCCAATTACCTTTGCCAAAGGTGCAGAGAAGTTTTTCCTCTGTTACATCATGAGGAATTTCCTCCTGTGGGAAGTCCTTTAAATCTTCTTCCCGTTGCCCCTTTCGCTTGTTTTTATGAGGTTTCTTCTCCGCTTCAATAATGACCTCTTCCATCGTTGGTTCTGGTATGCTTTCATCGCAGCAGGCCTCAGCTTCATTGAAAAAGGATATCTGACCTGTGATTGCCTCCAGCTTCTCGGAATGACGGCCGAAGCGCTGCTGGTTTGCAAGGCAGACCTGTTCCATAAGATTCTCATAATCCTGTTCAAGCTTGTCCAGGCGGTCCTGCATCTGGCAGATGATATCGTCTTTCGATCCGGTATCCATTGTATTCAGTTCATCGGGAGTGAATTTTTTGCACATGTTTTCGCCTTTCCGTATTGTAATCATTATAACAGAAAGGCTGGTAAATAGCTACTTTCGTGGTTTTCAAGCATCGTCATTTTGCCACCATGCCAGAGCCTGTCATTTACTATCTGGAGCGTTGGAAATATAGAGTTTTCAAGGTTCAAAAAGCTTGTACAAAAGCCATATGTAGACTCTGGGCGGATTCTGAAACAACCAGGAAACCGGTCATTCCGGACGACTCCTACGCCCGAAAACAGGCAAATATTTTCTCTGTTTTGCACAATCATCAGTAGATTTTTGTTGGGATTACATCCTTTATCTTCGGGTCTAACGGATTCAAACCAAGCATCAGATAATTATACTGGTCTTGTGTAAGCTCAGCAGCTTCTTCCGTTGTACGAGGCCAGGACAGGGTCCCATCTTCAAATCTTTTGTATAGAAGTAAGAAACCATTTCCCATCCAGAGCAATCCTTTCATACGATCGGATTTCCTGCCACAAAAAAGAAATAAGGTTCCTTTCTCAAATGGGTTTTGATTATATTTACCGCCAATAATCATTGAGAGTCCGTCGATGCTTTTTCTCAGATCTACGGTTCCGCAGGCAAGTACTACACGGCGTATTCCGGCAGCATCCTCAAGCATGTGACACCTCACGGAGGATTCTTGACAGCAGGCCATCGGCTATATCATTTGATAACGCAATTGTCATTGTCGCAGTTTTGATCACAGCAGTTGGTTTGATATTTTCAGGAATGATATCTGAAATTAACTTCCTCGGTTCCGGAATGCGAATCTCGGCAAATGAGACTTTTGCTGTTTCCTGTACAGCAGGCAACAGCGGAGAATGCTTCCTTTGTTCGAAAGCTTCCTTTCGCAACTTACGCTGCCAATAGTAATACGATTTTTCACTAACTTGATTCTCTGCCATCCATTGCTTTGCGCTCATCTCAGCCGGTCTGTTTTGACACTGGAGTATGATATCCTTCCATCTGGAAATGCGCACAGTATGAGATATTTGATCCATGGTAAGAGGCCTCCTTTAAAAAACTAATAGTTTTTTGCATTTTTTAAAGTATGCCATAAAAAATATATTTAGCCTAGGCGAGCGATTTGACGCTTACTACCAAAACTAGGGGAGCCCTTATTTAATGCTTGTCAGATGGCGAGGGCATGGTCGCTAAGACAAAAGGGTAG
>JAEYPH010000010.1 GCA_023410875.1 Bacillota bacterium | reverse complement strand
CTTTTAAGTCCGTCATTTTTCTCCTCCCTCTGAAGAAAATTTCTCAGACTTAATTCTACCAAATTTTCTTCCCATACTAAATTCCACTCCCTTGTCCACTGTGGAACTTACTCTGGGAATTTACTGTAATTAAAGTTGCAATTCACCGTCCGTAGTTAAGCATCTCAGCACCATTGACAATACCACCCATTGCAGTATAATGTGTTAATAGCAAAGGCAATGACGAAGAGGAGTACGCTTCCGAAAGCCCCCCAGAGAGACGCCCGTTGGTGCGAAGGCGTTGGGCGGATGGATGCGGAAGGTCGCTTCCGAGCCGCGCCGGTGAGCTCACGCAGCCGGCGACGGGCCGCCCCGTTATGGCGTTTGAGAGCGGGAGCATGGCTCCCGAATGAAGGTGGTACCGCGATGCCGTTTCGTCCTTTGGGATGGAACGGCTTTTTTGTTTTCTTTGATCTGAAAGGAGCATCCCCATGCAGGAGATGGACAAGACCTACGACCCGAAATCCACCGAGGAGCGAATTTATCACCGTTGGGAGGAGCTTGGCTGCTTCCACGCGGAGCCGGACCCTTCGCGGGAGCCCTTCACGATCGTGATGCCGCCGCCCAACATCACGAGCCAGCTACACATCGGCCACGCGCTGGTCACAACGCTACAGGATGTGCTGATCCGCTACAAGCGCATGCGCGGCTACAACGCGCTGTGGATGCCCGGCACCGACCACGCCAGCATCGCGACCGAGGTCAAGATCATCGAAGCCCTGAAGAAGGAAGGCCTGACCAAGCAGGACATTGGCCGGGAGAAGTATCTGGAGCGCGCCTGGCAGTGGTATGACACCTACGGCGGCATCATCGTGCAGCAGCTCAAAAAGATGGGCTCCTCCTGCGACTGGCCCCGCCTGCGCTTCACGATGGACGAGGGCTGCAGCGAGGCCGTGCGCGAGGCCTTCGTGCGCCTGTATGACAAGGGCCTGATCTACCGGGGCAACCGCATCATCAACTGGTGCCCGGAGTGCAAAACCGCCCTGAGCGATGCTGAGGTGGAATACGAGGAGGATGCCTCCAAGCTGTGGCACCTGCGCTACCCGCTGAGCGACGGCAGCGGCCATGTGATCGTGGCCACCACGCGCCCGGAGACCATGCTGGGCGACACCGCCGTGGCCGTAAACCCCAAGGACGAGCGCTACACGGCGATGCTGGGCAAGACCATCCGGCTGCCCATCATGGATCGGGACATCCCGATCATCGCCGACGATTACGTGGAAAGCAGCTTCGGCACAGGCGCTGTGAAGATCACGCCGGCCCACGACCCAAACGATTACGAGATGGCGCTGCGCCACGACCTGCCCATGATCAACCTGATGCACGAGAACGGCATCCTCAACGAGAACGCCGGAAGCTTTGCCGGCATGAGCGCCAAGGAAGGTCGCAAGGCCGTCGTGGCCCGCATGCAGGAGCTGGACCTGCTGGAAAAGATTGAGGACTACACCCACAACGTGGGCACGTGCTACCGCTGCCACCAGACCGTGGAGCCGCTGATCTCCGAGCAGTGGTTCGTCAAGATGAAGTCGCTGGCCGATCCTGCCATCGACGTCGTGCGCCAGGGGCAAACGAAGTTTGTGCCCGATCGCTTCACCAAGGTGTACTACAACTGGATGGAGAACATCCGCGACTGGTGCATCTCCCGGCAGCTGTGGTGGGGCCACCGCATCCCCGCGTGGTACTGCCCGTGCGGCGAGATGACCGTGGCCCGCGAGGCGCCCCAGCGCTGCCCCCGCTGCGGCGGAACCAACCTGCAGCAGGATGAGGCCGTGCTGGACACGTGGTTCTCCTCAGCGCTGTGGCCCTTCTCCACGTTGGGCTGGCCGCAGAAAACGCCTGAGCTGGACCACTTCTACCCCACCAGCGTGCTCGTGACGGCCTACGATATCATCTTCTTCTGGGTGGCCCGCATGATCTTCTCGGGCATCGAACACATGGGGCAGACGCCCTTCCACACGGTCATGATGCACGGCCTGGTGCGCGACGCCCAGGGGCGCAAGATGAGCAAATCGCTGGGCAACGGCATCGACCCACTGGAGGTCATCGACCAGTACGGTGCCGACGCGCTGCGCTTCTCCATCAGCGCGGGCATCTCCGCCGGCAACGACCTGCGCTACAACCCCGAGAAGGTGGAAAGCGCGCGCAACTTTGCCAACAAGATCTGGAACGCGTCGCGCTTCGTGCTGATGAACCTGAAGGATGTGGACATCCTGCCGTTGGACAGCCTCACGCTGGACGCCGCCGACCAGTGGATACTGTCCCGCCTGAGCCGTACGATCGGCGAGGTCAACGAAGCGATGGAAGCTTACGAGTTGAGCATGGCCGCGCAGAAGGTATATGACTTCATCTGGAGTGCCTACTGCGACTGGTACATCGAGCTGACCAAGAACCGCCTATACAGCGGCACAGAGCAGGAAAAGCAGACCGCCGCCAGCGTGCTCGTGGCGGTGCTGCAGGCAGCGCTCAAGCTGCTGCACCCGTTCATGCCCTTTGTCACCGAGGCCGTGTGGGAGCACCTGGACGCCCGCGAGTGCGGCCAACTGATGCTCAGCCGCTGGCCCGACGCCTCGGCCTACCCGAGCTCCCCGGCGCTGGAGGCGGCCATGGAGCGAGCCATGGAGATCATCACGGCCATCCGCACGCTGCGGGCGGACATGAAGGTACCCCCGGCCAAACGCCCGGCACTCACGCTGGCCGCCAAGCCTGGGGATGGCGAAAGCCTGCGGGCTGTGGAGCGCTACATCCAGGCGCTGGCTGGGCTGTCCGGCATCGGCTATCAGGACGAGGGCACATCGGCCCCCAAGGGTGCTGTCAGCGCCGTGTGCGCTGCGGCGGTGTGCTACCTGCCGCTGGGCGAGCTTGTGGACATCGCCCAGGAAATCACCCGCATCCAGAAGGAGCAAGCCGCACTGGGCAAGGACATCGCTACGCTTTCCGCCAAGCTGGGCAACGAAGGCTTCGTGAGCAAGGCTCCTGCCGCCGTCGTGGAGGCTGAGCGCGCCCGCCTGGCCGCCGCGCAGGACAAGGCCACCAAGCTGCAGGAGCGCATCGACGGCCTAAAGGAACTGCAGTAAAGCGGCAAGGAGCCGCCGCCCATGAATTATGAGCAAAGCCTGACCTATGTGCAAAGCGCCAAGGAGCGCGGCGCACAGAAGCGGGGGCTGCAAAACATCAAAGAACTGCTGCGCCGCCTCGGGAACCCTGAGGCGCGCTTTCCTTGCGTGCATGTGGCCGGCACCAACGGCAAGGGTTCGGTGTGCGCGCTGCTGGAGGCGATGCTGCGCGCCGCGGGCCTGAAAACCGGCCTGTATACGTCGCCCTATCTGGAGCGCTTCCCCGAGCGCATCCGCGTGGCCGGCATGGAGATCGGCACTGAAGACTTTGCCCGTGTCGCCGCACAGGTGCGCGCCGCCGCCGAGTCCATGGCTGCCGAGGGTCTGGGCGAGCCCACGTTCTTCGAGCTGGTCACGGCGTGCGGGTTTCTGTATTTCGCCGAGATGGGCGTGGATGTGGCCGTCATCGAGACCGGCCTGGGCGGGCGAACCGATGCCACCAACGTCGTAACGCCGATGCTCACCGTGATCACCGCCATCGGCAGCGACCACGCGGCTTCGCTGGGCGGCACGCTACAATCCATCGCTGCCGAGAAGGCCGGCATTCTGAAGCCCGGCGTGCCCTGCGTGCTGGCCGCCGGCAACCCGCCTCCGGTCGTGGACATCGTGAGCCGAAAGGCTGCCGAGCTGGGTTGTGAACTTTTGGATTGCAGCAAGGTTGAGGCGAAGCCTCTCGAAGTGACGCTGCGCGGCCAAAGCTTTGACCTGGCCGGCCCAGGGGTCCTTCTATCTGGTCTCAGTATGGCTCTGCTGGGCGAGCACCAGCTGCGCAACGCCGCCGCCGCCGTGCGCGCGGCCGTGGCTCTCAGAACCCATTTCGGCATCCCCGACAGCGCCATTCGAGTGGGCTTGGCAGCCGCCCGGTGGCCGGGCCGGCTGGAGGTATTGCGGCAGGAGCCGCCGCTGTTGCTGGACGGCGCCCACAACCCCCACGGCGCGGCGGCGCTGTCCGCATGCTTGAATACTCTGTTGGGAGACCGCCAGGCGTGCATCGTGTTCGCCGCCATGGCAGACAAGGACGCCGCCGGCATGGCGCCGCTGTTGGCCCCGGTGGCGGCGCGGGCCATCGCCACCCAGCCGCCGGGCCACGGCAGGCGCGCGGCGCATTCCGCAGACCATCTGGCGGCACTCTTCGCGGCGCAGGGTGTGCCGTCGCAGGCTCTGCCCGATTGGCAGGATGCGATACAGGCCACCCTGGCGGGCGGCCTGCCGGTCGTTATCTGCGGTTCGTTGTATCTGGTGGGTGCTGCGCGGACGTGGCTCAGGGAGCAAAATGTCTTCTAGGATATCACGCTAATTCGTTCCCGCCGGGGCACGCTTGTTTCCGATTGTTCATTCTTCTCCCTCATCCGTCTCATCGCCGGCGCCCGCCTCAGCGTCCCCCGGCCCTTCGTCGTCCCCCGGCGTGGTCGTGGGGGCAGGCGCGGGGCTGTAATCGGCCGGCAGCGGCGCGAGCACGTCCTCAGGCACGATGACATCCAGCAAGTTGCCGTCCTCATCGACGAACACCATCCATTTGCCCCACTCCACCGCGCTGCGACGCACAAGGGCCGCGTTGGCCGTGGGCGTGTCGCCGGTATCCACCGAATCCAGCGCGTCGTCGGGTTGGCTCACCAACACCTTCGTGTAGTAAGGGTTGGCCTCCAGGCCGGTGATGGACAGCTTGACCTGCTCGCCGGTCTTGCTCTTGCCATAGGCGGTGATCAGCACCGTATCCCAGGTCAGCGCGGCGGCGGAGCTGGTGTCATACAGGCGGCAGCTGGTGCCCTTGTAATCCGGCGCGGTGCCGTCGTAAAACTCGAAGTCCAGCTCCTCGGATTCCTCGTTGAGATCGTCGGCGTCTATGCTGGCCTTGAGCTCCTCGATGCTGCGGAAGGGTTTTACTTTGGTGTCCTGTTGCAGCGTCGCGCCTTCGCGCAGGGCGGACAGCAGGTCGCTCAGGCCCTCGGCGGCGGCGTAATAATGGGCATGCAGCTCATCGCCCTTCCTGGTCGAATTTTTCTCCAGCCACACGACGACGCCGCGCCCGGCGGACACATAGAGCGAAAGCCCTTGGTCGCCCAGCACGATCTCCTGGTCGCTGTCCGTCTGCGGCGAGTAGGCCTCCTCCGGCGCTTTGGTGGGCTCGCAGGCGCGCAGCGCCTGCAGCAGGCTATCCAGCGCCTCGCCTGTCACGGGAGCGCTCAGATAGTTGCTGCCCTTGCTCTGCTGCAAAAAGCGCACATGGGCTGTGGCCTGAGCCCCCTCCCCCACGCCAAACGCAGTGAGCACATCGGCCAGCGGGCGCGGCGCGGCACAGCCGGCCAACGCAATGGCCAGCAGCACACACAGAGCGGGCAAAAAACGGCGAATCATGGGCGTCCCTCCCGAATATCCCTGGCGGTCAGCCGCGCGCGCCGATGCGCGTACACGGCACACGGCCCTCCAGCAGATCGCTGATGCGGTGGCGGGCGTGGCCGATGACGACCTGGGTGCCGTTGCGCACCGGGTCCAGTATATATTCCAGCTTGGCCCGCATGCCTCCTGCTCCCTTGCGGCTGGCGCCGTCGCAGTTGCGCTGCAGCTCGCGGATGCGGCGCACGACCTCCTCGGGCTCGCCGCCCGTAACCTCGCGCACCAGCGTGGCCGGGTCCGCCGGGTCCAGATAAATGCCGTCGGCACTGGTCAGTATCAGCAGCCGCCGGGCGCGCACCAGCGCCGCGACAACGGCGGCAGTCTCATCGTTGTCCACGCATTCCACGACGCCATCGCGGCTCTGGCGCAGCGAGGACAGTTCCATCTTGCGGTTCTCGTCGGAGCTCACCGGGTCGTTGTAGTTGACGATCGGTATGGCCCCCTGGGCGGTGCAGCGCAGCAGCAGCGCCCGGATGTGCTCGCTCTTGTCCGGATCGTTGAAATGGGTGTGCTCCACCAACAGCTGGCGCACCGAATACCCCGGCGCGATGTAGCGCCGGTAGTTCTCCATGAGTATCGCCTGACCCTGGGCGGCGTAATCGGCCTTGTCCTCCTCGGGGTCGCCGCAGAGCTCCCCGCCGTTGTTGCGCTTCATGTAGTCCAGACGCCCAATTTCTGTGGCGCCGGAGGAGACCCACACCATGCCGGGCCGCAACTCCGCGCCCAGGCGGCTGAAGATGTTGTAGTCGATGTCGTTGTCCTCGCGGCGAATCAGCGCCATGGAGCCGATCTTGCCAACGAGGTCCACCACCGGTTGCTGTATCATGCACTCACCTTTTTCTTACGAACGCCAAGGTTAAACGGTTGCTTGAATCAATCGACTATTCTGCGGGTTCCAGTGCGGCGTCGGGCAGCACCGCCACATCCTCGGTCAGCCGGCGGATCCACTTGCGGCGCAGGAACAGCACCAGCCCTATGCTTACCTTAAAAATATCCTCAGCGAAGATCAACGGGAACACCACCGCGAAGTCCCAATGCCACACCAACCCCCCCAGCAGCACCAGCGGCGCGCCGACCAGCCAGGCACAGGCCACGTCCAGCACCGCACCCACCTCGGGCTTGCCGCCGGCGCGGAAGATCGCGACGATGAAGAGCATGGCCAGCATCTTAAGCGGCATGGCCAGGCTGCCGTAGAGCAGCAATTGCTTGGTCAGGCTGGCTGCCGGCTCATCCGGGCCGATCAAATTGACCACAGGTACCCGCAGCAGCGCCTCTGCCAGGCCCAGCACACAGGCAAAGGCCGTGCCAAAGGCGACAAAACGCACCGCCGAGCGCCATGCGCCTTCGGTGTCCCCCTCGCCCACGGATTTGCCCACGATGACGCCGCAGGCGGAGCTCAAGCCGATGATGAAGGAAAACAGCAGTTGGTCGATGGAGCCATAGAGTGAATAGGCCGCCGGGGCTGCCGCAGCCGAACCCTCCACGACCATGCGGCCAAACACCATCAGATATACGCTGTTGCCCAGCACCCACAGCACCTCGTTGGCCAGCACCGGGGCGACAACCTTGTAGACCTTGAACAGCAAGGCGCGGCTGATATCGAACCACTGGCGGATGTGGGCGAAGGCCACATGACGCCGACGGCGTGAAAGCGTCACCAGCAGCACCGACTGCACGGTGCTTGCCACGATGGTGCTGATGGCCGCGCCTCGCACGCCCAGCGCCGGCATGCCGAGATTGCCGTAGATCAACACGACATTAAGCCCTGTGTTCACGCAGATGGACACGATGCTGGTCATCAACGGTATACGCACCTGTTCGGTGCTGCGCAGCACGATCGTCACCGCGTTGTTGAACGCGAAGAACAGGCAGTTGAAGGCGATCAACTGCAAAAACTGCGTGCCGTATTCCACGATCTCCGGTTTGGCATCGCCGGCAAAAACGGTAATCAGCTGCCGGGGAAACAGCGCCATAACGGTGCCCATAAGAAGGGCGACACCCAGCATGTGCATCAGCGACACGCCGAACACCCGGCGGATTCCGGCCTCGTCGCGGGCGCCCCAATACTGCGAGTACAGGATGGAGCTGCCGCTGCCGATGCCGAACAGCGTGATCATCAGTATGAACATCCAGCGGCCGGCCATGTTGACGCCTGCCATGGCTTCGTCGCCCAGACGGACCACCATGGCCGCGTCGATGAGCTGGAAAGCCGCCATCAACACGCTCTGCAGCGCGATGGGTATGGCCAGCTTGAGCATGTAGGAATAGAAGGCGCGATCGCCGATCAACTTATTCATGAAACCTCCGTTGTCCGCAGGCTATTCTATCATATTCCCCGGCCACTGGACAACCGCGGCGCCACACAAGCGTATAAAGGGTGTATTTACTATAATACAGGCTTTTGGTTGACGCTTCCAAAGTTGTGTTATATTATGGAGTGCATCCTGAATACCAATCGTTGCTTTGGAGGGCAAATGTCCAAGACATTGATTATCGCTGAAAAACCCTCGGTTGGCACCGACATCGCCCGGGTGCTGGGCTGTCGCGAACGCCGCAAGGGGTGGATAGAAGGGGAAAACCACATTGTAACCTGGGCCATCGGCCATCTGGTGACGCTGTGCTCGCCGGAAGAGATGGACGAGCGCCTGAAAAACTGGAGCTTCGACACGCTGCCCATCCTGCCAAAGGATATGAAGCTCAAGATCGTGCCGCGCACGCGCTCACAGTTCGATATCGTCAAGCGCCTGATGCTAAGCGACGAGGTTTCCGACCTGATCTGCGCGACAGACTCCGGCCGCGAGGGCGAGCTCATTTTCCGATACATCTATCACATGAGCAACTGCCACAAGCCCTTCCGCCGGCTGTGGATCTCGTCGATGACCGACGAGGCCATCCGCGACGGTCTGGACACGCTCAAGCCCGGCCGCGAATACGACAATCTGTACCAATCCGCCCGCTGCCGCGCCGAGGCCGACTGGCTGGTGGGCATGAACGGCAGCCGCGGCTACACGCTGCAATATGACCGGCTGCTGTCGGTGGGCCGCGTGCAGTCGCCCACGCTGGCCATCATGGTCAAACGCGAGCGCGAGATACAGGCCTTCGTGCCGGAGAAATACCTGGAACTGTGGGCGACGTTCAGCAGCTACAAGGGCCGCTGGTTCGACGAGAAGCAGCACGCCGCCAATCTGGAGCTGGACCCCAAGTCCCGAGCGTTCCCCGGCCGTATTCCACTGGATCAGCGCGCCTGGGCCGAGAGCCTGGCCGAAAGCCTGAAGGGCAAGCCATATGCTGTAGAGAGCGTGGAGCGCGAACAGCGCAGCGTGAAGCCGCCGCAGCTCTACGACCTGACCGAGCTGCAGCGCGACGCCAACCGCCACTATGGCTGGCCTGCTGCCAAGACGCTGGAAGTGGCCCAGGCTCTCTATGAAAAGCGTAAGCTGATCACTTATCCGCGTACCGACAGCCGCTATCTCTCCCGCGACATCTTTAAAACCTTGAAGAGCCGCCTGCAAAAGCTGGACGTGCCCCCCTATCAGGAATTTGTAAAAGTCGCTTTGGAATCCGAGCGCAACCTGTTCGGCCGCGTCATCAACGACGCCCGCGTGAGCGACCACCACGCCATCATCCCCACCGGCCGCGACATGGCCAAGATCAACCTTGACGAAGACGAGGCCAAACTGTTCGCGCTGGTGGCCCGGCGCTTTTTGGCCATCTTCTTCCCCGATCAGGAGCTGGAATACAGCACCGTCGTGACCCGCTGCGAGGGCCACCCCTTTGTGTCCAAGGGCAAGACCGAGCTTTCCGCCGGCTGGGCGGCGATCTACGCCGCCCCAGCCGAGGAGGAAACGAACGCCAAGACCAAGGCTAAGAAGAAGCCCCGCGGCAGGGACGAGGAATACGCCGACCTGCCAGCGCTGAACGAGGGCGACGCCGGCAAGACCAAGAGCGCCAAGCTGGAGGAAAAGCAGACCACGCCACCCAGCCGCTACACAGAAGCTACGCTGCTGTCGGCCATGGAGAACGCCGGCCGCCTGATCGAGGACGATGAGCTGCGCGAGCAGATGAAGGACAGCGGCCTGGGTACGCCGGCCACCCGCGCTGCCATCATCGAGCGGTTGATTTATGTGCGCTATGTGCGCCGGGTGGGCCGCCTGCTGGCCCCCACCGACAAGGGCTGCGCACTCGTGGACGTGCTCTTAAGCGAGGTGGCCTCGCCGGAGATGACCGGCCGCTGGGAGAAAGGTCTGACCGAGATCGGCCGCGGCGAAAAGGACCCCGAGGCATTCATGGAGGAGATTCGCAGCTTCGTGCGCAAGATCGTGGCGGCCTCCCGCAGCAAGGTGGATGGCGTCAGCTTCCCCGAGGACAAGGCTCGCGCCCGCGCGCTGGCTGCCGGCCCCAAGGAGCCCATCGGCACGTGCCCGCTGTGTAACAGCAATCTCTTTGAGAATTCCAAGACCTTCTATTGCAGCCGCTGGCGCGCCGGTTGCAAGTTCAGCATCTGGAAGGACGCCGCCAGCAAGTCCGGCGGCCCGGAGATCGATGAGGCGCTGGCCAAGAAACTGCTGGAGGGCAAGCCTCTGGTGGGTAAGACCGGCACGCTGAGCCTGCAGAAGCGCGCACCCTTCGTGCTGTGGGAGCCCAACGGGGACGGGGGCGGAGCCGCCCCGGGCGAGGCCAAGACCGACGGGAGTGACGCCAATGGCTAGAATGCGCTTGGACAAGTTCTTGGCCGCCTGCGGCTTGGGCACCCGCAACGAGGTCAAGAAGATGCTCAAGACCAACGTCGTGACGCTCAATGGCGATGTCGTGCGCGACCCGGCCACACAGCTGGATACCGACACCGCCGAGGTCGTCGTGAATGGCGAGGAACTGCGTTACCGGCAATATGTGTACATCATGCTGCACAAACCCGAAGGCGTTGTGAGCGCCACCGGTGACCGCTGGCACGACACTGTGCTGGACCTGCTGGAGGGCAATTATTCCGAGCACACGCTGTTCCCCGTGGGGCGGCTGGACCGCGACACCACCGGCCTGCTTCTGCTGACCGACGACGGCGCGCTGGCCCATGAGCTGTTGGCCCCAAAAAAGCATGTGGAGAAGACCTATCTGGCCCACCTAGACCGCCCCGCTGACGCGGCCGACGTGGATGCCTTCGCCACGGGCATCGCGCTGGAGGACTTCACGACCAAGCCAGCCAAGCTTGCGCTCCTGGACGGCAACGCCGCCCGTGTGGTGCTGACCGAGGGCAAATTCCACCAGGTCAAGCGCATGTTTGAAGCCCGGGGCAAGCAGGTGCTCTCGCTGCACCGCGAGGCCATGGGTCCACTTACGCTGGACCCGGAGCTCTCGCCGGGCGATTGGCGGGAGCTGACCGAGGAAGAGTTGGAGAGCCTGAAGGCCGCCGGCGCCAACAAAACTCGCCCGGAGGAACCGTGAACAACGGCATGGACCTGCGTGACGCCAAAGCCCTGCTGATGGAACCCGACGCGCTGGCGGTGCTGGCATTAAGCGCCTATGAGCCCACCGATGAAAAAATGAAACAACGCGCCGCTGCCCATCAAGGGGACAGCGGCGTCTCTGCCTATGGCTGCTGGATGGATGGCCGGTTGACCGGGTTGGTCGTTCTGCGCAGCCAAGCCGACGGCCTGGAAATCCTGAGCATCGGCGTGTTGCCGCAGGCCCGCGGCCACGGAGTCGCCAGCGCCCTGTTGGACCATGCCCGCGTGGTCCACCGGCCCCGCCAGCTTGTGGCCGAGACCGACGACGACGCTGTTGGGTTCTATCGCAAGTACGGCTTTGACATTGGGAGCCTGGGCGAGAAGTATCCCGGCGTCGTGCGGTATCGCTGCACGTTCACATGCGGATAGCGATACAGAAAAGGGCGAAACATCTGCCCCTCTGCGTAGAGTCTTAGGAAAGCAGCCCCTGTCACCCACAGGCGCGGCTTGAACCCTCTCCCCAGCCCCTCTCCCCTCAAGGGTGTATAGACCGGGGACATAGGTAACACTCTCCGATTAAAATCAGGCATGTAAACCCATTGCAAAGGAGATGGTTGGATGCCGTGGGGAGTGAAAGAGAAAGTGGAACTGAGAAAGAAGTTTGTGAGCAGGGCCAAAGCAAAGGAGAAGAGTTTCAGGCAGCTGTGCGGCGAGTATGGGATATCCCGGAAGACCGGATATAAGTGGCTGGGCCGGGATACGCAGGGGCTTGAACCGGAAGATCAGTC
>JAEYPH010000004.1 GCA_023410875.1 Bacillota bacterium | reverse complement strand
CTTTTAAGTCCGTCATTTTTCTCCTCCCTCTGAAGAAAATTTCTCAGACTTAATTCTACCAAATTTTCTTCCCATACTAAATTCCACTCCCTTGTCCACTGTGGAACTTACTCTGGGAATTTACTGTCACCGCATTCCGTCGCATACATCGGAAAAAACCCTTGACAAGGTCCGTGTGAATACGATATTATATGCGGGCAGCAGCGATGCGGCGGTCCACTCGGGGGTATAGCTCAGTTGGCTAGAGCGCTTGAATGGCATTCAAGAGGCCGTCGGTTCGAATCCGACTATCTCCACCATGAAAAAGCTCAACACGTTTGTGTTGAGCTTTTTCAATGCAATTTGCCCTTTGGGCAAGTGAAATGTTGCTGCCGCAACGTGAAATATGCTACGCATATGAAATGCGCTGCGGCGCGTGGGAAGGTGTATGGGCAATGGCCGAAAAAATGAGGTTCGCCGCTTCCTATAGCGGCAGGAAGGACGGAGCGCTGGCGTTATACCGGGCCATCCAAAGCGGCCATGAGCCGGCATGCTTACTGACCACCTACAATGAAGACGCTGGGCGTTCGTGGTTTCACGGCGTTCCAACGGAGGTGCTCTACAAAACTCGGAATTGACAGGCATTCCCCTGGAGCTGGTGAAAACCGGGAAGGGCGATGATTACGGCCGGGATTATGAAACCGCCCTGGCGCGCCTGAGAGAACAGTATGGCGTGCAAGCCTGCGTTTTCGGAGACATCGACCTGCAGCTTCACTACGACTGGGACATTGCGCGCTGCAAAGCTACCGGGGTCGCAGGATTGTTCCCGCTTTGGAACGGCGGCCGGCGGGAGCTGGTTCATGAGCTCATCGACATCGGCTTTAAGGCCGTCATTACGATTGTGAACACATCCTTTTTGAGCGAGAAATACCTGGGCAGGACGCTCACGCGGGAACTGGCGGAGGAAATCGCCGCCGAAGGCGCGGACATATGCGGGGAAAACGGAGAGTACCACTCCTTTGTCTACGATGGCCCATTGTTCCGGGAACCTGTGGACTACAAACTCAACGAGATCGTGCGGCACGATTCATACTCAATCCTGCCCATATCGCTGGCGGAAAGCAGGTAGACAATAAGATTTTAGCAGAATCAACCCGATCGTCCATCCTAAATCCTCATCTTCTTCATGCTATGTCTATATTTGGACGATTTTATGCGCTATAATGACTGCGCTATAATGACATCGATATTGAATTAATGAGGAATGGAAAGCCAATGAAAAGATGGGTTGGGTTCATTTTATCAATTGGATTCATCTTATTATTTACCTTTGTAACACCGCTTCTAGTAAATTACATCCTCATAAAGCAAGCACCTCCTGGCTTGAAAGTAGCTTCTGGAGATTGGATGGGGTTTTATGGTAATTTTACAGGAGCAATTGTTGGTACAATCGGAAGCTTTTTAGTTGCCATATTTGTTTTTACTAGAGAGAATCGAGAACGAAAACATCAGGAGTACATAACATGTAAGTTTGAGTGTGCTGAAGCAATTAACTATATTATATATACAACGACAGAACTCTATGTAACCCTAAACAGTATGATAAGTTATTTAGTTGAGAAAATGCGTGAGGAGGATAGAAGGCTCGCTCTACAAACTGCTTGTCAGCGCTTTGACACACAATACTCTCAACTCCTTGATGCAACCGTAAAATATAGGACACACATGTCTATGCTTCAGTCATCATCATTTACTAACACGGTGCTTACGGATACGAACCGCAGAAATTTTGATGAAAAAATAATACATATGTCAGCAAAGTATATTATCATGCGCGAAAAACTTTTTATTCAAATACTGAAAAACATAGAGGGAGTTGAGTTAAGCGAGGAAGCACAACAAGAAAGCCGGAAGGAACTTGAGGCATTGTGTATAGAGTGCTCAACTGCATGCAATGGTCAAATTGACTTTTTAAATAGCCTTAAATAAAGTTTAGACTGGTGAAGGCGATCATGGTTAACATCTCGCCAGAATGGAAGCTGATAGACCAAAGCTTTTGCACATTGCTTAACTAGCCATGACTTAAGAGAACTTCAAACAACCTACTATGCAGAAGAATACAAACCGTGCAAAGCAGCCTCGTCACCACCCTGCTACAATAGCCCCGGAGGTGAGACATTGGATTGGCAAAACGGGATGGACCGGGCAATGGATTATATTGAGAACAACCTGACGGCGGACATCGACCTTGCGGTCGCGGCGAGGCATCTGGGCTGCTCGTCCTGGGAATTTCAGCGCCTTTTTTCCTTTCTGGCGCACATTTCACTGGGCGAATACATCCGCCGCAGAAGGCTGACGCTGGCGGCGGAGGACATGCGAAAGGGCGAGGAGAAAATCATAGACGTCGCCCTGAGGTATGGGTATGAATCCCCCGCCGCCTTTACCCGGGCTTTTGGTCAATTGCACGGCGTTACGCCTTCGTCGGCGCGCAGCGAAGGCGTTCCTCTAAAGGCCTGTCCGCGAATCACCTTCCAATATTCTGAGAATGGGTGGACGGAAAAAATGAGCAAGTTCAGTGAAAGAGGCTATGTCGTAAGAGAAAACGGTCCTGTGTACTTCACGCAGGATATGGACGCGACGCTCCAGTGGTTCCAGGATGTGCTGGGGTGGTATGGCGATGTTGTGGCCAGGGATTCCGCCGGCAAGGGAATGTACGGCTGCTTGATTACCCCGGCGAGGTTGCCGTGGCCCACCTGACACCGTTCAGAGGGTTCCACCTCTTCACCGGCGAGCCGGCGAAAGGGGTGGCCGGCTTCCTGATGGTGGAAGGGCTGGACGCGCTGCACAGGCTTGTGAAGGCAGCCGGTTGGACGCAGATTACGGACATCCAGCCACAGGCATGGGGCGCGCGGGAGTGCAGCGTTACAACGCCCGACGGTTGTGTGCTGCGTTTCTTTGAAACTCTGTAAACAACCGTCGCCAAACGCGAACCTCGCTCAGGGGTTCGCGTTTTTTGCCATGGGATAGCTGCTTTCCTGATGACGCCCTATATTGCGTTGCCGAATTCACATGGTTTTACCGATCTTTCAGTATTCTTAATTGTAACATCGCATTGAAAATGTATAATGTCTGTATCCTCTTTATAATTCTGCAGCAATTCTCAACGGCATGCCATATGGCAAGAAGGAGATTACCGGTATGGAAAAGAAACTCAAACACGCCATCATCTTCTTCATCGCATCCTTCGTCTGGACCTGGCTCTTCTATTTCGCCATCATCGCATTCGGTTTGAACCCCTATCAAGGCACAGGAATGGTGCTGCTGATACTGGGCGGATGTTCACCGACGTTTGTCGGCATCATTATGGCGCTGTTCACCTATTCAAAAGAAGACAGGATGGACTATCTCAAGCGCGCGTATCAAGTCACGCGCATCCGGCCTCTGATGTGGCTTTTCATCCTTCTGATCTTCCCGGTTATCTATGGTGTCAGCATCGGCATCGACAGCGCGCTGGGCGGCGGCCTTCCTCAGATGACCAACCTGAAGGCCGTCCTGGCTAGCCCGCTTACGTTCTTCCCGCTGATTCTGCTGAGCTTCCTGTCCGGCCCGTTCTCGGAAGAGCTGGGCTGGCGCGGTTTTGCTTTGGACCCTCTTCTGAAGAGATACGGTTTGATCCGCGCCTCGGTGATTCTGGGGGTGATCTGGGCTGTCTGGCACCTTCCCCTGTTCTTGATGCCCCAGACCTGGCACGGGCAGATCGGGTTTGGGCTGACCGGCTTCTGGGCGTTCATGCTGATGACCGTAGGGTTGGCCGGCATGATGAGCTGGGTCTATATCCAAACGGAGCGCAGCATTCTGTCGGCCATGCTGATGCATCTGGCCAGCAATTTCACCGGGCAGTTGCTGGAAATGGTTTCGCCGAATGTGGAGCTTTTCCGGAGTATCCTTTGTTTCGTCATCGGCATCGGTCTGTGCGTCTTCTACGGGATGGAGCTGAAAGGGAAACAGGCACAAGCTGAACGGATAACGCCCTACTAAACAACAGACACGACGGCCAACCAGGACTAGTGGAAATATTTCCCATAAAATCCGGTCAGGACCTCTACATGCTTTTGCTCATCCATGATGATCCGCCGGAAAAGGTCCTGTATGCTCTCATTTCCGATCTGGCCGATCAGCCTCGTATAGTGGGCGATCGCGTTGCGCTCCCCCTGAATGTCCGATTCCAGTATCTGCCGCAGGGTGTATTGGTAATCGGGATTGGCGCCGTTCCAGAACTCATTGACTTCATAGGAGTACAGGACGGGGTTGAGCCCCAAAGCATGGACGAGATGCCCCAGAAAGTTGAAGTGAACCATCTCGGTGGCGGCGATGTATTGATACGCGGTGTATATGTCGGGATGCTCGGCCAGGAAGAAGCGGTGCGCCGCGTACTGGGCGATGGCCGTGGTTTCCGAACCCCTGCCGGCGTAAGCGCCGGAGATCAACCTCGCCTCATAGGGGTTGGCCCTTGATATGACGACAGCCGGATACGGCGCATCCACCCGATACTGGTTGAACAATTCGCAATCAAAGCCGCAATCCATGGGCCGCCTCCCTCAATATCTTGACAGGACAACATATGAGGAAGCTGCCTTCATTATTATACAAATGCAATCAGTGCGATCACCGGAGCCACCCACGGCATCGGCCTGCGGCTGGCCCAGAGGTTGGCCGAACGCGGCGTGCGCGCATAGCCCGGAAGCTAGACCTTTATATTCTTCCAGCGCCCGCGGCGGAAGCGGTGATAATACATGCCCGAGCGCACGGCGAAGTCGATCAGAATGCACGCCATTGTGGACAGCACGCCCAGCCCAGTCAACCGATGGGCCAGCAGGCTTAAGAGGATGCGCAGCGTCCAGATACCCACGATGCTCGTGTACATGATGTACCTGATGTCGCCGGCGGCGCGCAGCGCCGAGGACAGTATCGTCATGACCGCCAGCAGCGGCTCGCCCAGCGCCAGCACCTTCACGCAGGAGGACGTCAGCGCGATGACGGCGGTGTCGTCGGCGGTCGTATACCACGAAGCGATCTGCCTGGAGAACACGATCAGCAGCACGCTGATGAAGGCCAGCAGCACCATGCCCATCCTGAGCGTCTGGCTGGTGTAGCGCGCCGCCTTGTCGGGGTTGCCCTCTCCCAGGCTGTGGCCCACCAGCGTGGAAAGCGTGATGCTCAGGCCGAAGGCCGGCATGAACGCCAGCGAATTGATGGACATGACGATGGGATAAGCCGCGCCATCCAGCACGCCCATGCTCAAAACGATGGCATTGAGCACCAGGAAGCCGCCCTGCATGACCAGCTGCTCCACCGAAGCCGGTATGCCGATGTTCAGAATGCGCCGGATCATGGCCATGTTGGGCTTGAAGCCGTCGCGCAAGCTCAGGCTGATGCGGCCCTTGCCCATGTATATCGCCACGAGGATCAGCACACATCCCAGCGCCCGCGCCACCACCGCCGCCCATGCGGCGCCGGCGATGCCCATATGCATGCCGCTCACCATGACGTTGCCCACGATCAGATAGACGACATTGACGGCGGCGCTGACGACCAGCGGCAGCACCATGTTGCCCACGCCACGGAACACGCCGGCCAGCACGATGTTGATCATGAGCAGCGGCATGGACACCAGCAGGATACGGAAAAGGGTTAACCCCTGCTGATAGACTTCCTCGGGGCTGCCGGCCATAAACAGCCGCAGCAGCGGCGAAGCGAAGAGGAAGCACAACACCGTGATGATGACCGAGGACACCACGACCATGATCAGGCTTTGCAGCGCCGCCGCCTTCACCAGCGGCGAGCCTTCGCCGGTCAGCCGGGCAATGAGCACCGTGGACCCCGTGGAAAGCGCCGCAAACACAGCCTGCACGAACATGAAGATGGAATTGATGAGGCCGTTGGCGGCGATGGCCGACTGGCTGATGCGGCCGATGAGCATGGTCATGAACACGCCGACCAGCATGATGAGCAGCTGCTCGGCGATGGTCGGCCATCCCAGCCTAAAAATGCTCCGGGTGATGTCCCGCCAGGTCTCTTTCTCTATCCGCGGTTGCTGCGTCTCCATAGTCCTCCCCGACGGTTGAGCCGCCATAAGTGCGTATTTTACTCCACCATGTGTAAAAAAACAAGGCGAACGAACAGTCTTCGCTTCGGAGCCTGCAACCCAGGGCGAAAAGCGGCTGGAACCAAGGCATTGTTGACTTGCGGCGGATTTGCTATAATACATAAAATAGAAATCCATCGCACCGAAGAAAAGGGGGAACGCTTCATGGCCCAAGCAGATTACATCACACTGGCTCGCCAGACCTTTAAGCGTGAGGCGCAGGCAGTGGCGCGACTGGCCGAGAGCATCGACGCCGAAGCCTTCCGCCTGCTGGTTTCGGCCATCCTGCAGTGCAAGCAAGACCATGGCCATGTGATCATCACAGGCCGGGGCAACTCCGGCGCTGTGGCACGCAAGATCGCCTACAGCCTGTGCTGTGTGGACGTACCTTCGGTCTACCTGGCGCCCGGCGAGGGCTTTCACGCCTCCACCGGGCTCATACAGCCCGGCGACCTGCTGATCGCCGTGAGCCGCGGCGGCGAATCCGCCGAGGTTATGGAACTGATGAAAATGGCCCGCCACAAGAACGCCAAGACCATCGCCGTGACCGCCAACCCCGCATCGCCCATGGCCATATCCAGCGATCTGATCGTCCGCGTGACCATCGACCGCGACGCCGAGGCCCATGATTTTCTGGCCACATCCAGCATGCTGGCGATGATCGCTGTGTTCGACGCCGTGGCGCTGGCCATTCAGCCCAATGGCAACGGCCGGGAGCAGTCCAAAGATTGATCAAAGCATAGGTGAACGGCCCGGCGCACTGCCGGGCCGTTTTGCAAGTCACGCTACAGGTTTTTATCGGGATACTGGCACCAGGGCAGCAGGCTGCACTGGGCGCACAGCGGCTTGCGGGCGGCGCACACCACGCGGCCATGGCGGATGATCCAGTGGTGCGCGGCGGACCACTTGCTCTGGGGAATGCTCTCATGCAGCCGCATCTCGACCTCCTGAGGGGTCTTCCCGGGGCCCAGGCCGGTGCGGTTGGAAACGCGGAACACATGGGTGTCCACGGCAATGGCATCCTGCCCGAAGGCATTGGACAGCACGACGTTGGCGGTCTTGCGGCCCACACCGGGAAGCTTGGTCAGCTCCTCCATGGTATCCGGCACACGGCCGCCATATTGCTCCAGCAGCGCCCGGCAAGTCAGCACGATGTTGCGGGCCTTGTTCTTGTAGACGCCGCAGCTCTTGACGTGGGGCTCCAACTCCTCGGGCGTGAGCGCCGCGAAGGCCTCCGGCGTGGGGAATCTCTGGAACAGCACGGCGGTCACGCGGTTGACCTGCTTGTCGGTGCACTGCGCCGACAGGATCGTGGAGATCAGCAGTTCAAAAGGGTTGTGGTGCACCAGCGCGCATGTGGCGTCGAAGTAATCGTGCTCCAGCGCGGCCAGCATATTGTCTATTGCGGTTTGTACCAAAGCTTTCCTCCCCATACGCGAACGCGCCTGGCAGGAGCCGAGGCGCGTGTTTTGTCGTTTCCCGCGATGGAAAGGATTATACACCGTGGAGCCGCCATTATCAAATGATGCGGCCCTGCAAGCGGCCGACGGGCTTGCACACCAGGCGCCCATTGACGCTCTCGGCGCTGTAGACGCCGATGAGCGCGGCGGGCCGCTGGCGGTCGCACAGGGCCAGCACGGCGGCGGTGTCGCCCAGGGAAAACCGAACCGAGAGGCCGCAGCCCATGCCGATCTCATGGGGCGTGTTGATGACGTTGCACTTCACGCCGGAGGTTTTGAGCGCCGTGAGAAAAGCGGTGGTCTGCTGGCGGGAGCGGAACGCGACAAAGCCAAAAGGTTCCATGGCCATAAAAAGCACCTCCACGCACCCACATAGGGTGCGGATACCACACCATATGACAGCATGGAACCAAAAGTGACGGACATTAAGCTGTCACGGTCCTCTGAGTATGGCGGCCGCGCTTAGCACATAAAGTCCTAATTCTTACTGAAGAGATGGATTTCGCGCCTTCGAGGCGCGACCAAAGGTCTCCGGTCGCCCTTTGGAAACCTTCGGACCCAATTTACGGAATGATTGTGCAGTTGTGTAACCAACGTGGCAACCCCACGTATGGTCGCCGCAGGCGCGCCCATTCATATACTGTAGCATACCCCGATAAAGGATGGGCCTTCCATGATCTATCTGGACAACGCCGCCACCAGCCTGCCCAAGCCCCGCCCCGTGATACAGGCCATGGGTGAAGCCTGCATGCGCTGCGGCAACCCCGGCCGCAGCGGCCACGCAGCGTCGCTGGAGGGCGGGCAAATACTCTACGGCTGCCGCCAAGAGCTGGCCGGCCTGCTGGGCGTGGCCGATCCCTTTTGCTTTGTCTATTGCAGCAACTGCACCGACGCGCTCAACCAGGCCATCAAGGGTTCGCTGAGCCCTGGCGACCATGTGGTGACCACCGCACTGGAGCACAACTCGGTGCTGCGGCCACTGTATACGCTCAAGGATCGCCGACAGATCTCGCTGACCGTGATCTACCCCCGGGCCGACGGTTATCTGCAGCCCGACGACATCGCCATGGCCATCACCGACCGCACGCGGCTGGTCGTCGTGACCCACGCATCCAATGTGACCGGCGCTGTGCAACCGGTGCAGGCTATCGCCGCAGTGTGCGCCCGCTACAGCGTGCCGCTGCTGGTGGATGGCGCCCAGACCGTCGGCAGCATGCCGGTGAACATTGAAGCCATCGGCGCGGATATGGTGGCCTTCCCCGGCCACAAGGGCTTGCTGGGGCCGCAGGGTACAGGGGCGCTGTACATCAATCCCCGCTGCACGCCGCAGCCGCTGCGCGAGGGCGGCACCGGCAGCTCCAGCCTGGCGCTGACGCAGCCGCTGGACCTGCCCGACCGCTACGAGAGCGGCACCGCCGCCACACCGGCCATCGCCGGCCTGTGGGCGGGCACGCGCCATGTGCGGCGCAACCTGGAGGCCATCGTGCGCACGGAGGACCGGCTGACCGAGCGGCTGTGGGAGGGCTTGAGCGCCGTGAACGGCATTAAGCTTTATGGCCCGCCGCCTGGCCAACCACGGGTCGGCATCGTGACATTCAACCTGGCCAACAAGAGCGCCACCGACGTGGCTGACCGTCTGAGCGCTCAATATGACATCGCGTGCCGGGCAGGGCTGCACTGCGCGCCGCTGGCCCACCGCTTCCTGGGCACCCAGGAGACCGGCGCGGTGCGCTTTGGCATAGGGCCCTTCAATACGTCGGCGGAAATAGACGCCGCGGCGAGGGCTATACGCCAGTTATCAAAAGAAAACTGAGAACACTAACCCCGGCTTCATCTCAGCAAGATTGCAGATGGCAAATGAATTTGAAGCCGACCGACGATTTATTCGGCGGGAGGAAACGGAAAATCAGGAAAAAGCCGTTATACATCCCGCTCACAAGCGAAATCGTTACTAAGGAACATCGTAGAAAATTAAGTAAAGAGGCCGCCCGGCGACCTGCGCGGCGGTGCGGCAAGCGATAGCTATGACAAGTCGTCTGAATCGCCGACGACGTCACAACGTCGGCGGCGACACAGGTGAGATGGGCTGCAGTTTTTATATTTTCTAAAGTTGCGGATGAACGAGGAAACGCTGCCAAAGCCGCAGTCATAGGCCAGCTCGGTCAGCTTTTGCGCCGTGGGCAGCAGCTGCTCGGCGCGGTTGACGCGGTAGAAGCTCAGATATTCGTGGAAGGTCATGCCTGTGGCCCGCTTGAACAGGCGGCAGAAATGCGTCACGCTGAGGCTGGATGCAGCAGCGGCCTGCGCCAGCGTGATCTCCTCGGCATAGGAAGCATCCACGAGCCGAAAGGTGTACTGGAGCATCTCGTGAACACCGGAGACGGTCTCCGGCGTGCTGGGGACCAGACGGCGGGGCGCAAACCGGGTCAGCAGGCCAGTGAAGCGGTACAGCGCGCCCCTGACCAGGCACTCGTACCCCGGCCTTTTGTCCTCCATCTCCCGCGCGGCCTCCTCCATACTCCCGATCAGCGCATCCCCCTCCCCCGCCGCCAGCCGGATGGGGTTGCCGTAGACCATGGCCGTGTCATAGTTGCCGGCGGCATCCGCGCCTTCCGGCGCGCGCAGCAGGCTCTGGGCGTCGAACTGCAGCACAAGAATGCGGCAGTTGTTGCGGGCGATCGTATAAGTGGAATGCAGCTGGTCTCGGCCAATGACCACCAGGTCACCGGCCTCCGCCGTGAAGAACTGATCGTTGACCTGCTGCAGCGCAGCTCCGCTCAGGTAATAGAGCACCTCGACCTCGGGGTGCCAGTGGGGGTTCACCTCGATGACGTGTTCCATCGTCGTCGTGACGAAGCCCCTGGCCAGCAGGTCGCTGCCGGGAGGAAAGACATTCTCAAAATACGGCTTTACGCGCTGCATGCCTCACCCGAAAAGTAGGATTCGACAACGCCAGGGCAGGATTTGAGAAGAGCGCCCGCCGCCTTGCCGGTATAATGATTATACCATTGACCTTATTGCTCCACCAAATAAACATTGCACATCCACTGTGCAGTTTGTCGGTGGAGCAAGCCGAAACCCGACCATTGAGGCCGTGTTTCGGCGAGATACCAATTAAGAGTCCGCAATATTTAATTGGTATCTCAATAATATAAGCATACGGAATCTGTGATGAGGAGAACGACCATGTGGAAGCCTGATTTCCAGCTTTTGCTTGATGCCCTCAAAGGCAAAAAAACGTACCGCCCGGTGCTGTTCGACTTTCTGATGAGCGAACACATCGCCGAACCCCTGGCCGGAAAGCCCGCCGACAGCACGCCGCTGGCCCATTGCCGGCGCAACACAGAAGCCATGCGGCTCATGGGCTACGATTACGCGCCGGTGCAGCCGCCGTCCTTCTACTTCGCGATGAACGGCGCGGCCAACAAGGAAAGCCGCCACGTCAACGACACCCAGATCATCGCCGACTGGGCGGATTTCGAGAAGTACCAGTGGGTCGAGCCCGACGAACGCATCCCGGAATTCCTGAGTGAATTCGCGAAGACCGTTCCCGAGGGCATGAAGATGTTTGTATGGGGCCCCAGCGGCGTACTGGAAAACGCCTCCGGCATCCTGGGCTTTGACAACATGATGCTCAAGCTGTACGAAGACCCGGACCTCGTGCGCGCCGTGGTGGATGGCGTGGGCAGCCGCCTGCTGCGCTATTATGAGCTGGCGCTGCAGGCCGAGGGTGTGGGTTTCATCATGTGCAACGACGACTGGGGCCACAAGACACAGACGTTCATGAGCCCCCGGCACATGCGCGAATACATTTTCCCATGGCACAAGCGGGCCGTGGAGGCCGCCCACGCCAAGGGCATCCCCGCGGTGCTGCACTCCTGCGGCGAACATCGGGCCATCATGGAGGCGGACATCGTATCCGACATGGGTTATGACGGCAAGCACTCCTACGAGGACACGATACAGCCCGTGGAGCAGGCTTGGGACGCATACCATGACAAAATCTGCATTATGGGTGGCATGGATATGGATTACCTGTGCCGCCGCACGCCGGAAGAGGTCTACACGCGGGTGAGGGCCATGCTGCTCAAGACCCGCGAGGGCAGCCACTATCTGCTGGGCACCGGCAACAGCCTGGCCCGCTACCTGCCCCTGCCCCAATACCAGGCCATGCGCCAGGCGGCATACGACTTGGAAAAGGAATGGTAAGCAAAAATAGAGATGGGAACCGAAGGTTTCCAAAGGGCGATCGGAAAGCCCTTTGGTCGCGCCCGAGGGTGCGAAACCCCTCGTTCCATGGGTTATTTACCAGTCTCTCTCCAGAGATCATACAGCATAATGCCGGCGGCTACCGCTGCATTCAGTGATTCGGCCTTGGCGCTCATGGGCAGGCGGTACAGCCCCTGGCACGCGGCTGCGGCCTGAGCGCTCACGCCTGCCCCCTCGTTGCCGATGACCAGCGCCGTGCGGGCGTGGCGCGGGCGGGCGAAGAAATCCTGTCCGGCCAGATGGGCGCAGGCGCAGTGCCAACCCAAAGCTTTGAGCCGCTCGATTGCCTGCGACGCCGCCTCCTCCTCGAGGATGGGCAGGTGGAACACCGCGCCCTGAGAGGCCCGCACGACCTTGGGCGACCATGGGTCCGCCCCGCCGCACAGCAGCGCGAAGGCCCCTTCCGCCGCCAGCGCTGTACGCAGTATGGTGCCCACGTTCCCGGGGTCCTGCACGTTCTCCAGCACCACGGCCAATCGCCCTTCGCGGCCGTCCAGCCAGTCCAGGCCTAACCGAGGGATGCCCACGGCAGCCACGATGCCCTGGGGCGTGCGCGTGTCACACAGGGCGTCCAGCAGGCGGTCGGCCAGCAGCAGCGTCTGAGCGCCGCGCGCGGCACAGGCATCCAGCAGCTCTTCGTGCCTGCCCAGCGCGGACGCGCCCACGGCCACCATGGAGATGGGCATTCCTGCGCCCAGCGCTTCCTGCACCAGATGCGGCCCCTCGGCCAGCAAGCGGCCCTGTTCCGCGCGGCCCTTGGCGCTCAACAGCGCCTTGAGCTCCCGGAAGGTCTGGTTGTCGGAGGATGTAATCTCTTTTACCGGCATGTTCATACCTGCCTTTTGGAAAAGAAAAGCCTTGCGCGGCGCGCAAGGCTTGCTTTATCCGATTTGAATTATGCAGTCAGCGCGGCCTTGGCCTTCTGCACGAGGCTGGCGAAGGCCTTGCTGTCGTTGACGGCCAGTTCTGCCAGTATCTTGCGGTTGACCTCGACGCCGGCTTTCTTCAGGCCGTTCATCAGGCGGCTGTAGGAGATGTCGTTCATGCGGGCGGCGGCGTTGATGCGCACGATCCACAGCGAACGGAAATCTCTCTTGCGGTGCTTGCGGCCCTCATAAGCATGGGCCATCGCCTTCATCACGGCGGACTTGGCAATGCGGTATTGCTTGCTGCGCGCACCAAAGAAGCCCTTGGCCCGCTTCATAATTTTACGACGCTTTTTTAAGGCGTTGACTGCTCTCTTCACTCTGGCCATCGATGTTCACTCTTCCTTTCGACTTGATGCGCTGGGCTCACTGATACGGAATCAGCTGCTTGACGACCTTTACTTCCTGCTCGCTGACGTAGCCGCCGTGGCGCAGGTTGCGCTTGGTCTTGCGGGTCTTCTTGTTCAGGATATGGTTCTTGCCAGCGCACGCCCTCTTGATCTTGCCGCCGCCGGTCTTTGTATACCGCTTGGCGGCTGCCTGTCTGGTCTTAAGCTTCGGCATGTTATATGCGTCCCCTCTCTTATTTCTTGCCTTTGGTGCGGGGGGCCATGATCATGTGCATGTTCCGCCCTTCCTGCACCGGCGGTCTTTCAACAATTCCGACTTCCTCTACCTTTTGGCTGAACACCTTCATCACATTGTAGCCAATTTCGGGATGCGCCATCTGCCTGCCGTGAAAGCGGATGCCAACCTTGACCTTGTCGCCTTCGCCCAGAAACTTGATCGCACTCTTGGCTTTGATGTCGATGTCGTGTTCCTCAATCGTTGCAGACAGTCGGACTTCCTTGAGCACCGTGATCTTCTGGTTGCGACGGGCTTCCTTGTCGCGCTTTTCCTGTTCGAACCGGACCTTACCGTAGTCCATGATCCGGCACACTGGCGGGTCGGCGTCCGGCGCGATAAGCACCAAGTCCAAACCTTTTTCCTCGGCAATGGCCATGGCGTCGCGCCGGGGCATAATCCCCAGTTGAGCGCCGTCGTCGCCGACCAGTCTGACATCCTTAGCACGAATGCCTTCGTTGATGACGCGATCTTGACTAATAGAGCACACCCCCATATTGAATAAAAAAATCGAGCGGGCATAAAACACCCGCTCGATCGCGATTCACATCCGATGCTATTGACCTGAAAGCGTGGAGCCGGCAGGTGAGAAGCGGGCGCTTCTGCTTGACACCCGGAGATTTTACCATGCCAGCACGGCTCTGTCAATCAGAAATTCGCCTTCGGCGCTGATGTGTGAGTTGTAAAATGAATTGTCGCAGAGGGTAAAAAAGAGACCCACCTAACCGACCAGACAGCTACAATGAAGTTGCAACACAAAAAAAGCAACTGAGGTGGCAAGATGGGTCGAGCACAGGATACCAAAAAAGAAGGCAAGTGGGAACAGCTAAAAGAGAAAGACAGGTACCAAATCGAGGCATTGGCCTGCGCCGGAGTAGGAACGGGAGCTATAGCCAGGCAACTGAACCATAATAGGCGGACGATACAGCGAGAACTCAAACGAGGGAAAGTGACACAGAA
>JAEYPH010000017.1 GCA_023410875.1 Bacillota bacterium | reverse complement strand
TGAAAATCGGACACTGCCATGAGCTGGCAAAGCATCTGGAGCAGAAGATCGTACGGGAAGGCTATTCCCCTGACGCAGCGTTGCACACCGCAGAGAGAGCGTTTACGGTGCGGGTATGCACGAAGACGGTGTACAACTACATTGATGCAGAACTCTTTGCGGGGATAAGCAACGCAAATCTACCGACGAAGAAGCACGCAAAGAAGCGGCCGTATCGGCCACGGCAAGTAGCGCTAAACAACAGAAATGGACGGAGCATAGAAGAGCGACCAGAGGCAGTGAACGAACGCCAAGAAGCCGGGCACTGGGAGATGGACTGTGTAGAGAGCGGAAAAGGAGACAAAACGTGCCTGTTGGTGATGACGGAGCGAGTGAGCCGTCGGGAGCTGATCTTCAAAATGGAAGCGAAGAAACAAGAACAAGTGAAGACTGTCCTGGACCATCTGGAAAGCGAAGTCGGTGAGAACTTTCCAAGTATCTTCAAGAGTATTACGGTAGACAATGGGCAGGAGTTTCTGGCGTTCACGGCTTTGGAATCCTCCAGCTTAACAGAGGGAGCCAAGCGCACCACTATCTATTATGCCCACCCATACCGTGCTTGTGAGCGTGGCAGTAACGAGAACGCAAACCGCATGATTCGGCGATTTATACCCAAAGGGTCGCGAACCAGCACTTACTCGGAACAGGACATTCTACGGATCCAGCGATGGATGAACCTTTATCCCAGAAGAAGTTTGGGATACAAGACGCCAGATCAGGTCTTTTCAATGACATTGTAGTTCGTTGTCGGGGGTGCGGCAATTAAAGTTGCAATTCACCGTGTTTTCTGAACTCCATTTTTGGCGCTTGCAAACGCCATATTCTAGTGGTATCATAAAAAATCATAGCACGAGGTGACACAGCGCATGCATCTTTCCGACCGTCTCGCAATGGTATTGGCCCGCTGAGGGGGTAGTCTACCCTTTCACGGCCAGACCAATTGCATAACGGTTGGAACAAGCATCGCTGTTATTTTTATGCCTTCTCCCGACAGGGAGGGGCGTTAGCCGGCGCGGTCGTGCCCGCGCTGGAACCCGGAAGAGGCGATGGCCTCTTCTTTTTTTATTCTAAAATAAGGTGAATGATATGAGTCTTTTGGAGATCGAAAACTTGACCCACAGCTTCGGGGAGAAGCGCATCTTTACGGGTGTGAACCTGCGGCTGCTCCCCGGCGACCACATGGGACTGACCGGCCTCAATGGCAGCGGCAAGAGCACGCTGCTGAACCTGATGGCCGCCCGGCTGGATGCCGACACTGGCACGGTCGTCTGGCAGCCTAAGCTCCGGGTGGGCTTTCTGGATCAATACGCCAGCGTGGACCAGGGTCTGACCATCCGCGCCTACTTGCAGCAGGCTTTCGCCGCGCTCTATGACATGGAGCGGCAGGTTCAGCGGGATCATGCCGCCATGGAAAGGGCTGAAGACCCGGAGCTTGCGCGGCTCATGGGCCGTGCGGCGCGCCTGCAGACGGCGCTGGAGCAGCAGGGCTTCTACCAGGTGGACAGCACCATCGCCCGGGTGGCGGCGGGGCTGGGCCTCACGGCGCTGGGGCTGGGCACGGAACTCGGGCATTTGAGCGGCGGCCAGCGGGCCAAGGTTCTGCTGGCCAAGCTGCTGCTGGAGGCTCCGGATGTGCTGTTGCTGGACGAGCCCACAAACTTTCTGGACCGCAGCCACATCGATTGGCTGGCCAAGTTCCTGCGCGGCTTCGAGGGCGCCTTCGTGCTGGTCAGCCACGACGCGGCATTTTTGACCGAGGTCACCAACTGCATCTGCGACATCGAGTTCTGCGCCGTGAACCGCTACAATGGCAACTTCGAAAGCTTCCAGCGCCAGAAGGAGCACAAGAAGGAGCAATATCTGCGGGACTACGCCCGCCAGCAGCAGGAGATCGCCAAGCTGGAGGACTATATCGCCCGCAATCTGGTCCGGGCGTCCACAAGCAACATGGCCAAGAGCCGCCGCAAGAAGCTGGAGAAGATCGAGCGCATGGACAAGCCCGTGATCGCCGGCCACCCCCACTTCGCCTTTGCCCACAAGCCGGTAAGCGAGCAGGTGCTGCTGGAAGTGCGCGCGCTGTCGGTGGGCTATGACCGCACGCTGCTGGGCGGCATCGATCTCAAGGTGCGCTCCGGCGACAAGATCGCCATCACGGGCTTCAACGGCATCGGCAAGACCACGCTGCTCAAGACCATCGCCGGCAGCCTGCCCGCCCGGGGCGGCTCCTTCCGCTTCTGCGACAACATCGCCGTGGGCTATTACGAGCAGGACCACGCCTTCCGCGACCCCGGACTCACGCCACTGCAGGAGTTGCTGGCGAGCTTCCCCAAACTCGCGCCCAAGGACGCCCGCAAATGGCTGAGCCGCTGCGCCCTGCGGGCCGAGCATGCCGAACGCCGCCTGAGCCTGCTCAGCGGCGGCGAGCAAGCCAAGGTGAAGCTGTGCAAGCTGATGCTGGGCAGCTACACGCTGCTGGTGCTGGACGAGCCCACCAATCACCTGGACGTGACGGCCAAGGAAGTGCTCAAGGAGGCACTGGCCGGCTTCCCCGGCGCGGTGATCCTCGTAAGCCACGAGCAGGCCTTCTACCGTGATCTGGTGGGCAGAGTCGTCAACGTGGAAGGGTATCTGAAGAGCTAAGGGCGGAGGAGCGGCGCACGATGCGTCCGCCCAACACGACCATTACAACGGCCTTCAGGCACTCCAGGCTGCGCAGCGGGTAGCCGTGCACAGCCACGAGGTCGGCGGCTATGCCCGGCCGCAGCGCGCCGATCTCGTGGGCCCGGCCGCAGGCGGCGGCGCCGCCGTGGGTCAGCGCCCGCAGGATCGCGGCGTTGCTCAAGCCCGCCTGGGCCAGCAGTTCCAGCTCGCCCCAGGGCAGGCCGGGGAGGAACCACGGCGCTTCTTCCTCCAGGAAGTCGTCGCCCACGGCCAGCGTGCCGCCGGCCATGTGGAAGCGGCGCACGTTGTCCAGCGCCGTGCCCAGCACCGGCGCGCCGTATTTCTCGGCGATCATGCGGTGCACGCTCAGCGTGGGCGTCAGCGTGACACCGCGGGCCACCATATCGGCGATCAGCGCGTCGTCCATGGGCTCATAGGGCACATGGGCGGCGTCGTCCAGGCCGGCTTCCACCAGCGTGCGCAGCGGCTGCGCCTGGGTCGCGTGGGCGCTCACCCGCAGCCCCTCGGTGTGGGCGGCGTCGCAGATCGCCCGCAGCAGCTCGGCGCTGAGCACGGGCAATCCATAGGTGGATGGGTCCATGCCCCATTCCAGCGATGTCTTGATGAAATCCGCGCCGGCTCCGGCCAGCCGGCGCACCGCCTCGGCGGCGCTTTTTGGGCTGTCCACCGGCAGCGGGGCGGCGCCGCCATAGCCGCCGGGGGCGGCCAGGAATTTGCCCGGCGACAGCAGCCGCGGCCCGTCGCCGCGGCGGTTGTGGGCGTCCCGCGCGGCCAGCACATCCTCTGGAGTGCTGGCGTTCAGCGCGCCCATGTCGCGTATGGTCGTGATGCCGGCGTCCAATGCGGCGTGCATATATGCGGCGTCGTAGGCGGGCAGATCCTGCCCGGCCTGGAGCTTAAAGCCGGGGTGGCAATGGGCGTGCACAAAGCCCGGCAGCACTGTGCAGCCGGCCATGTCCAGGCCGCCGGGCAGCGGGTGCGCCTCTATGGCGGCGATGCGGCCGTTTTCCACGATCAGGCAGCGGTCGGCCAGCAGGGTTTCGCTGGCGCCGTCAAAGAGCGCACAGTGGTTCAGGATGAGGCGGGAGGGATGGGATGATGTCATAGGTACCTGCCAAGCGTTTTCCGCCAGTATAGCATGGGCGCTTTGGCGCAGACAAGGAAGTGTCTCCCGTATGGATGGGGATTAGCCGATGGAATGGGTCAAAGGCTTGCAGGCATGGCTACCCTGGCGTACCAGGCCGTTGTTTACGGCATACAGCGCGGCCTGTGTGCGGTCCTTGAGGTTGAGCTTGTCCAGGATCTGGCTTACGTATTTCTTCACCGTAAACTCTGTAACGAAGAGCTCATGGGCTATTTCGCTGTTCTTGGAGCCGCGCCCCAGCGACTGCAGAACCTCCATCTCCCGGGGGGTCAGCTGCTCCAGCTCTCTGGGCTGCTCACAGGCAAAGCGCATCATAGAGGGGTCGTAATACTTGCGGCCCTGGGCCACGATGCGCATGGCATAGAGCAGTTCCTCCGGCAGGGCGTCCTTGAGCACATAGCCATCCACCCGCGCGTCCACCGCCTGCAAGAAATCGCCATGGTCTGGCGAGGATGTGATGACGACAAAGCGGCAGGCGGACCCCTGCTCATGGCAACGGCGCACGATGTCCAGCCCGTCCTCATGGCCCAGGCGCAGGTCGATGAGCGCCATGTCCGGCTTTTTGCCCAGGATGTGCTCGACAGCCCTTTGGACGCAAGCGCCTTCCCCGTCCAGAGAAAAATCCGGGCTGCACTCCAGCAGGGCCGCCAGACCTTTGCGCACCAGCGGGTGGTCGTCCACGATGTAGGTCGTCATGCCGCTACCTCCTATGTGGATTCAAATGCTTTGCGATCGCAGCGCCGCGGTGACCACGGTGCCCAACCCGGGATGGCTCTCCACCGTGAGGGAGCCGCCGGCCCGCATCGCTGTCTGGCGCATGGTCTCCAGCCCCATGCCATCGGAAATGGCCGTGCCGGGCGAAAATCCCATGCCGTCATCCATGATGATCAACCGTGCGTCCCCGCCATCCACCGTCAGCGCAACCGAAAGGCTGGAGCAGCGGCCGTGGCGCACGGCGTTGCCACAGGCCTCCCGCAGGATGCGGCTCAGCGCCCTCTTTCGTTCCGGAGACAATTCGCCCTCGCCCTCCAGCGTTGTGCGGATCTCCAGGTGATTAAGCCTGCCGAAGACGCGAAGGTATTCCCGCACCTCGCGAAACAGATCGAATCCGTCGCCGGCCGATCCGTGCAAATGGTATATGCAACTGCGCAGCTCGCGGTTGGCCGCGCCGGCGCATTCTTTGAGCAGCGTCAGTTGTTCTCTGGTTTCGTCGGCACCCTGTCGCGTCAGGCTGGCGGCGATGCTGTGGGCGGAGCACGCGATGCTGAACAGGCGCTGGCACACGGAGTCATGGATCTCACCGGCGATGCGGTTCTGCTCCTGGGCGACGGCCAGGCGCTCCTCGCTGTCGCGGGCGCGCTGCCGGTCCAACACCAGGGCATAAAGGCCGCACAGGAATTCCAGCAGCCCCAGGGTCTGGGGATCATTCTCCCCGGCTTCGTTGCACACTTCGATGCCAAGCAACCCCGTACCGCCGTCGTGGTGTACCGGCGCGGCTAAAAAGGTCCTTCCCGACAACTGCACCGCGGCTGCGCTGCAGGGATTGTCCAGCCCGATGAGGGCGGATGGGTCGATATCCGTTCCGGCGTCGAAAGTCTCTACCGCGCCGGGATATGCCGCGCGATAGAACGCCGCTCCGCCGCACAGCCTGGCCGCGTAGCGCGCAAACAGCGCGGCCATGTTGCCCTCGCTTTCCGAGGTGAGCAGCACCACCGCCTGATACAGCGACATGAGGCTGTCCACGGTGCGGTTGAGCTGGGCATTCGTTTCCGTCAGGCTATTGTTCGCCCGGTCCAGCGCTTCTTTCTGCGTCCGCAGTTGCGCGGCGTCAGCTTCTCTGCGCCGGGCCAGCGCCGCCGTGAGCTGCAGTGCCAGCACGGCCAGCGCCAGCACCAGTACTGTGGTGCCGGAATCGGCCAGATGGTCGGCAGTTGGCGTCGCCTGCGAAAGCCAGTGTGATATGGCGGCGCCCATCGCCAGGAAGAAACCAAAATCCGCCCAGCACACCCACCAGGGCAGCGTGCAGGCAGCCACCAGAGCCGGGTTCAGCGCATACCAGAGAAAGGGGCTGCCCATGCCGCCGGTGGGCAGCAGCAGCAGCGCGATGCCCGCCGTCTCCACCCCGATGGCCAGAAGCAAGCTGGCGCGGTCGGTCTCGTGGGCGATATAAAAAGCGTCGAGCAACCAGGCGGTAATTGCCAATACGCATACCACCGGCAGCTTATAAGGCAGCAGATCTCCGGGTTGCAGCACGAGATAGGCCGCGCTGGTGAGCACGACCGACGCCGCGCGATAGGCGCTGACCAGCCTGCCCTTGAGAGAAACGTTGGCAAAGAGTGCTTTTGGGCGCAAATGAAGGCGCCGGACTGCGATTCTTTCAATCAGCGCCGGATTCAATGGCTGTGCCACCCTTTCTCAACCTGTGCGGCTGCGGTGCGACGGCGCCCGCGGTATAGCGGTAGATCATGCCGGTGTCTATCACCAGATAGGCTGGGGACTCCTCGCCACTCAGCTTGAACAAGGGCAGATCCTTCTGCTCGGCCATGGCGGCCAGCTTTTGGAAGGATTGCAGCTCCACAGTGGGTTTGTTCTGCAGGGCGTCGCCGCCACGGATGGATATGATGCGGCTGCGGTTGTGCCGGTCGATCTGCTCCTCCTCGGGCAGGCTGCGCAGGCGGGAGAGCAGCTTTTTTGCGGGCTCCCAGGCCAGGAAGAACAGCGGTAGCAGGATCAGCGCCAGCGAGAGCCAGCGGGCTGTCGCAACCGGAAGCATCATCCCCAGAAGGGGCAGGAGAACCGGCTGCAGCACCGCGGCTGGGGAGAGCTCTTTGCTATCCAGAATCGGAAAGGTCTGGGCGCCGGCGGCGGCTTCGCTTTGTGTCTGTAAAGACATCTGCCCGCCCTCCATCCGCAGCACCACCGGCTCCATGTTTTGCAGCGCAAAGACGCTGTCGCCCAGCGCGACTTCGCCGGTGACTTCCGGCACGATCTGCACCAGATATGCCGATCCTGTGATGCCAGTCTCCTCCTCCATGCGCTCGATGTAGTTTTCTAGACGGGGGATATCCAGCTGCAGCGTGATATGCGCTGTCCCGCTTCCATCCTGACCGGTTATAAAGCTCTCTTCCATCGCGTCCAAGTATTGCGTATGCAGATACTCATCGGCAGACAGCATCACTGCAGTGCGAAGAACGCCCCGGACCACCGCCTGTTGTTCTGCGTGCACCTGCGCCTGGATGTCAAAGAGCAGCGTCTTGGTGATCTTGTTGATCACAGTTTTTACCACAGGCACAGTGCCGCCCTGCGGGTAGAGTGTGCAGGGCTTTACCGCCGCCTGGCAGTTCACGGTAGTTGTATATGTCGCTTGGCTGGGCTTGGTCATCACGCTTGCCGGCGAGGCGAAGCTTGCTGCGGCCAAGGCAAGGCCGCCCAGCAGAACGACTGCCGGAGAAATCCGTGCGAGTCTCCCGAGAATTCTCGTGTTTTTCATTTGCGTACCTCGAGTGCGTTATACGACATAAGGATTGGATGGGCTGCCATTCTATTCCGCAAGGACTGTGGTGGGCTGCACGATGGGTGCGGATGGCGCTGACGCTTTTTTATCAACCGTAACGGCAAAGTCGATTAAAGCTTTTCCGCCATCCCATCGGGCATCCAATTGGAATTTTATGGGACGTTCGAATGTGCCTTGGCGCTGCTTTTGGGAAGCAAGGGAAATCTGCACCCTTCTCGTCTGGCCGGCGGCGAGATTCGCATCAAAGCTGCCGATCCGGAAAAGGCTGTCACTGTTTCGGTTTTGGCACGCGATCGATCGAATTTTAATCGGCTTGGATGTGTTGTTTGTGATGATGATCGTGCCCGGCGTGCATACACCGGTATCATTCACCGCAATGCTTTTTTTCTCATACACCGAAACCAGGGCCTTCTGTTGCTTCGCGATGGGAAGCTTTAGAATGCTGACCGCATTGGCTCTTGAGAAGCTGGAAACGCTGGTGATCAGGCACAAGGAAAGCAGAGCAAGTACGATAACGGTTCGCTTTTTCATGGCGGCTTCTCCCAATCGCGTGTATTCTTATAGCATTCGTTTTTGACCGTATTCATTATATCAATCCGTAAAAAAACAATTTGTCGAGCGGATGCACTATTTGGGCCGAATAATGGGTGATAAGAATGAAAAGAGGCTTTCCAGCCGTATGACCGGAAAGCCTCTTTTCTATGGCCTTAACTTATTTGGCATAAGTGTTGAACTGGATAACGCCGCTGAGATCGGCCAGTGAGGTGATCTGGTGCAGCCAAATCTGCACCTTGAACTTACGGGTCTGCCCGGAGGGGAAATCGTTATACCAGTCGCTCGGGCTGCCGCCGTAGACGACCTTGCCGGTTTTGACGTCGGTGATCTTGATGTGCTTGGCAATCTCATCATTGCCCACGGTGATGCGGTAATTGAGGTTTTCTTCGGAGTTGTTGGTGACCTCAAAGAGATCGTTCCAAGTGTATTCACTGGCAGGCTGCAAACCGAAGATCTGACCGCCAATACCCTTGCCGAAATTCACATACATGACGCCGTCTCTGATTGACGCAGTCGCATCCCTGTTGCCCACGGTGTCTGCGCCGGGCTTGATGGCGATGAGCGCCGAGTCTGTGGATGCGATCTTCAGCGTTGTCGGGTTGTGCACATAGGCGCCATTGTACGCCATTGCCGCCAGCGACACGCTGAGCGCCAGCATGAGGGCTACCACAAATAGGACCTTCCTCTTCATTGGGACCTCCTGTTTTAGGTGACATGCACCTTGATTGCTTTCTATTTTAGCCATGGGATGCGGATGTTTCATTGTGCCCGGGGATACAGTTGCGAGGTCTCAAAGGATACTGTTTGATATGCATAAGTACCGGCCTATAGAGCCGAAAGTGGGACCATTGGTAGACGAAAGGATAGGGTGCGGTAGCCTTTGGTATCCATTGGGAACATCCCGAAGAGTATATGGAAATGGGCCCGATATCCTAAAATATATCTGAGGTGTTGACCATTAAAACGCTGCGACGCATCCTGAACATTGCGTTCTATTGCCTGGTCGGTGTTGTCTCGCTGGCATCCGTCGGGTCGGCTGTTTTTCAAAAGCCACTGCTGTTCTCCGCCATCAAATCCAACAGTATGGTTCCTTTGTTTCAGCGGGGCGACATGGTGTTCGTGCAGCCGCTAGGCAGCGGCGCCGGTTGCAAAGCCGGCGACATCGTGCTGTTCAACGCTGAAGAAGGGTCGCTGCAATCCCTGGGGTGGATCTGTCATCGCATCGTCGGCGGCGACGTGCAGAGTGGATTCATCACCCAGGGAGACGCCAATGAATATCCCGACCAGCTGTCTGGCGATGAGAGGATACAGGCAGGGTGGATTGGCGGCAAGGTGCTGCAGATCGGGGGCGGAGTTGCCAAAGTGCGGTTTGCGGGGTATCTGTCCATATGGATGGAGCAACTGAACAGAACGCCCTTTACGCTGCCGGTCATCGTCGCGGTGCTGGCGGTGCTGCTGGCCGTAGGCGAACTCGGGAGCAAGAAAAAGAAGAAGGCCAAGAAAACCAGTTATGCCACCCTATACGTGCTGTCCGGCGCCATCATGTCGGTTGTCGTAGGCGCGTCCATGCTCTCAGCCGGCCAGCACATCGTGTTCGTCTATCAGGTGGGGGATGCGCCGGGGGCAATGTCCGGGAGCCCCACGGGTATTTTGATACCAGGCCAAAGTGTCACCCAACCGGTGTCCGATCTGAACAACAAGGGCTTCATCCCCGTAGTGGCCACGATCACAAGCCGGGACACGCAATTGCGTTTTAGCCACAGCAGCGCCATGGTGAGAACCGGCGACGAGATTCGTGCGACCGTCACGGTGACGGCTCAGGAGAAGGGGAACTATAGCTCCGTCATCGATGTAGGCATCTTCTATCCGTTTCTGCCCCAAAGCACCATCTACGCGCTGGCTGCGCGCAGCTATTGGTTGGCGCTGGCGGTGCTGTCGCTGATACCCGGCTTGCCATTGTTGTGCGTGCCACTGCTGGATGGCCGAATGCGCGCCAGGGCACTGCGCCCGCTAAGGACGCTGCGACTCAGGCTGCTGGGCTAAAAAACATATCATCGCATCATCACTTTTCTTATTGACTGTTTCCAGTCAACCTCAAGGGCTCAACAACCGGTTGAGCCTATGCTGCTTTGTTCAAAGACGCCGCGATGGCTTTTTTGCTCGCTGCGGGCTATGATGGTCTTGCCGGCAAAGGAGAAGACGAGATGAACGAAACGAGCATAAACCAACAGCCACAGCTGCAGATTGCCCGACTGCGCAGGCATAAGGGTGTCACCCAGGAAGATTTGGCTACCCATCTGGGCGTGACCTTCCAGGCGGTCTCCAAATGGGAGACCGGGGCCGCCTGCCCGGACATCGCACTGCTGCCCGCCATCGCCGCGTACTTCCACACCACGGTAGATGATGTGCTGGGCTGCGCGCCGGCACAGACCACGCCGGAGGCGTTGCTCCCGACCCTGCGGGCAGCCTTCACCGCCTGCCCGGACGAGCAGCGCTACCGCGCCGCCTGGGAGCTGTGCTGCCTGCTGCACGAGGCCGTTGTAACCGACGGCTGGCACAAGCAAGTGCCGTGGGACACCAGCAAACCGCCGCAAATGCACCGCTACGATGGGTGGGGCCTGAGCGCCGACGCCCGGGGGGAGGGCTTCACAGCGCTGACCGACGGCGTGATGACCATCGGCCTGCGGGAAGCGGCGTCCCGCCTGCAGCTGCAGGCCAGCCGCAAAATGGCGCGCTTTTTCCAAAGGCTGGGGCGGGAAGGCGCGCTGGACGTGTTGCTGGCCCTGTGCGCCGCCCAGGGCGATGGTGACGAACCCATAACGCTGCCGGTGGCTCAGGTGGCCCAGAGTACAGGCCTGACGCGCGACGCATGTATGAACGTGCTCCGGGAGTTGGAAGATTGCGAGTGGGTCAGGCTGGCGGATGGCGACGAACCCGGTTGCAGCATGGAAAGGCGGATGGACTCGCTGCTGCTGCCGGTCATCGCGCTGGTGCGAGGGTTCAAGTCTTTTTTGTAGGCGATGGACAAAGAATGGCTAGAACTTTTCGCGACGTGCTGGCCGATTGGTAGGCCATGGACCTCTTGGAAGGCTGAGCGGCAATCGGTATTGTTGTTCGCTCTGTCATTGAAAGCGAGACGAATTATCAAACTGCCTGCCGATGGTTATCGGCAGGCAAATCTCACATCATGGGGCTTACGTGGCCTCGGGCTCGGGTGTGCCCAATCCGGGGAAGATATCGCTCCAATTGAAGCCTCCGTCGTCGGTGGGCTGCGGCGGCGGATTGGGGTCGGGCACGGTGACAGCCTGAGAAGCCGTGGGGCTGCCGGCCACATTGAGGTCCGGGTGCACCGGCAGGATGTAATACTGCCATATGCCCATGCTCGCTGAGGCGTCTTCATATTGCACGACAGAGTTGGCAGCGCCCTTGAGTTCGGCGATCTTGGCCGTCTGCCCGAAGCCGTCGATGCGGTAGAGATCGTAGCGCACATAGTCCTGCAAGGCGATGAACGTGATCTCCGGCTTGCTGTTGACGCTTAAGCCCACGCTAAAGCCCGAGGGCGTCTGCGGCGTCTGCCAATAGTTGGACTGGGTCGTGGGCGCTTGGGAGCGGGGAAAGTATTCGTAGAGCTTTTGCTCTTCGGGCGTCAGCTCCGTGGCCAGCAACGTCTGCCCGGTCGTCGTCAGGGCCAGTTTGTCCAGCACCACCAGCGCCACGGATTCCGGGGGTTCAATTTTCGGCGCTTCGCGGTTCTTATAAAGATAGGTGTATAGCGACTTCTGGATCTGCGCCGGATAGGTACCGCCGGTGACCTTGCTGGCCAGCACGTGGTTGGCATCGGTCTTGTCAAAGCCCATCCAGGTGACCATCGTGACGTCGGCGTTGTAGCTGGCCAGCCACACGTCGCGGTTGCCCCGGCTGTCATCGGCGGATTTCCAGCCGGCGGTGCCAGTCTTGGCGGACACCTGTACGTTGTCCATCTTAAGGCCGCTGGCCGTGCCTCCGGTGACGGTTGTGCGCAGGATGTCGGTCATCAGGAACGCCGTGGCGTCGCTCATGACGACGGTGGCCACCGGGTTGGCCTGGTAAATCGTGTTGCCGTCGGGGTCGTCGATGCGGGTCACAAAGGCCGGGTGGGTCAGACGGCCGCCGTTGGCGAAGGCCGTATAGGCGCCCGCCAGCTCCAGCGGTGTGACACCCTGGGTGAAGCCGCCCAGCGCCAGCGAGAGGTTGTCGTCTCCCTCGGCAAAGGGGATGCCCAGCTTGCCGGCAAAGTCCTTGCCCGAATCCAGGCCTACATCGTGCAGCACGCGCACGGCTGGCACGTTGAGCGACTTCATCAGAGCCCAGCGCAGCGTGACCCAACCCTGGTAAGCGCCCAGGTCCTTGGGCTGGTAACCGTTATAATTAACCGCCTCATCCTGCAGCATCGTGGCGCCGGTGTAACCGAATCGGTCCATGGCCACGCCATAATCCAATATGGGTTTGATGGCCGAACCCGGCTGGCGGCGGGAGCTGGTGGCCCTGTTGAGGCCGAACTTGGTCGTGTAGGCGCGGCCGCCCACGATGGCGCGCACGGCGCCGGTCTTGCTGTCCACGACGATGCTGGCGCTCTGCACCGGCTCGCCATCTTTGGCGTCGGGGGGGAAGTTCTTGGCGTTGCCCATCACGTCGTCCAACTGCTTCTGCAGGCCGGCGTCCAAGGAGGTGTACACGCGGTAGCCGCTGCTGACCATGTCCTCCCGGGGCAGCTTGGTGATGGCCTCGGCCTCCTGGGCTGCGGCGTCCAGGAAGTATCCGTACGGCTCCTGCTTATCGGTGTCCTTGGCCAGCACGACCTTCTCCTTGCGGGCAGCCTTCATCTCCTCCTCGTCGATGTATCCCTGCTCCTTCATGAGCCCCAGTATCAAGTCTCGTCGGGCTACGGATTTTTCCATGTTGAGGTGGGGAGCGTAGATGCCCGGCCCCTTGAGTATGCCGACCAGCAGAGCGCTCTGGGCCAGCGTCAGGTCCTTGGCATGCTTGCCGAAGTACACCTCGGCGGCAGCCTCTATGCCGTAGGCGCCCTTGCCGAAGTACACGGTGTTCAGATACATTTCGAGGATCTGCTCCTTGGTATATACGCGCTCCAGCTGCAGCGCCAGGCGGGCTTCCTGCAGCTTGCGAGTCCACGTTTTTTCGTTGGTCAGGTGGGTGTTCTTGACCAGCTGCTGGCTCAGCGTGCTGGCGCCCTGGGACAGGTTGCCGCCGCGCAGATCCGCCCACAGCGCGCCGACGATGCGCTTGAGGTCCACGCCGGAATGGCTGTAGAAACGGGTATCCTCGGTGGCGATCAAGGCGTCTTGCACATTTTTGGGCATGTCGGCCAGCGGTATGTTGGTGCGGTTCTGGGAGCTGTGCATGCCGCCGACCTCGTTGCCATCCTTGTCGTAAAAGATCAGCGTTTGCGCCAGATTCTCCAGCTTGCCGGGGTCGAAATCCTTCCAGTTGGTCGTATCGATCAGGCGGATGAAGAAAATGATGCCGCCGGCGAGGCACAGAAGCACGACGACCGCGGCGATTTTGATGCCAAGGCTGAAGAAACGTTTGATTTTTTTGCGATTGATTGCCAAACCCTGTCTCCTGTTCGCGATTCCGGATTTCGATTCCGGATTTCACGGCAAGTATATCATGCCCTGCCGGCCGTCGAAACATGACGGGGTGTCGAATCCATGAACAAGCTGTAAGTATTTTGTAAAAAAGGGAAAGGATGTTGGCGCTTCGTCGATACGGGCGCTGGGATCTTTTGACGTGTTTTTTACTGTAATAAACCCTCAAAAGGTTCGGGTTTGTACTGCTTATTGATGCGCACGCCATTGCAATACACGGGGTCATCGGGGGCAGGCAGATAGGCGCTGCGGCCGAACATCAGCGCGTCTGGCAGCGGGCGCTGGGGCAGATTGTCCTGCCCGCGGCCGGATTGATAGAGCTGCTCGCCCATGAAGACCATCGTGGCCGAGTGCCCGCCATCCAGGTTATAGGCCACGGTGCAGCCCTTGGCTAGGTACATCTTCGCCAGGTCGGTCAGCGTATAGCTGCCCTTGGTCGTGATCAGGATGTAGTGGCCCTTCTCCACCATGCCGATGGAGGCGCGGAAGTTGCCTGTGCGCAGCCGGTGCTTGTTGAGGCCGGGGGCAAGTTTGCCGTCCTGCACGAGGATGGGCCCGAAGGCGTAGGCGTCTTTTACACCCAGCTTGAGCAGGTCAGCGGCTTTCACCTTGCCGGGCGCATACACCCGCAGTTCGCCGTCGGGCAGTATGGCCATGGTGGGAGCCTGAGCCTTGTCGTGATAAACCTTGCCAGAGCGGATCATGACGCCCTTGGGGTTGCCGCGATGGGTTACATAGTCGCCGGTGATGGCCAGCACCGCCCCGTATTGGCGGGCGATCTTGTAGGGCAGCAGCGTCTTGCGCGCGGAAGCGTCCTTGTTGGCGAAGCCGCCGTAGGGCAGCTGCCCTCCCCGGGTATAGACATCGGCAATAAAATAGACGCCGCCGCGGCCCTTGACGGCGTCCACACGTACGCTGAGCATCAGGTCCTTGTAGATCCACGGACCCTTGTCGGGGTCTTTGACCGACTTGAAGGGTCTGTTGGCGCTGAAGTGGGCGCTCCGGGGGTCGGGGGTAGAGTCGGGCATCCCCGAAAACATGGGATCGGCTGCGGCCCGGGTGGGCGACAGCGCGCAGAACAGGCAGACCAGCAGTGCGGCACAGGTCAGAATGGAGATCAACCGTTTCCTAAGAACCATGCGGATTTTCCACTCCCTTCAACCGGTACGATATGCCGCGCAATAGTTGAATACGTATATGAATTTATATAATAGGATGCGCGTCAAGCTGCAAATTATTCCGTTTTTTTTGTCGATACCGTTGCTGTGCGTGTATAGCCATAAATGAACCTGTGCATACTATGGAAATCACTGCAAAAAATGGCGTATGCTGGCTGCTTTGCGAAAATGAGCGTATTCGACAAAACCGGTGGGATTGCGTCAAAGGGAGCGAGCGGCCATCCATGGAAACATGGATACGGGAAGGGGGCGGGCGATTGACTCTGCGGACGGAGGAAAAGAACGGCGAGCTGGTGGCATGGCTGGCCGGCGAGCTGGACCATCACAGCGCCGACGCCGTGCGCGCCGGGCTGGACAACGCGCTGTCGCGCGCAAAGGCTAAGCGCTTGGTGCTGGACATGTCGGCGATGACGTTCATGGACAGCTCTGGCATCGGCGTCGTGTTGGGGCGCTACAAGAAGATGAAGGAACGGGGCGGCAGCGTGGCCGTGAGGGGATTGTCTCAAAAGATGGACAGAATCCTTCGGCTGGCCGGGCTGTACTCTGTGGTGGAGCGCGAGTAGCGCCATAGGTTTGATTACAAGACGGCTGAATCACCGTACGTGCAACCGGCGGTGAATGGGAGGAGAACATGCGGGGAAGGGACTATATGAAGCTGGAGATCCCGGCGTACTCTCAGAACGAGAGCTTCGCCCGGGTGGCTGTGGGCGCGTTTCTGACGCGGTTGAACCCCACGTTGGAGGAGCTGTCTGACGTTAAAACGGCGGTGTCCGAGGCGGTCACCAACGCCATCGTGCACGGCTATTGTGAGCGGCCCGGCAGCCCTGTGGAGATCGTCGCCGAGGTGCGCGGCAACGAGTTTCACGTGCAGGTGCGCGACAGCGGCGTGGGCATAGAGGATGTGAGCCAGGCCCTGGAGCCCTTCTACACCTCCAAGCCCGATCAGGAACGCTCCGGCATGGGCTTCACCGTGATGCAGACGTTCATGGATGATTTGCAGGTGCAGTCCTCCCCCGGCCAGGGCACCACCGTGCGCATGGTCAAGCGCTTGAGTCCCCTGCCGGCCGAGGAAACAAAATGACTGCCAGGACGCATGGGCGAGCAGCACAAGAATTGTGCGGCCAGCCTCAGAGCCGCAGCGCCGAGCAGAGCAACACGCTGGATCTGCTGCGGCGCGCCCATGAAGGCGACGTGCAGGCCGAGGAGCAGCTGATCCGCGAAAACCTGGCCCTGGTGCACAGCGTGGCCAAGCGCTTTCGCGACCGCGGCGCCGATTACGAGGACCTGTTCCAGATCGGCTGCGTGGGCTTTGTAAAGGCCATCAAGAACTTCGACCTGAGCTACGACGTGTGTTTTTCCACTTACGCGGTGCCCATGATCATGGGCGAAATCCGCCGATTTTTGCGCGACGACGGGCCGCTCAAGATCAGCCGCTCGGTCAAAGAAAAGGCCCGCACGCTGATGAGCGTGCAGGAGAAGCTATCGGAGAGGCTGCAGCGGGAACCCACCGCCTCGGAAATCGCCGAGGAGGCCGGCATAGCGCCGGAAGAAATCGCCTTCGTTCTTGAGGCGATGAACCCCATCGGCTCCATCGATGAGGAGCTCAACCCCGGCAGCGAGAACCCGGTGAAGACCATTGACCGCGTGGCCGACGAGCGCGACCACCCCGACAGCCAGATCGACCGCATCCTGGTCAAGGAGCTGCTGGCCACGCTGGAGCCGCGGGAGCGCCAGATCATCATCATGCGATATTTTCAGGAAAAGACCCAAAGCGAGATCGCCCGGGCCATCGGCGTGTCGCAGGTGCAGATATCCAGATTAGAGAGCAAGATATTGGGTAAGATGCGGCAGATGATGTAATCAAGCAATACCTCTTTCTGTCATTCAGAGGCCGCGCGGCGGCCGAAGAATCCCCTAAGAATAACGGCGTTAACCGGGGGATTCCTCACTGTGTTCGGAATGACAGTGCGAGTGTTGCGCGACACCCGTTTCGGTCATTCAGAGGGCGTATGGCGCCCGAAGAATCTCCCAATTGAGAACGTCAGCCGTTGCTTAACAAGGGGATTCCTCGCCGCGCTCGGAATGAACAGCGTTGGGTTACCGCAGCACCTCTCTCTGTCATTCAGAGGCTGCACAGCAGCCGTAGAATCCCCCACCAGAGAGGCAGTCGTTGCGAGACATCACGCCATGTTCCCACAACGACATCCGTCTCAAGAAGGGGATTTTTCGCTGCGCTCTGAATGACAGCACGGGCTGAGGGAGCAACACACCGCATTTTAACCACCTCGTTCTTATAACCACATTAAAAGTAGATTCTGAACACCATTTCATCCTTTCAGGATAATTTTCACCATCCCGCTCATGATACCCATGAAAGGAGCATGAGTGGGATGGTGATCAAGACTCGCACGGCCATATTGATCCTTGTGGCGGCATTCATCGTTTTTTTCTCGCTGGCGGCGTGGCTCGTCAACCGCTTGGTAATGCAGATGCGCCAGGGCAGCCATGACAACTCTACCTATGTGAGCGAACCGATGGTGCCCGCCCCATGAGCAAAACCGTTGACAAGCAGCAAGCCAAGGCCTATGAGAAGCTCGTGCAGCAGCGCGCGCCCAAGAGCCGCAAGGGCGTGCATCTGTTGCGGGCGTTCTGGGTGGGCGGCGTCATCTGTATGATAGGCCAGGGGTTCAGCGACTTGGGCAAGCTGGTGTTGCACCTGTCCAAGGAGAACCTGAGCTCCTTCACGCCCTTGGTCATGGTGTTTCTGGGGGCCACGCTGACGGGGCTGGGCATCTATGACCGCATCGGCAAATATGCCGGCGCGGGTTCCATCGTGCCCATCACGGGCTTTGCCAACTCCATGGTTGCGCCGGCCATGGAGTTCAAGGCCGAGGGCTATGTCATGGGCACGGCGGCCAAGCTCTTTACGCTGGCGGGGCCAGTGCTCGTAAACGGCTACTCCATTTCAGTTATTTTCGGCATCATCGTCTACTTCATTCAACTAGCGGGAGGCGGCGGATGAAGCGCACGGTAACCTTAAGCAACCCGCCTGTTATCGCCAGCTATGCGACCACAGTGGGGCCTAAGGAAGGCAAGGGCCCCATGGCCCAGTGGTTTGACAACATATTGACCGACGACACGCTGGGCGAAAAGAGCTACGAGAAGGCCGAATGCCAGATGTTCTCCATGACGGCGGACCTGGCGCTGACCCGGGCCAAGCTTGCGCCCGGCGACGTGGACCTGATGTTTGGCGGCGACCTGCTGGATCAGCTCATCAGCGCCAGCTTTACGGCTCGAGGGCTGGAGATCCCCTTTCTGGGGCTGTACGGCGCGTGCTCCACGATGAGCGAATCGCTGATCGCCGCGACGATGGCGCTGTGCTCGGGCAGCGCGCAGACGGTGCTGTGCGTGACCGGCAGCCACTTTTCCACCGCTGAGCGGCAATACCGCTACCCGCTGGAGCTGGGCAACCAGCGCCCGCCGACCAGCCAGTGGACGGCCACGGCGTCCGGCGCCACGGTGCTCAAGGCCCAGGGGGATGGCCCCCGGGTCACGCGGTTCACCGTGGGCAAGGTCATCGATTTCGGCATCAAGGACGGCAACAACATGGGCGCGGCCATGGCGCCTGCCGCCGCCGACACCATCGCCGCCCATTTCAACGATTCCGGCGTGGCGCCGGATTATTACGACTATATCGTCACAGGCGACTTGGGCAAGCTGGGCCGGGACATCCTCCATGAGCTGCTGCTGCAGCGCAACCTGAGCTTGGGCCAGCGCCACCGGGACTGCGGCTGCGAGATGTACAGTGACGATCAGGACGTGGACTGCGGCGCTTCGGGCTGCGGCTGCGCTGCCAGCTTCCTCAACGGGTATTATCTCAAGCGCATGAGCTACGGCGAGATCAAGCGCATTCTGCTGATTGCCACCGGCGCGCTGCTCAGCCCCACGAGCTCCATGCAAGGGGAGAGCATCCCCAGTGTGGCCCACGCCGTGGCCATCGAAATGGGGTGAGGATATGGATTGGTTGATGTATCTGAAGGTGTTCCTCGTGGGCGGGCTGCTGTGCAGCATCGGCCAGTTGCTCATCGATTATACGAAGATCACATCGGCGCGCATCCTCGTGCTCTATGTGACGATGGGCGTCGTCTTGAGCGCTTTCGGGTGGTATGGGCATCTGGTGGAATGGGCCGGCGCGGGCGCTACGATCCCATTGACGGGTTTTGGATATGCGCTGTACAAGGGCACCTATGAGGCGGTAATGCAGCGGGGCATCATCGGCGCGTTCACCGGCGGCGCTTCGGCCACCGCTGCCGGCGTCGTGGCGGCGGTCGTGTTTGGCTATCTGTACGCAGTTCTGTTCAAGGCAAAGACAAAAGGTTAGGGAAGCGCTGAATAAAGCATGGCATCCGTCTTGCTTGGTCCTTTTCCGCCCTGCTACGTTGTCGTCAGTTGCTTATGCACTGTGCATAAGCGCCCTCCTCCGCCTTGCAGGACGAAAAAATACACTGCGCAATTCGGACGCCCCATTTATTCAGCGATTCCTTAGTTTCCTCTGGCTGGGCGGCGGAAGATATCTTTCCGCCGCTTTTTGTATGCACAGGCTTGACAGCGTATTAAATATTGTTTAAAATTAAATAGTATAAAATATTTTATGTGGAGTGATTTGAATGACCATCTATGATTTCACCGTAAAGGACGCCCAGGGCAATCTGGTGCCGATGAAGGAATATGAGGGCAAGACGCTGCTGATAGTTAACACGGCCACCGGCTGCGGCTTCACGCCCCAATATAAGGGCTTGCAGCAGCTCTACGATGAATACCGGGACCGGGGTTTTGAGATACTGGATTTTCCAAGCAACCAGTTCGCAAACCAGTCCCCGTGGAGTGAAGCAGAGATCATCCGTTTCTGTGAGCTCAACTATGGCACAACCTTCCGGACCTTCGCCAAGATCGATGTCAATGGATCAAACGCCGAACCGCTGTACGCCTATCTGCGCCAACAAACGCCGGGTTTCTTCGGCAATGCGATCAAATGGAACTTCACCAAATTCCTGGTGGCCCGCGACGGCTCCGTGGTCAAGCGCTTCGCCCCGACGACCGAGCCGGAGAAGCTGCGGGCGTCTATCGAAAAGTTGCTGTGAAAAATATGGTCATTGTTGGGTTCGGGCCTTATCCTACCGGCAAACAACAGTCGGGCTGCAGATGCAGCCCGACTGTTGGCGGTCATATAGTTCTTACGGATTGAAAGTGATAATGTTCAAGTTGAGGTTTGTTCCGGACGACAGTGACGTGACGTTTGTCTGCGCAGTGACGATCCCTCGGACCTGATACGAACTGGCGGCACTCGTCGCTGGCGCTGTATCTACATACGTGCTGGCCATCGGGATGTTTTGCGTTCCGGCAGAAGCTCCGGTCCTGCTATACGTTCGAGTCTGGATCAACGTTGCATCCCTGTATAGACGCAACTCAAAGGTTAATGACCAGTTTGCTGTCACAACCGCATTCAAGGATAGAGAGTAATCTATTTTTAACTCCTGTCCTATAACGACACTTTGCGTAACAGTAACCAGCGGAGCTTCCGTCGCTAATGGCGGGAAAATCGCAACAGGACCTGCCGCATTGGTAAACTCTAAGGTCGGGGCTGGCCCAGTTGCACCAGTTTCGCCTGTAGCGCCTGTAGCACCTGTCTCACCGGTAGCGCCCGTGGCTCCGGTATCACCCGTAGCGCCCGTGGGGCCGGTCTCGCCGGTAGCGCCCGTGGGGCCGGTTTCACCGGTAGCACCCGTAGGGCCGGTTTCACCGGTAGCCCCCGTTGCGCCTGTGTGGCCGGTCTCACCGGTTGCGCCGGTGGGGCCGGTCGCACCGGTTG
>JAEYPH010000102.1 GCA_023410875.1 Bacillota bacterium | reverse complement strand
GAGGAGAATCGAACGTTGGATGAACAATTATCCCAGAAGAATGTTCGGATATAAGACGGCTAACGATATGTATAAAGCATCTTAGTGTAATGGGCGTCAGGGTGGGCAATTAAAGTTGCAATCTTCAGCACAAGCTGGCGCAACGCCCATTTTCTTGACTTCCCACAGCCCCAACTCTATAATTAAAAAATATGCGCGCAACCGCGTGAAAATGGGAAATCATTGGATATATGATAAAGGAGCGATACGATGCCTACGATCACCGCAGCAGAGCTCAGGAGCAAATATCTGCAATTTTTTGCCGAGAAGGGCCACGCCGTCATCCCTTCGGCTTCGCTGATCCCGGAAAACGACCCTACGGTGCTGTTCACGACCGCGGGCATGCACCCGCTGGTGCCCTATCTGCTGGGCGAGCGGCACCCTGCCGGCGTGCGGCTGACCGACGTGCAGAAGTGCATCCGCACCGGCGACATCGACGAAGTCGGCGATACATCCCACTGCACGTTCTTCGAGATGCTGGGCAACTGGTCGCTGGGCGATTACTTCAAGCAGGACGCCATCCGCTGGAGCTGGGAATTCCTGACCAGCCCGCAATGGCTGGGGCTGGACCCGGACCGCCTGGCGGTGTCGGTATTCGCCGGCGACGAAAACGCCCCCCGCGATGAGGAATCCGCCGATATCTGGGCGGCCTGCGGCCTGCCCCGGGAGCGCATCTTCTACCTGCCCAAGAAGAACAACTGGTGGGGGCCCGCCGGCCAGACTGGCCCCTGCGGCCCGGATACCGAGATGTTCATCGTGGGCACCCAGCAGCCCTGCGGTCCGGACTGCTCCCCGGCCTGCGATTGCGGCAAGTATCTGGAAATCTGGAACGACGTCTTCATGCAGTACAACAAGCTGGCTGACGGCAGCTTTGAGCCGCTCAAGCAGCCCAACGTGGACACCGGCATGGGCCTGGAGCGCACCATCGGTGTGCTCCAGGGCGTAAAGTCCGTCTATGACACCGACCTGTTCCGGCCCATCGTAGCCGCTGTGGAGGCCTTGAGCGGCCTGAAATACGGCGAGGATCAGGGCCTGCTCAAGGCCTTCCGCGTCGTCAGCGACCACATCCGCACGGCCACCTTCATCCTGGGCGACGAAAAGGGCGTCACGCCCAGCAACGTGGATCAGGGCTATGTGCTGCGCCGGCTCATCCGCCGCGCCGTGCGCTTTGGCCGCCAGCTCTCGCTGCCCTCCGGCTTCACCGCCCGCATCGCCGAGGTCATCGTGGACAGCTACCAGCACGTGTATCCTGAGCTGCAGCGCAACCGGGAGCGCATCGTGAGCGAACTGGTCAAGGAGGAGGAGCGCTTCTCCCAGACTGTGGAAAAGGGCATCAAGGAATTCTCCCGCCTGGCCGACGCGCTGGCCCCCGGCGGCAAGATAGAGGGTACGGCGGCCTTCCGCCTGTATGACACCTTCGGCTTCCCGCTGGAGTTGACCGTGGAGATGGCGGCCGAGCGCGGGCTGAGCGTGGATGTGGAAGGCTACGAGCAGGCTTTCCACAAGCACCAGGAAATCAGCTCCGCCGGTGCCACCCAGCGCTTTGGCGGCGGCCTGGCCGACCACAGCGACCAGACGGCGCGGCTGCATACGGCCACCCATCTGCTGCACGCCGGCCTGCGCAAATATCTGGGCGACACCGTGGAGCAGCGCGGCAGCAACATCACCACCGAGCGCCTGCGCTTCGACTTCTCCTTCGGCCGCCCCATGACGGCAGAGGAGATCGCCCTGGTGCAGCAGTATGTCAACGACGCCATCGCCGCCGCTGTGGACATCACCTGTGAAGAGATGCCGCTGGAGCAGGCGCGGGAGAGCGGCGCCATGGGCCTGTTCGGCTCCAAATACGGCGACGTCGTCAAGGTTTATACCGCGGGAAGCTTCAGCAAGGAGATCTGCGGCGGCCCCCACGCCCACAACACCGCGGAGTTGGGCAGCTTCCGCATCGAAAAGGAGCAGTCGTCCTCGGCGGGCGTGCGCCGCATCCGCGCCGTCATCGGCTGACGCCTTTCGCTGACGACGTTGTGACGTCGTCAGCGATTCAGTCCCTTGCGCACATGTCAGTTTTGTCGCCCAGCGATAACCGTCGCCGGGCGACGTTTTGCTTCTCAGACCCATCACTGGTTACTGGGAACGGATACGCCTGTGGGCGGATTTGATCATCATCTTCTTACTTCTTTTTCGTTTCCTCCCGCCGTCTCGCCTGCGGGCGACCGGCAACCCGCAAGCGAGTTGCCTGACGGAATGAATCGTCGGTCGGCAATCAAGATCACTACCTATCATGCAGAGAGGAATGTGCATATTCGCATCTACAATTATATAATCTAAGCAATCGACAGATAGCGGGCAAAACTTTGTTCTATAGGAGATTGCAATGCCACATGGTGTACGATACAATATTTATCAAACAGAACCACTCCGGGAGGCACACAGTATGACCTACAAGCTGCTGACGGACTCCAACATCGATCTCAGCAAGCATATGGCCGACAGCATCGGCATCGACGCGGCATCGATGATCTTCACCTTGGACGGAGAGGATTACCGCGACAACTTCGGCGTGGACATGGATGCCCACGTGTTCTATGAAAAGGTGCGCGCCGGCGCCATGCCCACGACGACGCTGATCAACACTGAGCGCTTTCAGCACTTCTTCCGGCCCTATCTGGAGCATGGGGTGGACATCGTCTATGTGGCGTTCTCCTCTGCCCTCAGCGGCACGTGCCAGAGCGCCATGCAGGCCGCCGAAGAACTGCGCGAGGAGTTCCCAGAGCGCAAGATCTTTGTCGTGGATTCGCTGTGCGCCTCCATGGGCCAAGGCCTGCTCGTGTATCAGGCGGCCAAGCTGCGCGACAGCGGCCTGAGCGCCGAAGAACTGGCGGACTGGCTGGAAAAGAACAAGCTCCGTGTCGTGCACTGGTTCACCGTGGACGACATCAACCACCTGCGTCGCGGTGGCCGCGTATCTGCAGCTCAGGCCATCCTGGGTTCGCTCATGAAGATCAAGCCCGTGCTGCACGTGGACAACGAAGGGCGGCTGATCCCCATGGAAAAGATCATGGGCCGCCGCAAAGCCCTCGCCACGATCGTGGATCGCCTGGTGGAGCGCTACGACGGCACCGTAAAGACGGTGTTCATCAGCCACGGCGACGTGCCGGAGGAGGCTGCCCAGGTAGCCGCCATGATCAAGGAAAAACTGCCCGACGTGGAGACGCACCTCAACGAGATCGGGCCGGTCATCGGCGCCCATTCCGGCCCTGGTACAATGGCGATCTTCTGCTTTGGCAAAGCGCGCTGACGCGCTTTCGCCTGCGACGCTGTTGCGCCTTGGCGATTTGAGTGGCTTGCACTTTGGTCAGCATTCGGCCCGGCGATAACTGTCGCCGGGCCTACCCTTGTCTATTTAATCCCATTCAAAGGAAGAAGGAACCCACCTGTATTATTGGGGGCCGAAGGTTTCCAAAGGGCGATCGGAAAGCCCTTTGGGCGCGCCCCGAGGGCGCGAAATCCCTTCCCAAAAGATTCGCGATAACACAGCCAAAGAGGCGTTCTACGGCTTTATCTCAACCGGAGTATCGAGTTGCACATACTGCCACAGATAGTCCATCTCTGCATTGGTGACCGCCATATTTCCGCTGGTCCAGTCCCCGGTCTTGTCTGTATCATCCTCGCCATAACCGCAAATAGCGATCTCTCCGCCCATGGCGGTGTTCCACGGGGGCTCTTCGCCCACGTCGGCGGCGTTTACAATGGCATCGTGCTGCCCTTGGGTGATGGAGCCGTCGTCCAGCGCCCAGTCGGCGTCGGCCTCGTTGGGATAGTTGATGACCAGCGATTTGTAGAACTTGCTGTGGTCGTTGCGGAAGCAGATCACATACTTGCCCTCGGGCGTCTTGCCATCGCCCTCCGCGCGCTTCTTGCCCTTGGGCGATGTCCCCAGGGCCACCTTGATGCGCGCGACCAGCTTGCTGCCGTCGTAAAGCTCCAACACCCGGCGTTCCTTGTGTACCACGATGCGGGCGTCTTCCACTTCCTCCTCATTGTTGGCAAAAAGCAGGTTGGGGTTCGGCGTGGGTTCCGGGGTCGGCGTAGGCGTGGGCGGGCGGGACACATCGCCATAATCAAACAAAGGCTTCCATTCAGCCTTGGCGCAGGCTGCCATGGAAACCGCGACGAGCAACAGTGCAAACAATGCGACGATTTTCTTCATAAAACCCCGAAACGGAGGAATTGCCGCGCATAACCGCGCAATGCGCCACCGTTCGATTCAATTTACAGAATTATAACACAAATAAAACATTTCACAAACCATCCGGCTGTCTGAGGCCATCCTCTGCTGCCGCATCTGCATATGATGGGCATGAGGGGGAAGTGCCCGATGCCGGTGATTGATCTGCTGCCGATGGATGCAACCTATATCTCCCGTGACGCCCCGGACGCCGACTACAGCCAGGCCTGTGCGCTGGTGGCTGCGAGCACCCGGCGGCGCGGCGTCACGGAGGCAATATTGCTCAAATACGCCAAGCCTTCCCTGCCTGCTGGCACGGTGATCCGGCAGGCGGAATTGGTGCTGCACCCCTGGCAGCACCCGGGGCTGGGAGAAGTTCCGGCGTTCAGCGTATACAGCTTAAGGTCCGATTTTCAAGGGCCCTGCGCCGCATGGGAGCGGCGGCCACAGTTGGCCGACTTCCCGCTGGTCACAATGCCAGCGTCAACCTGTGGGAGCGACGGGGCAATCCATTGCGGCATCCCATGCCAGGCCAAGGGCTGGATTTTAAGTTGCGAGAGTTCTAGCGGCATCGCCGTGGTAGCCGAGGCCGACGGATGCCTGATGGTGTACTCCGGCCGCAGCGCCCACCCGCCCCTTCTGCGGCTGCTGTGCTCTGAGGGAAGCCTCCCCGAAAAACCTGAAAAGGAAGAACATCGCAAAGGCTGCGGCCCGTCGAGCGAGGAGGGCTGCGCCGGGCATCGGCCCAGCGGATATAGAGAAAGGGTTTTTACGTTGGAGATTGACGCCGGTACGGTTTATACGCCGGCAGTGGATATCTCCCAAGCCAGAACAGTCACCTTCTTCATCAGGAATTGCTCCTGCACGGCCATTCAGGCTGCGCTGCAAGTCAGCCCCGACGGCCTGGACTGGATGGACGAAAGGCAGTGCGTTGCGGTACCCCCCGAAGGGCTAACGGCAATAACGCCTTATCTGTTTGCACGGTACATCCGCGCCGGCGTGTCCTCGTTTGATCTGAACGCCGGCGGAACAGCGCGGGTGTGGTTCCAGGCCCAGCTGCTTGGATGCCATCCGGCATAGATATCACCGATATATCCCGCCGAATATACTGAAATTGATCTGCTCTGATCAATCCGGAAAAGGAGAACGGATATGAACAATCTGGTTTTCAACAATACAGCCAGCGAGCTGATGATGACCGTAGGCAATGCCAGCCTGACAGTGGGCGGTTCGGTCACGATTACGAACGCCACCCTGACCATAGGCGGCACCGTGACCGTCTCTGAGATCACCAACCCCATCACCATCGGCAACGCCAGCCTCACCGTGGCTGGCAATGTCACGATCAGCAACGCCTCTTTGACCGTAGACGGCACCGTGACCGTCTCCGAGATAACCAATCCCGTCACCATCGGCAACACCAGCCTCACCGTGGCTGGCAATGTCACGATCAGCAACGCCTCTTTGACCGTGGACGGCACTGTGACCGTCTCCGAAATCACCAATCCCGTCACCATCGGCAACGCCAGCCTCACCGTGGACGGCAATGTCACGATCAGCAACGCCACGCTGACCACGGTCAATTCCGGCAACGTGTTTACCTCGCTGACGGTGACCAGCACCGCGGTCACCGGCACCGGCGTGGTATTGGGCGATACCGACATCTCCCAGCAAAAGACCGCCTCGATCTTCGTGTACAATGAAGGAGCCAATACGCTGACCCTGTCTCTTCAGATCAGTCCCACCACGACGGACGCCGACTATATCGACGACCCGTCCTATACGAGCTTGACGATCGCCGGCACTTCCAGCCAATATATTGCCATTGCAAAATACGCCCATTATGCGAGGCTGCGCTATGTGTTGGGCGCAACAACCGCAACCTTCAGCGCGTACTACAATGCACAGGTATAAGGAAAACGAGTATGCGATACACGGCGGGAGGTTCCACCTCCCGCCTCCGCTTCCGCGCCGATAGGAGGTTCTTCGTATGAAAAAAGCCACCGTCAGCCTGTGCATGATCACAAAAAACGAAGAACGGTTCCTCGACCAGTGCCTGCAGAGCGTGCGCGGCATCGTGGATGAAATCATCATTGCCGACACCGGTTCCTTGGACGGCACGGTGGGCATTGCCGAGGCTCATGGCGCACAGGTCTGCCGTTACGCGTGGAACGAGAGCTTTGCCGACGCCAGGAATTATGCCTTGGGGCTGGCCAAATGCGACTGGATTCTCGTAATGGACGCTGACGAGACGTTTGAAGAGCAGGACAAGCAGAAGTTCATCGATTACATCCACACCACCAGGGCGCAAGGCTGCCATTTCACGATCATCAACTACATTGGAGCCATGGCCGACGGCAGCCGCACGCTGCACAACAGCCTGCGCTTGCTGCGCAACAATGGGCTGTATCGGTATGAAGGCGCGATCCACGAACAGATGCATCGTGTGGATGGTGGGGATGTCCAACCGCTTGCCTTCGACTTACAGGACATTCGCATCCACCATTACGGCTATCTGAACGATGTGGTGCAGGAGAAGAACAAGCGGGGGCGCAACATCCCGATCATCGAAAGGCTGTTGGAAGAAGCTCCCGACGATTCCTTCATGCGCTTCAACCTGGGAAATGAATACATGGCGGCAGGCAACTACCTGGCAGGCTTGGAGCAATATGACCGGGCCTACGCCGGCATCGACATCTCACAGGCATATGCCCCCCACCTGATCTACCGGCGGGCCATGTGCCTGTATGCATTGCGCAGGATGGACGCCGCCCTTACCACGCTGTTGGAAGGTCTGGCCATCTATCCTGCCTGCACCGATTATGAATATCTGCGGGGCACCATACACGCCGAATGCGGCCGCTTCACGCTGGCCGCCGACTGTTTTGAAAGATGCCTGCGCATGGGCGAACCGCCCGGTGTTCTGAAGTTCATGGACAACTGCGCGACCACGCGGCCGCTGCTGGCCCTGGGGCAGACGTACCGCCGCCTGGAGGACTACGATCGGGCCATCGATTGCCACATCCGCGCCTTCAACCTGGACAACAGCAAACGCCATGTCCTGTATACATTGGGAGAGCTGTATCACGCGCGATACGGCGACGAGGCACAGGTCGAGGAGGCGCTGTGGCGCTGCATGACCTCGCGAGATCACGTGCCCAACCAGCTGGTCGTCACCGACATCCTGCTGCACCTCCGGCTGGTGGGTCTGGCGCAAGAAAACCTGGCTCGGGCCTGCGCGCTGGACGGCTGCGAGGTAGAAAAGCTCTATCTGCAAGCCAAGCTGCACTTCGCGAATCGGGACTATCTGAGGGCCTGTGATTGCTTCCATGGCGTTCTGGAATCCGGGGAGGGCGGGCAGTTGTTTGCGGGCGTTCTGCCGGACAGCGCCACTTGGCTGGCAACCGCATCCATGATCGGCGCGCCTGCGCAGCTGGAAGGCGCACTGGAGATGGTACGCAAGCACTGCGATGACGCGACCGCCGCGGTCTACGCGCAAGCGGCGGCGATCCTGACCGGCGACGAAGCCGACGGCAGGCTCGGGGGCGAGGATGGCGTCTACGCCGCTGTCTTCACGCTGCTGGACCGAGTGCTGAATGCCGGAGAATATGCGCTGTTTGAGAAGCTTCTGAACCTCTACAACCACATGGAGAGCAAAGCTGTGCTGATCCATCTGGCCGGAGTTTATCTGAAAAACGGTTTTCACCGGATGGCGGCGCAGCAGGTGATGCGCTCCATCAAGGAGTTGGATTATCTGGATGACAAGGGCGTGGATATACTGATTAAGACAAAGAGTTATCTATAGATGGTCCAAAGGGGCGCAGGCAACGTCGACATAGCCGCGAGGCCGCGTTCATAACAGAACCCCGGCAAACTGAAAGCGCCGCCCGGCAGATCGCACGGGCGGCGCTTCTTGTCAGATGACATTCACTTCCAAACGTTCAGCAGGATGACCGCCATCACCACGACACCGCCCACCAGCAGCAGCACATAGGGCGCGAGCACCTGGAAGGCCGCAATGATCAGCGCCAGAATATCGGTTCTGTCGGGCTTGAGCGTCTCGCGGCCGTCGCCGGTGCTCGTCGGTTCCTTGGGCCGGATCTGCGGGCGGAACAACGACATGGCGCTACACCTTGATGCAGGCCACCCAGTGGCCTTGGCCCACGTCGCGCAATTCCGGCGTCACCTGGGCGCATTCCTTGCTCGCCATCGGGCAGCGGGTGTGAAAGCGGCAGCCTGACGGCGGGTTGGCCGGTGAAGGAATGTCCCCCGCCAGTATCACGCGGGTGCGCGGAAAATCCGGGTCCGGCACCGGCACCGCCGAGAGCAGCGCCTGGGTGTAGGGGTGCAGCGGATTGGTATAGAGCTCTGCCTTGGCGGCAAACTCCATGAGCTGGCCCAGATACATCACGCCGACCCGGTGGGAGATGTGGCGCACGACCGACAGGTCGTGGGAGATGAACAGATAGGAAAAGCCGAACTCCTGCTGCAAGTCCATGAGCAGGTTGATGATCTGCGACTGAATGGACACGTCCAGCGCCGAGATGGGCTCGTCGGCCACGATGAATTCCGGGCGCAGGATCAGCGCCCGGGCCACGCCGATGCGCTGGCGCTGGCCGCCGGAAAACTCATGCGGATAGCGCAGCGCGTGCTCTGGCAGCAGACCCACGCGGGTCAGCGCCTCCTCCACGCGTTCGGGCATCTCGCGCTTGGAGCACATCTTGTGCTCCAGCAGTGCCTCGCCCACCAGTTGCTGCACATCCAGCCTGGGGTTCAGCGAAGAGCTGGGATCCTGGAAGATGTACTGCAGCTTGGGGCGCAGCGCGCGCAGCTCTTCCTTCTTCAGCGCGAACAGATCGGCGCCCTTATAGTACACCTCGCCGCCGGTCTTCTCATACAGGCGCAGCATCGTGCGGGCCACGGTGGTCTTGACGCAGCCGGATTCACCGACCAGCCCCACGGTCTCGCCTTTGCAGATCTGGAGGCTGACGCCTTCCACAGCCTTGACCCACCCGGTGTCGCCGCGCAGCGCACCGCCGGACATCGGGTAATACTTGCGCAGATTGCGCACATCCATGACGACTTCACTCACAGCTCTTCCCTCCCTCGCACAGCCAGCAGCGGGACAGATGCCCCGGCGCAACCTCAAACAATGGCGGCGCCTCCTCGCGGCAGCGGTCGAAAGCCCGACTGCACCGCGGGTGGAAATAGCACCCCTGGGGGAGCTTCAAGGGAGAGGGAACCATGCCCGGTATGGGCGTGAGCCGCTCGGAATCACGGTTGATGGACGGGCGGGACTCCATAAGGCCCACCGTGTAGGGGTGCCGTGGGGACCGGAAGATCGTTCGCACGTCGGCCTGCTCCACAACTTTGCCGCCGTACATCACAATGACGAACTCACACATCTCCGCCACAACGCCCAGATCGTGGGTGATCAGCAGGATGGCAGTGCCCTGGTCGCGCTTGAGGTCGCGCATCAGGTCCAGTATCTGGGCCTGTATCGTGACGTCCAGCGCCGTGCTGGGCTCATCGGCAATCAGCAGCTCGGGCTTGCATGCCATGGCCATGGCGATCATGGCCCGCTGGCGCATGCCGCCGGACAGCTGGTGCGGGTATTCGCGGGCGACACGCGCAGCCTGGGGGATTCCCACCAACTGGAGCATCTCCACTGCCCGGGCGGCGGCAGTCTTCTTGTCCATGCCCTCGTGCAGCATCAGCGTTTCGGCGATCTGATCGCCGATGCGGAACACCGGGTTCAGGCTGGTCCCTGAAATATGAAAGAAGCCTTGGGAGCCTCTTCACTTTTCCAATTCCTGCACGTCGCTCCACTTTGCAACAAAGTACCGGTAGTCAATATGTCGATAAGGTAAAAGTTATGTATCTATAATGTTTCCAGGATTATAAATAAATGCACATAAGTTTGCAACCCCCTGAATGTATTCTTTCATTCCGCAAAAGTGGCAAGTTTCGGGCAATACCGGCAGATTTCGCCATGACGGGTGGTAATAGATGACTTTACGGTCGAACTTTCTTGCGAAATCGACAAAATGAGTCTAGTATATTCGTATATATGCTCGCAGAACCTGCAAAAACACTTGATTGAGACGGAGGCGTCGGCCATGTATCAACTGCTGCTCGTGGAAGATGAGGTCATCGAGCGCGAGAGCTTAAGCGAGCTGGTGGACTGGCGCTCCATGGGCGTGGAGCTGTGCGCCAGCGCCGAGAGCGCCGAAGAAGCGCTGGCTCTGGCCGACACGCTGCGGGTGGACATCCTGCTGACCGACATCCGCCTGCTGGGCCTTTCGGGGCTGGAGCTGGCCCGCCGCCTGCTGGAGCGGCTGCCCCGGCTCAAGGTCATCTTCCACAGCGGCTACAGCGAATTCGACTACGCGCGCCAGGCGCTGGACATGGGCGCATGCTCCTTTTTAACCAAACCGGTGGACATGGTTGAATTGCGGGCCGTGCTGGGGCGTGCGGTAGCGGAGCTCAACGCCCAAAGGGAGTGGGAGCGCTCCGTGGAGCGCCTGCGCCAGCTGGTGCAGGATAACACGCCGCTGATACGCCGGCACTTCTTCGAGCGGCTGGTGGCCGGGTCGCTGTCCGATGCCGAGATTCTCAAAAGCATGGATTATTTCGGCTTGGACGCCGTGCAGGGGCGCTTTGCCGTGCTGCTGGTGGAGTTGGACGACTTTGAACAGGCCAGCGTTCAGCTGGACTGGCTCGCGCTGCAGGCGCTGCTGGAGGCTGTGGGGGAACGCGTGCGCTCCCTGCGCAGCTCGGAGCTTGTGGAGCTTTGGTATATGGACCGTGGGCGCTTTGCGGCGCTGCTGGCGCTGAGCGCCCCAGAGCCCCGGGGCGACGCCTCCGCGGCATTGGCCATGGCCGGGCGCATCCGAGCCGCCGCCATGGATTATGGCTCCGTCACCGTGGGCGTGGGCGTTGTGGTGGGCCGCATTCACGATCTGCCTCGCAGCCTACAGAGCGCTTCGGTGGCGCTGGCCTATCGCTTCGCCGCCGGACAGGGGCAGGTGATCTCCTATGCCGACGCCACAGCCGGTGAACCCGAACGCGAGCCGCTGAATCTGGACCCCATTGAGGAGGCGCTGGCGCTGGCCGTGGAGACCGGCAACGCCGCAGGAGCATGCGCCCAGGTGGAACGGCTGTTCCGCGCGGCGCTGCGCCGGGGTTGGGATGTGCGCCGCCTGCAGGCAGCGGGCATCCGCCTGTTGGGCCGGGTGATGCTGTTGTTGCATGATCGGGGCGAAACCGGCGCATTTGTAGCCGGAGCTCCGTGGGCTGAACTGCTGGCTTGCCGCACCGCGCCGGACATGCAAGTGCTGCTGGGCGGCTTCGTGGAGCGCTGCTGCGAGCAGATGTCCGAGCGGCGTGCGACCGCGGACCGCAACGTCGTGCGTCACATCGTGGAATACATCGACGCCCATCTGGACCAGCGCATCACCGCCGCCGACCTGGCTACGGAGTTTTCCTATTCGCCCAATTACATCGGCGTCGTCTTTAAAAAAGACCGCGGCAAAACGCTGACCGACTACCTGAAGGACGTGCGTCTGGAGCGCGCCCGGGAGCTGCTGCGCAACCCTGCCAACCGCATCGGCGAGGTGGCCGCCCGCGTGGGATACCCCAACGTCAGCTATTTCGGCGCGCTGTTCAAAAAAAAGTACGGAGTGAACCCCGGTGAGTACAAAGAAAGAGCATAAGCCCCGCCGGCGCAACAGCGTGCTGCGCGACCAGGCACTGCTGCACATCGCCATCATCCTGCTGGGCTTTTTGGCTGTGAGCGCCCTTTATAACAGCGTCACACTGCGTACCTATCACGCGCAAACCACGGAGCTTGCCGGCAGCGTGCTGCGCCAGACCAACGCCGCGCTGTCCGATAAGATCGAGCAATACCGCCACATCATAGAATTGACCTATCTGAACACGAGGCTGCAGAGCTTGCTGTTCAACGAATATTACTACGATGCGCCGCGGGCCATCGCTCGCAACGAGATTTTAACTTATCTGGAACCCATGGACCGCAACATCAACGATATCTTCACGGAAATCAGCGCGGTAACATTCTACACCGACAATCCTACGCTGGGCGAGGAATCCGGCGGCATCGTGTCGCTGGACCGCGTGATCAACCAACCCTGGGCAACGCTGGCCCGATCCCAGAAGACTGACCGCACGCTGTGGCTGATCACCACGGGTGAAAATGGCAATCGAATGCTTTCGGCCATCCGCGCGCTGCGCTATCTGCGCAGCTCCAGCTTTCCAGGCAACTTTCTGGGCTATCTGAAGATGGACTTCAACCTGGGCCAGTTCTTCTCCGGCATACTGCCCCACACCAACGAGCGCCGCGAATGGCTGCTGATCACCGACAGCGTCGGCCAAGCCGTGGCCTCCACGCTGGGCGACGTGCCCGTGCAGCCCTTCACCACGGCGTTGCGCCGCGTGGATGCAGACCGCTGGACCAGCCTGCCACTGGATGGCCAGAGCTATCTGGTGAGCTCCGTGGATGTGAACGGCACCGACTGGAAATGCTGGTATGCCGTCAACGAGGCCACATTGACCGAGAGCTTTCTGCGAATCAACCTGCCGGTGCTTCTGCTGGCGCTGGCCATGGCGGCGGTGATGGCCGTGGCCGCATGGCTGGCATCCTCTCGGCTGGCCGGTCGCATCGGCCGTATGGCCGATGCCATGGCCGATCTGGAGCAAGGCCGCTTTGAACGGCGCATCGAGGCCGACGGCCACGATGAGGTTGCCTTTTTGTCCGCGGGCCTCAACCGCATGGCCGCCCGGTTGGACGAGTATGTGACCCGCGAGTATCGGGACCGGATACGCCAGCGCGAATATGACATCCAGGCGTTGCAGGGCCAGCTGCATCCCCACTTTCTGTACAATTCGCTGGCGTCCATCAGTTGGCTGGGCATGCAGACCGGCTCCGAGGAGATCCCTGCCATCTCCAACGCGCTGGCACGGTTCTACCGGCTGAGCTTGAGCCGGGGCCGCAACATCATCCCTGTTGCCGACGAGGCCGACCAGGCCCGTGCCTACATGGACGTCATGGCCATCCGCTACCGCGACCGCATCCGCGCCGTATTCCGCCTGGATGAAGACACAAAGGCAGCTTATACCCTCAAGCTCGTGCTGCAGCCCTTCGTGGAAAACGCGTTGCTGCACGGCATGAACGAGCGCAAGAGCCACATCACGATCGTCGTGAGCGCCCGGCGCGAGGGCGACGAGCTGGTGTGGCAGGTCATCGACGACGGCGTGGGCATGGACGCTGCCCGGCTGGCCCGGCTGGAGAACCCCCAAACTCCCGCTGCCGGCTATGGCGTCGCCAATGTGCACCGCCGGATACAGATGCACTTCGGCTCTGCCTATGGCGTGCAGGTGCACAGCGAACCCGGCGTGGGCACGGCCGTGCGCATCCGCATGCCTCTGTTGGCCGAGCCGCCGCCGGAGGAATAGGGAATCGCTGAATAAAGCATGGCATCCGCCTTGCTTGGTCTTTTTCCGCCCTGCTTCGTTGTTGTCGGTTGCTTATGCTCATCTGCATAAGCGCCCTCCTCCGCCTGGCAGGACGAAAAAATACACTGCGCAATTCGGACGCCCCATTTAATCATCGATCTCCATTGTATTTCTTGCCCAAAAGGTTGTTGGAAAATTGATAAATATCATAAAACTGTTGCGTATCAACACAAACGAATTTTCGCTAGAATGCCGATAGGGTCCGTTGTACGCCCATGGTGTGCATGCGGACACCATTATCTGGAGGTGTCCCATGAAAAAGCTGCTGTTCCTGTGTGTGGCAGTGCTAATGTGCCTGGTCCCCCTTGCGGCCTGCACCAGCGCTCCGGCCGCCACGACCCCCGTAGCAACGAGCGCCGCCCCCACGGACGTCGCCACTGCTGCTCCCAGCGATGCTCCCGCGCCCAGCGCCGCCGCTGAGGGCCCGCTGACCAAGTTCGACCCGCCGGTGGATGTCACCATGGCCTTGGACTTCGGCATTGACCCCAAGTTCCCCGAAGGTCAGGACTTTGAAAACAACATTTGGCTCAACGAATATCGCGACCTGCTGGGCATCAACGTGAAGTACACCTGGAACGCCGCAGGCCTCGAGAACTACGAGACCAAGCTGAATCTGGCTATCGCCAGCGGCGAACTGGCCGACCTCATCTGCATCACCAACCAGGGCCAGCTGGCCCGCCTGGTGGAAGCCGGCATGATCGCCGAGATGGGCGACACCTATGAGAAGTTCGCTTCTCCCCTGGTTAAGGAAGGCTTCGCCAGCGACGAAGGTCTGGCCATGAAGCAGACTTCCATCAATGGCAAGCTGTGGGCCATTCCTCAGGGTCCTGTGGGCCCCAGCAACTTCGAGTACACCTACATTCGCGAAGATTGGCGCCTGAAGCTGGGCCTGGAAGTGCCCAAGACCACCGAAGATCTTCTGGCCATCGCGGAGGCTTTTGCGACCAAGGACCCCGACGGCAACGGCAAAGCCGACACCTACGGCATCCTGTTCAGCAACGAGCCCTATGAGAACTACTTCAACTTCCGCGGCTTCGCCAACAGCTTTGGCGCTTATCCCACCACATGGATCAAGGGCGCCGACGGCAAGCTCGTCTATGGCTCCGTGCAGCCCGAGATGAAGGCCGCTCTGGCCGCCGCTGCCGATCTGTATACCAAGGGCGCCATCGACAAGGAATTCGTCGCCAAGAAGTCCAGCGCCATCACAGCCGACGCCGTCGGCGGCAAGGGCGGCATCTGCTTCGGCCAGTTCTGGCTGATCACCTGGCCCCTGCCAGACACCAACAAAAACAACGGGGACAATTCCACCCAGTATTGGAAGCCCTACCCGATCCTGAACACCGCCGCCGCCACAGCCAACAAGGGCAGCATGGTGCAGTCCCGCGTGACCACGATGTACGCCGTCAACAAGAGCTATGCCCATCCCGAAGCTTTGCTCAAGATGTACAACCTGTTCGCCGACCACATGCGCGGCGATACCTTTGACGCCGCCAAGTATCACACCGCTCCCAAGACCAGCAACGGCATCTTCGGCCTGGCTCCTGTGCAGTCCTGGGGCGTGAGCAACAACAACGCCGTGCAGAACATCAACGTGACCAAGGCCATCGATTCCGGCGACACCTCCGTGCTGGCCAACGCCGAGCAGGAGGCCACCTACAAGGCCGTCAAGGAATACGTCGATGGCAACCATGACGCGGCCCACCTGACGCAGTACTATCTGTTCTACGGTCCCGACTCCGTCTTTGGTATTCAGAACAACATTCTGGAGAACAAGAACTACACCAACGACATGTTCTACGGCGGCGACACCCCGGAAATGCTGCGCCGTATGTCCCTGCTGCGCTCCCAGGAACTGGCACTGATCCTGGACATCATCACCGGCAACAAGCCCGTGGACGACTTTGACGCCTTCGTGACCAATTGGTACGCCGTGGGTGGCGAAACCATCACCTTCGAAGTCAACCAGTGGTATGACTCGGTGAAGTAAGCAAAACCTACGCCGGCATATGCCTGCGCCAGGCACGCGGGGAGGGCCCACTGCGGGCCCTCCCCACGTGTTAAATCCTGCCCAATCTGGAGGTTTGAATGTCGATCATTGCGGCCAAGCCGTTACAACATAAACGCAAACCCGTGCGTTCCCACTCCATGGTGCAGCCCAGCCTGTATCTGATGATCCTGCCGGCGGTCGTGTTGGTGGCCATCTACAGCTATGGGCCTGTGGCTGGGTGGGCCATCGCATTTCAGAATTTCAATCTGGCCAAGGGCCTCTTTGGCTCCAAGTGGATCGGTCTGTCCAATTTCCTGTTCATCTTCTCGCTGACGGAATTTCGTCAGGCGATGTTCAACTCGTTCTTCATCGCCTCCATGAAACTGGTGGCCGGCACCGCGGTTCCCGTCCTGGTCAGCCTGCTGCTCAATGAGATGCGCTGGACGGGCCTGAAGCGCACCGTGCAGACCATCGTCTATCTGCCCCACTTCATTTCCTGGCTGATCATCTCCGGCATCCTGTCGGATATCCTGTCCCCGTCCACCGGTATTGTCAACATCATTATCAAGGCGATGGGCGGAGAGCCGATCATGTTCCTGACCAACAAGGCGCTGTTCCCCTTTGTGTTGGTTGCCAGCGACGTGTGGAAGGAGTTCGGTTTTGGCACGATCATCTATCTTTCCACGCTGACCAGCATCGACCCAAATCTATACGAAGCGGCTTCCATCGACGGCGCGGGCCGTTTTAGGCGCATGTGGCACATCACAATGCCCGGCCTGATGCCCGTGATCGCGCTGCTGACAACGCTGAACCTGGGCAACATCCTCAACGCGGGCTTCGATCAGGTCGTCAACCTCTATTCACCTTTGGTCTATGAGAGCGGCGACATTCTGGACACATTGGTGTTCCGCATCGGCCTGGGTTCCGGTCAGAGCAGCATCCCTCAATATGACATCGCCACGGCGGTCGGCATGTTCCAGTCCACGGTCAGCTTCACGTTGGTGTCCATCACCTACTATCTGGCCTATCGGTTTGCCGACTACCGTATTTTCTAGAAGAAAGGCGGCGCCACATGCGCAGTTATAGCCCCAGTGAAAAACTATTCGATCTGTGCAACGCAGCCATTCTGGTGGTCCTGTCGTTGACCTGTCTGCTCCCCTTCGTCAATGTACTGGCCGTATCGTTGAGCACGTCCTCGGCGGCCAACGCCGGCGAGGTGGGCCTTTGGCCCGTGGGCTTCACGTTGGAGTCCTATCAATTTGCCCTGTCCAGGGTAAGCTTTCTGAGGTCCATCGGCAACTCCGCCGTGCGCCTGGTGGTTGGCATTTCCATCAACATGCTGCTGACGATTATGACGGCCTATCCGCTGTCCAAGTCCAGCAAGGTGTTCCCAGGTCGCACGGTCTTTGCCTGGTTCTTCGCTTTGACGATGATGATCAGCGGCGGCCTGATCCCGATGTATCTGGTCGTAGAGGCCACAGGCATCAGCAATTCGCTCTGGGCGCTGATCCTGCCCTACGCGGTGCCGGTCTTCAACGTGCTGGTGCTGCTGAGCTTCTTTCGCACCATGCCGGCATCCATCGAGGAATCGGCCATCATCGACGGCGCGGGCAGCTGGCGCATACTGTTCCACATCTATGTACCGCTGGCGCTCCCGTCACTGGCCACGCTGATCATCTTCCAGGCCGTGTTCCATTGGAACGAATGGCTGTGGGGCCTGATTTTCATGGATAAGGTGACAAGCTACCCTCTGGCAACCTATCTGCGCAACGTGCTGCAGAACCCCAGCTTTGACACGCTGCGCCTGGACGAAATACAGCAGTCGCTGCGGGTGTCCGGGCGCACGTCCCGCGCCGCGCAGATCCTGATCGGCATGCTGCCCATTCTCCTGGTCTATCCCTTCATGCAGAAGTATTTCATCAAGGGGCTTACGCTGGGCGGCGTGAAAGAGTAAGAGAGCACATCATACCATAAAATGAAAGACCGTTCATAAACAAGCCTGCTTCCAAATGGACTGACCCCCGTTCAGTAGACACGAAGAAAAAGCCCTGCCGTAGGAATACGAGGAATTACGCAGACTGGCGCCGTTTTTCGAGCGGCGTCAGTTTTGTTTTAAGCTGAATGCGCTCATGATTGT
>JAEYPH010000099.1 GCA_023410875.1 Bacillota bacterium | reverse complement strand
CAAGCTTCATGCCAAGACAATCCAAAACCGCCTGGGCATTATGCTGCACGAAAGACTGACCGGTTAGCGGATACACAAGTGAATACGTCCCGTAACCCCCTACGTGTGTTTGCGTTACTCAAAATGGCGCTTTTCCCTTCGTCTCATGGCTGTTCCTACCCTCCGCCACTTCAAAAGGGGCTGTCCCAGATTTGTCATCCTGAGACAGCCCCGCCCTCCTCCGCCTTGCAGGACGAAAAAATACGCTGCGCAATTCGGACACCCCATTTATTCAGCGATTTTACGGCGGTTTTGCCAGCAATGACCGTGGCTGGCAATCTTAGCGTTTGAAATGTTCTCTTGTCTGTGATATGATGATGTTCGCAAAAAATGTGAGCAAGCTGGACGGCCGCGTCGGTGGCAACACCTGACGAGGAAAGTCCGAGCACCGCAGGGCAGAGTGCCGGGTAACGCCCGGTGGAGGCGACTCCAAGGAAAGTGCAACAGAGAGATACCGCCGCGCTTTTTGCGCGGTAAGGGTGAAAAGGCGAGGTAAGAGCTCACCAGCGGCTTGGCGACTTGTCCGCTATGTAAACCCCACTTGGTGCAAGATGCAGGGAGATTGCGGTTGCCCGCTGCATTCCCTCAATATCGCTGGAGCCCTCCGGTAACGGCGGGCCTAGATAGATGGCCGTTCACGACAGAACTCGGCTTACAGGCTTGACTCACACACGTTTCGCGGACCATGCTGTTGCATCGTCCGCGATTTTTAGTGCTCTTGCTCTTGATTATGCTTTCGCCCTGCCGATAACCGTCGGCAGGCCTGCACTTTTATTGTTTGCGACATGCTGATTTTCTTGGAACGTGGGTCGCCTGTGGGCGGGTTTTTGAACGGCTTCATTCTGGCTGTTCGTTGCCTCCGCCGGGTGAACCGTCGTCGGTGTCGAGCTGCACCCCTCGTACTGTCATTCTGAGCGTAGCGAAGAATCTCCTTGAGTAAGCCGTTCATCATTTTAAACATTTTATAGAGTGGGTCCGAAGGTTTCCAAAGGGCGACCGGAAAGCCCGTTGGCCCCTGCGCCTGGATGGCACGTAGCCCAGCACCACCTTGAGCGGCTTTGCCGCTCCAACTGGCAGGACGCCAGTTGGGTGGTGCGCAGGTCGCGCCCGAGGGCGCGAAATCTCTGTACCATGTGTGTGCACGCATTATGACCTTAGAGCAACAATCCCGTTCTAGATTTCTTTCTTCATCGGTTTGGGTGTAAGGGTGAGGCATTAATGACAATACTTGTCTTATATGCTACAATTACCCGACAAAAGATGATTGCGCGTGCGAACGCGTAGAAAATGAGGATTGGTTCTGTGCAGTGGATTGCGACGACGGGATATGCGCTGGAGGGCGTGACGGCCAGGGAGCTGGAGGCGTTGGGCCTGAAGGTTACGCAGACGCAGACCAGCCGCGTGGACTTTGAGGCCACAGCGGCGCAGGCCGCCGCCGCCAACCTGTGGCTGCGCACCGCCGGGCGGGTGCGTTTGTGTGTGGGGCAGTTCCCTGCGCAGAGCTTTGAGGAGCTCTTTGAAGGCGTCAAGGCGCTGCCATGGGAGCAGTTCATCGAGCGCGATTACAGCTTTCCAATCACATGCCGTTCGGTCAACAGCAAGCTGTTCAGCCTGTCCGATTGCCAGTCCATCGTCAAGAAGGCCATCGTCGAGCGCCTGAAGACCAAGTACAAGCTGCAGTGGTTCAACGAGAAGGGGCCTGTGGCCGCCGTGGAGGCGCACATCCACAAGGACGTCGTGACGCTGTCCATCGACACCTCTGGAGAAGGCCTGCACGCCCGCGGCTACCGCAAGCTCAACGGCCCCGCCGCCCTGCGTGAAACGCTGGCGGCGTCGCTGATCCTGCTGACAAAATGGCGCGGCGACCGGGCCTTTGCCGACCCCATGTGCGGCACCGGCACCATCGCCATAGAGGCTGCCATGATCGCCCGCAACGTCGCTCCGGGCTTGTACCGCCCCTTCGCCGGAGAGGCGCTGGGCTGGATGGGCAAGAGCCTGTTTGACGAACAGAGGCAGCAGGCCCGCGAGGCCGTGCGCCACGACGTGCAGCCGGACATTCTTGCCGCGGACATCGACGGCGAGGCGGTTTCCATGGCGCGTTACCACGCCAAGCAGGCGGGCGTGGCCGCCCACGTGCGCATCCTGCAGGCGCCTCTCAGCAAGTTCTCCACCGACGCCGCCCAGGGCCACCTGATCACCAACCCGCCCTACGGCCAGCGCATGGGGGAGGAAAAGGACGTGCAAAAGCTGACCGGCGAGCTGGGCGCTCTCTATCGCAAGTTGGATCGCTGGGCGTTCCACATCATCACATCGTCGCAGGATTTTGAGCGCTGGTTCGGCGCCCGCGCCGATGGCCGCCGAGAGCTGCGCAACGGCCCGCTGCAGTGCCGCTATTATGAATTCTACCGCGCCAGGTCGGCGCCCTCGGGCAAGACCACCGGCACAACCGGGAAGCCGTGAACCACTTCGCCCGCTTTTGGAACAGCCTGTGGGCGCGCTGGGCGCTGTGCGCGCTGCTGGCGACGGGCTATGTGTGCCAGGGCGTGGCCAACAGCCAGCAGTTGGAGATCACCCATACGGACATCGCCATCGAAAACCTGCCCGCGGCGCTGGAGGGCTTGAAGGTCGTGCAGATTACCGATCTGCACAGCACGCTTTACGGGCCGGAGCAGCAGGGCCTGCTGTCGCTGGTACGCGCCGAGCTGCCCGATGTCATCGTGCTGACCGGTGACTTTGTGGATGGATATCAGCCCAACGATGACAACTGCGTGGCGTTGGCCCAGGGTCTGGCCGCCATCGCGCCGGTCTACCGCATCCGCGGCAACCATGAGTATTATCCCAATGGCATTTTGACCGAGGAGTTTGACAAAAAGATGGCCGATGCCGGCGTGCGTCTGCTGGAGAACAGCGCTGTGGAGCTGCACCGCAACGGCGCGCCGTGGTTGCTGGCTGGGCTGGAGGACGTGCAGCGGCTGAGTGGTGACCTGAGCCGCGACCGCCTGTGGGGCGCTGCCCGCGATCAATATGATTTCGATGTAGAGAAGCACTTTGCGGACCTTCTGCAAAGCAGCATGCCGGACGGCTCCTACGGGCTCCGAGTGCTGATGAGCCACCGGCCCTATTACTGGCAGTTGTGGGCGGACATGGGTTTCCATGTGGCGCTGTGCGGCCACCTGCACGGCCTGCAGGTGCGTGTGCCCCGACTGGGCGGCGCGCCGCTGCTGGTGAACCGCTTTTTCCCCCAGGCAGACTCGGGCCTCTATCAGATGGAAGACATACAGGTATACATCAGCCGCGGGCTGGCGAAGCAGGGCGGCTTGCGGGGCCTGCGCATCAACAACCGGCCGGAGTTGACTGTTTTGTCCTTCCTGCGGCGCTGACAGTGTGCCGGCGAAGGCGCGCGATTGCGGGCAAGTTGTAAAATGAAATGCCCAGAGAGGAAATAAAAAGGCCCACCAAGGTCAAGGAACCGTTACACTGAAGTTGCGAGACAACAAAGCAACGGAGGTGGCGCAAGGTGGGTCAAGACAATCAT
>JAEYPH010000098.1 GCA_023410875.1 Bacillota bacterium | reverse complement strand
GGCTTTTAAGTCCGTCATTTTTCTCCTCCCTCTGAAGAAAATTTCTCAGACTTAATTCTACCAAATTTTCTTCCCATACTAAATTCCACTCCCTTGTCCACTGTGGAACTTACTCTGGGAATTTACTCTTTGCGAAATTCTCAAAGATTTGCGAATTTTTACTTGCAATGTCTTGACACATGAGATATCATATAAAAGCTGCCGTCAAATGGGGTAGAAGCGGGAGATTGCTTGTGCGGATCCTTAACCGCTGCAAGGGAACTTCCGTGGACCAAGTCCGCGGCAATCGGGCGACGGGTCAAACTCGCCGCAAAAAAACAAGGACGGCACACACGGCTGAGTGTATTTGACCCGAGATAAGGAGGGAATTTCATTGCCTACCAAGAAGATCAGAATCAAGCTCAAGGCCTACGACCACAACATCATCGATCAGTCGGCTGAGCGCATCGTGGAAACCGCCAAGCGCACCGGCGCCGTTGTCAGCGGCCCCATCCCGCTGCCCACCGAGAAGGAGATCGTCACGATCCTTCGCGCCCCCCACAAGTACAAGGACAGCCGCGAACAGTTTGAGATCCGCACCCACAAGCGGCTCATCGATATCCTGGCCCCCAGTTCCCGCACGGTGGACTCCCTGATGCGCCTGGACCTGCCGGCCGGCGTCGACATCGAGATCAAGCTGTAAGCAGGTACGGAGGGATAGAAGATGAAAAAGGGTATTATCGGAAGAAAGATCGGCATGACGCAGATCTTCAACGCCGACGGCACCGCCACCGCGGTCACCGTCGTGGAGGCGGGCCCCAACGTCGTCGTGCGCAAGAAGACCGTCGAGAAGGACGGTTATGAAGCCGTGTGCGTGGGCTTCGGCGAGATCCGCGAGAAGCTCGTCAACAAGCCCAAGGGCGGCGAATTCAAGAAGGCAGGCGTGGAGCCCACGCGCTTTGTGCGCGAGCTCAAGCTTGAGAACTCCTCCAGCTTCGAAGTCGGCGCTCTTATCAAGGCCGACATGTTTGCCGCCGGCGACATCGTGGATGTCAGCGGCCTGACCAAGGGCCATGGCTTCTCCGGCACGGTCAAGCGCTGGAACACCCACATCGGCCCCAAGGCCCACGGTTCCAAGTATCACCGTGGCCCCGGCTCCATGGGCGCCAACACCAGCCCGGGCCGCGTGTTTAAGAACAAGCGCCTGCCCGGCCATTATGGTGTGGAGAACGTGACCATTCAGAACCTCGAGGTCGTAAGGGTGGATGCCGAGCGCAACTTCCTGATGATCAAGGGTTCGGTTCCCGGCGTCAAGGGCGCGCTGCTCGTCGTGCGCAACGCCGTGAAGCTCTAAGAGGAGGATTGCAAGAAATGCCGCAGGTTGACGTATATAATCTTTCCGGCAAGCAGGTGAGCACTGTGGAGCTCTCCGAGGCCATCTTCGGTCTGGAGCCTCACCAGAGCGCCATGCACCAGGTCATCGTGGCCCAGCTTGCCAACCGCCGTCAGGGCACGCAAAGCGCTCTGACCCGCACCGAAGTGAGCGGCGGCGGTAAAAAACCCTGGAGACAGAAGGGCACCGGCCGCGCCCGCCAGGGTTCCACCCGCGCTCCCCAGTGGCGCCACGGCGGCGTCGTGTTCGCCCCCAAGCCCCGCGATTATTCGCAGAAGGTCAACAAGAAGGTCCGCCGTCTGGCCATGCTGAGCGCTCTGTCCAGCAAGGCGCAGGATAAGCAGATCGTGGTGCTGGACGATGTGTCCGGCCTGCAGGGCAAGACCAGCGAACTGGTCGCCGCCCTCAAGGCTGTGGGCGTCAAGGGCAAGGCCCTCATCGTAACGCTGGTTGTGGATCAGAACATCCGCCGCGCCGTCAGCAACATCCCCGGCGTGTATGCCGCTCAGGTCAACACGCTCAACGTCTATGACATCATGAATTATGACAGCTTCGTCATCACCCGCGAAGCCGTCGCCAGAGTTGAGGAGGTGTACGCCGGATGAGCCACCAGGACATCATCATCCGTCCCGTATTGACCGAGCGCAGCTACGACAACATGAGCCACAAGAAATATACGTTCATCGTCGCGCCCGGCGCCAACAAGTTCCAGATCAAGCGTGCCGTCGAGGAAGCCTTCGGCGTCAAGGTCGCTCGTGTCAACACGATGAACCGGCCCGGCCATGAGAAGCGCATGGGCCGCACCACCGGCATGACCAGCGACACCAAGCGTGCCATCGTGAAGCTCACCGCCGAAAGCAAAGGCATCGAGTTCTTCGAGGGCATGGCGCAGCAGGAAGAGTAAGGGGGGTCCTTTCAAAATGCCGAACAGGAAATACAAGCCGACATCGCCTGCCCGCCGCTACATGACGGTGTCCACGTTTGAAGAAATCACGACGACGCAGCCGGAGAAATCCCTGCTGGAGACGCTGGTGCGCAACGCCGGCCGCAACAAGCAGGGCAAGATCACCGTGCGTCACCGCGGCAATCAGGTGCGTCGCAAGTATCGCATCATCGATTTCAAGCGCGACAAGGATACGGTACCCGCCCGGGTCGCCACGATCGAATACGATCCCAACCGCAGCGCCAACATCGCGCTGCTGCAGTATGCCGACGGTGAGAAGCGCTACATTCTGGCTCCTCTGGGCCTCAAGGTGGGCGACACCGTGGTCAGCGGCCAGGGCGCCGACATCAAGCCCGGCAACGCGCTGCCCATCAGCCTGATTCCGCTGGGCACGCTGCTTCACAACATCGAGTTGGTGCCCGGCAAGGGCGGCCAGCTGGCCCGCTCCGCCGGCAACTTCGCCCAGCTGATGGCCAAGGAAGGCAAATGGGCGCAGCTGCGCCTGCCCTCCGGCGAAATCCGAATGGTCAGCATGGACTGCAAGGCCACCATCGGCCAGGTGGGCAACCTGGACCACGAGAACATCTCCCTGGGTAAGGCCGGCCGCAAGCGCCACATGGGCTTCCGCCCCACGGTGCGCGGTGTTGTCATGAACCCGGTGGACCACCCCCACGGCGGTGGCGAAGGCAAGTCCCCCATCGGCATGCCCGGGCCCGTGAGCCCCTGGGGCAAGCCCACCCTGGGATATAAGACCCGCAAGAAGAAGAACATCAACGACAAATACATTCTCAAGCGCCGCACCAAGTAAGGAGGTTGAACCATGAGCAGATCGATCAAGAAGGGCCCTTATGTGTTCGACCGTCTTTTGAAGAAGATCGTCGAACTGAACCGCAAGAACGACAAGCAGGTCGTCAAAACCTGGTCCCGCGCGTCCACCATTTTCCCCGACTTCGTGGGCCACACCATCGCGGTGTATGACGGCCGCAAGCATGTGCCGGTGTATGTGACCGAGGACATGGTCGGTCACAAGCTGGGCGAGTTCGCCCCCACCCGCACGTTCCGTGGCCACGCTGGTGAAAAGTCCAGCGCCAAGAAGTAAGGAGGAAGGCATCGATGTCCACCAGAATGAAAGAAAAGACGGCGGCTCGCCGGGAAAACGCCGAAAAGCGTCCCCATGCATCGGTCCGCTACGTCCGCGTCTCCTCCAGCAAGGTCGCCATCGTCCTGGATCTGATCCGCGGCAAGCGTGTGGATGAGGCGCTGAGCATTCTCAAGTTCACGCCCAAGTCCTCCAGCCCCGTGGTCATCAAGCTGCTGAACTCGGCCATTGCCAACGCCGAGAACAACCTTGAGATGGATCGCAAGGAGCTCTATGTGGCCGAGGTTTTCGCCAACCAGGGTCCTATGCTCAAGCGTGTGCGCCCCCGCTCTCGCGGCATGGCCAACCCCATTCTCAAGCGCACCAGCCACATCACCGTCGTGCTGGACCGCATGGGCGGTAAGGAGGAGAAGAACTAATGGGCCAGAAAGTACATCCCCACGGTTTTCGCGTAGGTGTCATCAAGGATTGGGATACCCGTTGGTACGCCGACAAGAAGAACTTCGCGAACTTCCTCGTGGAGGACAACAAGATCCGGAAGTTCGTAAAGGATAAGCTCTTCGCCGCCGGCGTGAGCCGCATCGAAATAGAGCGCGCCGCCAACAAGATGACCATCAACGTGCACGCCGGCAAGCCGGGTATCGTGATCGGCCGCGGCGGCACGGGCATCGAGGCGCTCAAGGCTGAGCTCGAGAAGCTGACCGGCAAGACCGTTGCCGTCAACATCTTCGAGATTAAGTCCATGGATACCGACGCGCAGCTGGTAGCCGAGAACATCGCCTCCCAGATCGAGCGCCGCATTTCCTTCCGCCGCGCCATGAAGCAGGTCATGGGCCGTGCGATGAAGTCCGGCGCCAAGGGCATCAAGACCATGGTTTCCGGCCGCCTCAACGGCGCGGATATCGCCCGCCGCGAAGGCTACCGCGACGGCAGCATTCCGCTGCAGACCATCCGCGCGGACATCGAGTTCGGTTTTGCCGAAGCGAAGACGACCTACGGCCGCATCGGCTGCAAGGTCTGGATATACAAGGGCGAAGTCATGCCCCAGAAGGGCAAGAAGCCTCAAGAGGGGGGTAAGTAAACCATGTTGATGCCCAAGAGGGTCAAACATAGAAAAGTGCAGCGCGGGCGCATGAAGGGTCGCGCTACCCGCGGCAACTTCCTGGCCTACGGTGAGTTTGGCCTGGTGGCGCTGGAAGCGGCGTGGATCACCAGCAATCAGCTGGAAGCCGCCCGTTCCACGATCACCCGCTACACCAAGCGCGGCGGCCAGGTGTGGATCAAGATCTTCCCCGATAAGCCCATCACCAAGAAGCCCGCGGAAACCCGCATGGGCGGCGGCAAGGGCTCTCCGGAATATTGGGTCGCGGTGGTCAAGCCCGACCGCGTGCTGTTCGAAATCGCCGGCGTCCCCGAGGAGACTGCCCGCGAAGCCATGAGACTGGCAGCCCATAAGCTGCCCATCAAGTGCAAGTTCGTCAGTCGCGCTGACTACGAGAAGGGCGCCAAGCCCGCAGAAACGGGTGGTGAAGCACAATGAAGGCCAGCAAGATCAGAGATATGACCTCCGAGGAGCTCAACAACAAGATCGCCGAGCTCAAAAGCGAACTGTTCAACCTGCGGTTTCAGCAGGCCACCGGCCAACTGCAGAACCCCATCCGGCTCAACCAGTGCAAGAAGGACATCGCCCGGGTAAAGACCATCCTCCATGAGCGTGAACTCGGGCTCAAGAGGGCCCAGTAAGGGTGAAGGAGGAAGAACAGAGATGAGCGAACGTAATCTGCGCAAAGTGCGCACCGGCAAGGTCGTCAGCGACAAGATGGAGAAGACCGTCGTCGTGGCCATCGAGAGCAAGGTCAAGCACCCGCTGTACGGCAAGACCGTCAATCGTACGACCAAGTTCAAGGCCCATGACGAGGAGAACGCCTGCGGCGTCGGCGACACCGTGCGCATCATGGAGACCCGCCCGCTGTCCAAGGACAAGCGCTGGCGCGTCGTGGAAATCATCGAGAAAGCCAAGTAATGGCGCAAGGGTAGGAGGCATCAGGCCATGATTCAACTGTTGACCAGGCTCAAGGTCGCCGACAACACCGGCGCCAAGGAAATAGCCTGCATAAAGGTGCTCGGAGGCGCCCTGCGCCGCTCCGGCAACATCGGCGATGTGATCATCGCCTCGGTCAAGACCGCGACCCCCGGCGGCGTTGTCAAGAAGGGCGACGTCGTGCGCGCTGTTATCGTGCGCTCCCGCTCGGGCAAGCGCCGTCCCGATGGCAGCTACATCCGCTTTGACGACAACGCTGCCGTCATCATCGACACGCAGAAGCAGCCCCGCGGCACCCGCATCTTCGGGCCCGTGGCTCGTGAGCTCAGAGAGAAGGATTACATGCGTATCGTCTCCCTGGCTCCCGAAGTGCTCTAAGGAGGCCGCACATGAAAATGCACGTCAAGAAAAACGACACCGTAGTCGTGATCTCCGGCAAGGACGCCGGCAAAAAGGGCAAGGTCGTGGTGAGCCTCCCCGCCGAGGGCAAGGTCATCGTCGAGGGCGTCAACCTGATCACCCGCCATGTGAAGCCCCGCAACGCTCAGAAGCAGGGCGGCATCGTCAAGCAGGAAGGCACGATAAACAGCTCCAAGGTTATGCTTTTCTGCGAAAAGTGCGATAGACCCGTCCGGGCAGGCCACAAGATCCTTCCCGACGGCACCAAGGTCCGCGTCTGCGCCAAGTGCGGCGAGACGCTGTGATCAAGCCAGAAGAGGAGGATCAGAGCATGTCCAGACTGAAGGACAAATATCAAAAAGAAGTGGTCCCCGCGCTGCAGAAGCGCTTCGGCTACAAGAACATCATGGAAGTGCCCCATCTGGAGAAGATCGTGCTGAACATGGGCCTGGGCGAAGCCAAGGACAACGCCCGCGCCATGGACGCAGCCGTGGCCGAACTGGCCCTGATCAGCGGCCAGAAGCCCATGGTCACCAAGGCCCGCAAGTCCGTGGCCAACTTCAAGGTGCGCGCCGGCATGAACGTGGGCGCCAAGGTCACCTTGCGCGGCGAGCGCATGTGGCAGTATGCCGACAAGTTCATCAGCATCGCGCTGCCCCGCGTGCGCGACTTCCGCGGTGTTTCCAACACCAGCTTTGACGGGCGCGGCAACTACGCCATGGGCGTCAAGGAACAGCTCATTTACCCGGAAATCTCCTACGACAAGGTAGAAAAGATCCGTGGTATGGATATTATCTTCGTCACGTCCGCCAAGACCGACGAGGAAGCCCACGCGTTGCTGGAGCTGCTGGGCATGCCGTTCCAGCGCCAGCAGTAAGCGAGGAGGAAATCGCAACCATGGCCAAAAAGAGCATGATCATCAAGCAACAGAGGGAACCCAAGTTCTCCACCCGCGCCTACACGCGTTGCCGCCTGTGCGGCCGTCCCCACGCGGTTCTGCGCAAATACGGCATCTGCCGTATCTGCTTCCGCGTGCTGGCCTACAAAGGGCAGATTCCGGGCGTGCGCAAGGCGAGCTGGTAAAGTGGTAGGGAGGTAGCAAAATGTACGTCACAGATCCCATTGCAGATATGCTGACCCGTATCCGCAACGCGCTGGTCACCAAGACCCGCGAGGTCGTCGTTCCGGCCTCCGCCATGAAGAAGTCGATCGCCAAGATCCTTCTGGAAGAAGGCTATATCAGCAACTATAAGTTCGAGGAGACCGAGGATCATCAGGGCAAGATCACGCTGATCCTCAAGTACGGCCCCGGCGGCCAGCGCGTCATCCAGGGCCTCAAGCGCATCAGCAAGCCCGGCCTGCGCGTGTACGCCAAGCACGACGAGCTGCCCAAGGTATTGGGCGGTCTGGGTATCGTCATCGTATCCACCTCCAAGGGCATCATGACTGACCGCGATGCGCGCAAACAGTCCGTAGGCGGCGAAGTGCTTGCCTACGTCTGGTAAGCGGAAAGGACGGTTGAAGAGATGTCTAGAATCGGTAAGCAACCCATCGCCATACCCGCCGGTGTCACCGTGACCATCGGCGCAGATAACGTCATCACCGTCAAGGGCCCCAACGGCAGCTTGAGCCAGCAGGTCAATCCCGCCATCACCGCGAAGGTGGACGGCGGTGTGATGACCGTGACCCGCGCCAGTGACGACAAGCAAGACCGCGCCATGCACGGGCTGTATCGCAGCCTGCTCAACAACATGGTCACCGGCGTAACCACCGGTTTCACCAAGGAGCTGGAGATCGTCGGCACCGGCTATCGCGCCCAGATGTCCGGCAGCAAGCTGGTCATCAACGTGGGTTACTCCCACCCGGTGGAAATGACTCCTCCGGACGGAGCATCCTATGAAGTACCCGCCCCCAACCGCATCGTGGTCAAGGGCTACGACAAGCAGCAGGTTGGCGCTTTGGCCGCCACGATTCGCTCCGTGCGCTCCCCCGAGCCCTACATGGGCAAGGGCATCCGCTATGCGGGCGAGGTCGTGAAGATCAAAGAGGGCAAGGCTGCGGGCAAGTAAGGAAAGGGGTAAAGCAGCATGTACAGCAAGTCCGACAAGAATGCAGACAGGCAAAAGCGTCATCTTCGGCTGCGCAACAAGGTCAAGGGCAGCTCGGAGCGTCCCCGCCTGAACGTCTACCGCAGCCTGAACCACATCTATGCCCAGGTCATCGACGATGTTGCCGGCAACACGCTGGCCAGCGCCTCCTCTCTGGAGAAGGACGTCAAGGCTCAGGCAGCCGGGCTGTCCAAGAGGGAAGCCGCCAAGCTCATCGGCACGCTGGTCGCCCAGCGCGCCATCGAAAAGGGCGTTAAGACGGTGGTTTTCGATCGCGGCGGCTACATCTACACCGGTCGCGTGGCCACGCTCGCCGAGGGCGCCCGCGAAGCCGGCCTTGAGTTCTAGAGGGAGGAAGACAAATGGATCGCAGGGATAGAGATAGCTCCGTCTCGGAGTTTCAGGAGAGGCTGGTCGCGGTCAACCGCGTGGCCAAGGTCACCAAGGGCGGCCGTAACTTCCGCTTCACCACGCTGATGGTCGTGGGTGACGGCAAGGGCCGCATCGGCATCGGCCAGGGCAAGGCCAATGAAATTCCCGAGGCCGTTCGCAAGGGCGTGGAAGACGCCAAGAAGAACATGAAGACCGTGTCGCTCAATGGCACGACCATTCCCCACGAGGTACAGGGCAAGTTCGGCAAGGGTATGGTGCTCATGTTCCCCGCCGAGGAAGGCACCGGCGTGATCGCCGGCGGCGCCGTGCGCGCCGTGCTGGAAATGGCCGGCGTCAAGAACGTCCGCACCAAGTCCTACGGCTCCAACAACCCCATCAACGTCGTCAAGGCGGCGCTGGAAGGGCTGACCCGCCTGCGGACCGCCGAGGATGTGGCCAGGCTTCGCGGCAAGACCGTCGAAGAGATCCTGGGTTAAGGAGGAACGAACATGTCCGAGCAGAAACAGCTCAAGGTCACGCTCGTCAAGAGCACCATCGCCAGCAAGCCGGCGCACCGCGCGACCGTGCAGGCGCTGGGCCTCAAGAAGCTCAACAGCTTCGCCATCCTGCCTGACAACGAGGCCGTACGCGGGATGATCTTCACGGTCAAGCACCTCGTCGCGGTGGACGAGATTTAAGGTGCGGGAGGTTTAGTATGAAACTGCATGAAATCATGCCGGCCGATGGCCATAGAAAAGAAGGTAAGCGCAAGGGTCGCGGCACGGGCTCCGGCCTGGGCAAGACCGGCGGCCGCGGCCATAAGGGCCAGTGGGCCCGCAGCGGCGGCGGCGTTCGCCCCGGCTTTGAAGGCGGCCAGCTGCCTTTGTTCCGCCGCCTGCCCAAGCGCGGCTTCAACAATGCTTTTGCCGTGAAATACGCCGAGGTCAACGTGGAGGAGCTGGAGCTCTTCGACGACGGCACCGTCGTGACCCCCGAAGTGCTCAAGGCGGTCGGCATCGTCCGCAAGGAGCTGGACGGCGTGAAGATCTTGGGGAGAGGAGAACTCACCAAGCGCCTGGAAGTAAAGGCTGCCAAGTTCTCAAAAACTGCCGAGGAGAAAATTAAGGCCGCGCAAGGCACCATTGAGGTGATCTGAGATGCTAGAGATTCTGCGCAACGCCTGGAAGGTCAAGGAAGTACGGACCCGCATTCTGTATACCTTGCTGATGTTGCTGGTCTTCCGCATCGGCAGCTTCGTTCCTACGCCGTTCGTTGATTCGTCCGTGCTGCAACAGGCCGTGTCCAACAACAGCATGTTCGGGCTGCTGAACATGTTCAACGGCGGTTCTTTCGGGTACTTCACGGTTCTCGCCACCGGCATCACGCCTTACATCACGGCGTCCATCGTCATCCAACTGCTGACGGTGGCCATCCCTTATTTTGAGAAGCTGATGAAGGAAGGCGGCGAGGAAGGCCGCAAGAAGATGGCGCAGTACACCCGCTACAGCTCCATCGCGCTGTCGCTGATTCAGACCGGCGGCGTGCTCATCGGCTACGGCGGCTTGCTGATGACAGACCACTCGTGGTATGCTTACCTGACGGTGCTCATCGTGCAGGCGGCCGGCGCGGCCTTTGCCATGTGGCTGGGCGAGCGCATCACCGAGCGCGGCGTGGGCAACGGTATCTCGCTTCTGATCTTCATCAACATCGTGTCCAACATGCCCGGTTATATCCGCCAGATTTCTTACACCAACCAGCAGCTCAACGTGGTGACGCTGGTCGGCTTCCTGGTCATGACGCTGGCGATCATTGCCGCCGTCGTGTACATCGACCTGGGCCAGCGCAAGATTCCGGTGCAGTATGCCAAGCGCATGGTGGGCCGCAAGGTCTATGGCGGGCAGAGCACCCACATCCCGCTCAAGCTCAACAACTCCGGCGTGCTGCCGCTGATTTTCGCGATGACGCTGGTCAGCTTCCCCGGCATGATACTGTCCAGCTTCAAGGCGCTGGAAACCGGCTTTGGCGACTTTGCCCGGGGGTATCTGAACATCATGGACAGCCGCGCGCCGCTGTATCTGGTGATCCAGGCGCTGCTGATCATCTTCTTTACGTACTTCTATTCGCAGATATCCTTCAACCCGATCGATATCTCCAAGAACATCCAGCAGTACGGCGGGTTCATCCCCGGCATCCGTCCGGGAAAACCCACCAGCGACTTCCTGGCTCGGGTCAGCAACCGCATCAATCTGTTCAGCTCCCTGTTCTTCATGGCGCTGAGCTTGGTGCCGTCGCTGTACGTCATCGCCTTCACGACCGGCAACGCGCCGCCCTTCGGCGCTACGTCCATACTGATTCTCGTGGGTGTGGCGCTGGAAACCGCCAAACAGATTGAGGCCCAGATGCTCATGCGTCACTACAAGGGCTTCCTGAACTGACGGAGGGCATGCGATGAATTTGGTTTTCCTCGGCCCTCCCGGCGCGGGAAAGGGCACCCAGGCCAGCCGTGTGGCGGCCAAGTTTCAGATTCCCCACATCTCCACCGGGGCCATGCTGCGTGACGCCATGGCCCAGGGTACCGAGATGGGTAAACTGGCCAAAAGCTATGTGGACAGCGGCAAGCTTGTGCCCGACGATGTCGTAATCGGCATTGTACGCGAGCGGCTGGCCCAGGACGACTGCAAGGCCGGATTCCTGCTGGACGGCTTCCCGCGCACCGTGCCCCAGGCCGAGGCGCTGGAGGGCTTCGCATCCATCGGCATGGCCGTCAACGTGGACGTGGCCGAAGACGTTCTCGTGGAGCGCATCGCCGGGCGGCGCATGTGCCGCGCCTGCGGCGAAGCGCTGCACGTCCATTCGCTGCGCGGCGCCGGCGATTGCCCCAAGTGCGGCGGTGAGCTCTACCAGCGCACCGACGACAACGAGGCCACCGTGCGCAACCGCATGAAGGTCTACAACGACCAGACCAAGCCGCTCATCGAGTTCTACAGCCGCAAGGGCGTGCTCAAGGATGTGGATGGCGACCGCGACATCGACGTCGTGTTCGCCGACATCGTGGCGTTGCTGGATGGGGCGAAGTAGATGATCCAGATTCGATCCGCCGCGGAGATCGCACAGATGAGCAAGGCCTGCCGCCTGACCGCCCAATGTATGGCGGTCGTGGCGGCGTTGGTGCGACCGGGGGTTACCACCCTGGAGTTGGACCGAGCGGCCGACACCTTCATCCGCGATCATGGCGGCGTGCCGTCGTTCCGGAACTACAACGGCTATCCCGCCAACATCTGCACATCGGTCAACGACGAGGTCGTGCACGGCATCCCGGGTCACCGGGCGCTGCGCGAGGGCGACATCGTGGGTGTGGATCTGGGCGCCGCTCTGGGCGGCTATACCGGCGACATGGCCCGCACCTTCGCCGTGGGAGAGATCTCCCCGGCGGCCCAGCGGCTCATCGACGTCACGCAGGCGTGCTTCTTCCGGGCGCTGGAGGCCATCCGGCCCGGCGCAAGGGTGGGCGACATCGGCTTCGCGGTGCAGGCGCTGGCTGAGGGCGAAGGCTATTCAGTCGTGCGGGATCTGTGCGGCCACGGCGTGGGCGAGAAGCTCCATGAGGAGCCCGAGGTGCCCAACTTTGGTCGCCCCGGTCGCGGTATGCGCCTGGAAGCGGGCATGACGCTGGCCATCGAGCCCATGATCAACGAAGGCGTGTGGCGCGTGGTGTTCGACCGGGAGAACGGCTGGACCGTGCGCACCGCCGACGGCAAGCTCTCCGCTCACTATGAGGAGACCGTCGCCGTGACCGCCTCGGGCGCCGAGATTCTGACTGTGCCATGAGCAGGAACTTACCCGACGACCGCGTCCCGCCCATTGGCTCGGTGGTAACGTCCAAAGCCGGCCGGGACGCCGGCAGAACCTTCCTCGTGGTGGGAAGGGCCGACGACGACCACGCTCTTGTTTGCGACGGAGACCTGCACAAGCTGGCCCGCCCCAAGAAGAAGAAATGGAAACACCTAAAGCAACGGCCCGGCGACACGGGCGACATTCGGGAACAGCTTTCCAAGGGCAACGGCCTGCTGGACGCCGACATCCGCCGCGCGCTGCAGGCTTTGGGATATACGCTCAGACAAGGCTCTTGAAGGACTTAAGGAGGGATAACTTGTCAAAATCAGACTTGATCGAAGTGGAAGGAACGGTCGTGGAATCCTTTCCGAACGCGATGTTCGAGGTTGAGCTTCCCAACGGCCATAAAATACTCGCGCATATCTCGGGCAAGCTGCGCATGAACTACATCCGCATACTGCCTGGCGATAAAGTAACACTGGAACTGTCACCCTACGACCTGTCCCGCGGCAGGATCACCTGGCGCGGCAAACAGCGGACCTAAGGGAAATAAGGAGGAGTCGGACAATGAAAGTAAGACCTTCGGTAAAAGCTATCTGCGAAAAGTGCAAGATTATCAAGCGCAAGGGCCGCGTCATGGTCATCTGCGAAAACCCCCGCCACAAGCAAAAGCAAGGCTAAAGCTTAGGCAAACCGGCGTCGCGCATGGACATTCCGAGGGCGCGGCTGGCCGCCGATTAACCACCGGCGGCTGTCCGAGGTTGCTCATCCGCGTCAGCTTTCACGATACACAGCATAAATTTGGAGGTGCATGACCCACATGGCACGTATATCTGGTATCGACCTGCCCAGAGACAAACGGGTGGAAATTGGCCTGACCTATCTCTATGGCATCGGCCTGAACACGTCCCGCAAAATACTCGCCGAAACCGGCATCAACCCCGACGTGCGCATCCGCGACCTCACGGAAGTGGAAGTCGGCAAGCTGCGCACCTATATCGACGCGAACATCAAGGTGGAGGGCGACCTGCGCCGCGAAGTTTCGATGAACATCAAGCGCCTGATCGAAATCGGCTGCTACCGGGGCATCCGCCATCGCCGCGGCTTGCCGGTGCGCGGGCAGAACACCCGCCAGAATGCACGCACCCACAAGGGTCCGCGCAAGACCAGCATCCGCAAGAACAAGAAGTAACATCAGGAGGCAATTGACGTGGCTACAGCATCCAAGAAGAAAGTCGTAAAGAAGCGCCGCGAGAAAAAGCACGTGGAGCACGGCGCGGCCCACATCCATTCCTCTTTCAATAACACGATCGTTACCGTGACCGACCCGGTGGGCAACGCCGTGTCCTGGTCCAGCGCCGGCAGCCTGAACTTCAAGGGCAGCAAGAAGAGCACGCCCTTCGCCGCGCAGATGGCAGCGGAAACCGCCGCCCGCGCCGCGCTGGAGTTCGGCATGCGCTCGGTGGAAGTGTTCGTGAAAGGGCCTGGTTCCGGCCGCGAAGCCGCTATCCGCAGCCTGCAGGCTGCCGGTCTGGAAGTGACCGTCATCAAGGACGTCACGCCCATTCCGCACAACGGCTGCCGCCCGCCGAAGCGTAGAAGGCTCTAAGAAGGGGGAAGAAAAACTATGGCAAAATATACCGGACCGTCCTGCCGCCTGTGCCGCCGCGAAGGCTGCAAGCTGTTTTTGAAAGGCGACCGCTGCTACAGCGCCAAGTGCGCCGTGACCCGCCGCGCCACGCCTCCCGGCCAGCATAAGCCCGGCCGCCGCAAGATGAGCGAATACGGCATGCAGCTGCGCGAGAAGCAGAAGATGCGCCGCACCTACGGCATCCTCGAGAACCAGTTCCGCACCTATTTCGACCTGGCCAAGTCTGCCCGCGGCAACACCGGCGAGGCGCTGTTCCAGCTGCTTGAATGCCGCTTGGACAACGTGTGCTATCGCCTGGGCTTCGGCGACAGCCGCGCGCAGGCCCGCCAGCTGGTGCTGCACGGCCACCTGCTGATCAACGGCAAGAAGGTTAACATCCCCAGCTATCAGCTCAAAGTGGGAGACACAGTGAGCGTGAAGGAAGGCAGCCGCAGCATTGAGACGCTGGCCGCGCTGCGCGAAGGCCCGGCCCGCAACGTGCCCAAGTGGCTGGATCTGAACGCCGACCAACTGACCGGCCGTGTGCTGGCTATGCCGGAGCGCGCCGATATCGATATGTCGCTGTCCGAACACCTGGTCGTGGAATACTACTCCAAGCTGTAATCGCATCGATTGCGCAGGGCAAGAGGGGTCCCAACGGACGAAACCCAATAAGGAGGGTATGGACTAGATGTTAGAAATTGAAAAGCCCAGGATCGAATGCGTGGAGATCAGCCGTGACAACCGCTATGGCAAGTTCGTCATAGAGCCGCTGGAGCGCGGCTTCGGCCAGACGCTGGGCAATTCGCTGCGGCGCATACTGCTGAGCAGCCTGCCCGGCGCCGCCGCCACCTCCATCAAGGTGGATGGCGTGCTCCATGAGTTTTCCACGATACCGGGGATGATGGAAGACATCACCGAAGTCATCCTCAATCTCAAGGGCCTGGCCGTCAAGCTGCACACCGATCAGCCCAAGGTCGCCGTGATCAACGTAAGCGGCCCCCGCCGCGTGACCGCCGGCGACATCGAAGCCGACAGCGAGATCGAGGTGCTCAACCCCGACATGTACATCGCCACGCTCAACGAGGATGGCCGGCTGTACATGGAGATCGTGCTGGAGAAGGGCCGCGGCTACGTCAGCTCCGACCGCAACAAGAACCACGGCCAGCCCATCGGCGTCATTCCGGTGGATTCCATTTTTACGCCGGTGCGCAAGGTCAACTATACGGTGGAGAACACCCGCGTGGGCCAGAACACCGAGTTTGACAAGCTGACGATGGAAGTGTGGACCGACGGCACGATCCGCCCCGACGAGGCGACCAGCTTGGCCGCCCGCATCATGACCGAGCATCTGGCGCTGTTCGTGGAGCTCACCGGCGACATCAGCTCCGTCGAGATCATGGTCGAAAAGGACGACAGCCGCAAGGAGAAGGTCCTGGAGATGACCATTGAGGAGCTGGACCTGACCGTTCGCTCCTACAACTGCCTCAAGCGCGCCGGCATCAACACCGTGGATGAGCTGGTGCAGCGCAGCGAGGACGAGATGATGAAGGTGCGCAATCTGGGCCGCAAGTCGCTGGACGAGGTTATCGCCAAGCTGCAGGCGCTGGGGCTGTACCTTAAGAAGAACGAAGACTAACAGGGGGAACGATTCATGGCTAATCACCGCAAGCTGGGCCGGCCCACCGATCAGCGCGTCGCGATGCTCCGCTCGCTGACCACGGATTTGATCTGGCACGGCAAGATAACGACGACCGAGGCCCGCGCCAAGGAAGTCCGTAAGATGGCTGAAAAGCTGATCACGCTGGCCATTCATGAGTTTGACAAGACCGAGACGGTGGAGAAGAGCGTCTTCAACGAGAAGCATCAGACCAAGGAAGTCACCTTAACCAACGACTCGGCCAGCAAGCTGCACGCCCGCAGGCTGATCATGCAGACGCTGTACAACTATGCCGAGCCCAAGAAGGACAAAGAGACCAAGAGCGCCTACAAGGAGCGAACCGCCGGCGTCAGCAATCCGGTCGTGGAGAAGCTGTTCCGCGAGATCGCGCCCAAGTACAAGAAGCGCGGCGAAGAGAAGGGCACCCAGGGTGGCTACACCCGCATCCTGAAGCTGGGCCCCCGCGTGGGAGACGCGGCGGAGCTCGTGATTCTCGAGCTGGTGTAATTCGCCTTTGGCGCGCTGCGCCACTATCCAAATAAGTTTGAAACGCCCGTTGCCGTTTTCGGTAGCGGGTCGTTTGTTTTCCCGTTGGTATGCCTCGACCCTGTATTGCGCAAACTTTTGATATGGAGAGTTAACAAGAACTTCACAATATGGTATTGAAAACTACGATATGTGGTGTTATACTTTTGCTAAGATCAAAGGCTGGTGATATACATGAAACCATCCATCGCCATATGGGGCGATTCGCTGTTGCAGGGCGTGGTGCTGAACGAGGCCAACGGGCGCTACTCCATCCTGCCGGACAACGCAGCCGTGACCTTCTCCCGTCGCCTGGGCATCGCCGTGGCCAACAACTCCCGCTTCGGTTCCACGGCGCCCAAGGGCTCCAAGTCCCTCTCGCGCACGCTGGAGAGCGGCGCGGCCTTCGAGGCGGCAGTGCTGGAATATGGCGGCAATGATTGCGACTTCAATTGGGACGAGGTGGCCCGGCAGCCCGAGGCCGAGCACCAGCCCAACACGCCTTTGCAGGATTTCATCGCGTGCTATTCCGGCATGATACAGAGCATTAAGGATCGCGGCATCACGCCGGTGCTCGTCACGCTGCCACCGCTGGACGCCGAGCGCTATTTCCGCTGGATCACCCGAAACGGCGCCGACGCCCGCAACATCCTGCGCTGGCTGGGTGATGTGCAGCACATCTACCGCTGGCACGAGCGCTACAGCAACGCCGTGAGCACCTTGGCCCGGCAGTTCGCATGTCCGCTGGTGGATGTGCGGGACGCCTTCCTCTCGCAGCGCAACTATTCTGATCTTATGTGCGCCGACGGCATCCACCCCAACGAGAAGGGGCACGCGCTGATGGAGAACGTGTTTGAGGAGTACGCCAGGGAGCTGATACCTGTATAGAGACGAACAATTTGCTGACCTAAAAAGAGAACCGTTGCGCCGCAACGGTTCTCTTTGATATGCTTGAAGCAGGAATTGCCGGAGGGTGCCTCTATGGACAAGAATGTTGTTTATCAAGCAAACAGCTTCTATTGGGATACAAAGGGGAATGACTTTTTGGGAGCGATTGTGCTTCCTTTTTATGGAGCATTCGTCTCAGAAGAAAGATGCCGGCTTTTTGATGACGTCTCAGGGAAGAAGATGCTGGAGATCGGCTGTGGAAACGGTCAGTCCTTGCGGTATCAGGGCAACCGCGGAGCATCTGAGCTATGGGGTATGGATATATCGGAAAAGCAACTAGAAAAAGCAGCGCAGCTATTGGCGGCGTGCAGTCTTTCAGCTAAATTGATCTGTTCCCCCATGGAAGAGGAATGTGGGATACCGCAGGATTATTTTGATTTTGTTTATTCGATTTATGCCATAGGCTGGACCACCGACCTGGAGGGTACTTTCTGTCGGATCGCTTCCTATCTGAAAAAAGACGGCGTTTTTATTTTTAGCTGGTCTCATCCGATACACAAATGTGTCGCTGCGGAAAACAATGCGCTTGCTTTTAAGAAGTGTTATTTTGACGAATCCTGGTATTCCGTGCCTCTTGACGAAGGCGTGTTGACATTATCGGACCGCAAACTATCGACCTACGTGAATGCGTTGGCAAAAGCAGGGTTTGTCATTGAGCAAATGGTTGAGCAATCCGATGAAGATATTTTGCAAACGTGGGATGGTAACAGCAATTTTGCGAAGAAAGCGAAGATGTTTCCTCTGACCTTTGTAATCAAGGCAAGAAAACTATAGGAATATGTTGCGTTCCCAAATAGTCACGCACTACGTGACCAATGGGTTAGATGCACTATAGAATGCTTTAAGGCTTTTTGTTGTCCGTAGCCTCCGCTCACCCTTTCCCATTTTCCCCATCTGATGTAAAATAGATCAGATAACAACCCCGATGGAGTACCGATGACCGAACAAATACAGGAAACTATGATACAGGCCCGGGCGGTGCGCTTTGCCTACCCGCCGGGTGAGAACGAGGCCCCCCCGCCGCCGGCGCTGGACGGCGTGGATTTCGCCGCGCAGCGCGGCGAGTTCGTGGCCGTGCTGGGCCACAACGGGTCCGGCAAGAGCACGCTGGCCCGGCACTTTAACGCCCTGCTGCTGCCCTCCACCGGCGATGTGCAGGTGAAGGGCATGGGCACCGCCGACGAGGCCAACCTGTGGGAAATCCGCCGCACCTGCGGCATGGTGTTCCAGAACCCGGACAACCAACTGGTGGCCAACGTTGTGGAAGACGACGTGGCCTTTGGCCCGGAGAACCTTGGCGTGCCCAGGGAGGACATCCGCCGCCGCGTGGACGACGCGCTGGAGACCGTGCACATGACGCCCTACGCGCTCAAGGCGCCGCACATGTTGAGCGGCGGCCAGAAGCAGCGGGTGGCCATCGCCGGCGTGCTGGCGCTGCACCCGGAGATCGTTGTGATGGACGAGCCCACGGCCATGCTGGACCCCAAGGGCCGCCGGCAGGTGCTGCGCACGATACAGGTGCTGCGCTCCGAGGGTATCACGGTGATTCTGATCACCCACTTCATGGAGGAAGCGGCCTTGGCCGACCGCGTCGTCGTGATGGACAACGGGCGCATCGCGCTGCAGGGCGCCCCGCGAGAGGTGTTCGCCCATCGGGTGCAGCTTAAGGCCATGGGCCTGGACGTGCCGCCCATGGCGGAGCTGCGGGGCATGCTGGCCGAGGCCGGCGTGGCCATGGAAGAGGGCATTCTGACGGTGGAAGAGATGGCGGAGGCGTTATGGCGATTGTTTTCGATGGCGTGACCCACGTCTTTCTGCCGGGCAGCCCCTTTACGACGACCGCCATAGAGGGCATCAGCCTGACGGTAGACGACGGCAGCTTCGTGGGCCTGATCGGCCACACGGGTTCCGGCAAGAGCACTTTGATACAGCACATCAACGGGCTGCTGAAGCCCACCGGCGGCACGGTGACCGTGGACGGCATCGACACCCGCAACAAGGCCGAGCTGCAAAAGCTGCGGCGGCTGGTGGGGCTGGTGTTCCAATACCCCGAGCATCAGCTCTTTGAGGAGACCGTGGCGCGGGATGTGGCCTTCGGGCCGCGCAACCTGGGCTTGAGCGACGCCGAAGTCGGCCTGCGGGTCCGCGAGGCGCTGACCCAGGTGGGCCTGCCGGGAGAGGACATCCTGGGCCGTTCGCCCTTCGAGCTCTCCGGCGGGCAGCGCCGCCGCGTGGCCATCGCCGGCGTGCTGGCCATGCAGCCCAAGGTGCTGATACTGGATGAGCCCACGGCGGGTCTGGACCCGCTCGGACGAGAAGAAGTACTGTCGCTGGTAAAAAGAATCCACCGGGAGCGCGGCTGCACGGTGATCATGGTCAGCCACAGCATGGACGAGGTGGCCCGGGTGGCCGGTCGCGTGCTGGTGATGAACCGCGGCCAGGTGGCCATCGACGGCACGCCGCGCCAGGTGTTCGAGCGCAGCGCCGAGCTTCGGGACATGGGCCTGGATGTGCCCGCCGTGGCGGCGCTGGGAGAGGCGCTGAGGGGCCGGGGCATGGATGTGCCCGGCGGCATCGTGACGCTGGAGGAGCTGCGGGACTTCGTGCTTACGCGGCTGGCGAAGGGGGGCGACGCCGATGTTCGGTAACATCACGCTGGGGCAGTATTTCCCCGGTAATTCGCCGTTGCACCGCATGGACCCCCGGGCCAAGATCCTGATCTCCGGCGTGTACATCGTGCTGATCTTCCTGATCAAGAGCCTGGCCGGCTATCTGGCGGTGTTCCTCTTTGTGGCGGCGGCGGCGGCTTTGAGCGGCATCCGCATCCGCTATCTGCTCAAAGGCCTCAAGCCCCTGATGTTCATCATACTGTTCACGATGACCATCAACCTGCTGCTGACCAAGGGCACTCATGTCTACTGGCAGTGGCGGTTCCTGACGATCTCCGACACCGGCGTGCAACTGGCGCTCTTCATGGCGCTGCGGCTGATTTTTCTGATCCTCGGCACGCAGGTAATGCTGCTGACAACCTCGCCGCTGGCGCTCACCGACGGTATTGAAAGCTTGTTAGGGCCATTAAAAGCAGCGAAGCTGCCCGTGCATGAGCTGGCGATGATGATGACAATCGCGCTGCGCTTCATCCCCACGCTGCTGGAGGAGACCGACAAGATCATGAAGGCCCAGGCCAGCCGCGGTGCGGATTTTGAGACCGGCAACATCCTGCGCCGGGCCCGCAACATGGTGCCGCTGCTGGTGCCGCTGTTCGTGTCCGCCTTCCGCCGGGCCGACGAGCTGGCCATGGCCATGGAGGCTCGCTGCTACAAGGGCGGCCACGGCCGCACCCGCATGAAGGTGCTGCGCTATACGCTGACGGATCTGTGGGCAGGGCTGGTCACGCTGGCGCTGGTGGGCGCTGTGGTCGTGGACATGGTGTTTGCCCGGGGGCTGTTTTTTTAGGAGACAGATATGGAGGTATCCTTCCGCCGTGCCACGCTGGACGACGCCGACGCCATGGGGCGCATCGGCGCGCTGAGCTGGCAGACCGCCTATCGGGGCATTGTGCCCGACGACGTGCTGGACAATATCACGCCCGACGCCCGCGCCCAGCGGTTTCGTCAGGGCTATCAGGCGTACCCGCAGGCGAAGTACTGGCTGGTGCTGGCCGACGGTGTGGAGGCGGGCATGATCATCGCTCATCCTTGCCGGGACGACGATGCCCGGGACTGCGGCGAGATCGGCGCGATCTACTTTCTGCCGGAAAACTGGCGGCAGGGTTTGGGCTCCGCTGCCATGGCCCACGCGCTGCAGGCGCTGCGGGAGATGGGCTTTGGCCAGGTCGTGCTGTGGGTGCTCGAGCAGAACAGCCGGGCGCGCCGGTTCTACGAGAAGCAGGGCTTCACGCCGGACGGCGCGGCCAAGACGCTGCACATCGGCCGGGACCTTGTGGAGGTCCGCTACCGGAGGAGTCTGTGAACCGCATCCTGCAGGACATCACCGATTTCATCTTCATCCAGGACCAGCCGCGGCCGGCGGACATCATACTGATACCCGGCAGCGGCCGCCCGCAGCTGTGCGAGTGCGCTGCGCGGCTGTACCGGGAAGGCTATGCGCCGCTGGTGCTGCCCAGTGGCAAACACAGCTACAAGAAGGATTGCTTTGACGGCCCCCATGAGGGCCGAGAGGAATACCCCGGCCCCTATGACAGCGAATGGGCCTATGAGCGCGACGTGCTGCTGCGCCACGGCGTGCCAGCGGAGGCCATCCTGCGGGAGGACCGCTCCACCCACACGGTGGACAACGCGCGGTTTTCCCGGGAGGTCACCGATGCGCTGGGGCTCAACATCCGCACGGCCATCCTGTGCTGCAAGGCCTACCACGCCCGCCGGGCGCTGATGACCTACGGCTGGTTCTTCCCCGAGACTGCGTTCTTCGTCGTGCCCACGGAGACCCAGAACACTGGCCGGGACAACTGGCACCTGAGCGCCGAGGGCCGCGAGCGCGTGTTGGACGAGGTGGGCAAGTGCGGCGCGTATTTCCGCGTGGCGGCGGCGCTGTGGAGCACACAGGGAGAGGAGGACCTACGGTGAAGCAAGGATTATTGGAACGCATCGGTCGCCAGCTGGAAGCTGGCGCGCTGGATGCGCTGACCCGGGACTTGCAGCCCACGGACCTGCAAAGCCTGCTGCTGGAGGTTTACCGCCGGCGCGTTGGGGCGCTCACGCCCGCCGACGTGCTGCGCCAATACCGTGAGCATCGTTTCGTGCGGCCCGCCGGCGTTTCGCCGCTGGCGCTGCGACGGGTGGAGCTGGCGGCCTACGAGCTTCTGCACGGGCGTTTTGAGGCCATAGAGCCCTCGCCGCTTTCTCCACTGGGCTGTGCCTCGGTGCTGGGGCCGGTGGATCAGAACAACGTCGTATCCACCGTGCGCAACACCGATGTGGCCAGCGACCCGACCAACCTGATGGCTCTGGAATGCGCTCTGCGCCGGCGCGCGCTGCTGCAACAAGGGAAGCCCGGCGAGCCCGTGCGCCTGTGCGCCAGCCAGCGGCTGGTGCGCGCCCAGCCCACCAACGATCCCAACTCCTTTCCCCACTTTCAGATCTTCGCGCTGTGCTCCGCGGGGCGGGGCGCGGCCTTCGAGCAGGCGGCCTTTATGGAGCACGCCGGGTTCTATGCGGCGCTGGCATCGGCGTTGGCACAGCAGGGGTACCGCTTCGGCGCGCTGGAGCTGGAGATCGTGCAGTATGACGCCGCGGCGGGGCCTTCGGCCCACCTAATGGGTCAACAGGCGAAAAACCTAGGCATGGAGATCACCCATCTGCAGCGTTTCGATCAGACCTACTATCGGGGCGTGGGCTTCCACATCTATGCCCGCGACAGTGCCGGGGAGAGGATCTTCCTGGCCGACGGCGGCCCCACTGACTGGACGCAGCAGCTGCTGGGCGACCGCCGGGAGCGGCTCATGATCAGCGCCATCGGCACCGAGCGGCTGATCCACTGCTTCGCGGAGCGCCAGAGCCCATGACCAACATCAAGTTGATCATCGAATACGAGGGCACCGCCTACGGCGGCTGGCAGAGTCAGATCAACGCGCCCACGGTGCAGGACGCGCTGCAGCGGGCCATACAGGATGTCTCCGGCGAGCGTGTGACGCTGTATGGCGCCGGGCGTACCGACAGCGGCGTGCACGCGCTGGGCCAGGTGGCCAACTTCCGCACCCAGGCGCCGGTGCCGCCGCAGCGCTGGGCCGTGGCCATCAACTCCCATCTGCCCGACGACATCCGCGTGCGGGAATCCTGCGAGGCGCCGGACCGCTTCCACGCCCAGTTCTCCGCTGTGGGCAAGCACTATCAATACACGATCTGCAACCGCCGCAGCGGCACCGCGCTGCGCCGGCGCACCAGTTGGTACATCCCCCAGCGCTTGGACGACGGGGCCATGGACTGCGCCGCGCAGGCGCTGCTGGGCAGCCACGACTTCACGGCGTTCCAGAGCACCGGCGGCCCCAAGCGGGACCCGAACAAGACCGTGACGATGGCCCGCGTGACCCGGGATGGCGACTTCATCACCTTCGACGTGGCCGCCGACGGTTTTCTCTATAACATGGTGCGCATCTTCGTGGGCACGCTGGTGCTGGTGGGCCGCGGGCAGCTGCAGCCCGAGGCATTCGCAGCGATACTGGCCGGCGGCAGCCGCGCCCAGGCGGGGCCCCGGGCGCCGGCCTGGGGGCTGTGCCTGATGGAGGTGTTTTACGACGATGCCTCGGGAGCAATCGCTATAGAGAACGAGCCTTCCCCCCAAGCGGGGACATGATATAATACGGCCATGCATATACAGTTTTATACGGCAACGGAAAGCCTGGAGGAACTGCTGGATTTCGTGCGGCTGGCTATGGCGCGCAGCTATGGCGCGGCCTACAGCCCTGCGGCCATGGAGATGTTCCGGGAATATCACAGCGAGCAGACCATCGCCGCCGACGTGGCGGCGGGCGGTGTGCTGGCGGCCTGCGAAGGTGGCCGGATCATCGGCACGGTGACCATGGCCGGTGGCGAGATTGGCCGCATGTTCGTGTCGCCGGAGCGCCAGGGGAACGGCATTGGGCGCGCGCTCATGGAGCGGGCGACCGAGCATTGCCGCAAGCTCGGCTGGCCGGTCATCACGACGTGGGCGGTGCCGTGGGCCAGGGGCTTCTACGAGCGGTTTGGATTCCAATGCGTCAACGCCGATACGCTGGACTTTCACAACACCCGGCAGATCCCCGTACCCTATTATGAGATGCAGCTACGCCCCCAGGCGCCGCCGGTGCAGGTGCTGCCAGTAGAGCCGACCGATGTCGAGGAGCTGCTGAGCGGCCAGCGGCTGGCCTTCCGCGAGCAGGGCCAGCTCTATGGCGACTGGAGCATCCCGCCGCTGACAGAGAACGCGCAGGATGTGCGGACGGCCCTGGAGGGCGGCGCCGTTATCCTAAAGGCCGTGGCGGGCGGGCGTATCATCGGCGGCGTGCGGGGGAAACTGGTGGGGAGCACGGCCCACATCGGCCGTCTTTTCGTGTCGCCCCAGGCCCAGCGTGGCGGCGTGGCCCGCAGGCTTATGGCCGCCATTGAGGAAAGCCTCAGCGCTTGTGAACGGTATGAACTCTTCACCGGCGAGCGCAGCCACGGCAATCTGGCGCTGTATCAGCGCCAGGGATATGCGCTGATCGGCCGCGCGGAGACCGCCCAGCCCGCGGACGGCGCACCCTATCGGTTGGTGTGGCTGGAGAAGCCCAGCCCCTGGTCCCCCATCCATGAATGCATTGGGAGGTATGCCGCGCGATGACGGCTTCCAATCACACGATCTTTGGCCGGCTGTACCGGCTCTGCCGATGGTATTGGCGCGTGACGCACCGGCGGCACCCGATCTATGGCATGGAGCACGTTGCTGTACAGCCGGCGGTGTTCGTCGGCCGCCATCAGAACATGTATGGCCCGGTGGAGATGATGGCGTGGATCCCCATGGAGTTCCGCGTGTGGACGCTGTCCACGCTGATGGACGCCAAGGAGTGCTATTATCACTTCTCCACCTACACGTTCCCGGTGCGCCACCGCATGCCCAAGCCCCTGGCCAAGCTGTGCGCGGGCATCCTGGCGCCGCTGACGCAGGCATTTTTCCGCTCCATGCGGTCCATCGCCGTATACCGCGGCCGCAAGGAGATTTTGACGACCTTCCGCGACAGCCTCAAGGCGCTACGGGAAGGGCACAATCTGCTGATCATGCCCGAGCGCGACTACACCGACGAGGGCGGTGACGCCGGGGAGATGTACAACGGCTTTTTGCACCTGGCACAGATGTATTGGCGGGCCGAGGGCAAGGCGCTGCACTTCTACCCGATATATCCCTCCAAGCAGGACAGCGCCATCTACATCGAGCGCCCTGTGGTGTTTGACCCGACCGTGCCCTTCCAGGCCGAGCGGGAGCGCCTGATCGCCGCGCTGCAGGCGGAGCTCTCCCGCCACAGCATCGAGCGAGACTTCCGCGCCGTGCGCGAGACCGAGGAAACAAGCGAGGCCAAGCCCACTTGATAGGCGAGGCCAAGGAGGCAGACCGTGAAAACCCAGCGAGGTAACCGCTCAATATGGTTGAGAAACTGTTGACGAACCATATTGAGCTTGGCTGATCCGGTCAACAGACTCAACCGTACCCTTTGTTTCATCCCAAATGTGAGAGGAGTACGGTTATGAAACACCTGCAAAAGATCGCCCTTGATCACAAGGGCTTGTTTGTCATTTATTTTCTCATTGGATTGACCCAGACCTTTTTGCAAAGCTTTGGCGCACGCTACTTCCAAAGCATAATCGACCGCTTCACCGCCGGCACGTTGACCATGGCTAGCATCGCCGTCTATGGTTCGGCGATGATCGCGCTCTATGTCATCAACTATATCTATAATTACCCGGCGCGCAAGCTGGAGCACAGCGTGTATCTGGATCTGAAAACCGCCGCGCTGCGAAAGGTATCTGTCATCGACTATCTGCAATACCAAAAGCTGGGTACGGGCACGTTGATCCAGCGCATCGAGAACGGCGCCGCGGCGGGCAGAGGCATGCTCTACGGGTATTGGCTACGCCTGGCCAGCGAGCTGCTGCCTGCCATGGCTTTCAGCATCCTGTTCATACTGGCCATCAGCAAGGCGGTCATGCTGGCCATACTGGTGGGCTATGTCGCCGTGTTTGCGATCTCCCGTCTGCTGCTGCAGGCGCTGTACCGCGTCAAGGAGCGCATCCTGAGCAACGAGGAGGCCTTCAACCATGTGCTGGTGCGGGGCTTCATGGAGATGGTCGTCTTCCGCGTATATCGCCGGTTTGGGGCCGAGCTGGAGAAGGCCCGGCGGGCCAAGGGCGAGATCGTATCCGCCAAGGTGCGAATGACGTTGATCCACGAAGCCTTCTTCACAGCCTTCGCGGTGCTCATCGGCCTAGTGAAGATTGGCATCCTGATCTATGGCTGGTCCACCCGGCAGCTTTCCATCGGCGAGATCGTGGCGCTGATCGCGCTGGTGGACAATGCATACACGCCCATCGCGATCTTCAATGTCCTCTATGTGGAGTACAAGCTGGACCGCACGGCCTACGCGCGATACGCGCAGTTCCTGGACGCCGGGGAGGACCCGCAGCTTGCCGCCGGGGAGCCCGTGCAATCGCTTCGTGGAGAAATGAGCTTCCGCGGCGTGGATTATAGCTATGGGGAGGGCCGGCTGCTCCAGGGCCTGAACCTGACCATCGCCGGCGGGAGCACGGCGGCCTTTGTCGGCGAGAGCGGCTCGGGCAAGTCCACGGCGGTCAAGCTGTTGGTTGGGCTGCTCAAGCCCCAGGCGGGCAGCGTGCGGGTGGACGGTAAAGACCTGGGCACGCTGAACCTGGACAGTTACTACGCCCACATCGCCTATCTGCCCCAGGACCCCCCAGTCTTTGACGGCACGCTGCGGGAGAACCTGGTGTTCGACCACGCTGTGGACGATGACGCGTTGCACGACGCCCTGAGGCAGGTGGGCCTGGAGGCGCTGTGCCGCAGCCTGGAGAAGGGCCTGGACACGCCGCTGGGCGAGCGGGGCGTCAGTTTGTCCGGCGGCCAGCGCCAGCAATTGGCGCTGGCGCGGCTGTGGTTTACCGATGCCAGCGTGATCATACTGGACGAGGCGACCTCGGCCATCGACAACCTGACCGAGCAGCGCGTGATGGCTGCCGTGATGCGGCGCCTGCGGGGCAAAACGGTGCTGGCCATCGCCCACCGGCTGGATTCCATCCGCGATTTTGAAGACATCCTGGTGTGGAGGGACGGCTGTGTCGTGGAGCGGGGCGGCTTCATGCAGCTGCTGGAGCAGCGCCAGTATTTCCATGAGCTTTACCACCGCGCCGTGGGGCAGGCGTAAATGTAAATTGAAGCCAAACACGGATCCCTTCGGCCGAAGGGGTCCTTGTTTCACAAACGCTATGTTATTTTATCGATGAAAAGTAAAGCTGATAACTGGCTTTATCGATGCCATTGGGACAAAAATCTGATAGCGTAAAACCGTTACGAGCATTTAGGTTTCTAAGGATTTCTTTCGTTGTATACGTCAAATCCTCTCGGTTCAAAGCTGATTGCATATCCATAAAGAGTGCTTCACTGTTTTCATTACAGTCTGAAATCGGTTCACCCGAGACATACTCTGCAAGAAAAATTGCCCACCAATCTTTCTTTGAGAACCGTATGGAGAGAAGAGTTTGAGCATGTGCTACTACTCCTGTTTCTTCCAGAATTTCACGTTCCAGCGCTTTGCCCGGCATCTCGCCCTCAGACAGGTATCCACCCGGGATAATGAGCAATCCTTTTGCTGAACCGTATGCTTGACGCACAAGCAGCACCTTGTTGTCTTTGAGTACAATTCCACTAACGGATAAAGACCTGTTGTCAGCCATCTTTGCTCTCCTCAGGATAGGAATACTCACGCAATCATTTTAGCACAACTTGGCCTCGCCGTTTAGCTGCTTGCGCCGGCGTCCTTGCTTTGCCGATAATCCCGCGCGCTTGCATCCGCCTGCGCTTTATGGTGTAATGGAAACACGAACTTTTTCGGGGTGAACCTGTGAAGCGAAAATACTCGTTTTTGGGCTCTGGCCTGCTGGTGCTTGCCTTTGTGCTGTGGATGATGATCGCCGGTACGCCGGCGGCGGTGGGCATGGTGGCCGACATGCTGCTGGAACAGGCCGGCATGGGCTTCCGCCTGGGGCCCTATGTCAACTATGCGCTGCTGGGCTTTTCGGAGCTGCTGCTGCTGGCGCCGCTGGTGGGTTATATGCTCCTCTGCAAGGTGCCCGTGCGGGCGCTGATGGGCAACCGCACCACCGCCGCACAGAACGCGCTGGCGGCGGCGCTGGGCGCGGCGCTGTCCGTGGCCGTGGCCGGCCCCACGGTGGCATGGAGCAGCATCTTCACCGAGCTGCTGGGCGCCAAGCTGCCGGATACGAGCTTCATAGAGCCCAAATCCTGGGGCGCGCTGGCGGCGGCGGCGCTGGCGGTGGGCGTGAGCGCCGGTGTGGCCGAGGAGCCGCTGTTCCGCGGCGTTGTGCAGCGCTCGCTGGGCGGCGTCACCGGCAAGTGGCCTGCCATTCTATGGAGCAGCCTGATCTTCTCCTTGGTGCACATGGACATCGTGGGCGCGCCCACGCGCTTTGCCGTGGGCGTGGCGCTGGGGATGCTGGCCTGGCGCAGCGGCGCTATCCTGCCCGGCATCTTCGCCCATGCCGCCTACAACACCATGGCGCTGGCCACCAGCCTGATCGCAACCCATACGCCGATGGCCGGCTGGCAGGGCTTCGCCTTCACCCAGGGCATGTCTGCGGCTGCGGCCGAAATCGTCACATGGTGCATCCTATCGGCGCCCTTCGCGCTTTTGTGCTGGGGCCTGTGGGTGCTGTTCCATCGGGCTACCCCTGCAAACGCGGCCTGGAGCGATGTGCCGGGTGTGCCCGAGCCCATCAAGGGCGCCCACTGGCTCAGTTGGGCAGGGGCGGCGTTGATCGTGCTGGCGATGACGGCTTTGACCTTCGTAACCATGTTCCTGCCGAGCATCAACGAGATGCTGCCGCAGATTGCCGGCTGAAAGGAGTACCGCCATGGAACATTCGATCACAGAGCTGGCCCGAGGGGCCTATGAGGCGTCCATCGTGCTGGCGCAGTCGCCCTCGGGCGCACGCGACGGCGCGCTGCGCGCCATAGCCGACGCTCTGCAGGCCGACCGCGAGGCAATTCTCGCCGCCAACCGCGAGGACCTGGCCCGCAGCGAAGCCGAGGGCCTGGCCGCGCCGCTGCTCAAGCGGCTGAAGTTCGACGAGAAAAAGCTGGCCACCGTGTACGATGGTTTGCGCCAATTGGCAGCCATGCCCGACCCGCTGGGCCATGTGCAGGTGGCTCGAGAGCTGGACAGCGGCCTTGCGCTGCGGCGGGTGACCTGCCCCATCGGCGTCATCGGCGTCGTGTTCGAAAGCCGGCCCGACGCGCTGGTGCAGATCGGCGGCCTGTGCCTGAAATCCGGCAACGCAGCGCTGCTCAAGGGCGGTACCGAGGCGCTGCTTACCAACCGGGCGTTGTTCGCGGCCATGCACCGCGCGGCGGTGGCCTGCGGGCTGCCCGCGGGCTACGCCGCGCTGCTGGAGACCCGGCAGGATGTCTCCGATATGCTGGCCCAGGACGATACGATCAGCCTGATCATCCCCCGGGGCTCCAACGCCTTCGTGCGCTACATCATGGATCATACGCGCATCCCGGTCATGGGACATGCCGACGGCATCTGCCACGTGTATGTGGACGCCGCGACCGATGTCGCCATGGCCGTTGCCGTGGCAGTGGATTCCAAGACCCAGTATGTGGCCGTGTGCAACGCCGCCGAGACGCTGCTGGTGCACGCGGCGGCGGCCCCGGTCTTCCTGCCGGCGCTCAAGGCCGCCATGGACGCTGCCCATGTGACGCTCAAGGGCTGCCCGCGCACCCAGGCGCTCATCGCCTGCCAGGCGGCGGACGACGAGGATTGGGACACCGAATATCTGGACTACATCTTGAGCATCCGAATCGTGGATTCGTTGGACCAGGCCGTGGACCACATCAATCGCCACGGCAGCCACCACACCGATGCCATCGTGACCGCCGACGCCTCGGCGGCGGCGCGCTTCCAGGGCCGGGTGGATTCCGCCGGCGTCTATTGGAACTGCTCCACGCGCTTTGCCGACGGCTATGTCTACGGCCTGGGCGCAGAAGTCGGCATCAGCACCGGCAAGCTGCACGCCCGCGGCCCCGTGGGGCTGGATGGGCTGGTCACCTACAAATACCTGCTGGACGGACACGGCCACATCATGGCCGACTATGCCAGCGGCCGCAGCGCCTTCCATCACCGGGAGCTTTGATTGACACTTGAACCGCGTCTGTGGAGCGTTGGGCGCTCCCGGCGCGGTTTTTGTACATCAGCCGTTGTCTCAATCTCCCCGGTCAATTATGATAGTACCATCGAAAGAGGAGGATTTTTATCTTGAAAGGACATCGCATTCGCAACATTGCGCTGTTGGCTGTGGTAGCTGCCGCGATCATCGTGGCGCTGACGGGCATCTATCAGGTGCGCACCGGTGATCAGGCCGTGGTGCTGACCTTCGGAGAAATCACCGACACCAGAGAATCCGGGCTGTACTGGCACATGCCCTTCATCCAGCAGGTGCGCACCCAGAGCCGCACCCAGCTCTACACGATGGAGTACGGCTTTCGCACGACCAAGGCCGGCTCTGACCAGACACAGCCCGAAGCTGCCGATGTGCCTGACGAGGCCATCATGCTGACCGGCGACCAGAACATCGTGCAGATCGAGGCTGTGTACCAGGTCATCGTGGAGGACGTTTCCTCGTTCCTCTACCGCGCCAACAAACCCTTCGACACGCTGCAGTGCGCCTTTGAAACAGTGCTGCGCCGCAACCTGCAAAGCCGCACGCTGGACGATGCGCTGCTCAACAAGCAGGACATCGCCGCCCAGGTCAAGGAGGACTTCCGCGCGATGCTTGCGCCCTACAACATGGGCGTGGACGTGCGAGATGTCATGATACAGAACATCTCCGTACCCTCCGAGGTCAGCGACGCCTATGCCGACGTCAACAACGCCATGAACGAGAAGACCCGTAAGCTGGACGAATCGGAGAAGTATAAAAACCAGGTCGTGCCTGCCGCCCGCGCCCAGGCCTACCAGATGCTGCAGCAGGCCGAGGCCTACAAGGCCAAGACCGTGGCCCAGGCTCAGGGCGAGGTCGCGGAGTTCAATGAGGTGTACCAGAAGTACGTGAACTCCAAGGACATTACCCGCAAGCGCCTGCTCATCGAGACGCTGGAGAGCATACTGGCCTCCGCCGGCAAGCTCTACATCGTGGATGACAACGGCGGCATGCTCAAGCTGCTCAACATCGGCGAGGAGGATTCTGCTACAGCTCCTGTCGCCACGCCCAAGCCCTATGAGCAGCCCACACCCGCCCCGCAGGAGACCCAGCAAGGAGGTGACCAGTAATGTCCACGATCAACATCAACCAGCGCGGACAAGTCAAGGAAGGCTTTAAGGCCGTGCGCGGCGTGATCATCGCCGTGGCCGTGGCGCTGGCCGCCGTGGTGCTGTTCAACCTGTCCACCTTCACCGTGGGCGAGAGCGAACAGGCTGCCGTCTATCGCTTCGGCACGGCCACCATGGTCGTGCTGGATCCGGAAATCCACTACACCGAGCAATACCCCGACCTCATGAGCACCGTGGGCAAAGCCCCGTCGGTCAAGGTCGTCTACCGCAAGGGCCTGTACCTCAAGATGCCCTTCGTGGATACCGTCAAGAAGTACAACAGCTGGCTGTACACGTATATCTCCGCCAAGGAGAAGGTCAACACCAGCGACAAGAACCAGTACGAGGTCATGATGTACGCCCAGTGGCGCATCGCCAACCCCGTGGTGTTCAACGCGACCCAGCAGACCGAGAGCCGCGCCAACCAGCTTCTGGACAACACGATCTACCCCATCCTCGTGCAGACCATCAACACAACCCGGGCCAGCGATTTCATCTCCAACAAGGATTTGTTCAACGAGCGCCTCAAAGGGGCGTTGAAGGAGATGAACGACGCCCTGCGCAACAACGGCATGGAGGTGCTGGATGTGCAGGTCAACCGCACGCTGCTGCCCTCCACGAACCTGCAGAGCACCTACGACCGCATGATCGCCAACCGCCAGAAGGTGGCCCAGCAGCTGCGCAGCGAAGGCCAGGAGACCTATCAAAAGGCCGTGTCTGAGGCGGACCTGGAGGCCAGCAAGCTGGAAAGCGAGGCCATTGCCCAGGCCAAGACCATCGAAGGCCAGGCTGACGCCCAGGCGCTGGAGATTTATGCTCAAGGCTACAGCAAGGACACGGAGTTCTACGGCTACTGGCGCAGCCTACAGGCGCTCAAGAATGCGCTGACCCACGACGCGACGATCGTGCTGGATCGCAACCACCCGCTGTGGAAGGACCTTCTTGGCATGATAAATGCTGGATCTGTAGACGCCAACTAGTCTATATAAGCCTTCCTCCAGGGGAAGCCTGAAGACCTTTAACGCTTTACTCTATCGTGCATGCAGCCGCTCGCCGAGCCTTTTCGGCGGGCGGCTCAGATTGTCTACTAGCCAGCAAGGAAAACGATAGATATAACCGACTGCCGATTCATTCGGCAGGAGGAAACTAAAAAATTGGTAAATGTCGTTCAAAACCCGCCCGCAGGCGAGACTCGTCTCTTAAGAACATATTATGAGTTCATAAGCATAGATATCGCTCGGCGACGGTTATCGCCGGGCGATTCACTGACAATTGGCACAAGTCGTCTAGATCGCCAAGGCGCAACAGCGCCGAAGGCGACAGTTCCTCTGGAACCGATGGACCTTTTTTGGTGTCTAAGAAATACATGGTATTTTGCGCTTTTTTGTCGCTGGCCGCGAACCATGGAAAATATTCATTCGTGCAAAGAATGCGTGCAAATGGTAAAATAAATAAACCGAGGTGAGTATATGCCCAGCATGATCCTGATTGTAGAGGATGACATAGCGATATCGGAGCTGCTCAGCATGAACCTGGAGGTGGCGGGCTACCGCTATGAGGTGGCCAACAATGGCCGCCAGGCGCTGGAAATGCTCAAAGAGCAAAAGTACGATTTGGCGCTGCTGGACATCATGCTGCCGGGGCTGTCGGGTTATGACCTGCTGCCCCACATGGAGGCTCACAACATCCCGGTTATTTATCTGACCGCCCGCAACAGCGTGGCCGACAAGGTAAAGGGTCTCAAGATGGGCGCCGAGGACTACATCGTGAAGCCCTTCGAGATGATGGAGCTGCTGGCCCGCATCGAGAAGGTGCTGGCCCGCCACGGCAACAAGCACAGCCTGCTGAGCGCCTATGACCTGGAGCTGGACACCGTGGAGCGCGTGGTTCGCCAGAGCGGCGAGGTTGTGCAGCTGACGCCCATGGAGTTCACGCTGCTGGAGATGCTGATGCGCAACGTCAACATTGCCCTGAGCCGTGACCGCCTGTTGGAGACGGTTTGGGGTTACGACTTCTCCGGCGACACCCGAACTGTAGACATCCACATTCAAAAGCTGCGCAAGAAGCTGGGCTGGGAGGATCACATCAAGACCGTCTATAAGCTGGGGTACCGGCTGGAAGTGTAAGCGCGGTGGGAGCCTGAATGAAACTATGGATGCGCTTTTATATCATCGCCTTCGCGCTGATCGTGCTGGCGCTGGGGTTGTGCACCTATCTGGTGCTCACCCAGAGCATACAACGGGAGATCGACCGCGAGGTGCAGCGCGGCCTGGACAGCCACGACATGGTCGTGTCCGCCCTGGGGGCCAGCACGGCGATTTCCGGTTCCGCCGGGCTGCAGGAGCAGGGTCGCCAACAGGCTATCACCAACGCCGCCGGCAATTATGTGCGCTACTTCTTCTCCTCCAAGGTCGCCTATCTGGCCGTGTATCGCCAGGGCGGCCAGGGTGATCCGCTTTTTTTTAGAGCGCCGGAAAACTTCAAGCCGCTGGAACTGCTCCCGGCCCCCGTCGACGGCAAGCGGCGCTGGATCATTCGCCGGGTGGACCACAGCGACATCCTGCTGGTGGCCGGCGACACGACGCTGCTGGATGATGAATACCTGATTTACTACATACAGGATATTACCAAGATTTTTTCCGACGGCGCCCAGCAGGCCCGCACCGTGGCCATGGTGGATTTGATCGTACTGGCGCTCCTGGGCCTGGCGCTGTTTGTCAGCGTTCGGCTGGCGGTGCACCCGCTCAAATCGTTGCAGAAGGCCACCCGCGCCATATCCGGGGGCACCTATGACCAGCGCCTGCCTGTCAAGGGCGACGATGAGATCTCCGAACTGGCCCGGGACTTCAACAACATGTCCCAGGCCGTGGAGGAGCATGTGTCTCAGCTCAAGGCCACCGCCGACGACAGGCGCATGCTGATCGCCAACATGACCCACGAGCTCAAGACGCCCATGACCAGCATCATCGGCTATTCGGAGATCCTGCTGCGCGCCCGGCTGGACGCCAAGCAGCAGGAGATGGCGCTCAACCACATCCACAATGAGAGCCTGCGCATAGAGGCGCTCTCGCAGAAGCTGATGCGGCTGGTGGCACTGGAGGGCGAACGCCTGGAAGCGCGGGAGGAGCCTGTGGACGAGCTGCTGGAGGGCGTAAAGGCCGCGGTGGAAATGCTGCTGGCCCAGAACAACATGACGCTGACGACCCACAACGAGCTGCAAACGCTGCCCATGGACCGGGACCTGATGACAGGCCTGCTGACCAACCTGATCGACAACGCCCGCAAGGCCTCGCCGGAGGGCAGCGTCATAGAACTGAGCAGTTTCCTTTCGCCGGAGGGCTGGCCTGTGCTGCAGGTTCGTGACAGCGGCCACGGCATACCCGCCGACGAGCTGCCCAAGATCATGGAACCTTTCTACATGGTGGACAAGCAGCGCTCCCGGCGCAACAACAGCGCCGGCCTGGGGCTGTCGCTGTGCGCCATCATCGCCCAGGTGCACCATGCCCGCATCCGCATACAGAGCACCGTGGGCGTGGGCACCACGGTGCAGGTGATCTTCGGCGGGGTGGAGGATGTGCCCGCCCGGCCCAGGAAGAAGGTGCGCACGCCGCGCCGGGGCCGCGCCGCCGTGCAGCAGCGGGCGCGACAGATCGGCCGCGGGCGGCCGTTGGGGATGTGACGATGAAAAGTATTCGAAACATAGGAAGACAGATGCTGGCGTGGGCCCGGCGGCAGTGGCGGCTGGCGTGGCTGGGCGCGCTGTTTGCCTGCGCTTTTGTGCTGCTGATGTGGGGCCTGCCGGCCATGGTCAGCTATACGCTGGCCGGCAGCTTTGATCACGAGAAATCCGATCTGCTGAACATCGATCCGCTGCAGTTCCTGCCCAAGCCGGCCACGCCGACGCCCACGGTCACGGTCTCTCCCACGCCGGCGCCCACGCCCAAGCTGCCGTGCATCTATCCAGCGGATATGACGTATGATCAGCGCAAAGCCAGGGACAAAGCCATAAGCGATTTTGCGACCTATCTGGGCATCAACGTGGATTTGCCGGGCTACGAGTGCACGATCGCACCGGCTCAGCGTCTGCCTCTTCCTGTGGTCACGCCTACACCCTCGCCCAGTCCCACGGCCACCGACAGCGCCAAGCCCACCAAGACACCCAAGCCCACCAAGACGCCCAAGCATACGCCCACGCCCAGCCCCAGCGACGAGGCCAGCGCGACGCCGACGATTGCGCCTACGCCGGCGGAACGGGAGATGTATTGGCGCCTGGAATGGCGTCCGGTGGACTATTCCGCCCTGGCCGGCGATTTGCTGGGCGAGCAGTTCCAGGTCTACACTGCCGAGATTCGCCAGGGCGACCTCAAAGCGCTGAGGCTCAACATCGAGATCAATGGCAACCAGATTCCCCAGGTCACGCTGACGAACCAGCAGCGGCTCAACGAATCCTACAATCTTGTGCAACGCCTGGGCTTCATGCAGAAAGGCGCCTGGCTGGTCAATACGTTCAGCAAGGATATCGATGGCAAGCCGATGGTCGTATCCTCCCGGGTACGCGTGGAGGTAAGTAGCCAGAACGAGGACGGTACCGAGCGCATCAGCGACATCCACGTCATCATCAACGAGATGTCAGGCAAGGCCATCGGGTTCTATATGGATGAATCGTGGTACTAACACGCGTTTCGCCGATGGCGCTGTTGCGCAATCGGCGATTCAAGCAACTTGCATTTTGGTCAGCATTCGGCCCGACGATAGCCGTCGCCAGGCCTGCCCTTGATTAACAATCCCATGCTACGATAGGAGAGTACGAGAGATCGCCCGCGGGCGGGTTTTGAGCTTCTATCGGGCTATCTATTTCCTCGGCGGAATAAATCCGCCATCGGTAATGAGGCGTATGCCTTTGTAACCCCTCTCTCCAAGGGGCTGTCTCAGGATGACAAATCTGGGACAGCCCCTTTTGAAGTGGCGGAGGGTAGGAACAGCCATGAGACGAAGGGAAAAGCACCATTTTGAGTAACGCAAACACACGTAGGGGGTTACGGGACGTATTCACTTGTGTATCCGCTAACCGGTCAGTCTTTCGTGCAGCATAATGCCCAGGCGGTTTTGGATTGTCTTGGCATGAAGCTTG
>JAEYPH010000028.1 GCA_023410875.1 Bacillota bacterium | reverse complement strand
GGCGACAAGTTCGACCAAGGTTGCTCAAAAGAGCGGTTTGGAAATTGAGATTGCCTCTGCGTTGAACCACGGATTGTCCAGCCGAAAGGCAAAAGGACGTACAGCAAACTAAGAAAGAAGGCAGAGGCAGCGCCGAATACGACCTGAGGAGGCATCCAAAAGATGCAGGTAGTGTACGAGCGTTGTTGTGGTGTGGATGTACACAAAAAGGGGATCGTGGCATGCTTGCGGGACGGGCGTAAGCAGGAGCTGCGGGAGTACAGAACGACGACCCAGAGCTTGAAGGAAATGGCGGCGTGGCTGCAGGCGAAAGAGTGCGAAATGGTGGCTATGGAGAGTACAGGGGTGTACTGGAAGCCGCTGTATAACGTACTGGAGGCGCTGGGAGTTCCGGTAATGGTGGTGAATGCGGCGCACATGAAGACCGTACCGGGAAGGAAGACGGATGTAAAGGATGCGGAATGGATCGTAGACCTACTGCAGCATGGGCTGCTGAAAGCGAGCTATATCCCGGAGCGGGAGCAGCGGGAACTGCGGGAGGTTTCGCGGTACAGGAAGAGCCTAGTGGAAGAGCGGACGCGAGAAATCAACCGGCTACAGAAGGAGCTTGAAGGAGCGAACATCAAACTAAGCTCTGTGATGAGCAGCATCAATGGGAAGACCTCCCGAAAGATACTGGATGGAATCATAGCGGGCAAGACGGATGAGGAATCCATCCGGGAGATGGTAGACCAGAAGGTGCTTCACAAGGTGCCGGAGATCATGGCAGCGATCGACGGAGTGGTATCATCGGTGCAGAAGAAGCTACTTAAGGCGATTATCAGCCACATCGATGATATGACGCATCGGATCAAAGAGATGGACGACATCATAGATGGTGAGATGCACCGATATGATGAAGCAATCAAAGAGCTAGAGAAGGTTCCGGGGATTGGAAAACAGAGCGCCAAGACGATATTGGCGGAAATCGGCCTGGATATGCGTCGATTCATGACGGCAGCACACCTGGCTTCCTGGGCAGGGTTGTGTCCTGGGAACAATGAAAGTGCGGGCAAACGGAAAAGCGGAAGAACCAACAAGGGAAACAGCACCCTAAAAGTGACACTGGTTCAATGTGCCCGAGCGGCAGTAAATAAAAAAGACACCTTCTTCCGAGCGCAATACGAAAGGCTGACCGTCCGGCGGGGCGCCAACCGGGCAGTGGTTGCTGTAGCACACTCTATGTTGATTGCCATCTACCACATTCTCAAAGACGGAGTACCCTACAAAGACCTGGGAGCGGACTACTATCATCAATTCAATAAAGATCAAAAGATACAAGCCTGTCTCAACAAACTCAATGCTCTTGGCTGGCGGCCAACCGTCACGGCTGTAGGCTAAGACCTGAATAGACCTTAAGCTAGCCGCAAAGAAAAAGCGGCTTTCTTTGCTGTACCTGTAAATCAAGCACAGCTACGGGTTTTCACAGCAAAGCTTGGCAGAGAAATATTGTTCGTTTGGATGGGCGTGTCGTATCTGCGACGGGCATGACCCAGCGTCAATTCTTGCGGCGATCTCTTGTCGGTCTGCGGGGAAACCGCTCGTTGTGATTGCCGAGACGGTGAAGGGGTATGGTTCGTCTGTTATGGAGAACAAAGCAGACTGGCATCACCTCGTCCCGAATGAGCAGGAGTACGCGCAGATCAGGGCGGACCTGACCGCCGCGAGAGATTGCCTGGCAAATGACACAAAGGGAGGTGCGTGAGATGGCAAAAGTGTCTTGCCGTAAAGCGTTTACAACGACACTTGAGAAGCTTGCCGAACGGGACAGCTCACTCTTTGTCGTTACGGCCGATTCGCGCGGCAGCGCCACCGCAGGCGGCTTTGCTCAGAGATTCCCTGAGCAGTTCGTGGAGGTCGGCATCGCGGAGCAAAACGCGGTTGCCATTGCCGCGGGACTCGCCTCGGTGGGTAAGAAGGTGTTTGTCACCGGGCCAGCTTGTTTTCTGGCGGCGAGGAGCTATGAGCAGGTCAAGGTGGACGTGACATACAACGGATCGAATGTTAAAGTCGTTGGTGTCTCGGCGGGCGTGAGCTACGGACCGCTCGGCGGCACTCATACGTCACTTCACGACTTTGCCGGGTTTCGTGCGCTACCCAACTTCGAGATCTTCGCGCCTTGTGACAGTGTGCAGACCCGCGCGCTCACCGAGTACCTTGCTCAGAGCGATCTGCCTGCGTACATGCGCACCGGGCGCGGGGATGTAGAGGCAGTCTATAACGAGAGTGAAACTTTTAATATTCACAAAGCGAAAGTCGTACGAAGGGGAGACGACCTTACGCTGATCGCCTGCGGCGAGACGGTCTGGCATGCAAAGCAAGCTGCCGAACAACTAGCGAGTGATAGTGTTTCAATCCGGGTTCTGGATATGTTCTGTCTCAAGCCCGCCGACGAGGAGGCAATCGTACAAGCGGCGCGGGAGACCGGCGCCATCATCACCATCGAGGAGCACAGTGTCCATGGTGGACTGGGCGAACTGGTCTGCGGGGTCACTGCGAGGAACTGCCCCGTGCCGGTTAGAACACTGGGATTCCCGGACGCCGAGTACAAGGTTGGACGGAGCAGCGAACTGTTCGAGTATTACGGGCTGGATGCGGCAGGCATCGCTGTGGCTGCGAGAGAGATGCTGGGGAGGGCAAAGCCGTGATACTTTCGATCGATCAGAGTACCGCTGCGACGAAAGCGCTGCTCTGGGGTATGGACGGCACGCTGCTGGCGCGTACCGATGTACCGCACCGGCAGATCACAAACAAAATGGGTTGGGTTGAGCACGACCCGATGGAGATCTACGAAAACACTCTGGAGGCGGTGCGACGAGTCATAGCAGGCCGCTCTGCCGGGGAGATTGCCGTCATTGGTCTCTGCAACCAGCGTGAAACGGCCGTGTGCTGGGATATGCGGACGGGCCTGCCTTTATACAACGCCGTGGTCTGGCAATGCGGCCGTGCGGCCGATGTTGTGCAGGAGATTCGGGAGGCGGGGTTGGAAGCCGAGGTGTGGCAGCGCACAGGCCTGTTGCTATCGCCGTATTTCAGTGCCGCAAAGTGGGGCTGGATGAGCCGGCATTCCCCTGAGGTCGCGCAGGCGAAGGGACGGGGGACCCTGTGCTGCGGGACGGTGGACAGCTGGCTCCTGTTCAAGCTGACCGGGGTGTTCAAGACGGATTATACCAATGCAAGCCGCACGCAGCTAATGGATTTACATACCCTTATGTGGGATGCAGAGCTGGTGGAAGCGTTTGGCGTCGGCTGTCTGCCAGAGATTGTGATGAGCGATAGCCTTTTCGGATTAACCAGGCTGGATGGCATCCTGCCGCGCCTCGTCCCGATCCATTGTGTGATGGGCGACAGTCACGCCGCGCTGTTCGGCAACCAGTGTTGGGAGCCGTTTACCGCCAAGGCGACCTACGGAACCGGCTCGTCGGTGATGGTGAACGCGGGTACGGTTTGCCCGACGCCGGGCGCGGGGATCGCCGCCAGCGTTGCATGGGGAATTGGCGGGCAAATCGAGTATGTCCTGGAGGGCAACATCAATAACACCGGATCTGTGATCAAATGGATCACAGAGGGCATTGGGCTGCTGCCGGACGTGAAATGCGCAGGCACCCTTTCGACGTCGGTCGAGGACACGGGTGGTGTGTACCTCGTGCCGGCTTTCACCGGCCTCGGTGCGCCGTATTACAACAGCGATGCACGGGCGGCGTTCCTGGGCATGAATAGCGGCACTAGAAAGGCGCACCTCGTCCGTGCGGCAGAAGAGGCTATTGCATACCAGATCCGGGATGTGGTAGAGGCTGTTGGCGAGAGCAGCCCGCTGTCTCTTCTGCGGGTGGATGGCGGGCCGACACGGGATGAATTCCTGATGCAGTTCCAGGCGGATATACTTGGCATTCCATTGGAAGTCAATAGAACTGAAGAACTGTCGAGCATGGGCGTGGCATACTGCGCAGCAATCGGGGCGGGGATCGCCGACCGGGAGAGCATCTTTGCTGGGCAACAGCGCCGGGTGGTTATGCCGCAGATGGGGGAAGAGCAACGCGAAGCCTTATACACAGGATGGAAAAATGCGGTTGGTATCATTAACAGGAGGGCAGAGAGATGAAAAAACAGACATTTGGCGTGATTGTGACCACGCGGAGCTTTTTCCCGTCGCACTTGGTTAAGGCCGCGAGGGACGGGATTACCAAGATGCTGGGCGGGCTGGGCTATGGCTGTGTGATGGTTAGCGAGCAGGACACCCATCTTGGCGCGGTGCTGACGCTCGAAGAGGCGAAAGTCTGTGCAAAACTGTTCAAAGATCACAGCAATGAGATCTGCGGTATTATCGTTGTATTGCCGAACTTCGGCGAGGAACTGGGTGTGGCAGAGGCCATCGACCGTGCAGGGCTGAACGTGCCGGTGTTGATTCAGGCCTGCGACGACGATTTTGACAAGCTGGATATGGCAAACCGCCGCGACGCGTTCTGCGGCAAGATATCGCTTTGCAATAATCTCTATCAGCGCGGCATCTTGTTTAGCAACACGACCTTGCATACCTGTGCGTTGGAAAGCCAGGAATTCGAGCGGGACCTCAAGCAGTTCGCTGCAGTCTGCAATGTCGTGACCGGGCTGCGCGGATCGCGTATCGCCATGCTCGGAGCGCGGCCGGTGGCGTTCAATTCGGTGCGTTTTTCTGAAAAGATTCTGCAAAAACATGGCATCAGTGTGCAGACGGTGGACTTGAGCGAAGTCATCGCCGCCGCGAGTGTGATGAGTGACGAGACGGAAATCGCGGCAAAGGAAGCCGAGATCCGAGCTTACGGGCGCATTCCCGAGTACATCACGCCCGGAAAAATCAACCGGCAGGCCAAGCTCTGTCTGGCGATGGAGCGGTTTGTGGCTGTGCTGGACTGTCAGGCCAGCACCGTGCAGTGCTGGGACAGCCTGGAACACAACTACGGCTGCGCGGCGTGCCTCAGCATGAGTATGATGGGCGATCGGGGCTACCCCAGCGCGTGCGAGAGCGATGTAACGGGTGCGGTGAGCATGCTCGCGGCGCAATTAGCCGCTGGTTCCGCGCCAGCGCTGATGGATTGGAACAACAATATCCGCGACGACAGGGACTGTTGCATTTCACTGCACTGTTCCAATTTCCCTAAAAGCTTTTTCCAAAACTCGGAGATGGAGATCGAGTGTCTCGACGTGCTGGGCAGTGTGCTGGGCAAAGAAAATACCTTCGGTGCATGCAAAGCTCAGGTCGCGGCGGGGCCGATGACCTTCCTGCGTGTGACGACAGACGACACAAGGGGTGTCATGAAAATGTACATTGGTGAGGGAGCTTTCGAAGCTGAGGAAGTGCCAACCAAAGGCGGCGTGGCGTTATGCCGTGTGCCTGGCTTGCAAGATCTGATGCGATATATTTGCGAGAACGGCTTTGAACACCACGTTTGCTTTGTGCGTGGGAAGGTCGCTGATGTGCTCGCGGAGGCGATGGGCAAGTATCTGGGCGTTGAAGTATACCAACATAAATAGGAGGATTAGTCATGAAGAGCGTACAGAAATTTGATGTTTTTGAATACCAGCTACTGTGTAAAACAGAGCCTGTCGCTACCTTTATCTGTGACGGGCAAGTGAAAGTGGTCAATGGTTTCCAAACCGGATCAGATGGGTTTGCCGTCCGGTTCATGCCAGAGTGCGAAGGTGTATGGAAGTACCACATCAGCGCCGATGGAGTGGAGTCTGCAGGTGAGTTCACCTGTGTACCAAACACGGATGACAACCATGGGCCAGTCGTGGCTGAGGGTACGCGCTTCCGCTATGCCGATGGCACGCAGTACATACCTGTCGGGACGACATGTTACGCGTGGATACACCAGCCTGCAGAACTGATCGCTGAGACATTGGAGACGCTGAAAGATACGCCGTTCAACAAGATCAGAATGTGCGTATTCCCCAAGCACATGCCATATAATCAAAACGAGCCAATGCTGTACCCTTTTGAGAAAAACGCCGATGGCAAATGGGACGTGAACAGGCCGGACGAACGGTTCTGGGTACATCTGGAAGGATGCATCGGCAGGTTGCGTAATCTGGGCATCGAAGCCGATTTAATCCTTTTTCACCCCTATGACCGCTGGGGTTTTTCGAAGCTCTCCATGCAGGACTGCCTGACCTTTCTGGATTATTGTATCCGGCGGCTGTCGGCTTACCGCAATATTTGGTGGAGTCTCGCCAACGAATACGATCTGATGCCCGCGCGAAGCATGGAGGACTGGGAAGCCTTCGGGAACAAGCTTCATTCGCAGGACCTGTACCAGCACCTAATCTCTGTTCACCATTGTTTGAGAATCTACCCCAAAGCCCCATGGATGACCCACTGTTCGATTCAGAGTGGGTTTGTCAAACGCGTGGCGGAGTGGCAACGGGAATACGGATTGCCTGTCATGATTGATGAATGCGGCTATGAGGGCAACATCGAGTTTGACTGGGGCAACCTCTCCGCGTTCGAGATGGTGCACCGTGCGTGGGTTACTGTGGCCAACGGCGGGTTCATTACACATGGTGAAACATTCTTCCGCGAGGACGAGGTGCTGTGGTGGGCGAAAGGCGGAAAACTGTATGGCCAGAGCCCGGCGAGGTTTGCGTTCCTGAAAGCATTACAGTATGAGATCGGCGATGTTGAGCCACTAAATCGTACGTTTTACCAGAATCCCAACGATGCACCTGCAGAGGTGACGCCAGAGCAAAGCTTTATCGGGCTTTTTGCGAGTGTTATGCGCTCACTGCCTGAGTTCGAATCACGCTTACTTGATATGCATTTCACGCCAAGTGTTGTCAGAAACGAGGATCATCGATTGCATTACATCGGGAGGCAGTGTCCCTGCCGTATGGATATTCAACTTCCCCAAAATGGAAACTACAAGGTGGAAATCATTGATGTATGGGAAATGACCAGAGAGACTGCTTTGGCGGGAGCCCACGGGAGTATCCGTGTAGGTTTGCCTGGAAAAGAGGGAATTGCCGTTCTGGTAACGAGACTGTACGGCGATAATTTATAAAGCAATACTAGGAGGAGAGGCTCTTTAGCCTGGAGAGCTTTTTAGCTTCTCTTCCTAGACCCTGCTCTCTTGAGCGGGAATTGAGTTACAGAGCAAGGGCGCGCGGAGGGGAGAAACAGTCGCCCATCGCCTTGCGGCGCCCCTCGATGGTTGTTATACTATCATCTTGTTGTATCCATCTGCACAAGGAGCACTTAGATGAAGAAAAACAAGATCGATTTCCGCTTTGATGAGGATATTTGCACCCATTTCGCCGACGAACCTTCCCATTACATGGGCCGCCGATCTTTGCCACCAGCATCCATGCCTTTGATACGATGCAGGACATGAACCGCGCGCCCAACGACAGCGACGGACGCTACATCTACGGGCGTGTCTGCAACCCGACTGTCGAGATATTTGAAAAGAAAGTTGCCGCGCTGGAACGTGCGGACATGGCTGTAGCCTTCGGTTCGGGTGCGGCGGCGCTGGCGTCTGTTTTGACGGCCTTCGTCTCATCGGCCATATTGTCATGACTGAGAGCGCCTATGGTTTCGCTCAGGAATGCATCAGGCAATTGGCGCGGTTCAACGTCGGCTGCACTCTCGTGACTGGCTGGGACATGGATGAGCTCATCGGCGCGCTGCAGGCGCACACCAAGCTGATCTATCTGGAAAGCCCGTCTTCCATGACCTTCACATTGCAGGACTTGGGGGCCGTCGCACGGGTTGCAAAAGTCAGGGGCATACTGACCGCCATCGACAACACATGGGCGACCCCGCTTCACCAAAAGCCGATACCGATGGGCATCGACATGACCATGCACACCGTATCCAAGTACATAGGCGGCCACTCGGACCTGATCGCCGGCATTGTGTGCGGTTCGCAAGCGCTGATGCGCAAGATACGGGACTTTCGCTCCACCTACGGCGGTATCCTGAGCCCCTTCGATGCGTTCCTAGCCACCCGCGGCTTGCGCACGCTGCCGGTTCGCCTTGCCGCCCACGAAAAAGCCGCGCTCAAGGTCGCGAAGTTTCTGGAAAAGCACCCCGCGGTAGAACGGGTGATCTACCCTGCGCTGGAAAGTCACCCGCAGCACGAGCTGTACCGCGCTCAGATGAGCGGCGCCTGCGGGCTGATCACGTTTGTTCCCAAGGGCGCCTCGCTGAAGGATGCCTCGAAGATCGTGGACAATCTGAGATACTTCCATATCACGTGCAGCTGGGGCGGGTATGAGTCCCTGGCCATCGCGTTCACCATCGACCCTCAGGGCAGCGCCGGTAAATTTTACGGACTCAAATCCTCCGGCGCGGTGCGTATCCACGTAGGCACGGAGAATACCGAACTGCTGATGGAAGATCTTGCGGAAGCGCTGAAATAGAGTTTGCTGAAGAGTCAGCAAACCCGTATCGAAAGGCGATTCTGCCCATCAACCCCCTATAAATCTCCTCAGGTTCAGGGCAAACACCTTGCTTACGGCTTCCTGCTCCAGTTTCAAATCGCCGTATATGCTTGTGTCCATGTCGATCCACCGTTTGGCCCAGTTCCCGGTGTAGCTGTCATAAACACAGTCCGTTCCAAAGACGACGTTGTTTTCAACATCGTAACCGACTGTGTAGAGCTTCGTGAGCAGCTCCCTCCTGTAGATTTCCGGAGTCCCCGGCGTGATGTCGATGAACATCTCGACATTTGGGCCATTCCCGCTGGCCTTGGCGTCTCGTATCTTTCCGTAAAGCGCAATGCACTCATCGCACCACGGCCAGGATGCATGCGCAAGCGAGAACCGCAGCCCCTCTACTTCAATCAGCGCCTCGAAGTTCACGGGTTTGTTGTACAGCGAAGAGAACTTACCGTCCCACAGAATGCCGGAGTGAAACAGGATCGGCTTGCCCTTTGCTGCGATTTTCCGGATGATCTCCATCGGTCGGGAATCATAGGGGTAATACCTGTCACAGATGATCTTGAAGCCCTGCACGCCGTACCCGCAGGCCAAGGTTACCTGCTCCTCTGCGTCCTCTTCCAATGGGTCGATCCAGAAGAAGGGGTACAGCTCCAGAATACCGTGTGTGCGCTCGAATAGCCCGTCCAACCGCTTGCGCGCATCCGCCGCGTCCCCGCTGGGTGCACCTTTTCGAAAGCAGTTCGGAGATTCAGATATGACCAATCCGCCTGAGACACCGGCCATGGCCAATCCATCTTGGAAAGCTGGCCTGTTCGCCTTGCCAGCATGGATATGAATGTGTCCATCAAATATCATAGATCAGATCCTCCTGCCTTTAAAATTCAGATATAATAATACACAATCTTCGGTTCATAGAATAGGTGTCAGGTGAGGATCCATGCTAAAAGCCAGCACCCAAACTTGTTGAGTGCTGGCTTTGTCTACGGTCTGAAGAGGACACGCCACATAAAAATGTTGACAAGCTAAAATAAAGGTGATATATTACCTATGTAAGTAACATATTACATCGTTTTCGGAGGAGGCGGCACCTATGAACGAAAACCGCAGGGACCGTGACAGGCTGGATATCAAGTCGGACCAGGAGTTCGTGTTCGGCTCGTTGTTCATGATCGCCAACCGCCTGCAGGCAATGCTGGACAGGGAGTTCCAGCCGTACGGCCTCACGGCCAGGCAGTGGTTCCTGTCGATCATCGTGGGCGGCCTGTTTGAGCAGTCGCCGACGCTGGGAGAAGCGGCGGCGGCGATGGGCAGCACGCACCAAAACGCAAAGCAGCTGGCGCTGAAGCTTGAGGAGAAGGGTTTTCTGGAATTTCTGGACGACGAGCGGGACGGCAGGGCCAAAAGGCTGAGGCTCACGGAAAAAAGCGCCGAGTTCTGGGCGGGCATGCAGCAGAGCAGTGAGCGCTTCATGGCGGATCTCTACAAAGGCCTGAGCCCGCAGGAGCTGGGCGCGCTGCGAGGGATGCTGGCAACCATCGGATGGAACATCGAAGACATGGGCAAGGAATCGGACGGGGGAAACAGATCATGAAGAAGACAACTAAAATAGTGCTGATCGTGTTGGGAAGCGTTGTGCTGCTTGTGGCATTGGCCATCGGCGGGTTCGCACTGGTGATGTTCAACGGCATGGACGCCACACAGAAACTTTCCATCGGCGCGGTGGACGCCTCCGGCCTGGCAGACGGCGCCTACGAGGGCGGTTATGGCGCGGGCCGGTTCGCAAACCGCGTCTCTATCACGGTCGCGAACGGAAAGATCACCGGCATCGACGTAATGAAGACCGTGCAGTTTGAACAGCCGGAGCTCACCAAGGCGCTGGTTAACCGTGTGATAGCCCGCCAGAACACCGATGTGGACGTACAGAGCGGCGCCACGCTGACCAGCAACGCGTATCTAGCGTCGATCCAGGACGCTCTCAGGAAGTAATAACAGAACAGGAAGGGGAAGCAGAAAATGAAAACGTTGATAGTCTATGGCAGCACCTATGGATTCGCGGAGCAATGCGCGAAGGACCTTGCTGCGAAGCTCGGCGGCCAGGCCGATGTTGTGAACGCCGGCACGGGCGCCCCGCCCTCCCTCGAAAGGTACGATGCGGTCATTTTGGGCGGTTCGATCTATATGGGTCAGATACAGAAGAAGCTCAAGGAATATATGGACAGCCATACCGCGCAACTGAAGACGAAGAAACTCGGCCTCTTTTTATGCAGCGGCCTGCCGGAGAACCTGGAGCAGGCGTTCAGCCAGAACTTCCCGAAGGAGCTGCTGGACAGGGCCACCGCCCGCGAGCATTTCGGCGGCGTGCTGGACAAGTCCAAGATGAGCCTGGGGCACAGGATGATTACGAAGATGATGGAAGGCGCGGCGAAAAAGGAAGGCAAGGCCGGCCCGCAGCCCAAGCCGGAGAATTTGAGGAAGCTTGTGGCGGCAATGATGGCTTGAGCGGCTGAATACAGACCATGATGCAGTTTTGAGTTACGAAGAGCAGGCCCTGGGCCTGTTCTTTTTAGTTTCGCAGTTTGGACTCTTGTAAAAGGAATTGACAGCTGATATTATTATACTGACCAGTCAGTATAAAAAGAGGTTGCGCTATGAAGGACAAAATAATCGACGCAGCTACAGTGTTGTTTTCCCGCAAGGGTTATTATGAGACCAGCATGGACGATGTGGCTCAGCAGGCCGGCGTGGCCAAGGGCTCACTGTATTATCACTTCAAAACCAAATCTCAACTGTTCTGTGAAACGGCGCTGGCCGGGTTGCAGTTCATCACCGATCAGGTGCGTATCATCACCCATCAGGATCGGCCGGCGATGGACATCGCACAGCAAATCCTCGTGCTGTTTGTGGACATCTGTCTGGATTATGCAGGCATGACGGACATGATCATGAACGAGATGTCCGCCGGCATCGATTCCGACGTGCTGCAGACTGTCCGCCGAGCAAAGGTAAGCCTGCTGGAGGAGATTGTGAAGATACTGGACGAGGGTATCCGGGTGAAGGCCATCCGTCCCTGCGACAGCCGAAGTGTGGCGGCGGCACTGGTCGGCTTTGTCTATGCGTATTGCCGCCGGGCCGACGCCCAACCCGGCAGCGATCGAGAGAAGCTGACGACGGACATCTGCTCGGTGTTGCTGCGGGGGCTGCTGGTATAGTGGAGGAATCATGAAACATGTTTTGAAGAACATCAGATATATGCTCAAACAGGTGCGCGACGCGCATCGGGGGTTTCTGCCTGTATGCCTGTTGGTGCAGTTGGCGGGCGTTGTATCGCCGCTGACCAGCGTGCTGGGGCTCAAGGTGCTTTTTGATGCGCTGACCGGTGGCGTGCAGCCCTTGACACTGGCCGCTGTGGCGGGAGTGTATGGGCTGGTGAACGGCGGCTATGGTGTGCTGATGGCCTGGTACCAGAACAGTTACCTGCCGGTTGCCAAGGTTAAAATTCAAGGCGCAATTTCGTCCACGCTGATGCGCAAGGCCGCGTCGCTGGATCTTGCCAACTTCGACGACGCCACATTCTACAACCGCTATACCCGCGCTATCAATGAAGCCAACACCCGGGCGGTGGATGTGGCCGAAACGGTATGCGCAATGGCGGGGAATGTCCTGTCCATTGCCGTGTTGGCGACGATGATTCTGGTTATTGAGCCGGTCGTGCTGCTGTGCTCGCTGGTCGGCGTGGCCATCTCGTTGGTGTTTGACCTGATCCGCGCTCGCATGCAATACCGTTTTGACCTGGAGACTACGCCCTATAACCGTCGCCTGTCATACATCCAGCGAATCTTCTACGAGCCCCAGTATGCCAAGGAACTGCGATTGTTCCGCATGGGAACGCCGGGGATGCGCAAATATCTGGATGAGAACGGCCAGCTGGCCGGCGTGCTGCGCAGACAGGGCAGGAAGCGGTTTGCGCTGCAAGGGGCCGAGCGGTTCGTCAATGAGGGCCTGTTTGTCGGCGTCGCGCTGATCTACCTGGGTTGGCGGGCGCTCACCGGCGCCATTGGCATTGGCAGCCTGTCGGCGATGTTCAATGCGGCTTTCCAGTTCGGCGGCCAGCTCAACAGCTTTGTGAGCAAGTTTCCGGCGCTGTATCAGCACAGCTTGTTCATCGACAACCTGCTGGCGGTGCTCAGCGCCCGCAGCGGCACGGAGCCCGGCGGGCCGCTGCCGCTGGATCCTTCCCGGCCCCACAGCATCACGCTGCAGGGTGTGAGCTTCAGCTATGGCAGCGGCAAGGCGGCGCTGAGCGGTGTCTCACTGCACGTAGGCGCGGGGGAGAAAGTAGCTGTTGTGGGGTATAACGGGGCGGGCAAGAGCACGCTGGTGAAGCTGATGACGAGGTTATATGATCCCGACGCCGGCAGTGTGCTGCTGGACGGCGTGGACATTCGGGAATACAGTGCAGAATCGCTGCGCTCGGGCATGGGCGTCGTGATGCAGGATTTCCAGCATTACGCCTTTTCACTGGCCGAGAATGTCAAGCCTGGTTTCGTGCCCGGGGAGGAGTCTGACGTTCAGGACGCTTTGAAGTTTGCGGGGCTCTCCGAACGGGTGGAGAAGCTGCCCAAGGGTATCCATTCGCCGATTACCCGGGAGTTCGAATCCGACGGTGTCATGATGTCCGGCGGAGAATTCCAGAAGCTCTCTCTGGCTCGGGCCTGGGCGCAGGACGCCCATGTGCTGATACTGGATGAGCTGTCCAGCGCACTGGACCCGGTGGCTGAGTATGAGCTGAACCAGGCCATCCTGCAGGCGGTGCGGGATCGTACGGTCGTGTTCATTTCCCACCGGCTGTCAGCCACCCGCATGGCGGACCGGATTTATATGATGGAAGGTGGCCGCGTGGCAGAGGAAGGCACCCATGACCAGCTGATGCAGCGGGGCGGCAAGTATGCACTGCTGTACCGTATGCAGGCAGAAAAATACGCCGGGTGAGGCATGGACGTGCAGCGCCCTACCGGAGCGGCACAAACGTCAGCCCGCTTTGATCGTTGTTTTTCGGAGATTTTGACGTTTCCGCGTCGGCTTCCGCCTCACTGATGATCTTCTTGCTGCTGCCTGAACCGGCGTATTTATAGTAACGCGGCGCATCCAGCGGATATCCGTTTTCGTCCTTGCTTTCCATGGCGACCCTCTCTATGAGCTCGAGCTCCCGCCCGTCCTTCGACATTCTATAAATGTCCTGGCCGTTATCCAGCGCACCGTTGCTCCATTTCGTATAGAGGACGGCTGACTGGTCCATAACGCAGGTGTTTCTGGTCCAGAATGTACCTATCAGTTTGGGCGCCTCATCAGCAACCGTATACATCGCCCAGATGAAGCCATCGCTCGTAAGTAAAAACAGTTCAGGGATTCCGTTGCTGTCCATATCCCGTAAGGCATAGCCAAACTGCCGTGTGCTCAACATCATATCTGCAGCGGTTTGTTCCCATGGCGCGCCCCAATCCGGTAAGTTTTCCAGCCTGGTGCTTTGTTTGAAACTCTTGACAAATTCACGGTATTCATCCAGCACCGGCTTATACTGGTTTTCCCACTGGGACGCCTCTGGGGCCGGCGTCTCCGCCGTAGCTGCCGGGCCTGTTGTGCTCACCGCGACGGCCGTGGGAGAAGCCGGCTCCAAGGTGGCGGCGGCCGACGGGCGAGGCCAGGCCGTACTGTTGTCCAGCGTGGGCAGACAACCTGTCACGGATACCGCCAGCAGCAGCACGAGCACAAGCAGGATGATCGGCGCCGCTATGGCCGGCTTGGTTTTCTTGGTCATGTACATTGCTCCAATTCTAAGCTTCATTTTGGTTTTGGCATCGTGAAGGCTCAGGGCGGCTTGCGTGCGGGAGCGCCAACCCATACCCGAGAAATAGACGAGCGTGCGTATGTATTCCTGCCGCTGGCTCTTGCCCAGCACATTTACGACATCGTTGTCGCAGGACGTTTCCATATCCGCACGGATGCGGTTGAAGCACAACCAGATGAGCGGGTTGAACCAATAGATCCCATTGAGCAGATTCAATAAAGCGATTACGAGCAGGTCGCCCCGCTGGACGTGGTTGAACTCATGCAGCAGGATGTGACGGACCTGCTCAGCGCTCCCTTCCTCAACGATGGACTCGGGCATCGCGAGTATTGGGTGAAAAATACCCATCACGGCTGGCACAGGCAGAACCGGCTGCAAAACAATGCGGACCCTTTGGCGCATGTTCAGCGCATTCGCACACTCCTGGGCGCAGGCATCAAGCCATGCAGGTGTTTGAGGAAGGCTGCACCGGATGATATGCCGGCGCAACCGCAGGCCTCCCAGGAAGAGCCGCAGGGTTGTTGCGGCCATGCCCGCCAGCCAGGCAGCCCACAACCACGCGGACCAGTCGATGCGCACAGCCGGATTCAAAGGCTCCGTGCGATCTGGTTGAGAATGCCTCGAAACGGCTGGCAGGCTGGAAGGCGCAGTGTTTGCTGCCGCAGGTTGGTCGTTTGGATGAATACCCTGATTGCCGTTGGTGGTTGATCCGTTGACGATTTCTGCCAAGGGCTGCAGTTTTTCCGTTTGCTCGATGATGGTTTGCGCCACCCGCCTTGGCAGCAGGTTCCCTAGATTGATGCCGCTGTCGATCCTTACCGGAGTCAGCAAGCTTACGAGCACAGCCACCCAAATCATATAGTGCAGCCGGGCGGACAGGTGCTTTCTGAGCACTGCCTTCACCAGCCATACCCCCGCGCAGAGCAGGCTGAAAGCGATGCTGTTATCTAGAACGGTCCGCAGCACCGTCATTGCCTTCACCTCCGGATTGGTTTTCCAGCCTGGCGGAAAAGTCCAGCAGTTCGCGCTGATCTTCTTTCGAAAGACCTTCGCTCTTTGCGAGCATTGCCACCAGCCTGCCCACCGACGCCACGCTGACCCTGCTCAGGAGGTTCTCGCTTTCGCATTTCAGGGCGTCTTCCCGCGAGATCAAAGGATAATAGACTTTATCCTTTCCGTTTTTACTGTCGGACCCGAGCAAATTCTTCTCCTGCATGATGCGCAGATAGGAATGATAGGTCTTGTAGTTCCAGTCCACGTCGGGCTGGTCTTTTCTGATGCACTCTACAATGCTTTTTAACGTCTGCGGCTCCTTGTTCCAGAGCGCTTTGAGTATCGTCCATTCCGAGTCCAGCAGGCGTTTTTTCATCGGATCACACTTTCTGATCTGTCTCAATTTTATAAGAATAAACTGTCTTAATAATATAAGACAGATAACGGGGTGTCAAGCTGTTTGTTTATTTTGGGAAGGGGTTCCCGGCTGAGCCTTCCGCCCGTGCCGGCTTGCCGTGGGCGGTGCAGGTGGTATACTGGCACTGGCACGGCGCATTCGAGATGCCTGTGCACGGTACTGGAAGAGGAGCAGCAAGTATTATGAAGATCATCACCGATATCGCCTACGCCCCCTACCCGGAAACGCTGCTGGATCTCTATCTGCCGGACAGCGGGACGTTCCCGGTGTTCGTGTTCTTCCACGGCGGCGGCATGGAGACCGGGGACAGAACCACCGAGCGCAATGTGTTTGAGGAGCTGGCCCGAAGCGGCATCGCAGTGGTGTCTGCCGACTACAGGATGTACCCCAGTGCCCGGTATCCGCAGTTCATCGAGGATGCCGCCGCGGGCGTGCACTGGGCGGCGCGGCACATCGGCGAATATGGGGCCTGCGAGGGGATCTATGTATCCGGCTCCTCGGCGGGGGCGTATCTGGCCATGATGCTGTGCTTTGACGGCCGCTGGCTGGGCCGGCACGGCCTGAGCAGTGCCGATCTCGCGGGCTTTGTGTTCGATTCCGGGCAGCCCACCACGCATTTCAATGTGCTGCGGGAGCGGGGGGTGGATGTAAGGCGTGTCCTGTGTGACGAGGCCGCGCCACTGTATCACGTGGGAGAGCAGGGGAGTCTGCCGCCGCTGCTGGTGCTGGTGACCGACCGGGACATCCCCAACCGCCTGGAGCAGACGCAGCTGCTGGTCTCCACGCTGGCGCAGTTTGGCTTTGGCGCCGACCAGGTGACCTGCCTTGTGCTGCAGGGCTATGAGCACACAGAGCATCTGCACGCCGTGAAGGACGGCGAAAACGTTTTTGTCAGACTCGTGCGGGAGTTTATTAAGCGTGCCGAGTCCCGTAAAAAGAAGATAGAATAAACCTCCCGGCCGGGGCAAATTGCTCTGGCCGGGAGGTTGCGGCATGTTGTGTGAAGCTTATGGCGTTGCCATCTCCAGCGTATATCTGGAAAGCACAACGGTCACCTTACGGCTGCCTGTACGTGTTACGAACGGCACGCTATAGCTGGCTTGTTTATCGGTAGAGCTGCTGAGGGACAGAACCTGGTAGTGCCTTGAATCTTACAGCAACAAAGGACGCAGGGAGTCATCCGCTGCGTCCTTTGTTGTATGTGAGAACCTCCAGTATAAACGGGATACCGTTCGCATGCTTCTCATGTGATATATGAAGGCCCAGGTCATATACATATTCTGGGTGATAGAATGAAGCGGACGTTTGTAGCAAAGTCGGGGAGGACATACACCGTCAGCGATGATTACCCCCAGCTAACGCAGGAAGAGGGCAGGCGCAGGCAGCAGGAAGCCGTCATGTGTGCTGTCAAAATTCTGCGGGAAAAGGCAGTGGCACAGGGCCGGGATTCGTCGGACAATTTTGGCAGCATGAGATAACCATGTATCTTCTATCTTTATTATGAATCCGTAAATGTGCCAGCTGATATGCAGGCTTTTTCTATGGAGGTTTCCGCCTATGATCGCCGTATATGCCCGCCAGAGCATCGATAAGAAGGATAGCGACTCCATAGAGACGCAAATCGAAAAGTGCGTCCGCATGATCGATGATCCCCGGGAAACTATCAACTACAGGGTCTACCAGGATCGCGGCTACAGCGGCAGCAACATTGACCGGCCGGATTTCAAGAAGATGGTCAATGACATAGAAGCGGGAATCATTAAGAAGGTTATTGTCTACAAGGTGGATCGTTTCAGCCGCTCGCTGGTGGATTTCTATAATGTCTACAAAGTTCTGGAAAAATATGGCGTTGCTTTCGTTTCCCTCAACGACAACTTCGACACGTCCACAGCCACGGGCCGGGCCATGCTGAGCATTACGTTGGTCTTTGCTCAACTGGAGCGGGAAACCATTGCCCTGCGCGTGAAGGACAACTACTACGCCCGGGCCAAGCAGGGGCGCACCCTGGGTGGCAAAACCCATTACGGATACCAGAAGACCCATGCGATCGAGGATGGCCGGGCGATGAAACTCAGCGTGCCCGACGAGATTGAGAACCCGCACCTTGTCGAAATGTACCAGTGGTATGATGATGGGTTGTCCCTGTCCGGCATCTGCGATAAGCTCCGGCGGATGGACGTCCCCGCGCCGCTGGGCGGCAAATGGGAATCGGCCAAGGTGTCCAAGATTTTGAGGAATCCCTTTTACGTGTGTGCGGATGTGGATGTCTACACATATTATCTGGCCAAAGGGTGCCATATCACCAATGATGTTCACTCCTTTATCGGGGAACGAGGCCTTTTGTTATATGGGCAGAGAGATCGAAACGCATCCAAGTATCGTCAGTTGAAGGATCAGTACGTATCCATCGGCCTGCACGAAGGCGTTATTCCTGCGGACATGTGGCTGCGCGTGCAGTTCAAACTGGACGCCAATGAGCAGATCAAAAACTCAGGAAAAGGAAAGAATACCTGGCTTTCGGGGCTTACCAAGTGTGGATACTGCGGTTATGCCATGACTTTTTTGGCCTATCGGGAGGGACGAAATTATCTCAACTGCCGCGGCAAGACCAACTACCATCTGTGCCAAGGGCACAGCGAGGCGGTGTTGGCCGAGGACGTGGAGGAGTTGGTGGAAGCCCTTCTGCTGGATAAGATGGCCTCGTTGGCTCATTTGGTTCAGATACCGCAGCCCTTTGATGAACAAGCCAACAAGATTAAGATGCAGCTTGTGGAGATCGGTAGGGAGTACGAGGACTATATGGAACAGCTCCGCCACGCCAACGACTTTTTGCGTGAGCATATCACCAAGCGCCTAATGATGCTGGAGGAGAAGCAGAGCCAGCTCAGTGAGGTGCTATGCAAACGCAAGATGAAGGCAGGTATTGGGGAGGATGAACAGATTGACAGCGATGCCCTTTTGGCTGCCTGGAAGGATGGGGGCATTGAGGAGCGCAAGAGGATCAGCAAAAAGTACATCGAGAAGATCACCATCAAGGACAACAACGAGATCACAATTGCCTGGAAGGTGCCGGAATAGGTGTGCTTCATTTTTTACTTTTATAACCCATGTCGATAGCCTGGACTGGAAGGGCCTGGACGTGGCCGCCATCAAGAACCGTATCTTCAGCAGGGTGCAAAGCGGCTCCATCATGCTCTATCACAACGACGCCGCCCACACCTATGAGGCACTGCCGGACCTGCTGGCCGGGCTCAAGGAGAAGGGCTTCAAGCCCGTAACGGTCAGCGAGCTCGTGGAGGAGAATTTGGAGGTCCTCAAGCAACGAAAGGAATAGGTCTTTTCACTACCCGGCTTGTCATATCCGTGCAATATCGCTCGCCGGACATACCGTCGAGCGATATCTTTGCTGTTCAGGCTTCTGCCCTTTGCCAAGTGACTGGCTACCGGTTGCTACGTCGTCTTCTATCCTTGCTTTTTTGGCAAGCTGGAATAGTCCCCAAAGGCCAACCATATACTCTCATATCCGAATCAAAAGAAGCACGGAGTGATAGGCGTTGGAAAAGGGAACCCACGAGAACAACCAAGTGATCCTCAAGGGCAAGGTCGTCGAGCCGCCCACGTATTCCCACAGCCTCTATGGAGAAAAGTTCTATGCGCTGATGCTGGAGGTGCCGCGGCTCAGCGGCGTGGCCGATGTGCTGCCGGTCATGGTGAGCGACCGCCTGCTGCACCTGATGGATGTGTCCGCAGAGGACCAACTGGCAGTCATCGGCCAGCTGCGCTCCTACAACCGCCTGATGGATGGGCACAACCGGCTGATCCTCACGGTGTTTGCCAGGCACATCTCCCCGCCGGAGGACATGTCCGACAACCCTAACCAGGTGCTGCTGGAGGGCTATGTGTGCCGCACGCCGGTGTATCGCACCACGCCCTTCGGTCGGGAGATCACCGATCTGCTCATCGCGGTCAACCGGCCCTACAACAAGAGCGACTACATCCCGGTGATCTCCTGGGGGCGCAACGCCCGCTATGCCGAATCGCTGGAGGTCGGTCAGAAGGTGTTCATCCACGGGCGCATGCAGAGCCGGCAATACCAGAAGAAGCTCGCGGACAGCACCGTGGAAAACCGCACGGCCTATGAGGTTTCGGTGTCATTCATCGAGACGCCGGAAGTATCTCCATACTAACGTTTCGCCGCCGGTGCTGATGCGCCGTCGGCGATCTGGACAGCTTGTACTATGGCTCGTCTGCCCGCTGGCGATAATCGTCGCCAGCGGGCCTTATGTTGTCCGTCCCACGCGTGTTTTCCTGGAACGGGGACCGCTGCGGCGGGGTTCTTGTGTCATCTTCTTTCTGAGGTCTGTTTCCTCGGCGGAGTAAAACCGCCATCGGTTTCTTGTTTACTAGTACATAATTATATCATTCATACGATTGGGGCCGAAGGTTTCCAAAGGGCGACCGGAAAGCCCTTTGGTCGCGCTCGAAAGCGCGAAATCATTACCCCATACAAGCACTTTGTGTGCTCGACATAACAACCCTTGGAGAGGGTTCTTACGTCTTCCCCGTCGCCGGGAAGCAGAACGCCGGCATTTCCGGCAGCGGGCCGCGCACGAACAGGGTTTCGTCGGGGTCGGGTTGCCAGGTGTACGGCAGGCCCAGCCAGTCCGGTGTGAAGTGCAAATGCAGGCGGTGCACGCCCGGCCAGGCCACCCACGGCAGGATGTCGAAGGGCTCTGGCGAGAACACGTCGAAGATGTGCAGCGTGTCGCCCTGCTGCTGTGCCAGCAGCGCGCGACCTTCGCCCGCGGAATAGAGGCCGTCCGGGCACACCAACCTTAGGTTGGCCCACAGCGCCAGCGGGTTGCCCCGGGCGTCCAGGATGGACGAGGCGGCTTGAGGCTGCGAGAGGATGTATTGCGCCTCGGGGCTGTCCGGAGCCAGCCGCGGCGGCTGGGGCACCGTGGAGCCAGGCGGCAGTTCGCACACCGCCGTGTATTGCGGCACAGCGCGAAAGCCGAACTTCGGGTAGAAATCCAGAACGGTTTCGTTGGGGAACAGGATCATCAGCGCCGTGTCGGCGTATTCGGCCAGCACGCGCTCCATGAGCTGCCGGGCCAGGCCGTGCCCTCTGTGCTCCGGCGTCACGGCCACCGCGCCCAGCTGCACCGCCGGCGTGGGCCGGCCCATCACCTGCAGCGTCATGCGCAGAGCCGAAACATTGGCGGCCATCTCCGCTCCATCCAACAGCGAATGGCAGCGGTATCCCATGGCCGGCCAATCCAGCGCGGCGATGGGCGAGAGGCTCAGCCCGAAAACCGCTCGCACCAACGCGAAGAACTGCGCGCCTTCCGGTGATGCGGGAGAATATCCGGCGGCGTATCGATAGGCAGACATCATGCTCCTTTCGCCAAAGGTCGCTCTATTTGTTGAGAATGCGTTTTGTGATAGGATTATACCATGAAGTGACTGATTGAGAAGGAACAGAAGATGCTGGATGCGTTGATACAGATGTGTGACGAGCTGCTGCGCCAAAAGCCTCTGGTGCTGGTGGGCATCGACGGTTGCGGCGGCGCGGGCAAGAGCACGCTGGCCGGCCTGCTGGTCAAGTGGGCCGGGCGGGGTATGGTTGTGCATATGGACGATTTCTATAAGCTGCCCGCCCAGCGGCAGGACCTGGACATGGCCAGTGGCGAGCCGGGCTGCGGTTATGACATCGACCGCCTGCGCTCGCAGGTGCTGGACCCGCTGCGCCGAGGCCAGCCCGGCCACCTGTGGCGTAACGACTGGGAGAGCGACGTGCTGATAGACGATGGACCAATATCGCCCCAAGGCCTGATCGTCGTGGAAGGGTGCTACGCGCTGCTGAAATCCCTGCGCGGCTATTATGACCTCAAGGGGTTTGTGGACTGTCCCCGGGAGCTGCGGCTGCGCCGGGGGCTGGAGCGGGACGGCGAGGCTGCTCGAGACTTCTGGCTGCAGTGGATGGAGGCGGAGGACCGGTACCTGGCGCTCCAACGGCCCCGCGACGCGGCGGACTTTGTGCTGGACGGCAGCCAGCCTTATGATAGAGGGAGGATGGGACCAAAGATGACCGAACGCCTGCATCTGCACGACAGCTCCATGCGCGATTTCACCGCCGACATCGTGGCCGTGGACCCCTCGCCCAATGGCTTCTGGGTAAGGCTGAACCGCACGGCCTTCTATGCCGAGAGCGGCGGCCAGCCCGACGACCGCGGCGACATCGCCGGCGTGCCGGTGCTGCGGGTGCAGCTGCGGGATGGCGAGCCATGGCATGAGTTGACGGCGCTGCCCGAGGGCCGCAGCGGCCTTGCCTGCCATGTGGACTGGGCCCGGCGGCTGGACCACATGCAGCAGCACTTGGGCCAGCATTTGCTTTCGGCGGTGCTCTATGCCCGCGGGGCGGCCACGGTGGGGTTCCACTTGGGCGAGCAGGAGGTCACCATCGACTTGAACCGCGAGCTGCCGGTGCAGGAGCTGGCCGAAGCCGAGGCCGCCGTCAACGCTCTGATTTGGGAGAACCGCCCAGTTCAGGTGCGCTTCCCCGATGCGGCAGAGCTGGCGGCCATGCGCCTGCGCAGCCTGCCAGAGGTGCAGCAGGACATCCGCATCATAGACGTGGAGGGTGTGGACCAGTGCCCTTGCGGCGGCACCCACCCCGACGCCACCGGCGCCGTGGGCAGCCTGCTGCTGCTGGGCAGCGAGCGCCACAAGGGCGGCCTGCGCGTGCGTTTCGTGTGCGGCGGCCGGGCTGTGGCCCACAGCCGCGGCCAGCATGTGCTGGTGGGGCGCTTGTGCACAGCGCTCAGCGTGGGTACGGATGCCATGGCGGACAGGGTGGAAGCGCTGCTGCAGGAGAACCGTGCGTTGAAGAAGGAGAATGAGGCCCAACGCGGGGAGCTGCTGCGCGTGGAGGCGCTTTCGCTGCTGGCACGGCAGGACGCAGAGCACAAGTTGCTGGCGTCAGACCTAGGCCCGCGACCCTTCGACGACGCCCGGGCGTTGGCGGCGCTGCTGGGCCAGCAAGGTGTCACGGCACTGCTGGCGGTGGAAGAGGCCCAGGGAGCCCGGGTGGTTTTGGCCTCGCCGGCGGAGCTGGGGCGGGACATGGGCGAGCTGCTCAAGGCCGCCATCGCCGCGCTGGGCGGCCGGGGTGGCGGCAGCGCCGGCATGGCTCAAGGCGTGTTAAATTGCCACGCACAGCAAGCGCTCGAACAAATAAAGACACTGATAACTGAATAGTCATTGTGCACTGTGTAACGGGCTGCAGCGTTTATTATTTGAATAAATACATATAAATAGGCCCGAAGGTTTCCAAAGGGCGACCGGAAAGCCCTTTGGCCCTGGCGCAGGATGCATTGCCCCGCCTTGCGGCAATGCCAGCTCTGCCGGCGTGAGAGCAAGGCGCTGCTGCACAATCCAGCAAGGGGCGCTGTAGCCCAGCCTCGCCTTGTGCGGCTTTGCCGCACTCGCCGACCGGATGTCGGCGAGGTATTACCCCAGGCTTACGACAGCGTCGGCTCTGCCGATGCGACAGCAAGCCGTAGGCTGTGCGAAGCACAGCGGGGGCGATGCGCAGGTCGCGCCTCGCAGGCGCTGCCCCGGCTTGCGGCAACGTCGGCTCTGCCGATGTGAGAGCAAGCCGATAGTTGCGCAAGGCGCAACGAAGGGCGCGAAATCCTTATGCCAATATTTGTAAACCTTTACAAATCCCAGATGCTTGTATATGCTTATCTTATAGAAAACATCTGTAAAGGGGGAGCATCCTATGCAGGACGCCAAACAGCTGGTCTCTCAAATGACGCTGGAGGAAAAGGCATCGCTGTGCTCCGGCGGCGACATGTGGCACACCAAGGCCGTGCAGAGGCTGGGGCTGCCCGCGGTTATGCTGACCGACGGTCCCCATGGCCTGCGCAAACAGAGCGGCGGCACCGACCATCTGGGCATCAACGACAGCATACCGGCCACGTGCTTCCCCACGGCTTCGGCCACGGCCTGCAGCTGGGACCAGGAGCTGCTGCACAGCATCGGGCAAGCGCTGGCGCGGGAATGCATCGCCAATGATGTGGCGGTGATCCTGGGCCCCGGCGCAAACATCAAGCGTTCGCCGCTGTGCGGCCGCAACTTCGAGTACATTTCCGAGGACCCCTACCTGACCGGCGAGCTGGCTGCAGCGCTCATCGGCGGCGCGCAGAGCCTGGGCGTGGGCACGTCTCTCAAGCATTTCGCCGTCAACAACCAGGAGGAGCGGCGTATGACCATCGATGCCGTCGTAGATGAGCGCACGCTGCGGGAGGTCTACCTGGCCGGCTTCGAGAAGGCCGTAAAGCAGGCGCAGCCCTACACGGTCATGTGCTCCTACAACCGGCTGGACGGTATCTATGCCAGCGAATACAACCGGCTGCTCAACGACATCCTGCGGGACGAATGGGGCTTTGAGGGCCTGGTCGTGACCGACTGGGGCGCCTGCAACGACCGCGTGGAAGGCCTTGCCGCCGGGCAGGACCTGGAGATGCCCGCAAGCTCCGGCATCAATGACGCGCACATTGTGGAGGCCGTGCGCAGTGGCCGCCTCAGCGAGGTCGTGTTGGACCGTGCCGCCGAGCGCCTCGTGAAGCTTGTGCTGCGCTGGGCGGAGCACCGTCAGAGCGCATGTGATTTGCAGGCCCACCACTCTTTGGCCCGCAGCGCGGCGGCCCAATCGGCGGTGCTGCTCAAGAACGAAGGCGGCGTGCTGCCGCTGCGGCGGGGCGTCAAGGCGGCTGTCATCGGCGGCTTTGCCAAACAGCCCCGTTATCAGGGCAGCGGCAGTTCGCTGATCGCGCCCACCCGGCTGGAGCGCGCGTGGGACGAAGTGGTGGCCTACAGTTCCAACGCCGTATACGCCGCCGGCTATGCCATGGACAGCGACCAGCCCAACGAAGCGCTGATCGACGAGGCGTGCAAGGCTGCGGCGGCGACCGAAGTGGCGCTGGTGTTCGCCGGCCTGCCCGATAGCTATGAATCCGAGGGCTTTGACCGCGGCCACATGCGCATGCCCGAGGCCCACAATGAGCTGATCCGGCGGGTGGCCCGCGCCAACGCCAACACCGTGGTGGTCCTGAGCAACGGCGCACCGGTGGAGATGCCGTGGCTCAATGAAGTGGCGGCGGTGCTGGAAGGCTATCTGGGCGGGCAGGGGGGAGCCGGCGCGGCGGCGGATGTGCTATTCGGCGCGGTGAACCCCTCGGGCAAGCTGGCTGAGACCTTCCCCGTGAAGCTGGACGACGTGCTGAGCAGCAAGTGGTTCCCCATGGGGCCAAAGACCGTGGAGTACCGCGAAGGGCTGTTCGTGGGCTACCGCTGGTTCGACGCCGCCGGTGTAGCCCCGCTGTTCCCCTTCGGACACGGTTTGAGCTATACAACCTTCGACTACGCCGATCTTGAAATAGAAAGCAACGAAGTTGCTGCCGGGGACACGGTGCGCGTAAGCGTGACCGTGGGCAACAGCGGCTCCCGCGAAGGCAGCGAGATCGTGCAGCTGTATTTGCACGCCGCGGGCAGCCCGGTGTTCCGCCCTGAAAAGGAACTCAAAGGCTTTCAGAAAGTGCGCCTGCAGCCCGGCGAGCGCAAGCGCGTGACTTTCGAGCTGGACGCCCGGGCCTTCGCGTTCTACAACACGGCCATTTCCGATTGGCACATCACCGCCGGCGAGTATGAGCTGCTGGTGGGCGCATCCTCGGCGGACATCCGCCTGCGCGGCAGCGTGCGGCTGCAAGCCGAAGACGCCAAGCTGCCCGAACTGCCTGCGGACAGCGTCTACTTCGACATCGCCCGGGCCAAGGCCGGCATCTCCGACGCCGACTTTGCGGCGCTGCTGGGGCGGCCCATCCCACCAAGCCGGCGCGAGCAGGGTGAGGCCTATGACATCAATTCCACGCTGGGCGACGTACGCGCGACTTTCGCGGGCAAGGTGCTCAACCGCATGGTCATGGGCGCCGTAACCAAGATGGCTGGCCCCAACCCCAATGAATCCATGCATCGCATGATCGTGCGCATGATGGAGGGCATGCCGCTGCGGGCGCTGGTTATGATGAGCCAAGGGGCGATGTCCGCCGACATGGTGGGCGGCCTGCTGCTGATGATGAACGGTCACTCTTTCAAAGGCATGGCAAAGCTGGTGCGATCTTTGCCCAAGAAGAAATAGCATACGAACGCGGAATGAGCCTGTCGTATAATGCGGCAGGCTTTTCTGTTTATACGGAAAACAACATATTGACCAGAGTGGTCAATCGTGCTACAATGCGATTGACCAGAGTGGTCAAAGAGGAGCGTTTGCATTGTTTGCAAAGTTTGAAGGTCTCGAGGATGAAAAGCGAGAGCGCATCCTAAAGGCTGCCATGAAGGAGTTTTCCGAAAAGGGATACGACGCGGCTTCCACCAACGAGATCGTCAGGGATGCCGGCATCGCCAAGGGGTTGCTGTTTCACTATTTTAAGAGCAAGAAGCAATTGTTCTTTTACCTGTATGACTATTGCATTGAGCGAGTTACCGGTGAAATCTACGCCAGCGATGCCACGAAGCAGCGGGATTTTTTTGAGCGATTGCGCATCGGCCAGCGGACCAAGATGGCTCTGCTGCTCCGATATCCGGAGATGTTCAAATTCATGCAGGCGGCCTATATGGAGGAATCCCATGCGATCAGGCCGGACATGGAAAAGAAGAATCAGGATTTTGTCAACCAGGCCGCGGGCAGATTCTTTCAGGATATCGACACGACGAAGTTCCGGGAAGGCCTGGATGTCCAGGCCGCGATCAACATTGTCCTGTGGAGCATGGAAGGGTTTACCAACCAATATCTGTTGCGGATGAAGCAAGCCGGAGAGGCGTTTGACTTTGGAAAAGCGCTGGGGGACGTGGACAAGTATTTCGGTTTGTTCAGGGAGAGCTTCTATAAATAAAGCCGACTGGGAGGGGTATGACCATGAACGTCATTGAGATCAAGAACCTGAAGAAATTCTATGGGAAGTCCAGGGGCATCGTGGATGTGAGCATCGACGTAGCCGAAGGAGAAGTCTTTGGCTTCATCGGCCCCAACGGCGCGGGCAAATCCACGACGATACGTACGCTGCTGGCGCTCATCCGCCCCACATCCGGCAGCGCCACGATTTTCGGCAAGGATTGCATCAAGCACGCCAAGGAGATCGCCAAAGAGGTCGGCTATCTGCCCAGCGAGGTCTTCTACTATGACAACATGAAGGCCATCGACCTGCTCAAATACTCGGCGAGCTTCTACAAGAAGGATTGCACCAAGCGCATCAAAGAGCTGGCCGGTGAGTTGGAGCTGGACCTGAACCGCAAGATAGACGACCTGAGCTTTGGCAACCGCAAGAAGGTCGGCATCATACAAGGGCTGATCCACGAGCCCAGGCTCATCATACTGGATGAGCCCAGCATCGGGCTGGACCCGCTGATGCAGCAGAAGTTCTTCGACATCCTCAAGAGGGAAAACCGACGGGGCGCTACGATCCTGTTCTCCTCACACATCCTGAGCGAAGTGCAGAAGATTTGCGACCGCGTGGCTATCATCCGTGACGGCAGCATCGTTCGGGTGGACACCGTAGCTTCCTTCTGCGAGAACAGCTATAAGAAGATCGCCGTGGATACCGTGGGTGCTATGGACAAAGCTGCCTTTGATCTGCCCGGCGTGGCCAAGCTGGAAGTGGAAGAGCGTTCCGCCAGCTTCATCTATCAGGGCAGCATCAATGCTATCATGCACAGGCTGGCCGGCCTGGAGCTGGCCAACGTCAGCATCGGCGATCCGGACCTGGAAGAAATCTTCATGCATTACTATAAGTAAGGGGGTGGCAACATGAACATCTATCTGCACGAGCTGCGCTCGTACCGCAAGAGCGTCCTCATATGGACTGCCGCCCTGAGCCTGGTGGCCGTGTTCTACCTGTCGCTCTATCCGGCCTTCCATGCGGACACGGCCATTGTCGTCGCCATGTTCGAGAACCTGCCGCAGTCCGTCCTGGATGCCATCGCTATCTCCCCGGAGACTTTCACGTCGGTGCTGGGCTTTTATACCTTCACGATGACCTATATTGTGCTGTGCGGAGCGGTGCAGGCTATGAACATCGGGCTGGGCGTGCTGGCCAAGGAGGCCTCAGGCAAGACGGTGGACTTCCTGCTGACCAAGCCGGTCAGCCGTTCCACGATCATTACGGCCAAGCTGCTGGCTGCGTTTACCGCGCTGGCCATTACGTCCGCCGTGTTCTTCGCCGTGTCCGGCGTCATGGCCGCGTCGGTTTCAGGGCAGTCCTTCGATTATGGCATGTTCCTGAAGCTTTCGCTGCCGCTGTTCTTCGTGCAGGTGATCTTCGCGGCGCTAGGCTTTGTCATCGCCGCCGTGGCCCGCAAGATCAAAGCGGTGCTGCCGTTGTCGCTGAGCACGACCTTCGCCTTCTTCATCATCGGCCTGGTGCAGGGCGCGCTGCACTATGAGGACCTGCGGTATCTGACGCCGTTCAAGTACTTTGAGTACGGCTACATTCTGAAAAACGCATCCTATGAGGGCGCTTTCCTGGTGTTTTCAGCAGCCATCATCGTCGTCGCGGTGGCCGTCAGCTACGCTGTCTTTGTGAAAAAAGACATCCACGCCGCGTGAGGGAGGGGAGTATATGAACGTCTATTTGAGAGAGTTGAGAGCATACCGCAGATCCACGCTGTTCTGGTGCCTGGGCATGGTCTTCCTGATCGGGGCAACCATGGCTAAATACCAGGGCTTGGGCACGGCGGCGCAGTTCAACGAGATGATGAGCCAGATGCCCCCGGCGATGCTGGCCATATTCGGCATGAACATGCTGGACTTTGGCCGCGCCAGCGGGTTCTATGGCGTCGCTTTCCTGTTTCTGGCGCTGATGGCCGCCGTTCATGCGGTGCTGCTGGGGTCGGGCATCGTCAGCAAGGAGGAGCGGGACAGAACATCGGAATTCCTGTTCGTAAAGCCTGTTACCCGGGCGCAGGTCGTCACATCAAAGGCGCTGGCCGCGCTGACCAACGTCGTTGTTTTCAACCTCGTGACGATGGTGTCCTCTCTGGTCATCGTGGATAAGTACAGCAACGGAGAGGATGTATCCGGATACATCATGGTGCTGATGGGAGGCATGTTCTTCATACAGTTGATCTTTCTGGCCGTGGGCCTGGCGGCGGCGGCCGTCACCGACCGCCCCAAGGCAGCATCCGGCATCGCGACGGGATTCATGCTTTTCACCTTCCTGCTGTCGGCAGCCGTGGACATCAACGAGGATCTGTCGCCTCTGAAGTATCTGACGCCGTTTAAGTACTTCGATGCCAAGGCGCTCTATGACAGCATGGGCCTGACGGCGGGCTATGTGGCGCTGTCGGCGGTGCTGATCGTCGCGTTTACCGCGGCAACCTATGTGTTCTTCCGGCGCAGGGACCTGCGCATCTAGTGTTGAATCTTCACCACACAACAGGAGCATGGCGTCGCATGCTCCTGTTGTCTTTCCAGAACTTCCATTTAGTTATCTATACCCAAACGCATCAGCGGGCTTGCCGGCATCCTGGACTTCTGTTGCGTATCTCCAGCAATCAGGCTGTGAGCCATCAAGATCATAGAAATTATATACTTTAGCAAGTTGTCCGCTGGATAGAGATTGGCCGTTCCATCTTGCTAAATTTGGGTCTAGTGCAAGAGAGGCTACGGCGCGTCCTACATAGCGTGGTGTTTCCGAGATGATAAAATGGGGTTCTTTTGTTGTAGCGTCACGCCAGTTTTCCTCATGCACTTCAAAGTGATCCAGCATCATCTCCGAGCGAAGCCAACCTGGAGTCAAGGCTACGGCAGCGCATCCATATGCCTGAAGTTCCTTGGATTGTGACCAGGCTATCCGAAGAACGGATGATTTTGCCAAATCATAAAACAGAGACAAGCGGTAATTTCCTGCGTTATATTCTGCTGTACCATCGGTCATCTCAACAACCAGTCCTCCACTATTTTTTATTAGTAGGGGGAGTGCGTAGTGACTGGTTATGATATGTGTATCAATGGCAAGTCTTAAGATGCGAAGGCCGTCTTTGAGTGAATGTTTCCATACAGGCACATTCCACTCAGCTAGGTATTCTGCTCCCCACACGTCGTTAACAAGAACATCCAGCCGTCCTTGCTCACGCTCAATTCGTTCAATAAGACTTTGAACTAGATCAGGCTCCAGATGATCAACTTGAACAGCAATCCCATGTCCCCCGGCCTTATCTACAAGTTCAGCTGTTTCTTCAATCGTTTCAGGGCGATTATACTCGGAGCGCTGCTGGCGTGTCGTGCGACCTGTAACATAAACGGTAAAACCAGCCGCCCCTAATTCGATAGAAATCCCGCGACCCGCGCCACGCGTAGCCCCTGCAACCAAAGCAACTTTTTTCTGAGCAATGTTCTGAGTCAAAACTTCTCTCCTTATGTTTTTATTTGGTATGATAAATATAACATCGATTGTTGACATCATATTGTCAGCAATTTTGTGTCCAAACATAAATAGGGGGCGCACGGCTCAATTGTATTTGCGCCCCTCTTCTGCTATATTTGTCCTGTTTGATGCTACGAATCAGGAGGAGACAACCCATGAGCAAATATGCCATTGGCGTGGATTTTGGCACCCAGAGCGGGCGCGCGGTGCTGGTGGAACTGGGCACGGCCCGGGAGCTGGCCACTGCGGTGAAGCCCTACACCCACGGCGTTATGGATGAACAGCTGCCCGACGGGCAGCGCCTGCCGCCGGACTGGGCGCTGCAGCACCCGGCGGATTACATCGAGGTGCTGGAGCTGACCATCCCCCAGGTGCTGGCGGAAAGCGCCGTGGACCCTGCCGACATCATCGGCGTGGGCATCGACTTCACCGCCTGCACGATGCTGCCGGTGGACGCCCAGGGCACGCCGCTGTGCCTGCAGCCCCAGTGGGAGCACTCCCCCCACAGCTACATCAAGCTGTGGAAGCACCACGCCGCCCAGGATGAGGCCAACGAATTGAATCGCGTCGCCGCCGAGCGCGGCGAGGAGTTCCTGAAACGCTACGGCGGCAAGATCTCCTCGGAATGGATGTTCCCGAAGATCTGGCAGACGCTCAACGAAGCGCCGGAGGTGTACGCCGCTGCCGACCGCTTCCTGGAGGCCGCCGACTGGGTTGTGTGGCAGCTGACCGGCGTGGAGGCCCGCAACTCCTGCACCGCCGGCTACAAGGCCATGTATCATAAGACCGAGGGCTATCCCTCCAGCGACTTCTTCAAGGCGCTGGACCCGCGGCTGGAGAATGTCGTGCGCGACAAGATGAACGCGCCGATTTATCCGCTGGGCCACAAGGCCGGCGAAGTCACCGCGGCCATGGCGGCGCGCACGGGCCTGCGGGCCGGCACGGCGGTGGCCGTGGCCAACGTGGACGCCCATGTGACGGTGCCGGCGGTGGGCATCACCGAACCCGGCAAGATGCTGATGATCATGGGCACCAGCACATGCCACATGGTCGTGGGCACCCAGGAGAAGATCGTGCCCGGCATGTGCGGCGTCGTGCAGGACGGCATCCTGCCCGGTTACCCGGGCTTCGAGGCCGGGCAGAGCTGCGTGGGCGACCACTTCGAGTGGTTCGTGGAAAACTGCGTGCCCGCGGCCTACGAGCGCGAGGCGCAGGAACGGGGAATCGGTATCCACCAGCTCCTGACAGAGAAGGCCTCGGCCCTGAAGATTGGCGAGAGCGGCTTGCTGGCGCTGGATTGGTGGAACGGCAACCGTTCGGTTCTCGTGGATGTGGACCTGACCGGCGTGCTGCTGGGCTGCACGCTGCTCACCAAGCCCGAAGAAATCTACCGAGCGCTCATAGAGGCCACGGCCTACGGCACCCGCATGATCGTGGACAACTTCAAGAAATACGGCGTGGACGTGACCGAACTGTACGCCGCCGGCGGCATCAGCCAGAAGAACGAGCTGATGATGCAGATCTACGCCGACGTGACGAACATGGAGATCCGCATCGCCGCGTCCGGCCAGGCGCCGGCGGTGGGCAGCGCCATGTTCGGCGCCGTGGCGGCGGGGGCCGCCCGCGGCGGTTATGACACCATAAAGCAGGCCGCCCGGGACATGGGCCGCGTGCAGGAGCGCGTCTACCGGCCCGTCGCGGCCAATGTAGCCGCCTACGAGCGGCTGTACCGCGAGTATGAGGCGCTGCACGACTACTTCGGCCGCAGCGCCAACGACGTCATGAAGCGCCTGAAGGCGATCAAAGAGGAGATCAGAGGGTAACATGGCACAGATCGGAGCGATCATCACGGTCGGCCCGCAGCCCTGGCAGGTCATCCAGCAGCGGGGCGGCAGGGCGGACATCTCCCTGGAAGGTGTCTGGCAGATGCAGGAGGGCTTGGAGGGCACGGTGCTGGCCCGCGTTGTACGCGAGGACAGCGGCCAGCCGCTGGGCGAATGGACCCCGGCGGAGGACTTGGGCGAACGGCGGTGGCGCGCCGTGCTGCGCGACGTGCCGGCCGGCGGCCTGTACCGGCTGGAGACCTGCTTCGCGCCCACGGGCCAACTGGAGTTGGAATGGTCGGTTCGGGGCGACATGGTGCACCACATCGCCGTGGGTGATCTGTGGGTCATCGCTGGGCAGAGCAACTCTGCGGGCTATGGCAAGGACATGATCCACGACCCGGCGGAACCCGGCGTGCATGTGCTGCGCAACAGCGGCCGGTGGGACCTGGCCACCCACCCGCTCAATGAATCCACCGGCACCATCCATGAGGCCAATCGCGAAGGCGCCAACCCCGGCCACAGCCCGTGGCTGAGCTTCGCCAAAGCCGTGCGCCGCGAGACCGGCATGCCCATAGGTCTGCTGCAGACATCGCTGGGCGGCTCGCCACTGAGCCAGTGGCTGCCCGGCGGCGCGCTGTACGCGTCCATGGCCGAAGTCATCGCCTCCCAGGGCGGGTCGGTGCGCGGGGTGCTGTGGTACCAGGGCTGCTCCGATACTGATTCAGAAGAACTGAGCGACAGCTATCTGCAAAGGTTCACCGGCTTTGTGGAGGCGGTGCGGGGCATAACCTGCGACCCGGCGCTGCCCTTTGTGACCGTGCAGATCAGCCGCTACATCGCTGGCGTCAACGACCGCAACTGGAGCGCCGTTCGCGAGGCGCAGCGGCAGGCCGCCCGGCGCATCGCCAATGTATACGTTGTTCCCACGCTGGATTGTTCGCTCAGCGACACCATTCATATCTCGGCGGCCAGCAACCTGGTCCTGGGGGAGCGTGCCGCCCGCGCTGCGCTGGCCAACCTTTATGGCAGGCCTTGCCTTTGGGCCGCGCCGGACCTGCACAGCGCCGTTGCCATGCAGGGCGGCATCCGCCTGCGCTACGGCAGCGTGACCCAGCGGCTCAACCTGCTGGACGCGCCGGTGCACAAGCTGCCCTATGCCATCGAGGACGAGTCCGGCCCTGTCGGCATTACGGCTTACCGCATCAGCGGGATGGGCGAGATCGAGCTGACCACCGAGCGCGCCCCCGTGGGCCGCTGTGTCGTGCACAGCCATTACGGCTGCGACCCCCAGGGCGCTCTGGAGTTGGACGGCGCCACGCGCGTGCCTGCGCTGGCCTTCTGGGGCGTTGAGGTGCAGGACAAATAAACATCAAATCCGGTTGATTTAGAATGTTTTTTATACTGCAGATTGGTATAAGGAGAGAAGATGAAGATCAAGTATCTGGGAACCGGCGCATCCGAGGGCTTTCCCGGCGTGTTCTGCCAATGCGACGCATGCAAGCGCGCCCGCGGCCTGGGCGGCAAAAACCTGCGGCGGCGCTCCAGCGCCGTGCTGGATGGCCGCATCCTTGTGGACATCCCGCCGGACCTCTACGGATCGTCGCTGTTGCAGGGCGTGGACCTGTCCCAGGTCCCCAACGTCGTTGTGACCCATGTGCACGAGGACCACTTCTACCTGCATGAACTGAGCAACTTTGCCCAGCCTTTCGCCCATCGTATAGACGGCCCCACGGTGCGCTTCCACGGCAGCGTGACCGTGCGCGATGCTTTTGAGGCTAAGTATGGCGACGAGTTGGACGGCCTGGTGCAGATGGTCACGCTGGACGCCTTTGAACCCACGCGCGTGGGCGGCCACACGGTGACGGCGCTGCCCGCCAGCCACGGCGCCGGCGTCAGCTTCATCTATCTGTTTGAGAGCGAGGGCAAGCGCCTGCTGTATGCCAATGACACCGGCCTGCCCAGCGAGGTCGTGTGGCAGTACCTGCAGGGCAAACGCCTGGACTTGGTCAGCATGGACTGCACCAGCATCATCGGGGAGAGCTACGCGACCCACATGACGATCTCCGACAACCTGAAGCTGCGCCAGCGACTACGGGACATGGGCAGCGCCGACGACGCCACGGTGTTCGTGGCCACCCATTTCTCCCACAACGGCATTCTGATGCACGAGGAGATAGAGGCACGCTTCGCCGGGACCGGCGTCCGCGTGGCCTATGACGGCTTTGAGGTGGAGGTATGAGCTATGTTTCCGACATCCGCGCCAAGGTCGGCCACGCGCCGCTGATGCTGGTGAGCGCCGCGGCCATCGTGCACCGCGATGGCCGGGTGCTGCTGATGCGCCGCAGCGACACCGGCGATTGGAGCTACCATGGCGGCAGCATCGAACTGGGGGAGACGCTGGAGGAAGCCGCCAGCCGGGAACTGCTGGAGGAATCGGGTCTGACCGCCAGAGAGCTTACGCTTTTCCACGTGTCTTCCGGCCCTTCGCAGCATGTGCTCTATCCCAACGGCGACGAGGTGTACTACACCGAGGCGCTGTACGTTTGCGAGGACTTCACCGGTGAGCCGCTGCACAGCAACGACGAGGTGCTGGAGCAGCGCTGGTTTGCGCTGGATGCGCTGCCGGACAACCTGAGCCCTTCCATCGCGCCGCAATTGCGCTTGTTTGCCCGTAAAAACGCCAAGCAATAGGAACGTCTTTGCCAGTCAGCCGCTCGATTCCCGTAAGAATCGAGCGGCTTTTTGCTCATTTAGACGATTTCGTTGGCTCAATATGCCAAATTCATTTGATTTCGACACAATATAACAATTATCGTAAATTTTACGTTGGCAATGCTTTGCATTGTGGTATCTATACAGTAGGAAAATGGAGGAGTGGCATATGAAAAAACGAAAGCAGAGTTCCATCCTGACCAAGAGCCTGCGTATTCTGCTGCCGACGGCGCTGTTGGCCATGGCCGCCATCACCGTGATCAGCCTGTTCACCGCCCGCGCCACCGTGCAGCGGGAGATTCACGACAAGATGGATGCGCGCCTGGCAACGGCGGCGCAGGTTATCGAGAAGTCGCTGAGCAACCATGCAAAAATTGCTGAGACGCTGGCCGCCACAGTGGGGGAGACCGGCTCTGCGTTGTCTTGGGATCAATATACCCGTCTGCTTCAGACCCATTTGGTGCTCAATGAGGAGTCCTTGGGAGCTGGTATATGGTTTGAGCCGGACAAATACCAGCAGGGCGTCAAGTATTTCGGGCCCTATGTGTACCGGGACGGCGATAAGCTGGTGGTTACCGAGGATTACAACACCGAGAAATACGATTATCTCAGCCATCCTTGGTATGCGCAAGCGGTTAACGTTAAGGAGAGCGTTGTATGGTCGGCTCCCTATTATGACGATACAACCAGCGTGACGATGATCACCGCGACCAGCCCAGTGTACGATGCAGGTGGCACATTCATGGGCACGACGACCGCGGACATCGATCTGTCCAATTTGCAAAAGATGGTGCTGGGCTTGAGCGCCGAACCGGGCAGCTCCGTGTTTCTGCTGGACCGCGACGGAACCTATCTGGCCCATGCGGATGCCAGCCGTGTCATGAAGAAAAAGCTGGCCAACGAAGAAGACCCCTCGCTGGCCGCGCTGGCCGGCAAGGTCATGGGCCAGGCCAGCGCAACAGCCAACTACAAGGATAAGGGTGTGGATTACACCGTTTACAGCGCCACGGTCCCCGGCGTGGGCTGGACGCTGTGCATCATGGAGCCCGACAGCGTGATCTTTGCGTCGATCACCGCAATGCTCATACAACTGCCGGCAATCGCGCTGGCGGCGCTGCTGATTCTGGCGCTGCTCATCGTGCTCACAGTTAAGAGCGTGACCGACCCCATCCGCACGATCACGGCGCTGTTGGGCCGCGGCTCCATGGGCGATTTCGACGGCGATGTCGATCCCAGGCTGTTGAAGCGCAACGATGAGGCCGGTTCCTTGGCCCGTTCCTACACGGAGATGGCGCTCAACATGCGCGCACAGGCCGCCGCGGCTCAGCGTCTGGCCAAGGGCGACATGACGGTGGATTTGCAGCCCCGCGGCGAGAAGGATATTCTGACCATCAGCATGCTGGGCGTCGTGAACACCCAGAAGCGCCTGTCTCAGCAGATGTCCGTATTGCTGCAGGCGGCCCAGGGCAACGACTTCTCCCAAAAAGGCGATACCACGGCCTTCGAGGGGCAATATGGCGCCATGCTGGGGCAGATCAACGCGCTGTTGGACCAGGCGCAGGCGGCCTTTGCTCAGGCGGAGCAGGCCCGTATCGTGGCCCTTAAGAAGTTCGACTACCAGAAGCATGAGATTGAAGGGTTGACCGTGAGCCTGCGAGCCCTGGCTGAGGGCGATCTGACCACCCAAACCAGCGTAGCGCCTGCCGACGCCGACACCGCCGAACTGCAGGAGTTGTTCCGTGCCATCCATGACAGTCTGGATAGCGTACGCGGCGCGCTCGACCGCATGCGGGAGGACGCCGTCTTGCTCTCCGAGGCGGCCCAGGAAGGTCGGCTTAAGACCCGCGCCGACCTCTCTCGCCATAAAGGCGGCTATGCCCAGATCATCGCCGGCATCAACGACACGCTGGACGCAGTCATCACGCCCTTGCAGGCGGCTGCGGGACAGTTGGAGAAGATCGCCAATGGCGAAGATCAGGGCGGTGAGCTGGATGACCTGTACCACGGAGATTTCCAGCTGATTCGTGACAGCCTGGGGCGTGTGCGCGCCTCCCTGAACACCATGCTGGAGGACGCCAACATGCTGGCAGGCGCTGCTCGCAACGGCGCTTTGTCCACCCGGGCCGACGTGAGCAGGCACAAAGGCGGCTACGCGCAGATCATCTCGGGCATCAACGACACACTGGACGCCGTCATCCAGCCGCTGAACATGGCTGCGGATTACGTGCAGCGCATCAGCCGCGGCGACATACCGCAAAAGATCACCGATGCCTACAACGGCGACTTCAACGAGATCAAGAACAACCTGAACACGTGCATTGACGCCGTAAACCTGCTCATCTCCGACGTAAACACGCTGTCCGCCGCCG
>JAEYPH010000059.1 GCA_023410875.1 Bacillota bacterium | reverse complement strand
ACATGAAGCAGATGCAGCAGTCGATGAAGGAGATCAACGCCTCCTCGGCCAGCATCTCCCGGGTCATCAAGGTCATCGACGACATCGCCTTCCAGACCAACCTGCTGGCGCTGAACGCCGCCGTGGAAGCAGCCCACGCCGGGCAGCACGGCAAGGGCTTCGCCGTGGTGGCCGAGGAAGTGCGCAACCTGGCCGTGCGCAGCGCCAACGCCGCCAAAGAGACCACGGTCATGATCGAAAGCTCCATTCAGAAGGCCGCCGAGGGCACCCGCATCGCCGACAGCACCGCTCAGGCGCTGGCCAAGATCGTGACCGGCGTGGAAGAGGCCACCGGCATCGTGGGCGGAATCGCCTCCGCCAGCCGCGACCAGGCCACCGCCGTGGCTCAGATCAACCGCGGCGTGGAGCAGGTGAGCCAGGTTGTGCAGACCAACAGCGCCACCGCTGAGCAGAGCGCCGCCGCCAGCGAGGAGCTCTCCGGCCAGGCCGAAACGCTCAAGGCCATGGTGGCCCGCTTCCGCCTGCGCCAAAGCGAGGAGCCCCGCAGCGCCGCGGCGCTGCCCGGCGGTCGCGAAACCGCCAAGCCCGCCCGCCGCAAGATATCGCTGAATGACAAAGAGTTCGGGAAATACTAAGCAAAGCAAGGAACCCAACACAGAGGGCGCGCTGTGCGGCGTGCCCTCTGTGTTATAGGTATCGTTCTTTCTTTGTAGGGCAAGGGCTCTGCCCTTGCCGCCCTGGAATCCGGCAAGGGCAGAGCCCTTGCCCTACATAGGCGGCAAGACGTCCCTACGATTTGTGCCCGAACCATAATGCCATTGCCGGCTACCAGCTTCTCCAGCCGGGGGGAACACACGCCCAGATAGGATCATTCACCAAATCGAATTGCGAGAAAAAACGAAAAATGACGGCGCGATGACGGTTTTCGCCGCGCTGCCAACAATGCCAGAAAAGGCAGGATTTAAGTCACAATCGAGACCGCAGCATCGGTTGCGATTATGTAATGAAGTTGTAAGATTTTGCATACTAATGTTTAAAGTATTGACACGATAGGTCAAGGCGGTACAATAAGAAAAAAGCGGATGTGCGCGCGGCGCAACCGCAAACTTGATTATACCAAAGAACCGAGGGAAATGGATGATCGATTTCAACTTCCTGCGCATACGGTGGCCCAAACTGGCCGCTATCGCTGCCGACGCCAGCCGGCTTGTGGAGGTTAGCCCCAACAGCGCCGTTGGCACCATGCAGAATTTTTGCGAATGGGCGGCTGACATTGCTCTGGATTTTTATGACATCGACACGCCCAACGGCACCACCCAGCCCCAGAAGCTGGAGAGCCTGAAGGCCACCGGGCGCGTGCCTCCGGAAATCATGGCCAAGTTCCACAACATCATGAACGGCGGCGCCGCCGCCGGCTCCTCCAGCAGCTATCGCAGCTACCGCATGCACGACGACGTCGTGGAAGCCCGCCGTCTGATCGAGGACATGCACGAAGTGGCCCGCTGGCTGCACCGCGAGGCGGACCGCGCCGGCTGGTCGTCGCCTTCACCCTCCGCCAGCCGCGGCAGAGCCTCCCGGTCCACGCTGGGCCCAACCATGAGCGCGGGCTCCGGGCGCGCGCCCTCCGGCGGTCTGCTGGCCTATCTGGAACCCCTTATGCCCTATCTGCTGATCGCCGGCGGTGTGATCCTGGTCGTGGGGCTGGGCATCGGCCTGGCATTCGCGCTCAAGGGCGGCTCCAAAGACGCCGTCAGCAAGACTGCGCCGGTATTCTCTGCCACGCCGAAAACCATCGGGTCCGATGGTTCCGCGCTGCCCGGCGAACCCTCTCCGTCGCCCACGCCCAAGCCCGAGGAGTCGATCTATCTGGAGGAGCTGGAGCCCAGCGAAACGCCCAAAGCCGGCTTCCACAACAAGGTGTGGACCTTCAAAGAGGAGGACAGCGAGTTCGCCATAGACACCCAGGAGTATCAGCACGGCATTGGCCTGTATGTGCCCTTCAAGTCCATCACGAGCTCCAGCGGCGCATCGATCACGATCAAGTATGAACTGGACGGCAAATACAGCAAGCTCAAGTTCGACCTGGGCGCCGACGCCAACCACGACTACGCCGAAAAGAACGGCAAGTTCCAGTTGCGCATCTACAACGGCGACGACACCGACCCCATCTATGACTCCAAGAAAAACGGTTACGACTTCACCGAGAAGGGCGTGACGGTGGACGTCAGCGGCGTGGATGAGCTGCGCATCAAACTGACCCAGACCAAGGGCACCGGCACCTCCACACTGAACATCGTGCTGGGCAACGCAAAGCTGATCAAGGCCGGCACCGGCACAGAACCTGACGATACCGGCGATGACGGCGACGACGCGGACGCCTCCGCCTCGCCAAAGGCCAGCGCATCCCCGGATGCCGATGCTTCTGCGGATGCCGACGCCAGCGCTTCTGCCGACAACGACGATACAGAGGAATAACGCAACGCAAGAAAACCCCCGCCTGCGGCGCAGGTGGGGGTTTTCGTTTATCCTATAACAGCGTCACCTCAAACAAGCACTGCTCATCGCCGCTCTTGACGCTGGAGACCAGTTGGACATCCACCGGGCGTCTCAAGGTGTCCTCGAACACCCGGCGGGTAAACTCCCGCGAACACAGGCAGTATTCCATCGGCAGGCGCTGCGCGGCGTGCTTCACCAGTGAGCAGTAGCACGTGGGGTAGCTTAGGTAGAGCTTGCCGTCGCGCCAGTCGAAGCCCGCGGCAGCGCCCATCTGCTCGTTGCGGATGCGCACGAAGGCCGTCATATCGCCGCCGGCGCTGCGCCAGGCGTCCTTCGACTCCTTGAGGTGCCCGGCGTTGGGTCCGCAACAGCAGCCCGCCATGGCATCGGGCAGCTCTTGAGGCGGCAGTTCCTCCTTCAGGCGGTTCACCGCCTGCGCCGCCCAGCGGGCCTTGGCCTCGGCCCCGGCAGAGGCGCCCACGCCCTCGCCCACAATGCGCTGGGCCATCTCCTGGCCGTAGCGCTGGGCCAGGCTTTCTTGCATGCGGCGGCAGAAGCTGTGGAGATTGCTCATCCGTTCTGCCTGATTTTCATCATTAAGTACTCAGTGATTCCTTCTCTATACAGATCAGGCATCGTGCCCACGTGTTTATAGCCGATCTCTTCATATAATTTCTTTGCCTTCAGGTTGAAATCCGCCACCACCAGGAACAATTTAGAGTCTTCCTGGAAGCATGTATCCTCGAAAAACTCCAGCAGCTTTTTCCCAACTCCTTGGCTGCGATACTTCTGTTTCACTGCAATGATATGAAGATAGGGAAACGAATGAAAGGCTCCATTCGGAATAAACCATATAAATCCTATGCATTCATCGCCATTGAGCGCAACATGGATTTCTCCTTTCCCGAAGCCTTCCTCCAACGCTCTTCTTGCGCTGCCCTCATTGGAAAAATACTTCTCACCCAATGTCGAGTTAACCAATGCCTGTTCACAATCTGATATATAATCTATGCTTCCCTTAATAATCGATAGTTCCATATTTTGCCCTGCCCCAATCATTCGTTCACACAGATGGTTCTCCGTACACCTTACACATTGAACCGGAACAACACGACATCCCCATCCTGGAACACATACTCCCGGCCCTCACTGCGCACCAGGCCCTTGTCCTTGGCGGCGTTGAAGCTGCCGCAGGCCATCAGCGCGTCGTAGCTCACGATCTCGGCGCGGATGAAGCCGCGCTCAAAGTCCGAATGGATAACGCCCGCAGCCTGGGGGGCTTTGGTGCCCCGCGGTATCGTCCAGGCGCGCACTTCCTTCTCGCCGGCGGTCAGATAGCTCATGAGCCCCAGCAGTTCGTAGCTCTTTTTGATCAGCCGGTTGAGCCCCGATTCCGCAAGGCCCAGCTCCTGCAGGAACAGCGCGCCCTCCTCATCGTCCATGGAGGCGATCTCCTCCTCTATGCGGGCGCTTACGACGATGACCTCGGCGCCCTCGGCTAAGGCAATGCGCTTGAGGGCCACCACCCGGGGCAGGCTGTCCTCTGGCTTGCTCAGGTCGTCCTCGGCGATGTTGGCGGCATAGATCACCGGCTTTAATGTCAGCAGGCACATCTCCGCCGCCAGCGCCCGGCCGTCTTCGCTTAAGTCCTGGCGGCGAGCGGGCACGCCGCGCTCCAGCGCCGCGTTGATCTGCTGCAGCGTCTCGGCCTCGGCCAGCAGCTTTTTGTCGCCGGATTTGGCGGCCTTGCCCGTGCGGGCGATGCGCTTCTCCACCGTCTGCATGTCGGCGAAGATCAGCTCCAGGCCGATGGTCTCGGCGTCGCGCTCGGGGTTCACCGAGCCGTCCACGTGGGTCACATTGGTGTCGTCAAAGCAGCGCACGACCTGCACAATGGCATCCACCTCGCGGATGTGGGCCAGGAACTGGTTTCCCAGGCCCTCGCCGCGGCTGGCGCCGCGCACCAGGCCCGCTATGTCCACGAACTCCACGACGGCGGGGGTGATCTTCTTGGGGTTGTAGATTTTAGCCAGCTCGTCCAGGCGGTGGTCGGGCACGTCCACGACGCCGACGTTGGGCTCTATCGTGCAAAAGGGATAGTTGGCGGCCTGCGCGCCGGCGCGGGTGATGGCGTTGAACAGCGTGCTCTTGCCGACGTTGGGCAGGCCTACGATGCCGAGTTTCATGTATTCCTCCGATGGTATCAGTTCATGCTTGTTTAACTTGCTGGCGTGCTCACTCGTCGATCTGCGCGCCCAGCAGGGTGCCGTTGGGCGCGGCCAGATAGCGCGGCACACGGCCCTGCATGAAGGCTTCCCACGCCGGGTTCTGGCTGCGGAAGAAGTGCTCCTTGAGCAGCTCCAGATCGCGGTCATTCTTGGGCGTGCTGCCCTGGGCGAACCATTTCATCGCCAGCAGCCGGTCGGCGCTCATCACCCGGCAATGGGCATATTCCACAGCTCCCACGCCGAAGAACCCGGCGTCCAGCCGATAGACGCTGCGGAACATCTCCACGCCATCCACCAGCAGGCCCAGGTCTCCCCACATGTCCTTGCGCGCTTCGGGAAAGCGCGCCCACAGCGCCGAAAGCTCGTCAGCCCCGATGAGCAGATCGATGTCATGGCCGTGCTCACGCAGGCCGTAATGCTCCATGGCCAGGCCGCCAAACACCAGCGGCTTGGCGCTCAGGGTGATGTCCAGCCGGTCCAGCTCGCTTGCCACCAGCGCGTCGATTTGTTCGGGCGTCAACATAACGAGTATTCACTCCTTGCTATTTATCAAACGAGGCTTAGAATATCATATTTTGCCCGCTTGTACAAACCGCCGCAGGCCAAGCGCAGGGCACAATCCATCCTGCACAGGGCGATATGCCTTCTGCCCATGGCGGAGCGGCCATCCTCAGCGCAAAAGGTATCCTTCCGTCGCGGTCCCTTCGCCCGCATCAAGAATTTTCACCGCCTCATCATATGGTGTCTGCGCCAGAATCTGCTGCAAAACGTCCTTGGCGTTCCAGCGTTTATATTGGCCGATGTAAAGCACAACCGGCCCGCTATCGCCCTTGTTGAGCATCTCATCCAGTTGGGTTACGCCGTCCTCCAGGCTGAGGATCACGGCGTGTTCGTGGAGCACCATCTGCCTGGAGCCCAGCATAAGCTGGCTGATAACCTGATGGTCTTTGAAGAGATAATAGCAATCGTATTTGCCATACTCCCGCTCATAGGCCTGAACCTCAGCGGCGCTTTTGTTTTTCAAATACAGATAGGATATGTCATTGGGATAGGAAAGCGCCGTAAGCACCAAAAACAATCCCATCACGACCCCGCAGATCAGCTTTTGGTTCTTGATGAGCAGGCCCATCGCATGCCGGGCCAACAGGAAGAACAGCAGCATGGCCAGCGGAAACACGCAGAAGATGTACCGGTCCGCTTTGTACGGGGCGATCTTGGCGACCATCAGGATGTAGCACAGAACAGGAACCGCGACCAGCGCCCAACGCATGTCGTGAGCAGCCGGCGCGGCCTTGCCGTTCTGCGTGAAAGACCTGTTTTTCATGAAGCGGTACCCATAAAAACCGAGCAACAGCACGGCGAGTATGGCCAGCAAGACAGCAAGGGAGCCGTGAAACATCTCTTTGCTCAACACGTTGAAATTCGTTTGAATGTCTTTGAGGTATCCATTGAGATCCAAAAAATTGGCAAAAGCTTCCTTACCCCGACCGCTCCTGGATATCTGCAGCAAGGAGCTGGGAAATACCAGGACGCCGGCCAGCAGCCCTGCGGCTGCGGCTGCGGTGTGGAGGAGGACCGCCTTAAATTGCCGTTTCCTGAGCAGCGGTGCAGCGTAAGCGGCCAGCAGAAAGAACGCGAAGATGATGAAATAATACTGTGTCAAAAACCCAAGCAGATGGACGCCGGACAGCTGGAGCAGCTGTGATCGGGTGGGCTTGCCATCCCGGATGCCAAGGTATATATATACGCTGGCCAGCACCGAAAAGGTCAGCATCTCATACATGCGGATGAATATGACAGAACTGATGGCCCCGGCGCTGAAGCCCCACAGCGCACAGGGAATCAGCGCCAACCATCGGTTGCCCAGCAGGCGGCGCGCAATCAGGTATAGCATGAGATTGTTCAGTATAAAGAAGACAAGGTTCAGCCCGATTCCAATCCACTTGGATTCGCTGTCCAAAACAAAAGACGAAACCGTATGCATCAAGACAAAATAAAGCGGCGGATGGATATCCTTCATCACGTTGTAATACACCGAATCATAGGAGAACCGCTCATCGCCTTGCACCGTCGTATTGTCCAGAAAGTACTCCCTGTCCAGCTTTGTATTGAAAAGGTCGTTGTTGGAATGAAGGAATGGCTTGAAATGGCCATTGGACAGCGTATACGTGAACCACTCATCCACATGCAGGAAGCGCTTGCTGGCGCCGAAGTATATCATGACCGCAAGCTGAAGAACCAAAAGCAATGAGGCAGTCACTCTATGCCAAAGCAGTCGCCGGTTGTCCACATTCCCCTCCATTGCCGCAAAGGCGAATCAATGACATGATACGTATGGAGTATATCACAAACCGCTCTTCCCACAAGAGGAGACTTCCGTTTTCGCCCAGCCCTGGAAATAACGCGGCTGCCTCCCTCTGTATTGAAGGCCATGCTCCAAGCGATTATAATGATAGGACAAGCGCATTGAGGGACGGGCCGTGCAGGAGAAGGATTACGACATCATCATCGTGGGAGCTGGAGCCGCAGGCGTGGCGGCGGCGCTGCAGGCGTCGGAACACAATGCCCGCACGCTGCTCGTGGATGACGGCCCATGCCCCGGCGGCGACTTCGCACTGGGGCTTTTAAACCACTGGTCGGGCGAGAGCGCTTCGGCCGCTATGGAGGGTGTCCGCGCCTTCTCCCGGCGGGCGTGGGGCCGCTCCATCGTGGAGCCCGAGGACATGGCCGCCCACCTGGCCGGCCTGCTGAGCCGCGCCCGCGTGGACACCCTGTGGCGCGCCCGCACCGTCAAGCTGACCGGCAAGGGTCCCCGAATCAAGGGCATCTCGCTGGCCACACCGGCCGGGCGGGCCAAGCTGGGCGCCTATTGCTTCGTAGACGCCACCGAAGACAGCGCATTGGCGCGGCTGCGGGGCTGCCCCTTCGATGAGAACCGCGAGCCATCGCTTACGCTGCTGGCCCGCATCGGCGGCATCGACACCCGCACACCCGGCGTGTTCGATGGCGAAGCGCTGCGCCAGTATGCCGACCGCTTCCGCAGCGAGCAGGCCTGCGAGGAGCTGCCCACGCCCATGAGCTATCCACAGCTGATCCCGTGCCCCCGGGGCGGCACTGCCGTTCTCAATGCCGCAGCCCCCGGCCTGCGCCCGGCGGCCACAGCCTTTGAGCAGGCCGCCGCCGAAGCGCTGTGCCGCGAGCACGCCCACGCCGCCATCGGCTTTTTGCAGCGCAACGTGCCCGGCTATGAAAACTGCTATCTGATTCATTTTGCCCACCGGCCGCTGCTGGTGGACCGGCCCCGGGCACTGCGCTGCCGCACGGCGGTGCCCATGGAGCCCGGCTCCATCGAGGACGCCGTGGTGCTTGCCCACAAGGCCGGCGGCAGCGCGCAGACCACGCCGCTAGGCACGCTGCTGTGCCGAGACGTGGAAAACCTGCTGATGGCCACGGATGAGCACACCCCGGCAGAGAACCTGAGCCTGCAGCTGCAGTTGGGTGCTGCTGTGGGCCGCGTGGCAGCCCTCAGCCTGCTTTATGACGGTGCGCTGCGCAAGATAGACCCCAACCGCCTGCGCCGGACTTTAGCAGAGGATGATGAGCACCGCATCGAGGCCGAGGTCTAAAATTGAGTTGCTATTAAGAAAAAGCTTATAAGCAAGGTGGTGGTTTATATGAGATATAGACCATATCTAGGCGATGATAGACTTAGGCATAGAATAACTCTTGGTTCTCATCATGCAAGCTATTGCATATATTGTGGGCTTTTGGCAGACACTAGAGAACATACTCCATCAAAAGTTTTCCTCAGGAAGCCGTATCCTAGAGAGCTTTCTCTAGTACCCGCATGTAAGAAATGCAATAATTCTTTTTCCACCGATGAGCTTTATTCGTGGTTCCTAATTAAGGTGCTAGAAGAAAAAGATAATAAATATTACTCATTTGATAATGATCGAAAGAGTAAATACAGTAGAATTTATCAATGCGCAAAAAATGAGATAGACGAATTTGCTAAAGGCAAGCTTATCAGCAGTGATAAGCAAACATCCGTATTCGTTTTTGAAAGTCATAGATTGGAACGAGTTCTAGAGAAATTAGCAAGGAGCCATGCTGTCTTTGAGGTAAGCGAAGCTTACCAATCTGAAATAAATAATTGGGTTACAGATAGCATTTACTATACATATGCGCCCATACTAGACACCGATACTAAAGACTATTATCATTCGGCAATGGATATTTCAAATTATTTATTACCGGAAGTTGGATCACGCATCTACGATAATATATATATTGTAGTGTTCTGCGGAGACGTTGACCAAAGTCATACCAGTAAAGGACATATTTTTCTTGATTGGACAGTGGTCCAAGAAGAAGTTTATAGATATGTGGTTGTATATACTGGAAGTCAAATCTACGTGCACATTGTTATTGATGAATTTATTTTCGCTACAGTAATATATACTACTTATACCTAACAAGTGTTTATAGCAAGTGCAAGTGATAAGCCACAGCGAACTATCAAAGCATTCGCTATTATTTATCCGAATGCATGCATCGCATAACTGTCGGTTACCCGCGGCATGCTATGCCAAAACGGCAAAGGAGCATGCACGATGAAACCCAATCCCGATGACCGCCGCAACAACGTAGAGCGGATACAGCACAACATCGACCACACGATACAGAACATACGCGACGCCGAGGACATGATCGCCGAGACCGACGACCCCGAGCTGCGCGACGACCTGGCCGCCAAGAACGCCCGCCGGGAGCAGGCGCTGGAAGGCCTGCGCAGCGAAATCCGCGACGAAGCGGAACATCAGAACCGACAGAAGTAACCATGAGCCGGTCGAAGACTGCTTTACATTCCGTCGTCCGGCGCATATAATACGGAACAACATATCAAGCAAACGCCAGGAAGAGGGATAGTAGACCCGTCGTCTCCTTACAGAGAGCCCCGGTGCTGAGAACGGGCAGGGTGAAGCGGATCGAACAGGCCTCAGAGCGGTGCACCGAGCCTGCGCAAGCAGGGGTAGGCTGCAACGGGAGCACCCGTTACCGTGCCGGTGTATCCCGCGGGCTGTGGCCGGCGGCGTACATGGGGAGGCTGTCGCCGCGAGGCGTCGGCAAATTGGGGTGGTATCACGGAGCAATGGCTCTCGTCCCCAGGCTTGTCCTGGGACGGGGGCTTTTTCTTTTTCCCTATGATCAATGTAAAAAGGAGCAATGGCATGAAGACTGACAAGGACGTCACCGAGCGGCCATCCTTCCCCCAGCGGGCGGTTGTGACAGCTGGGATGCCCTACGGCAACAAGGACCTGCACCTGGGGCACATCGGCGGGGTTTTTGTGCCCGCCGACTGTTACGCGCGCTTTTTGCGGGACCGCATCGGCACGGACAATGTACTGTTCGTGTCCGGCACCGACTGCTACGGTTCCCCGATTCTGGAGAGCTGGCGCAGGCTTACGGAGCAGGGGCAGTTCCAAGGCACATTGGAAGAGTATGTCGCCCATTATCATAAGCGGCAGAATGACGTGCTGGACGACTACCGCATCAGCCTGGACCTGTACGGCGCGTCGGCGCTGGGCCGTTCGGGTGAGCTGCACCGGCGGATGACCGACGAATTCCTGAAGGGTCTGTATGAGCACGGGCATCTGGTCAAGCTCACGACGTCGCAGTTCTACGACGCGCGGCGCGGCGTGTTCCTCAATGGCCGGCAGGTCGTGGGAAGGTGCCCCATCGACGGCTGCACGTCGGAGTTTGGATATGCCGACGAATGCTCGCTGGGGCACTCCTACCTGCCGTCGGAGCTCATCCATCCGCGCAGCACGCTGAGCGGCGAAACGCCGGAAATGCGGGACGTCGTAAACTGGTATTTCCGGCTGGACGCCTTCTATGGCCTGCTGGAACAGTGGCTGCGCGATTTTGAGGCCAGGCCCACCAGCCGCCCCTTCGCCGTGCGGAGCATGGCGGAATTTCTGGAGAAGCCGGCGGTGTACATAAAGAGGGACCGGCTGGAGGACTACCACGGCATCCGCGACCGGCTGCCGCCCCACGGGCTGATGGACGAAGCAGGCAAAACCTCCGTGGCGCTGGTGTTCCAGCGCCTGGACCTGCGGGAGGTGGCCTGCGAGATGATGGCCGCCGCGGGCATCCGCTTTCGCACGGGTAAGACGCTGGTGCCCTTCCGCCTGACCGGCAACATCCCCTGGGGCGTGGCCGCGCCGGCCTTCGAGGGGCTGGAAGGGCTGACCGTATGGGTGTGGCCGGAATCGCTGTGGGCGCCCATGTCCTTCACGATGGCCGCGCTGGAGCAGTTGGGGCAAGCCCCTGAGGATTGGCGCAGATGGTGGTGCTCCAAAGATGCCGGCGTGTATCAATTCATCGGCCAGGACAACGTGTACTTCTACGGCCCGGCGCAGGCGGCGATGTTCCTGGCCCAGCAGGGGCCCGAGCCTCTGGCCGACCCGCCGGATGGCGCGCTGCAGTTGACCAACCTGATCGTCAACAACCACCTGCTGTTCCTGGACAAGAAGGCCAGCAGCAGCGGCGCTGTCAAGCCGCCCACCGCCGCGCAGCTGCTGGAGCATTACACGCCCGAGCAGCTGCGCATGCACTTCCTGGGGCTGGGGTTGGGCATCCGCAGCGTGGGCTTCAAGCCCAAGCCTCTGAACCCCGCCGCCGACCCCAACCAGGCCGACCCCGCGCTCAAGGAGGGCAACCTGCTGACCAACGTGCTCAACCGGGCCATCCGCTCGTGTTTCTACACCGCCCAGCGTTATTTCGAAGGCCGCGCGCCGGTCGGAACGGTCAGCGAGGACGTGCTGGAGGAAGCCAAGGCGTGCATCCTGGAATACGAACGCCTGATGGCCCGCTGCGAGCTGCACCAGGTCATAAGCCTGATGGACACCTACATCCGCTCCATCAACAAGCGCTGGGCGGAGCGCATGCGCATGGCGGATGCCGGCGGCGACGACGCGCTGCGCCGCCAGACGCTGATCGACGGTTTCCACGGCGTGCGCACAGCCATCGCGCTGATGCACCCCTTCGCGCCGGACGGCACAGAAATGGCCCGGGAGTACCTGGGCCTGGGCGCGGATTTCTGGAGCTGGGAGTGCATCTTTGAACCGGTCTACGCGTTTATGAAGGACCCTGAGAACCATGCGCTTACGTTCCTGGAGCCGCGGGTGGATTTCTTCAGCCGCCACCCCAGCCAGCTCCTGTGACCCACAACATAATCATTCGCGCATTTGGCACACTAGGGGCATCAAGCAAAGGAGCGTGCCGACATGAAAAGCAAGCCGGACAACCGCCACAAGACCACACAGGATGTGAAGAACAACCAACAGCGCACGCTGATGAACCTGAAGGCCGACGAGGCGCTGGTGCAGCAGACCGACGACGACGCCATACGGGCGGAACTGCGCCAATCCATGGAGCACAAAGAACAGGCGTTGGAAAACCTTCGCCAGAAGCTCCACGAGGATTCGGAGCACCAGCAGAACCAACTGCAATAAAGAAGCGGCCCATCGCAGGGCCGCTTCTTTATTGCAGTTTCAGTGTTTCACCTTTACATAGTTTTCCGGGTTGACGGCCTTGCCGTTGATGCGAATCTCGAAGTGCAGGTGCGGCCCGGTGCTGCGGCCGGTGCTGCCCACCAGCGCGATGATCTGGCCTTTTTTGACCTGCTGCCCCTTCTTGACCAGCAGCTTGGAACAGTGGCCGTAGCGGGTCTCCACGCCGCTTCCGTGGTTCAGCTTCACCAGCAAGCCATAGCCCGACGCCGAACCCGAGAAGCTCACCGTGCCGGCCTTGGAGGCATAGATCGGCGTGCCGGTAGGCGCAGCCAGGTCTATGCCGTAATGCCAACGGGTCACGCCCATCAACGTGCGCTTTTTGAATGTGGACGTGAGCCGGTAGCTCGTGAGCGGCAAGGAGAAGCCGCTGCCCGCGGTCGCACCGCCGGTGCCGCCATCCACATTGGTGGGCACCTTCTTGGTGCCGCGCAGCACGATGCGGTCCTGCGCCGGCTCGGTCACCGTTTCGCTTAAGATTTCTTTACCGGCCTCCATGCCGCTGATGTAGGTAACGCGGGCCACAACCTCGCGGGTGCCTTTCTTGCCCTCCTGCTTCACGCTCTTCTGAGACGTGAACAGCGTGTCATCGGGCTGCTCCACGGTCTCGAAGGGCAAGGACTCCTTGCGGCTGACGGTCTCAGTGAAGCGCACGTTGACCCACATCGTGGGCTTGATGGCGTTGATGCGGTCGCCGGGCTGTATGATGTCGGTGCCGGCCAGGCCGGGGTTGGCGCGGCGCAAGTCGCTGACCTTGAGGCCTTCGCGCTTGGCGATGCGGGAAAGGCTGTCGCCCTTCTGAGCCTCCACGATGTTATCCTCCACATCGGCTCCCACTGAGAGCGTGCGCACGGCGGTCTCAACGTCGCACACGAGGCTATAGTCCATGGGCATTTGCTGTACAGCGACGTTCTCCACGAAACCGATATTGGTGCGGTTGCGGCTGGCCGGGGCGTCCTGATAGAAGGCCAGCACGGCGTCCAGCGCCTGCTGCGCCTCGGTCTGGGTGTGCAGCGCCACCGCCGGCCGGTCGTTCACCACGACGACCGCCGAGAGCACCTTGACATCCAGATTGGCCTTGATGGCCCGGGCGATCTGCTCCTTGGTGCAAACCAACTGCGGATCGCAGCGCACCTTCTGGAAGGTAAGCGGCGGCAGAGCGGCGATGTCCATGCCATAAGTCGTCTTCAGATCGTCGGTCAGCGCCGACAGCGCGTCCTCGGCCTGGCTCTCGTCGGCCACTATGCCAATGGCGCGGCCATCGAAGAGCACCTGCGACGCCGCCACGGGCTTGGGCGCCGAGGCCAGCGCCACGATGCCCAGCGTGGCCGCCGTGAGCACGGCGGCTACAGCCACGATGAGCGCCAGCGCGCCCAGCGGCAGCGGCCTTCGGCGGACCCGCAGAGAAAGCTGGGGCGTGCCGCCGTACAGCGGCGTGGGCCGCGGGCCAAAGGCCACCGGCATGCCGCGCAGCCGCGGCTGCGGGCGCACATAGCGCCGGCGATGATCGTGTCCCAGTCTTGCCAAGGGATTTCTCCTTCGTATCTCTATGTCGCTGTACTATTCTGCCCTGTTTTGCCGTTGGGCGAACCAGTCGGCCAGATTCTGCCCGCTTACGCGCTCAAAGGCGCTGATCAGGTCCTTCGCGGTGGCCACAGCCAGGCGGCGTTGGGCATAATACTCGCGCAGTGCGCCGAAGAACGCCTCGTCGCCGATCTCCCTGCGCAGCTCCCTCAGGATGCCCGCCGCGCGGTCATACACCCAGGCCGAGTAATCCAGGCCGTCGGAGAAGTCATGGGTCGGCAGCGTGACCGAGGGCTGGGGCTCCCCCAAGGTGCGTACCTGCTCCTGGGCGTCGCGGCGATGGGCCAGCATGTAGTCCATCTGCCGCTGATACAGCCGATTGAACCGCTCCGGCCGCTCCAACTCAAAGAACAGCTGCGTGGAGAACTCGGTGAGCCCCTCGTCCAGCCACGGGTCTTGCACCTCGTCGCCGCCTACGACGCCATACCACCACTGGTGAGCGGTCTCGTGGCTCACGACGATGTCTCGCACCACATCGTTGGCCAGGCTGTTGTGATACAGCGTGGCGTCTATGAGCACCATGCCGGGGTATTCCATGCCACCGATGAAGAAGTCGCTCTGCACGACGGCATACTCCCCGTAGGGGTAGGGCCCGAAGGTCTTGCCGAACAGCTCCAGGCTGTCCATGGCCGTCTCCAATGCGCCACCGTCGCCAGCGGGGGCGCCGTTCCCAAATGCGCCGCCGTAGCCGCCGCGCTGGTCGCGCAGGTAATAGCTGCGCACGGTGACACCATCCACCGTGCCCTGGCGCACGGCAAAGAGATCGCTGGCCACAAAGCCGAAATCCCGCCGGGCGGGGGCTTGCACGCGCCACAGGCTGTCCTGCCCGGCATTCTCCCGCGTCAGCACACCGGTGGCCGCCAGCGTGTATGCCCGGGGCGCGGTGATGGTGGCCTCATAATCGGCAACCTCGCTGAAGAACGGATCCCCCACGGGATAGTAGGGGTAGTCGTGCCACTGGCCGTCCTCGTATACCGAGAGCACCGGGTAGCAGTTGACCAGCGACATCGTGTGCTCGCCGTAGCCGAAGCGGCCGTAGCAGTTGGGGATGGTCACCTGGTACTCAATGCGCACCTGCGCCGTGCCGCCGGGGGGCACCGGCCCCCCAAGCTGCACCCGCAGCACCTGCTCCTGCTCCCCGGTGACCGTCCAGGCGGTGTCCGCGCCGGCGATGGTCACGGCTCGGATGTCCGTGGAGCCGCTGGAAAAGCCATTGGGGTAGGCGTTGCTCAGCTCATCGGCCTGGAAGATGCCGTACTGCTGGCGGCGGTGGCTGTTGGCGTACAGCAGGAAGTGCAGCTCGCCCATGGGGCGGTCCTCGGCGTTCACATAGGTGAAGTCCAGCGTGCCGGTCAGCGTCTTTTGCTCAGGGTGCAGCGCCAGTGCCAGCGCGTAGCGGCTCAGGCCCTGGGCCTGCGGCCATGTCTGCACGAGCTCCTGCCCCGCCGGTTCGTTGCGAAAGCCGTCGCCAGGGTCCGCCGGGTGCGCTTCCCATGCCAGCGCCGCTGCGGCCAGCGCCAGCAGCAGCACCAGCGTAAGCACAAAGGCATTGCGTTTGAAAAAAGCCATCCGCGCTCCTTTGCCCACCGGCAATCAAAGGATTGCCATTTTGTTATTATAGTATAATCGCAAATTCAGAGCAATCATTCATAACACTTTTGTGCCGATCATAACACCCCCAATCCTTACCGTTTCAATTGGACCGCTAAATGGGGTATAATACGATCGTATGAACAGATCAATACGTTTATCTTCAGAAGAACAACCCGGAGTATAGATGATAAAGTTAAGCGACATCCGAATCGGCGTGGACGCGCCGCAGGAAGCGCTGCGCGAAGCGTCGGCGCGGCAGTTGGGCGTTCGGCCCGAGGACATCCTTTCGCTGGACATCCTGCGCGAGGCCGTGGATGCCCGCCATCGCGGCGCCATCCGCCTGGCCTATGTGCTGGCCGTGGAGGTGGCCGACGAAGCTGCCGCCTTGCAGGCCGCCGGCAGCAAGGCCGAGCCATACGCGCCGCCGGTGTGGGAGCTGCCTCTGCCCTCGGCCTTCTCCGGCCGGTCACGGCCGGTGGTCGTGGGCGCGGGGCCGGCGGGCCTGTTTGCCGCGTGGGTGCTGGCCCGGGCGGGCATGCGCCCCATCGTCGTGGAGCGCGGCCAACCGGTGCAGCAGCGCCGCGCCGATGTGAACGCTTTCTTTGGCGGCGGCTCGCTCAATGAGCACAGCAATGTACAGTTCGGCGAGGGCGGCGCCGGCGCATTCTCCGACGGCAAGCTGGTCACCCGCATCAAGGACCCGCGCTGCGCTGTGGCTTTGCGCGCCCTTGTGGCCCACGGAGCGCCGCAGGAGATTCTCTACAGCGCCCGGGCCCACGTGGGTACCGACAAGCTGTGGAACATTCTGCCCTCTCTGCGCGTCGAAATTGAGAAGCTGGGCGGTGAATACCGCTTCGGCTGGGCGCTGGAAGGCCTGGACGCCCCCGACGGCCGGCTGCACGCGCTGGTGGGCGCGCGGGAGCGCATCGAGACCCCGGCGGCGGTGCTGGCCATCGGACATAGCGCCCGCGACACCGTGGAGGCGCTGCACCGCGGCGGGTTGATCCTGCAGGCCAAGCCCTTCGCCGTGGGCTTTCGCATCGAGCACCCTCAGAAGCTTGTCAACCGCGCCGTATATGGCGGCGTGATCCCCCGGTTGGGGGCCGCCGACTACCATGTGAGCGCCCAGACGCTGGGCCGGCCTGTGTACAGCTTCTGCATGTGCCCCGGCGGCAGCGTCGTGAACGCCTCGTCGGAGGCCGGTCGCCTGGCTGTCAACGGCATGAGCCTGTATGCCCGGGCCGGCCACAACGCCAACAGCGCCGTGGTGGCGGGCATCCGCCCCGAGGAGCTGGGCGAGGGGCCGCTGGCGGGCATCGCGCTGCAGCGGCGCATCGAAGAAGCGGCATACGGCCTGGGCGGCGGCTGGACGGCCCCGGCCCAAAGGCTGGAAGACTACGTGGCCGGCAGGGCCAGCCGGGCCTTCGGCGCGGTGACGCCCACGGTGCGCCCGGCGGCCGTGCCCGCGGACCTCAACAGCATACTGCCCAAAACGCTCAACGACGCCATCCGCGCCAGCTTCAAGGCCCTCGACCGGCAATTGATCGGTTTCGCGCTGCACGACGCGGTGCTGACCGCCGTGGAATCCCGCACGTCGTCGCCGGTGCGCATGCCCCGCCGCGACGACGGGCAGGCCGAGGGCATCGACGGGCTGTACCCCGCCGGCGAAGGCGCGGGCTACGCCGGAGGCATCCTTTCCGCCGCCGTGGACGGCATGAAGGCCGCCGAGGCGGTCATCCGCCAATGGAGGGATTGACATGAACGCGATACTGGAATACCTGGACAAGCTGAAGGAACTGGATATCGTGAAGTTCTTTTCGCAGTTCTTCACCCAGGAGCACCTGGCCCCGTGGATGGACCGCCTGCGGGGTGCCACCGAAGGCGATTCCGCTGCCTCGGGCCAAGGCCTGTTGGTATGGGCGATCATCATCGCCGTGGCGATCTTTGCAGTGGACCAGGCCTTCTACCTGACCCATCCGGACCAGAGAGAGCTGACCCGGCGGCGCTGGCGCGCCATCGAGGAAGGCGTGGGCGCGCTGGGCGATAGCGTTAGGACACTTTACGGCCGGGCGCGGGCCATGTGGGCTGGCCGCGGCAGCCATTCGGCACGCCGGTGAGCGCGTTCTATGTGCATCTGGGCCACTACGGCAGCGGCAAGACCGAGCTTTCGCTGAACGTGGCGCTGAATGCCGCCGCTCAGGGGCAGCGGGTGGCGCTGGTGGACCTGGACATCGTGAACCCCTTTTTCCGCTCCGGTGAGCAGGGCGAGCTGCTGCGCCGCGCCGGCGTGGAGCTGATCGCGCCACTGTTCGTAGGCACCACGGTGGACATCCCGGCGCTGCCGGCCCAGGTGGGCGCGGTGTTCACCGGGGCCTATGACACGGTGGTGCTGGATGTGGGCGGCGACCCCGCCGGCGCCACGGCGCTGGGGCGCTATCACCGGGAGCTTTCCGCCGCGAAGCCGTGGGTACGCTGCGTGGCCAACGCCCAGCGGCCTTTGAGCGCCACGGCGCAGGACCTCGCGGCGCTGGCGCGGGACATGGAAGCCCGCGGTCGCGTGCGCATCGACGCGCTTGTCAATAACACCAACCTGATGGGCGAGACCACCGCCGCTCTCGTGCTGGAGGGCGGGCGCATCGTGGCTGACGCGGCGGCGCTGCTGGGCGTGCCGGTGGAATGCACGATGGCCCGGCGCGACCTGTGCCCGCAGTTGGAAGCGCTGGGCGTGGTCCATGTGCTGCCCATAGACCTGTACACCCGCCCCCCATGGCTGGATACGCCGGTTTAACAGATCCATTCTTTCTCCCCCGGAGAATTATTTTGACGCTGCTGGATTACTTGGGTTCCCTGCTGCAAGTGTGCTCCGCCGCATCGCTTTTGGCCGCGGTGGTGTTTGCCGTGCGCGCGTGTTTTGCCCCCCGCGCTCCGGCGCTGGATATCCCCCCGGCGCAGCCCCGGCGGACGCTGCTGTGGTGCGCCGCTGCGGCCATCGGCAGCCGCGCGGCGCTGGCGTTGATCGCCTGGGCGCTGCGCTCGCAACTCGGCCCGGAGTACAGCACCGGCTTTGAGGCCACCTGGAGCCAGTGGGACGGCCCCCACTATTTGGACATCGCCCGCTACGGCTACACGTCGGACCTGAGCGTCAACGGCGGCGAACAGCATTGGTTCATCGTGTTCTACCCGCTGTATCCGGCGCTGATCGCGCTGCTCAAGTGGCTGCCCGGCGCAGAGATCACTGCGGCAACGCTGATTTCCTGGGGCTGTCTGGTGGGCGCGTGCTATGTGATCTACCGCCTGGCCGAGATGGACCATGGGCCGGACGAGGGGCGCCGGGCGGTGCGCTATCTGCTGGTGTTCCCGGCGGCGGTGTTCCTGGGCGCAGCCTACACCGAAAGCCTTTTCCTGCTGTTAAGCGCGGCCAGCCTGTATGCCATGCGCCGGGGCCGCTGGGCCCTGGCCGGTGCAACCGGGCTGCTGGCGGCGCTCACGCGCAACCTGGGCGTGCTGCTGGCGGCGCCCTTCCTCGTGGAGCTGCTGGATCAGCTGGGCGCATTGCGCCAGCCGAATCTGCTGCGCACGAAGGACTTCTGGCGGGCCTTTGCCCGGCGCGCGCCGTGGGTGTTCCTCTTTCCGCTGGGCCTGGCCATCTATCTTCTGGTCAACTACATCGCCTACGGCGACCCGCTGATGTTCCTGCAGATACAGAAGGAGCACTGGTCCCAGCAGATGCAGCCCTTCTGGCAGACGGTGCTGACGACCTTCCGCTGCGCGCTGGCCGGCTCCGGCCAGCCGGACAACACCCGGGCCTTCCTATGGATTCCGCAGCTGGTGGGCATGATCGCGCTGCTAGCGGCTCTGCCGGCGCTCACGCGCCGTCTGCGGGCCTCCATGGCGTGCTATCTGGTCGTGTATGTGCTGGTGATGCTGTCGCCCTCGTGGCTGCTAAGCTTCCACCGCTATGCCATGGGCGCGGTGCCGCTGCTGCTGGCGCTGGCCGCCGTAACGCGCAAGCGGTGGGTGGATATGGTGCTGACCTGCCTTATGCTGCTGATGATGTTCTATCTGTTCGTGGGGTACATGATGGGGCAAATGGTCGTATAACTGTTTTTGCCTGCGGCGCTGAGGCTGGACTCTAGCCTCTTTTGTCAATCTCATCTGTTATTAATGATTTCGAAACATACATTGCCTTTATCATGTTCTGGAATCGGGTATGATGCGCGCTGCCCTGCACGAATTTCCGCTGCGCTTTTTCGCATTTGCTGATAATGGAGGATACTGGCCTCAGTGCTTCCTGCAATTCTTCTTTCGTGTATTCATCCGCACCGGTCTCATCAGTTAGCAACGATTTTGAGATGCACAGTGCCTTTATCCTGTTCTTAAGGAGCGTGTGCTGAGAGGTTCCTTCCGCAAATTTTGGCTGTGTTTTCTCACATCTGCCGATCGCGGATGAAACAATCCGCAGCACTTCATCCAGTTCCTCTCTCGTGTATTTCTCCATCGCATTACACCCCAATGCTCTTGCGCCTGTTCTTCACGGCTTCGGCTTTCTCTCCACAAGCTCCCCGGTGTTCTTTAAAATGGTTCCCGCCGGCACATACCCGCGGGCCATCGTAAGCGGATAGACCGTGCAGCCGCGCCCCAGCACCGTGCCGGGGTTGATGACGGAGTTGCACCCCACCTCGGCATGGTCCCCCACCATGGCGCCGAACTTCCTCAGTCCGGTCGTCACAGTGGCGCCGTCGGGCAGCTTTGTACGAACAGCGGCACCGTCCGAACGCACGTTGGAAAGGATTACGCCCGCACCCAAGTGCGCCTTGTGGCCCAAAATGGAGTCCCCCACATAGTTGAAATGCGGCACCTGCACGCCATTGAACAGGATCGCGTTCTTAAGCTCGGTGGAATTCCCCACGATGGCGCCATCGCCGAGGATGACGCTGCCGCGGATGAACGCGCAATGCCTGATCTCGCAGCCGCGGCCCAGGATGGCCGGGCCGGTGATGGAAGCCGACGGCGCGATACGCGCGCCCTTCCCGGCCCATATGTCGTCCCCGATGCGCTCATAGTCCTCCGGCAGGCGTTCCGCCAACGCCAGGATAAACGCCGTAATCTCCGGCAATGCCTCCCACGGGTGGCTTTTCCCTGTGAAAATATCCCGTGCGATCGTCTCGTTCAGATCAAACAAGCTCGTGATCTCATCCATCCCGGTTCCCTCCGTCACTTCGTCCTCCACAGCCCCAGAGCCGGGTTGGAGATGTAATACACCTCCTCGCCGCCCACGCGGTTGTACCCCTCATTCAAATTGCCATAGAGCGCCAGGGCCTCGTCATAGTCCATGTACTCATAGCCCGCGGCCTCCACGGCCTTGCGCCCCAGCTTGGGCGCGGCATATAGCACCCGGAAGCGCCCCTCGGAGGAGCCGTGGATTAAGTGGGCCGCCGCCGACAGGTTCTGGCCCAGGTCGCCGTTCTCGTTCACGGCCCGGAGTGTGGCGTCGGTGCCATGATAACCATATTTGCGCAGAAGCGCGTCCATGCCCGGGTCCTCGCCAAACTTATCCACCGCCGGGGCCAGCACAATCAGCCGGCCGCCGTCAGCCATGGCCATGCGCGTGCGGTAGATGGCCTTGTTGGAAAGCCAGAAGCTGCGGAACTCCTCGGGCTCCATGCGGCACACGCAGGTCGTTAGAGGCTTGTCCAGCCAGTTGATGTTCTCCCGGCGGCTGCAGGCCACGGCGGCCTCGAAGGCGTCGCGCTGGTCGCCCAGATACAAGCCCTTGATGCAATCCCGCCCGCCCTGCTGGCGGATGACCGTCAAGGCGTACACGATGGGCAGCGCGCTTAGGAACCGCTGGGCGGCATAGTCGAACACCCGCCGCACCGGCGCGTGGTCGTTGCCCAACGCGCTCTCCATGCCGCACACGGCGCCCAGGAAGTGGGTACGGTTGATCATATCGATGCCGCCAACACCCACGAAGATGTTCTTGGCGTGGTTGGCCATACCGGCCACCTCGTGGGGCACCACCTGCCCCACCGACACGATCAGGTCATAGCCGTCGAAAAGAACGCGGTTGACCTGGGCGTCGATGTCGTAGCTCAGCCGTCCGCCGGAAATCTCTCGAACATATTCGCCGGGCACCGTGCCCACGGCTTTCAGGTTCTTGCGCCAATCGTGCACGATGTAGGCCCGCAGCGGGATGTCCTCTCCGAACATCGCCGAGAGCTCCTCCGGCGTCATGGCGGCGTGGCTGCCCAGCGCCGGAAGAATGTCCACACGGCAATCGCCGCTCAGCCGGTGATACAGCCACGCGGTGATCTCGCCGGCGCGGGAATGCATGCGCGTCAGGTCCGGCGGTATCAGCAGCACGCGCTTGAGCCGCCGGCCCGAGAGCATGGCCTCCAGCGACTCATGCAATTCATTTGTCGTGATCTCGCCACCGGTCGGCGCTTCCAGCAGTATGCTTTGCATATATCCTCCATCCGGCGTTGGCCTTCTCCTCGGAATAGGCTGAGTATATCGCCGTCCGCACCGGGATGCAAGATGCCCGGCGCTCGCGTATTGAACTAAGCTGGCAAGGATGCTATATTGGGGCGTAAGCGCGCGCCCTTGCCCGATGAACGCGGCACAGCCGCGCCAGGAGGTATCATGAGAGCCAAGGATATCTTGGAGCACTTTCTCTGCCAGGCAAATTGGGTGGACCGCAACCGGACCGTGGACCGCATCCTGATGGGCGACCCCGAGCGGGACATCCGCCGCGTGCTGGTCACATGGATGAGCACGATGGACGCCGTGCAGGCGGCTGTGGACGGCGGATACGACCTGCTGATGACCCACGAGCCCACGTTCTGGATACACGCCAACGAAGTGGAGACGCTGGACGCCGGCACCGAAAGCGCGCCTCGGCAGGCCACCGCCCGGCGCAAGCGCGCGCTGCTGGAGCGAAACGGCATCGTGCTGATGCGCAACCACGACGTGTGGGACCGCTTCCCCGCTGTAGGCATCCCGTGGGCGCTGGCGCGCTTCCTGGGCATAGAAACAGCGGCGGCGGCCACCGGGGCCAACGGCTACCAGCTGGCCTTCGACGTCCCCGCCGTGAGCGCCGGTGATTTGGCCGGCGACGTGGCCCGCCGCGTGGCGGCACTGGGCGAGCCGGCGGTGCAGTTCTATGGCGAATCCGGCCAGACTGTGCGCCGGCTGGGCGTCGGCACCGGCTGCATGTGCAACCCCGACGTGTTCCGCGCCATGGGCTGCGACGCAGCCATCGTGTGCGACGACGGCTGCGGATATTGGCGGGACATCGCCTGGGCCGTGGACGAGGGCATGCCGCTGCTGCGCGTGAGCCACGGCGCTTCCGAGGAGCCCGGCATGGCCACGCTGACCGAGTACATCAACGCCAACCTGCCCGGCGTCACAGCGGAGCATTTTCCGCTGAATCTACAGTATTCTATCGTCCGTAGTTAATCCCAAATCTCATTTCATAATCATCCAACCAATTTGGTGCCGAAGGTTTGCTGTGAAAACCCGTAGCTGTGCTTGATTTACAGGTACAGCAAAGAAAGCCGCTTTTTCTTTGCGGCTAGCTTAAGGTCTATTCAGGTCTTAGCCTACAGCCGTGACGGTT
>JAEYPH010000080.1 GCA_023410875.1 Bacillota bacterium | reverse complement strand
CCTTTTGCCTTTCGGCTGGACAATCCGTGGTTCAACGCAGAGGCAATCTCAATTTCCAAACCGCTCTTTTGAGCAACCTTGGTCGAACTTGTCGCCGTTCTCCCATTCTACCTTGTTTTCGTTTTTTATGGTGCCCGCCTGGCATGATTATTTCCAAAGGGCGACCGGAAAGCCCTTTGGCCTTTGCGCCTGGATGGCGCGCAGCCCAGCATCGCCTTGTGCGGCTTTGCCGCACTCACCGACTGGATGTCGGCGAGGCAATGCGCAGGTCGCGCCCACAGGCGCGAAATCCCTTCTCTTAGCCTCTATTTAAGCCACCGATCCAGCCATTCAAAAGCATCCTCCTGCATGGCCAGGTTGAACTGGTGGCCGTTGTCATAGAACGCGCTCCTGTATTTCTCAGGTATCCCCAGTACACCGTAGATCTTCTCCAGCTTGGCGCTGGCATCCCGCATGCCCTGCAGAGGATACAGGTGATCCTGCGCGCACTGCTGTATGAACAGCGCGTTGGGCGCGGTCAGGCTTGCGATGTCCGGAAAGTCGAGATAGGCGGTCTGCAGCGGGGTGTAGAGCATATAGGTGTGCTGCTTGGCATGGTTGGGCAGCATGGATTGCGCAGTGGGCATCCACCCTGCGGCCACGGATGCCTTGATCCTGCCATCCAGCCCGGCCAGGTGCACCGAGCGGATGCCGCCCAGCGACAGGCCGCAGCAGCCGATGCGCGCGCCGTCCACCTCCGGTCGGCTTAAGAGATAGTCCACGCTTCGGCGGTCGTCGTGATACATCATGCCCGGCCATGTGGTTCCCGCCATCAGGAAATGGCGCATGACCAGCGGCTCGAAGCTGATGCAGATATGATTGTACGCCCGGATGTAGTCGTCGCTGCCCGGCGCAAGGCCTTCCAGCGTGCCCGCACCGATGCGCCGGAAGATGTCCGGCGGCACGGTGCTCAGGTCTATGCGCCGGGTACCGAAATAGACGCTGTCGATGGCCAGCACGACATAGCCCCGCCGGGCCAGTTCCGACGCCCACGGCCGCCCCTCGTAGCACTCCCGCTGGAAATCGAGCAGAATGCCCGGCGCGGCGTCCTCGTCCAGCATCTTCTCGCGGCCATGGTAATAGAACCCGCTGTGGTCATGCAGCGCCACGACCGCGGGGAATGGGCCCTTCCCCTGCGAGGGCACCAGCAGCGAGCCTGCCACCCGCACGCCCTTGGCGGTGTTGAATTGCACCTCGTGGCGCGCGTAGCCCTCGGCCTGGGTCACCGAAAGGGTCTGAGCGTCCAGCGGCGCCGGCTGGGGGAAATAGCCCATGAGCTCGGACATCTTGGCGCGGGCGATGGACCGCCACTGCTCGTGGTCCGCCCAGCGGCCGCTCAAGTAGCTTAGTTCCAGTTCCCTACCCTGCTGGTAATTGACCAACACGTCATACAGGTTGCCGATGTCGCTGCCGTGCTCCGATGCCATGGCTGCCTCCTGCTTTTGCATTCTACCCATCCCATTATAGCACTCTGTATGGTGGGCTGTAACGTTAAGCGCATAAAGTGGGAATGAATCTGGCATAACTGAAAGACAGGCCTGACCACGAAGACTAGGACGACTATGTTGACTATCTTGACTATGCATTTCATAGAATTATATAATGAGGTGTGCCGATGAAGCGGATAAGCATTACACGGCAAAAAGGAGACCCAGGGAGAGGGGAAACACAAATGGCTGCCATTGCAGAAGTTCCTGTTTCGACTGCCAAGTCGAAGTTCTCAGACTACTTTCACCAGGCATCAAAAGGCCTGGAGGTTATTACTAGAAACCAGACGTCGAACGAGATTGTCTCATTGCTCAGCACACCTATGGTATCGGCCATGTTGGACAACATGAAATTCACCATCGAAGAAACCGTGGATGAAGAGTTGGACAATGTTGTTACAATCGCAGTGAACGAGTTGCCGGTCTATGGAGAAGGCAAGTCAAGAGAAGAGGCAATAGTAGACTTAATCAAAACCGCTCTGGAATATACGGAAATCTATCTTGATCAAATCGACTTGTACAGCCGCGTTGACAGTCCTATGAAGCAGGCCTATATGTTGAAACTAATCCGTTGCGGAATGGATGAAACAGCCTTAAGGAAAGCTTTGGGCTTGTGATTTATGCCGATACGATTTACGCAAGGCGACTTTAGGCGACTGCTCAAGCACTTCAACATGGTTCCCTGCAAAAAAGGCAGCAATCTCTATGCAGGCGTTGGAAACGACGGGAAGTACAGAACATGCAAGCTGGATTTCCACGCGGCAGGCGAAATGGTTGCCGCTGGGACGGCAAACAAAATGGCCAAGGACTTGCACTTTGAAAACGTTCAGGCACTCAAGGACTACATGGAAAAGGTTCTCTGATCTATGAACTGCAAGACAAAGAAAGAAGCCCATCTCGGGCTTCTTTCATATTCATGGAAATGGCATCCGATTATTTATTGATGACCTGGTAGCCTTGTTTCTCCATGAGCTTGATCCAGTCGCCCAGCCGCACGAGGAACTCGGCGTTGTTGGCGGTGCGGGCCATCATGTCGATGAGCAGCTCGGTGGCGTTGTCCTGCTTGCCGGAGAGCAGCTTGCGCACGGCCCAGATGGCCTCGATCTCCTTCTGGCTTAAGAGCTTCTCTTCGCGGCGGGTGCCCGAGCGGTACAGGTCCAGCGCCGGGAACACGCGGCGCTCCTGCAGGTTGCGGTCCAGGTGGATCTCCATGTTGCCGGTGCCCTTGAACTCCTCATAGATCATGTCATCCATGCGGCTGCCGGTGTCCACCAGGGCCGTGGCGATGATCGTAAGGCTGCCGCGCTCCTCGATGTTGCGGGCGGCGCCGAAGAACCGCTTGGGCTTGTAGAGCGCGCCTGGGTCCAGACCACCGGACAGCGACCGGCCCGACGGCGGCACGGTGATGTTGTAGGCGCGGCTCAAACGCGTGATGGAATCCAGCAGGATCACGACGTCATGGCCCAACTCTACCATGCGCTTGGCGCGCTCGATGACGATCTCCGCCACGCGGCAGTGGTTCTCCGGGCGCTCGTCGAAGGTGCTGAATACGACCTCTCCGGCGGTGGAGCGCTGCATGTCGGTGACTTCCTCGGGGCGCTCGTCGATCAGCAGGATGATCAGCTTGACATCGGGGTTGTTGGCGGTGATGCTGTTGGCGATCTTTTTAAGCAGCGTGGTTTTGCCGGCCTTGGGCGGTGACACGATGAGGCCGCGCTGGCCCTTGCCGATGGGCGATACCCAATCGATCAGTCGAATGGCCAGGTCACCGGGCATGTCCAGGCGCTCCAGCGTCAGCCGCTCCTCGGGGAAGATCGGTGTCAGGCTGTCGAAGTGCTTGCGCTGGGAGGCCACGTCCGGCGATTCGCCGTTGACGCTGGTGATATAGAGCATGGCCAGATAGCGTTCGCCGTCGCGCTCGGGGCGAGTCTTGCCGCGCACGTGGTCGCCCTGGCGCAGGCTGAAGCGGCGGATCTGAGCGATGGACACGTAGACGTCCTTCTGATCGGCGCTCATGGCCCGCAGGAACCCATAGCCGTCCTGCTGGATGTCCAGAATGCCCTCTGCCTCGCCGCACTCGCCGTTGTTGAGCAGGTCGGGCACGGCGGGGTTGCTGGTGCCCAGGTCATTGTCATAGCCGCGGCCCTGGTTGCGGCGCGGGCGGCCGCCTTCGTCGCCGCTCTGGCCCTGGTTGTAGTTGCTCTGATTATAGTTGTTGTTTTGCTGATTATAGTTATTTTGCTGGTTATTGTTATTGTTGTTCTGATTGCCGTAAGAGCCGTTCTGGTTGTTCTGGCGCTCATAGCCCTGGCCGGCGTTCTGCCCGCTGCGATTGTTGGCGTACTGGTTGTTGTAGCCGCTGCTGCTGCGGGCGTTGTTGTTGCCCTGAGCGTTGTTGCGCCGGTTGGGCTGGAAGCTCTGGCCCTGGAAGTTGTTGCCCTGGGCGTTGTTATAGGTTCTGCGGGGTTTATAGGCATAGCCGGTAGTGCGCTGGGCGCTGGGCGCCTCGGGGGCGGGTGCTTCCGTCTCCTCTTGAGCGGCCTCATTCTGGGCAGACTCCGCCTCCAGCTTGGCGATCTCCTCGGCGCTGTCCTGCGCTGGGGGCGGCGCCGCCTGCTGTGGCGCGTCGTCCTCGTCGTCATAACGGCGGGGCTCTGGGGCCGGCATCACCGGCTCGGGGATGACCTCTGCCTCATGCTGTATGGCCCGGCGGGGTTCGGCGCGGCGCTGCTGCCCTCGGGCAGCCCGCACGGGAGCTTGAGCGGGAGCCACCTGATCCGGCGGCTCGATGGCCGTGGGCTTCTCCGCCGGCGCGGCAGCCGGCGCGCTCTCCCCCGGCAACGCCAGCAGCGCGTCGATGAGCGCCTGCTTGCGCAGGGCCGTCGCGCCATGCACGCCCTTCTCGCGGGCCAATTGCTTCAATTCGTCCAGTTTCAGGGACATCAAATCGGATTCCTTCATGAAGGTCCTTTCCTTCCTGCGGTGGCAGGTTTTCATTGGATGGTGTCAGGCAGATTTTTGCGGATGGATTTATAGCAAAAAAAGATAACAGCGCCAAAGGGCAGGGCAATATGCGTCCGGCTGACGCCATGGTATCGCCGCGCTCCCGGTTGCGTCAAGGCGTTCCGCAAAGGAAGCGTCGTTTCGACGAAACCTCCGAGATACATCCATCACCGTCTATCGACGGCGACCGACTTTGCTCATAGAGCGTCGCTTGCTGCGCCGCTATCCCGCACAGCCCGGGTGTCCATATTCACCGTTTCGCTGATCACATACAGCGGCCGGGCCTTGCTTTCCTCAAACATGCGGGCAATGTATTGGCCCAGCACGCCGATGCTGACCAACTGCACGCCACCCAGGAACGTCACGGTGACCATAAGGCTGGTCCAGCCGACATCAGCAACCCCTATGGCCTTGGCTATGATGGCGTAGACCAACAGGCAGAAGCTGATGACGATGGCCACGACGCCCAACTGCAGCACCAGCCGCAGCGGCTGCGTGGAGAAAGAAAGAATGCCGTTGGATGCCAGCCTGAGCATCTTCTTGAGCGGATATTTGGTCTCCCCGGCGAAACGCTCGTCGCGCTCGTATTCGATGGGGGTCTGCTTAAAGCCCAGCCACGCCATCATGCCGCGGATGAAGCGGCTGCGCTCGGGCATCCGTAAAAAGGCGTCGGCGACCTTGCGGTCGATCAGGCGGAAGTCGCCGGTGTCGGCGGGAATATCGATATCGGTGAGCGAGCCCAGAACCCTGTAAAACATCTTAGCGGTCAGCAGCTTGAAGGCGCTCTCGCCCTTGCGCTTTTTACGCTTGGCATACACGACCTCCCAGCCCTGCAGCCACAGCGCCACCATATCGGGGATCAGCTCAGGCGGGTCCTGCAGGTCGGCGTCGATGATGACCAGCGCGTCGCCGCGGGCATGTTCCACGCCGGCGGTCACGGCCACCTGATGGCCAAAGTTGCGGCTGAAGCTCAATACCCGCACGCGCTCATCCTTGGCGGCCAGGTTCTTGAGGATGTCCAGCGTTTCGTCGGTGGAGCCATCGTTGACAAAGAGCAGCTCGTAGTCATACCCCTGGCCTGCTAGCACAGCGGTCAGGCGCCGGTAGCACTCCCGCGCCACGGCCTGCTCAAAGTACATCGGCACGATGACCGACAGCAGAAAAGATCTGTCCATGCGATTCCTTTCATCATGGAGTGCGTTTGGGATCGGTGATAGTGCTTATTCGTAAACACGGGCGATGTCAGCGCCCAGCTCCTTGAGCTTTTCGTCGATGCGCTCGTAACCGCGGTCGATGAACTTGATGTTGGAAATCGTCGTGGTGCCGTCGGACATCAGGCCGGCCACGATGAGCGCCGCGCCGGCGCGCAAGTCCGTGGCGGTGACGGGCGCACCCCACAGGCTGTCGCAGCCCTCGATGATGGCCACGCGGTCATCCACCAGGCGCACCTGGGCGCCCATGCGCCGCACTTCGTCTATAAAACGGAATCGGGATTCAAAAAGCGTTTCGGTGATCATCGATGCGCCGGAGGCCACGCTCAACAGCACGCAAAAAATCTGCATCAAATCGGTCGGGAAGCCGGGATACGGGAGGGTCTTGATGTTGACCGGCCGGGGCCTGCCGTGGCCGATGACCCGCAGATAATCCTCGCCTTCCAGCACCTCCATGCCCATTTCCACGAGCTTGGCGCTGACGGCCTCCATGTGGTAGGGCACGCAGCCGTGGATCGTGATGTCGCCGCCGGTGGCCGCGGCGATGGCCATCCATGTGCCGGTCTCGATCTGGTCGGGAAGAATGGAATAATTACAACCGTGCAACGTCTGCACGCCGCGAATGCGTATCGTGTCGGTGCCGGCGCCCATGACGCGCGCGCCCATGGCGTTGAGAAAACTGGCCACGTCCACAACGTGGGGCTCGCGGGCGGCGTTCACGATGGTCGTGGTGCCCTGGGCCTTTACGGCTGCCAGCATGATGTTGATCGTGGCGCCTACGCTGGCCACGTCCAGATAGATCTCGCTGCCCGTAAGCTTTTCGGCGGAGCACGCGTACACGCCGCGCACCAGGTTGACCGTAGCGCCCAAGGCCTTGAAGCCCTTGAGATGCTGGTCCATGGGCCGCTGCCCAATGTCACAGCCGCCGGGGAAGCCCACCTCGGCACGGCCAAAGCGCCCCAGCAACGCGCCGATCAGGTAGGAACTGGCCCGCATGCGCCGCACCAGATCAGCAGGCGCCACGTGGCTGTGAACCGGCCTCGGGTCCACGCGCATGGCGCCCCGTTCCGAGAGCTCCACCTTGGCGCCCAGCGACTCCAGCATCTGCTTGAGTACGAGCACGTCCTCAATCATGGGCAGGTTTTCGATCGTGCACACATCGTTGGACAGCAATGTGGCCGGCAGCACGGCCACAGCGGGATTCTTGCCGCCGCTGACCTGCACATCGCCGACCAATCGTTTGCCGCCGTTTATGACTATCTTTTCATCCAACAAACAGATACCCTCCGAACCGGTTCGACGACCAAATCAATGGGAACAGCCCGAACAGCCCGAGCAACTCTTACCCTCACACGAGGCGGAGCGGCTCTTGCCCCCGCCGCCCAGGCACTTGCCCTCGTATACGCGGGTCAGATCGCCGCTCTTGCAGCCGGGGCAGCGCACGCTGTCCTTATTATAGGAAAACACCAGCTCTTCGAACCTGGTTCCGCACTTCGTGCATTTAAAATCCAGCATCGGCATTAATATCACCTGAAAACCATATCAATATGCGCGGGGACGCCCGCGGATGAGCAAGTATGCCAAAAGAAAAAGCAAAATTGGGGTCAACCGGGTTGACCCGTGCGCTTTTGGCCGCAAGCACACCTCATCTTACAATATATTGCGGCCGAAAGCAAGCGATACGCTTGCTTTTCGGCCTTTCGCCATCGGCGCTGTTGCGCCTCGGCGATTTGGACGACTTGTTCATTATGCCGTTTGTCTTCTGTCGATAACCGTCGGCAGAAGACCTTTCAGTTTTGAACCCCATACTCTGTGTTTTAGGAGGCTGGGACGCCTGCGGGCGGGTATTTGTGACGTTTCTTTTTCGGGTGCCGTTGCCTTCGCGGAGTGAATCCGCGTCGGCAAGGGGGACTGGAGCTTCTTTCGGGAATTCGGGGAAAGAAGGGCTAGGCTCCCAGCTGAGCCAGGGCGTGGGCGTAGATGCGCGTGGCCTGCATGAAGGTTTCCACGGAGACGCGCTCGTCGGCCATGTGGGCGGTCTCCTCGTCGCCTTCAAAGAGCATGCCGAAGGCCGCGGCGCAGGGCAGCATGCGCGCGTAGGTGCCGCCGCCGATGGCCAAAGGCCGCTCCTGGGAGCCTGTCAGGTCGTTGTACACGCCCATCAACGTGGACACCAGCGGGTGGTCCTCGGGCAGATACATGCCCGCCTTGTGCTCGGTGACCTCGGTGGACCAACCATGGGCCTGGGCAGCCGCAGGCAGCGTTTGATACAGGTTCTCCTCAGGATCGATGGTGACGGGGTGGCGGATGTCCCAATCGGCTCGTATGCGGCCATCCTGGACGCCGATGACGCCCAGATTCAACGTCAGCGGTCCGGAGGCGTCGTCGCGGCACGCGATGCCCAGGCCGCTGCCGTCGGAGGGCGCGCACAGCTCATGCAGCCCAGCCAGCGGTTCGATGGCCGGGTCATCTTCGGGCAGCGCGTCCTTAAGGGCGCGCAGCAGCAGCGAGATCGCGTTGCGGCCCTTGTCCGGCGTGCTGCCGTGGGCCTGCACGCCCTTGGCCGTCAGCGCGAAGCCCGCGCCTTCGGGCTGCAGCGTCACATCCGGCGGCGGCGCAAAGCCCGGCCGAACGGCGCTCAAACTCGCCTGGGCGTGGTTGGGCACCACGTTGGCGCGGGTGCCGCCGGCGATGGCCTTGAGCGCGCTGTCCGCGCTCAAGCCCGCCAGCAGCGAGCCGTGGGCGATGGTCTTTTCACAGTGAATCAGCGGGAAGCCTGCGTCCGGTGAGAATGCCGTATCCGGCGGAGCCTCGGTCTGCAGATAGCGCTTGAGGCAGCGCATGCCGCTCTCCTCGTCGCCGCCAAACAGCAGCACGATGCGCTTGTTGATCTTGGCCCCCGCGGCCAGCGCCGCGAGCAGCGCGTAGAGCGCCGCCACACCGGGTCCCTTGTCGTCTATAACGCCGCGGCCATACATCACGCCATCCTCCACCGTCAGCGCGAAGGGCGGCCGCGACCAGCCTGCGCCGGCAGGCACGATGTCCACATGGGTCAGCACGCCCACGCTGCCTTCCCCCTCGCCCCACACGGCCTCGCCGATGACGCCGTCGATGTTGCGGGTCTTAAGGCCGTAGCGCGCGCAGATGCCCAGCATGCGGTCGATGGCCGTGTCGATGGCGCGGCCCAGCGGCTTGCCCTCCTCGGCCTCACCGGTGACGCTGTCGATGGAAAGCATCGCGTCGATGTCGCGGAACATGCGGTCCTGGTTTTCCTTTAAAAAGGCCAATATACCCTGGTCGAGCTTTTGATCGATCATGATGGGTTCCTTTCATGGCGTCGGCTGTTTCTTTGGGTTGCCGATCTACTGGCCGAGCCACCAACCCATTATATTGACACGGAAAAACATAGTCAAATATTGGAACCCCAAAGAACCCGTTTCGACAAAAGAAGCGCCGGCGGAATATGTCCGCCGGCGCAAACAAAGCTTGAATGGGTTCTATCGAGCGTTCAGTTCTTTGGTCAGTGACAGCAGAAGCTGCGCCGACTCCAGCGTGGTCTTTCCGGCAGAGGGGCTGTATTCGCAGCCCACATAGCCCGCGTAGTCCGTGGCGGCGATGGCCGCCAGCACGCTGCGGTAGTTGATCTCCCCGGTGCCCGGCTCATGGCGTCCGGGCACGTCGGCCAGGTGGAAGTGCCCGATGAGGCCGATGTTCTGGGTGATCGTGTCGATCAGATTGCCCTCGGTGATCTGCTGGTGGTAGATGTCATAAAGCAGACGCACATTGGGGCAATCCACCTGCCGCAGGATCTCAAAGGCCTGCCGGGATGTGTCCAGATAGTAGCCGCGGTGGTTGACCAGAATGTTCAGCGGCTCCAGCACCAGCGTGACGTCGCTGCGCGCAAGCACCGGCGCGGCAGCCTTCAGGCATGCCACAACGGCATCCTGCTGGCTTTGGCGGTCCACCCCGGCCAGCGCCTGGCCGGTCGTGGCGATCAAAGTGCGGATACCCAGCGGCGCCACGGCCTGGATGGTCTCCTGCACGATCTCGGCATAGAGGGTCGCGTGATCGGCCACCAGCATGGCGCCCTTGGCGTACCGCTCGGCGCGCCCGGCATCCCGGGTGCCCACGCAGCAGCCCGCCACATGGATGCCGGCGGCCTGGGCGGCCCGGGCGATGGCAGGCAGGTCCTTATCCTCCCAGCCCCAGAACTCCACCGCCGCAAAGCCGGCCTGGGCGGCTTGGGCGATGCGCTCGGCAAAAGGAACCTCCGGGAACATCATCTCGATGCAGGAGCTCAGGCGGATCTTCGTCATCAGAAATGCACAACCTTTCCGGTTTCCATGGACTCGTTGGCGGCCAGAGCCAGCTTGAGGCTCTTGAGCGCGTCGCCATAGGGGGAGCGGATCGCGCTGCCGTCGCCGGACTTCACGGCGTCCATGAACGTGCGGTCCAGCGTCATGCCCTGATCCACCTTGGTCTTCCAAGTGTGGGTCTCCTTGCCGGTGATGAAGCTCGTAGAATTGCGCAGCTTGTATTCGATCGTCATGTCGTGGGTGATGATCGTAAGGCCGTTGTGATCAAAGCCGGTCTTGCTGTAGTCGGCGTAACAGCCGGAGAACAGCGTGGCTGTGACGCTGTTGTCAAAGGTGATCACGCACGTGGAATGGTCGTCGGTGTCGTACTCCACGCCATCCTTGGCAAAGGGCTCCACGATGCCGCGGGAGCACGTGGCGTACACGCTCTTGGGCTCGCCGAAGAAATAGCGCAGCATGTCCACCAGGTGGATGTTTTGCTCGGCCAGCTGGCCGCCGCACGTGGACTTCTTGAGCCACCACCACACCATGGGGATGCCGCCCACCCACGCGCCATAGACGATGCCGGTCTTGTGCTTGGGCAGCTCGGCCTTGATGGGCTCGATGACGTCCAGATAGCGGTCCTGGAAGCCCACGTGGGTCAGCAGCCCCTTGGCCTGCACGGCGGCGGCGATGCGCTCAGCCTTGGCGATGTCTAGCGTCATGGGCTTTTCCACGAGGAAATTCCAGCCCTTTTCGATGGCGCGCTCCTCGGTGTCGGTGTGGGCGGTGGGCTCTATGCAGATGTACACAGCGTCCAGCGCGCCGGCATCCTCGGCGTCATAGAGCTCGGTGTGGTTCTTATAGAGGCGCTTGGCGCCGGTCTTTTGGGCCATGGCCAGCCGCCGTTCCTCCACAGGGTCCGCCACCGCCACGATCTCCACATCGGGCATTTGGATCAAGTGGCTCACATGATAGTTGGCGATACCGCCGCAGCCGATCAGGCCCACACGCACCTTGTCCATGGGTATTCCTCCGTTTTCCTTTTTTAAGTGTTTGCTGTATCCAGCAGGCCCATTATAGTGCAGCGCGGCTCGGCCAACAATTGCTGGATTTTCACCGACATTTAGGTATATTCGCATATTTTTCTTGGCAGTTGGCCGGCAGGGTTCTATAATCTGGATGGATCGGCAAACCGATGGTTTCGTCCTCAATCCGGACACAGACGGAGGAACTCCATGCCTGAGCGCATTTCCGCGTTCTATACCCAGGAAGCCCGGGATCTGTCTCTGCCTCTCTATGTGACCAGCATTGGTTTGGGGCAGGAGCAGCGCAGCATCTCCCGGGAGAACGGCTATGATTACTTTCACTTTTTTCGCTGCCTGCAGGGCGCGGGAGAGGTGGAGGCCGGTTCCCGCCGCTTTGCGCTGCGGGAGAACATGTCCATGATCCTTTATCCCCACGAGCCCCACCGGTACGAGCCCACGGGGGAATCCTGGTTGGTGGACTGGATCACCTTCAGCGGCAGCAGCGCCGCTTCGATCCTGTCCTATCTGGAGATCGACCACTCCGCCGCCTTCGAGCTGCCCGATCCACAGCGCACGGCGTCGGTCATCGGCGCGCTGGAGCGCCTGCTAAGGGAGCAGCGGCCCACGCAGAAGCTGGACATCTCCTGCCGTCTCTATGATCTGCTTGTAAGCCTCTACTGGAACGCGCCTGCCAGCAAAAACCGGCCCCGAGAAAGCCGCTACAAGCGCCTGGAGCCGGTGCTGCACTACATTGAGCAGCACTATGGGGAGCCGCTCACGCTGGAATTGCTAGCACAACAGGCCGGCGTCTCCCCCAGGCACCTGTGCCTGCTGTTCAAAGAGGCGATGCACGTACGGCCCTTCTGGTACATCAACACAACACGCATCAACAACTGCAAGCGCCTGCTGCTGGAGCACAGGGACATGACAATCGCCCAGGCGGCAGCCCTATGCGGCTTTGAGAACATCTGCTACTTCAACCAGACCTTCAAGACCATCGCCGGCATGTCGCCGAGCCAGTTCCGACAATTGCACTGATTCGCCGATGATTGCTGTTGCATCATCGGCGATTTAGATGACTTGTCCTACCTGTTCGTTATCGCTTGCCGCACATGTCGCCAAGCGATAACTTGTCTCCAGAACTCATATTTTGTTCACCAGAGACGTTTCACCTGATGGCGGGTCCTTGAACGCCCTCACACTTGCCTTCTGTTTCCTCCCGCCGGATAAACCGTCGGTCGGCTTCCGCTGCCGTATCAAATCTGCATTGACAGAGAGAAGGAATTTATTTTATACTGAACAACGTTCAGAACATCGTTCAGTATAAATTTTGAAAGGAGTCTCCCATGTCCAAAACATTGCCTCTCTACATCATTTCCGCTATCATTGCATGCGTCGCGGCCTACGCGGGGCTGACCGGCAACGCCGTATGGTTCATCCGGGACACGCGCATGGCCGTGATCGTGCTGGCCGCCGCGGGCTTCGTGATGTGCAGCACCGGCGCCATCTTCACCTACGCATCCAAGGCGCCAGCCCACCCTCTGACCATTGCCGGTTATGCGCTGGGGGCCCTAGCGCTGCTGGCCGGCCTCACACAGCTGTTCCGCTGGCAAGTGCCGGTGCTGGCTGACGCCAGGCTGGCGCTGTATGTGATGCTCACGGCCATCGTCATCAAGGTGATCATCGGCCGCCTGGCCCATGTGGCCATCAAATAACGCACACAAGGGGAAGCCATGACCAAACGGGATACCGAGACCAGGGAAAGGATCATCGAATCCACGACCCAGTTGATCCGCGAACACGGCGGCACCGAACCGGTGACGACCCGGGACATCGCCGCCCGAGCCGGCGTGGGCGTGGGCCTGATCAACTACCACTTTCAGACCAAGGAGCACCTGCTGGACTTATGCACACAGAGGATCATAAGCCGGGTCATCGATGGCTTTGACGCCTTCGCCGGGAGCGTGGACCTGCCCCCCGTGGACAAGCTGCGGTTCCTGGTCAAGGCAAACATGCGTTTTTTGATGGACAATCCCGGCATCTCCCGGGCGTCCATCCTGCACGACATCCACACCCCCGGCGGGGGGGACAACACCGCGCAGACGCTTCGGGCCTACGTGCCCGTGGTTCGCGAGGCCTGCGGCGACAAGGCCGACGAGGCTCACGTGCTGGCGCTTACCCACAGCCTGATTTTCACGCTGCAAGTCCTGTTTTTGCGGGGCGGTGTCGGCGCGCTGACGTCGGGGTGCGACCCGACGGATTCCGAACAGGTGAACCGCTTCATTGATACGCTGATTGACCAATTGTTCCCGAGCACATAACGCATATACGAAGCAGAAGGATTTCGCGCCATTGGGCGCGACCAAAGGGCTTTCCGATCGCCCTTTGGAAACCTTCGGCCTCAATCTATAAAATCATTATCCCATTATGCGACTGACGCGGCAGCCCTTTATCAACCAAGCAGTAACTATTTCGCGGTCAGTATTGCCGCGTTCATTTGTGCGCGCACGCTGAGTTCCGCCGCCTTGAAAGCATGCTCCTGCGTCATCGCGTTTTCCGTGCGGTTCAGGCAGTCCAGGATCAGCTCTCCGAAATACGGGTAGCCCACCTTGCCGTGCACGTCGAAGCGCGTCTCGCCCTCGCCGTTGGCCAGGAACACATGGTCCGGGCCATCCTCTGTGCCGATGTTCATGTATTTGCGCTGCTCGATGAACCCTTCGGTTCCCAAGATGAAGCTGCGCCCATCGCCCCACATCTGCAGGCCGTCGGGCGTGAACCAGTCCACGCGGAAATAGCCCGTGGCGCCGGTGTCGGTCACGAGCATCGCGTCGCCGAAGTCGTCCAGTTCCGGGTATTGCGGGTGGTTGTAGTTGGCGATCTGGCTGCGCACCACGGTTGCGTCGCGAGAGCCGGTGTAGTACAAAATCTGCTCGATCTGATGGCTGCCGATGTCGCACAGGATGCCGCCATACTTCTCCTTGCGGAAGAACCAATCCGGACGCCCGGCAGCGCCCAGGCGGTGCGGCCCCATGCCCAGCACCTGCAGCACGCGGCCGATGGCCCCCTGCTGGATGAGACGGCCGGTGAACACCCCCGCCTCGGAATGCAGCCGCTCGGCATAGTACACGGCGTATTTCCTGCCGGTCTTTTGGCACGCGGCGCGGGCGGCATCCAGCTGGTCAAGTGTTGTGAGCGGCGCTTTGTCGGTGAAGTAATCCTTGCCGGCCTCCATAACCCGCAGGCCCAGCGCGCAGCGCTCGCTGGTCACGCATGCGCCGGCCACCAGGCGCACTTGCGGGTCATCCAGCAATTCATTCTCGCTTCTGGCCCGGCGCGCCTGGGGGAAGGCCTTGCAGAAGCGGTCCAGCTTCTGCGGGTCGGGGTCATACACCCACTTGAGCTGGCCGCCGGCCTCCACGAGGCCGTTGCACATGCCGTAGATGTGCCCATGGTCCAGCCCCACCGCCGCGAAGGGGAATTCGCCGGGGCCCACGACCGGGCGGTTCTCCCCTTTGGGGGCGTAGTTCATGCCGTCAGACGTTTTCATGTGTTGCCCTCCTTTCGCCTGCGGCGCTGTGGCGCCTTGGCGATTCAGACGTCTTGTTATAACTGCACGCTATCGCCCGTCGCGCAGGTCGCCGGGCGATCTCTAAGTTTCTCTACTCATTCAATTTTTTTGAGAAACGTATTTCGCCTGTGGGCGGGTCTCTTTATACTTCCGCTCTTTGTTCATATTTCCTCCCGCCGAGTGAATCGGCGGTCGGTTATTTGCTTTTCATCTCTTCAGGGGTGCTTTGACCAGTTGGCCGGGGTGCGGGCCGGTATTTTTCCAGCCACACCATGAGCACGGCGATGTCCGCCGGGGAAACGCCGGAGATGCGCCCCGCCTGGCCCAGGTTGGCCGGGCGGATGGCGTTCAACTTCTGCCTGGCTTCCTTGCGGATGCCTGTGATGACGGCGTAATCGATGTCCGTGGGCAGCGCGCGGCTCTCCATGCGGCGGAAGCGTTCAATCTCGCGGTTCTCGCGGGCGATGTAGCCTTCATATTTGATGGCGATCTCGGCCTGCTCCACCGCGTCGGCAGCCACATCGGGCCGTTCGGCGTCCAGCGAGGCCAGGTCGGCATAGCGCACGGCGGGGCGCTTGAGCAGCTCGGCCAGCCGCACCGTGCCCTCCGGGGGCTGCTCTCCGGCGCGCAGCAGGATGTCCGAGAGCGCTGCCGAGGGCCGCAAACCCGCGTCGCGCAGATGGGCGGTCATGCGCTCGGTCTGCTCGCGCTTGCGCATCATGCGATCATACCGCTGGTCGCTGACCAGCCCAACCTGCCGGCCCAGCCCGGTCAGGCGCAGGTCGGCGTTGTCCTGGCGCAGCACCAGGCGGTGCTCGGCGCGGCTGGTCATCATGCGGTAGGGCTCATTGGTGCCCTTGGTCACCAGGTCGTCTATGAGCACGCCGATGTACCCCTGGGCGCGGTCCAGCACCAGCGGCGGCTGCTCTCGCAGATACTGCGCGGCGTTGATGCCGGCGACGATGCCCTGGGCGGCGGCCTCCTCATAGCCCGAGGTGCCGTTGATCTGCCCGGCGGTGAACAGGCCCGACACGGCCTTGACCATGAGCGACGCGGTCAGCTGCAGCGGGTCCAGGCAGTCATATTCGATGGCGTAGCCCGGTCGCATGAGCTCCATGCGGGTGAGGCCCGGCAGCGTGCGCAGCATGGCGATCTGCACATCCACCGGCAGCGATGTGGACATGCCCTGCACATACATCTCCGCCGTGTGCAGCCCCTCGGGCTCTATGAACACCTGGTGGGCGGCCTTGTCGGCAAAGCGCACGACCTTGTCCTCTATGCTGGGGCAATAGCGCGGGCCGGTACCCTCTATGACGCCGCTATACAGCGGAGAGCGGTGTAAGTTCTCCCGGATGATCGTATGCGTTTGATCGTTGGTATAGGTCAGCCAGCAGGGCTGCTGGGGGCAATCCACATGGTCGGTCAAAAAGGAGAACGGCGGCGCGGACGCGTCGCCATCCTGGCGGGCCATGGCGGCGTAATCCAGGCTGCGGCCGTCCACCCGGGCGGGTGTGCCGGTCTTGAAGCGGCGCAGGCTCAAGCCCAGCTCCCGCAGGCTGTCGCTCAAGTATTCGGCGGGGAACAGCCCCGAAGGCCCGCTGGAAGTCGTATGGTCGCCGATGATGACGCGGCCTTTGAGATACACGCCGGTGGCCAGCACCAGCGCCCGGCAGCCGTAGCGCGCGCCCTCGCGGCACTCCACGGCGGCCACGCGGCCGCCCTCGGTCACGATGCGCACGACTTCACCCTGTTTTAAATGAAGGTTGTCGGTGCTCTCCACGACCTGCTTCATGCGCCGCTGATAGGCCTTCTTGTCGGCCTGGGCGCGCAAACTGTGCACGGCGGGGCCCTTGGACGTGTTGAGCAGCTTGGTCTGCAGGCAGGTCTCATCGGTGCACAGCGCCATCTGGCCGCCCAGCGCGTCCACCTCGCGCACCAGGTGGCCCTTGGATGTACCGCCCACGGCGGGGTTGCAGGCCATCAGCGCCAGGCCATCCAGGTTGATGGTCAGCAGCAGCGTTTTATGGCCCAGGCGGGCGGCGGCCAGCGCGGCTTCCACGCCGGCGTGGCCCGCCCCGGTCACGATGATGTCATAGTCGCCGGCGGGAAAAGTTTTCATGTTTGACAGGGTTCCTTTGTCTTAGCTCTTGTGAATCCTCTCATGACACCCCAACGGATGAACTCATGATCGAAAGGTGTTTTCCTTTACATTTGGCAGAACATCATAGACCGACACTCCCATTTTTTCTTCGAAGTATCGTTTGGTTTGAAAGGTCGATTCCCATCTGGGTATCGAATATTCGTTCAGGCCGCCCCTCAACGCCATGTCCACCAGCCTTTTTTCGATCAGGCAAAACCCGGTAGGCACAGCAAAATAGTCGCAAAGCCTGATTAACCTATCATAATCCGTTTCATCCGTGGCCGATAAGGTATCGATCACAAATTGGTGCTCCTCCTGCGTACCGTCCCAATTGCCAACAGTGACTATTCGGTTGTTATGTGTAAACGCGATGTGGCTTAGGCAAATTCTCGCTAGAATAGGATGACCGTTTTCACTTGCAAAACGATACCCGTCAAGCCCATGGCGCATCCCGAATTTCCCGAATCATCTGCCGATATCATGCAGAAGCCCCAGGACATATGCCAGTTCCGGAACCATGTCCCCGGTCTTCCCGGCGATGATTCTCGCTCCCAGGGCAACGTTTCTTGAATGGTCAACCCAGGCTCCGGGGTTCAGTTGTTCCGCTTCCTTCAGGATACGTTCCGCCTCATCGAGTGTGGGAACACCCAAAGGCTGCAACTCCTTCATGCTACATGAGCCTCCAAATTCAATCGCCTATACTCAGCCCTGTTAAGCCGTTTTCCCGCAGGAACTCGGTGGCCTGGCGCACGATGTCCTTGGTCAGAGCGGAAGTATCCTTTATGTCCGCCTCGTAGGCGTCCATGTGTTCAAAAGGCAGAACCTTGCGCACGCTGGCGTAGGTCGTGTCCTTGTTGACCTCCTTGGGCGTTACCGGCAACCGCAGCTCGGCCAGCTGCCATGTGTTGCCCCGCAGTCGTTTGAAGGTCAGCGATGCCGCGCTGACGTGGGAAAACTCCGGCAGGAAGGCTGCGCCCTTGGTCTCATCAATGTCATAGCCCATGTACATCAGCAGCATATAGATCTTGATTGAATCCTTGTTGGACGTATTCAGACCATAGATTTTATAGGAGCAGAAATAGCCCATGGCGTAGCCGTAGGCCGGCAGCATCGCGGTCTTGATGAGCCGGGGCAGCTCGGTCTCCAGCAGCTCCGTGCTGCCGGATTCGGGCTGCCAGGTCAGCGTACCATCCTTGAGCGTTCCGCCGACCTCCCACAGCCGCTGCTCCAGCAGGTAGTAGATGTATTCCGGCATGCGGAACACGTGGCCGTCGGAGGCGCGCATCAGCAGCTGGCCGTCGGAGGCGATCTGGAAGTGATAGCTGGCGTCGGAATTGGGATCATAAACCTCGATGTCGTTGCCGAACTTGGCCACGGCGTCGGGGACATTCAGGCGCTGGGTCACGCTGGCATCCAGCAAAAGCTGCGCGGCGATGGGCTCGGAAAGCTGCGCCCGCGGGCCCTTGACCGGCTTAAGGCGCGCCTCATAGCCGTGGAAGCGATGCACCTGGGGCGCCGCAACCTTGCCCGGCGCGGCGGTCACCTGGGGCGCCGCCGGCGCGGTGGCTGTGGCGGTGGCTGTGGGGGAAGCCTGCGGGTCGGAGGAGGCGCACCCCGCCAAAGCCCCCGCCAGCAGCGCCGACAGCGCTGCGGCGCACACACGCCGTTTCAAATCATTCATCGGAACCTCCCTGCGCCCTGCGGGCACGCCGCAGCACGCAGCCATAAACCCACGCCGCCGCGCCCAGGCCCACGGCCAGCAGCAGCAGGCCCACGGCGCTCATAGAGCGCATCGCCGCAGCCACAGCCCAAAAGCTGCCGCCGAAGGCGTACCCCAGCAGGAACAGCGCGCCGTTGTGCAATAGCGAAGCCCCGGCCATGGCGCTGTAGCTGCGCAGCCGCGGAGCTCTGCTGGCTCCGGCCAGCAGCACCGTGGGCCAATTGACGCCGGGAAGGAACTTGGCCCCCAGCAGCGCCCAATGGCCGCGACGCTTCAAAATGCTTCCGGCCCGCGCCAGCGCCCGTTCGGGCAACAGCCGCGTGAGCAGGCGGCTGCGCAGCAGCGCCGGGCCCTTGGCGCGGCCCAGCTCATAGAGCAGGATGCACGCGCTGGCCGTGCCCAACCAGTAGCATAGCAGGCATTGAGCTGCCAAGGCCGGGCCGCTGAGGGCGCTCATAACGCCGGCAGCGCTCAAAACAGCGTCGCCGGGCACCGGCGGCAGCAGCACCTGCAGCATCGCCGCTGTGAAAAGCAACAGCAGCAAAAGCTCATCGGGCAGCTGGGCCCGGGCATTGGTCAGGAACGTATAGATGCTTCGAAGCACAGTGTCGGTCACAGCCGCGCTCCCTCTCGCCGGTACACCGGCACGCCGCCCACCACGGTGGCGGCCACCTGCAGATCCCCATCCAGCAGCGCGAAATCCGCATACAGGCCCACGGCGATGCGGCCCCTGTCCGCCGCGCCGCACACCCGCGCCGGCACCGCCGACGCCATGGCCGCCGCGTCGGGCAGGCTGAGGCCCAGCGACGTCACATTGCGCACGGCGCGGTCCAGCAGCAGCGTACTGCCGGCCAGGTTGCCCGCGGCGATGCGAGCCACGCCGCCGCGCACATACACGGTCACACCGCCCAAAGCGTAGTCCCCGTCGGGCATGCCGGCTGCCTGCAGCGCGTCGCTGACCAGCATAACGCCGGCAGCTCCCTTGGCCGCCATGGCGACCTTCAATGCCACCGGGTCCACATGCACAAAGTCGGCGATCAGTTCCACCGTCGCCCGGGGGTCGCTGAGGGCCGCGCCGATGACGCCGGGGTTGCGGTGGTGCAGCGAAGGCATGGCGTTAAAGAGATGGGTGACCGAACAGGCCCCCGCTTCCAGCGCGGCTGTCACGGTGGCGGCGTCCGCCGCGCTGTGGCCGATGCTGACCGACACGCCTTGGGCCGTGAGCCACCCGATGAAATCCAATGCCCCTGGCTGGGCCGGGTCCAGCGTCATACGGCGCACGACCGGGGCCCAGTCGCCGGTCAGGCGGTTCCAATTCTCCACGGTGGGCGCCAGAAAGTTGCGCTCGTCCATGGCGCCCTTGCAGTTGGCCGCCAGAAAGGGCCCCTCCATGTGGGCGCCCAGCACCTGCGCGCCGGGCAGGTTCTCCGCCATGGCGGCTGCGATGGCCCGGAGGCCTTCGCGAGTGTCCTGGGGCGTCTCGGAGGCCAGCGTGGGCAGAAAGGCCGTCACACCGTGGGCGGCCAGCATGGCCGACATGGCTCGGATGCCATCCAAATCGCCGGCGAGGCCGTCGGCAGCACCGTGGATGTGTCCATCCACGAAACCCGGCAGCACCGTGAGGCCCTGGGCATCCAGCCGCTGGTCGCATCGGGCATGTTCGGCAATGCCGCCGATGCCGGCGATCCTGCCGTCCTCGCACAGGACGTCGGCTCTTTCCAGCCGGCCCTCCCGCAACACCGTGCCGCCGTGTATCAAAAGTCTCATACTTTCCCCTCCTTGTCCCATTGCCGGATCAGTTGCTCCGCCAGGCTTATAAGCCGACGGCGATTGTTGTCGGCGGGCCGCAGCGCCGCGTGGCGGTGCAGCGCCCGCTTGAGCGCGCCCACCCGGGGCGAAGGGCCGCCGGCCAGCGCGCTCAGCGCTTCTCCATCGATGTCCAGCTGTGCCTGGGTCCACGGCACGCCCTCGCGCTCCATGCGCTCCAGCAGCGCCGCCCACTTGGCCGCCGGGTCTGCCGAAGGCGGCTGCGCGCGGCTGCCGCTGACGTCGGCACGGCGCAGGTCCATGAGCTTGCGCGTGCGCTCCCGGCCCAGCTCCACGAAGAACCACCGCAGCTTGCCCGCACCCATGCGGCTGTCCAGGTCCACCATATGTGCACGCACCAGCGCGCAGACCTCGGAAATCACGGCATTGGAGAAGCGCAAGCGCTCCAGCGCCTGCCGGGCCAGCTCCTCGCCCAGCTTGTCGTGGCCCACCATGCGGCCACCAGCGGCCAGCGCCGCTGGCTTGCCCACGTCGTGCAGCAGCGCCGCCAGCCGCAGTTCCAGAAGCGCAGGAGCCGCCGCACACGCGTGCAGGCAGTGCTCCAGCACGTCGTAATCGTGATAATCCCTGCGCTGGCCCACGCCGCGGCAGGCGTCCAGCTCCGGCAGAATGCGCTGGAGTAATCCCAGCGCGTCCACCGCGTGCAGCGCGCCCAGCACGGCCCCGGGGTCGTTGCCGGGATACTTCACGTCGCACAGCAGCAGGCGCTCCAGCTCTCCGCGGATGCGCTCCGGCGCGATGTCGCCGATCAACGCCGCCCGATCACGGGCGGCGGCAAAGGTGCCCTCCTCGGGCGCGAAGCCCAGCTCGCCGCCCAGCCGCACCAGGCGCATCAGCCGCAGCCCGTCGTCGTCGAAGGTCTGCTGCGGCGGCCGGCAGGTTCGCAAAATGCGCCGTTCCAAATCTGCCAGCCCGCCCAGCGGGTCGGCCAGCTGCCCGGCGGCGATGTCATAATACAGCGCGTTCACGGTGAAGTCCCGGCGCAGCGCGTCTTGCTCCATGGGCACACCGAAGGTCACGGTTTCGGGCCGGTGGGCGCCGCTGGGGCCATAGCTCTCGGCACGAAAGGCTGTGTATTCAGCCTCAAACCCCGGCCCAACGACACTGAGCGTGCCCAGCGCCGTGCTGCGGTCCACTGCCCGCACGCCCGGCGTCTGTGCAAACAGCGCCGCCGCCTGGGGCCCAGGCAGTGCGGAGCACACATCAAAATCGCCGCCGGGAAGGTTCAGCAGCCGGTTGCGCGGCCAGCCGCCCACCAGATACAGCGGCGAGCCTGCGCCTGCGAACAGCGCCGCGGCCTGCGCCAGAAGCGCCGGTATCCCTTGCAAAAACGAACACCTCAATAGGTTCAATATTTGTTTATTATACCAAAAGCCACCGGCAGCGTAAACCAAGGGTCATCTTCGCCGCTCTCGTACTGGCCTCTATTGCTGTCCTGCATTTTTGCATCCAACCCATTTTTTGGTTATTTGCTCCTAACCATCCTGTGTAAAGAGCAATAAACGCACATCAAGAGCAAAAAAACCGATTGTGACAGATTGCGCTGATACCCTACAATGCAATGGGAAACCATGAAATGTCCATATATAACTTTGAGAAAAGAGGATGGAGCAATGGCCAGAGGCAAAATTTCCGACGCAGTGAAGGCCGGACGCGTATTGGTGAGCGACGGCGCATGGGGCACTTTTTTGTATCAGAAGGGCCTGCAGGCCGGCGAATGCCCGGAGCAGTGGTGCCTGACCCGCTTTGACGACGTCAAGGACATCGCCGCGCGCTACATCGCAGCCGGCGCCGACATGGTGGAGACCAACAGCTTTGGCGGCACCCGCTACAAGTTCGACCGCTTCGGTCTGGAAAACCAGGTGGGCGAGCTCAACGAAGCCGCCGCCCGCGCCAGCCGCGCCGCCGCCGGCGACGACCACTGGGTCATCGCTTCCATCGGCCCCACGGGCAAGCTGCTGGTCACCGAAGAGGTCACCGAGGAAGAGCTGTACAACGCCTTCAAGGAGCAGGCTGTGGCGCTGGAGCGCGGCGGCGCCGACGCCGTGTGCATCGAAACCATGAGCGACATCGGCGAAGCCGTGCAGGCCATCAAGGCCGTCAAGGAAAACACGAAGCTGGAGATCATATGCACGTTCACCTTTGAGAAGACCCGCCGCGGCGACTATCGCACGATGATGGGCGTGACGCCCGTGGCCGCCGCCGAAGCGGCGCTGGAAGCCGGCGCGGACATCATCGGTGCCAACTGCGGCAACGGCATCGAGCGCATGATCGAGATCGTCCGCGAGATCCGCGCCGCCTTCCCCGAGGCTCCCATCCTCGTGCACGCCAACGCCGGCCTGCCGGTCAATGTCAACGGCGTGGACACCTTCCCCGAGACGCCAGAAATGATGGCCGCTCTGGTCGGCGATCTGGTGGCCGTTGGCGCCAACATCATCGGCGGCTGCTGCGGCACGACCCCCGGCCACATCGCCGCCATCAAGCAGGCCGTGGCCGCGCTGTAATCAGAAAATCAGAAGGAGATCGCGCTATGAAAACCAAATTTCTCGGCACCGCCATCGGCTCCATGCCCTTTGAAGACCCAGCCTACGCCGCCAGCGTGTCCCTCGCCCGCCTGGATTGCCCCATCTGGCCCCAGCTGCCCCGCCTGGGCATGAACGAGCAGATGGAAGTGCAGTACAGCGAGGGCATCCCTTGCGCCACGCTGGATTATGACAAGCACCGCATGTTCATCGACACCAGCGGCGACTACTCCGAAGCCTTCGCCACGTTCTATGAAAGCTATCTGATGGCCACCGACCCCGACGAGGGCACCGGCGACTTCGAGTTCGCCGCGATCTCGCCGGAGTTCTCCAAGGGCATCTACGCACTGGAAGAGGCCCTCAAGCAAAAGGGCGGCAAGCTGCCCTGGGTCAAGGTGCAGACCACCGGCCCCGCAAGCTTCGCGCTGACGATTGTGGACGAGAACAAGCGCGCGATCTACTACAACGAGGAATTCCGCGATGTCATCGTAAAGGCCCTGGCCGCCAAGTGCCGCTGGCAGATTCAGAAGTTCAAGCCCTACGCCGAGAACATCATCTGCTTCATCGACGAGCCCATCCTGTCGGCCTTCGGCAGCTCCACCTATGTGTCGGTCAAGCGCGAGGACGTCGTGGCCATCCTGGGTGAGGTCATCGAGGCTGTGCACGCCGAGGGCGCGCTGGCCGGCATCCACTGCTGCGGCAACACCGAGTGGTCCATCCTCATAGACGCCGGCGTGGACATCGTGAACTTTGACGCCTTCGGCTATGGCGATACGATCGCGATGTACGCCGACAGCGTGAAGGCCCACCTGCAGGGCGGCGGCATGCTGGCCTGGGGCGTGGTGCCCACGTCCAAGGTCATCCGCGAGCAAACCGTGGAGACGCTGGAAGCGCAGCTGGAGAAGGTCATGGACAACCTGGCCGACAAGGGCATCGACAAGAGGCTGATCACCGAGCAGGCACTGGTGACGCCCTCCTGCGGCACAGGTTCTCTGGAGACCGAGGACGCCGAGCGCGTGTTCACGCTGCTCAAGGAACTCACGACCCGGCTCAAGGCCAAATACGCATTCTAAGAAAGAGTGGTAAATCAATGAAAATTGCCGTTTCCGGCAAGGGCGGCGTGGGCAAATCCACTGTGGCTGCGGCGCTGGCGCTGATACTGGCCCGCCGCGGCCACAATGTTCTGGCTGTGGACAGCGACCCCGACGCCAACCTGGCCTCCGCGCTGGGCGTGCCCCACGCACAGCAGGCCAGCATCGTGCCGATCTCCAAGCAGATCGCGCTGATCGAGGAGCGCACCGGCGCGCGGGTCAGCCAATACGGCCAGGTGTTCAAGATCAACCCCGAGGTGTCCGACGTGGCGGGCCAATACGCCACGGAGCACAACGGCGTGAAGCTGCTGGTGCTGGGCGCGGTGAAGGGCGGCGGCTCCGGCTGCGCGTGCCCGGAGAACACCTTCCTGCGGGCGCTGGTCACCGACCTGGTGCTGTACAAGGACGACACGCTGATCCTGGACATGGAGGCCGGCATCGAGCACCTGGGCCGCGGCACTGCCCGCGGCGTGGATGTGATGCTGGTCGTCGTGGAGCCCGGCCAGCGGGCCGTGGACTGCGCGCTGACCGTGCGGCGCATGGCCGGCGACCTGGGCATTAAGCGTCTGGCGTACATCGCCAACAAGGTAAACGGCCCCGAAGATGAGCAGTTCCTGCGGCAGGCGCTGCCCGACGCGCAATGGTTGGCCTTCCTGCCCTACTCCCAGAGCGTGCGCGGCGCCGACCGCGACGGCGTGAGCGTGCTGGACATGCTGCAGGGCGACCTGCTGGCGCAGTTCCAGGCCATCGCCGATCAACTCGTGGGGGGAAACGCATGAGCTTCTTGATCGCCGTGACCGGCAAAGGCGGCGTGGGCAAGACGACGCTCAGCAGCCTGCTGGTGCGCGCCCTGGTGGACAGGGGCAGCACGCCGGTGCTGGCCATAGACGCCGACCCCAACAGCTGTCTGGACGCGGCGCTGGGCCTGAAGGCCGAGCGCACCGTGGGCGGAGCCCGCGAGGAGGTGCGCTCCGAAGTGCAGGGCGGCCTGATCGGCGTGAGCAAGCAGGAGCTGCTGCACCTGAAGATCGCCGAAAGCCTCGTGGAATCCACCGGATTCGACCTGATCGCCATGGGACGCCCCGAGGGCGCCGGTTGCTACTGCTACGCCAACAACGTGCTCAAGAATGTCATCGCTGAGATTTCCAGCCAATACCCGGCGGTGGTGCTGGACAACGAGGCGGGGCTGGAAAACCTGTCCCGGCGCATCGTGCAGCGGGTGGACGTGCTGACGCTGGTCAGCGACAACTCCAACGCCGGGCTGGAAACGCTGGTGCGCCTGCACGGGCTGGCAAAAGAGATGAACATACAGTACGGCAAGCTGGTGCTGGTCATCAACCGCGTGCGCCACGGCCGCCTGCCGGAGCGCGCCGCCGAGATTCAGCAGCGCACCGGCGCAGACCTCGTCGTGGGCCTGCCCAACGACGACGAAGTGGCCGACTACGCCGACGCCGGCCGGCCGCTGGTCACGCTGCCGGCGGAAAACCCGGTGTATCGGGAGATACAGGGATTGGCGGACAAGCTGCTGGAGTGAATTGTATGTCCTGGCCCCCTTAGCAAGGGGGCTGTCGTGCAGCGACTGGGGGTTCGCCCCGCCGACGCGGTAGAAACCCTCCGGCAGGCCTACAGCCTGCCACCTCCCTTGCTAAGGGAGGCAAGAGGAATCCTTTATGCACAAAAGACCGAGCAGGCTGCGCGGCAGCCACAACAAAACAGTCCTCACCAAATCGACACTTGTTCCATGAAGGAATGATGGGGAGAAAACATGGCAAACGACATCGAACAGTTCAAAGGAAAGGTCATCGACCAGGCGTCGGCGGAAATGCTGCTCAAAGCGCAGTGCGACTGCGTGGACACCGTCTATGATCGCGCCGACACCTTCAAGGCCCAGTGCGGCTTCGGCAAAGCGGGCATCTGCTGCCGCAACTGCCACATGGGCCCGTGCCGCATCACCAAGAACACACCCCGGGGCATCTGCGGCGCCGATGAGAACACCATTGTGGCCCGCAACTTCCTCAGGGAAGTCACCGGCGGCACCGCCGCCCACAGCGACCACGGCCGCCACCTGGTGCTGCGCCTCAAGAAGGTCGCCCAGGGCGAGGGCCACGGCTACCAGATCAAGGACGAACGGGCCCTGCGCTACAACGCCCGGCTTTATGGCATAGAGGAAGTGGGCCGCTCCAAGGAAGAGGTCGCCCTGGACCTGGCCAACCGGCTGCTGGCCGAGTTCAGCAACCAGGAAGAGCATCTGCAGACGCTGTCGCTAGCCCCGCTCAAGCGCCAGAACATCTGGAAAAACCTGGACCTGGAGCCCATGGGCATCGACCGCATGTGCGTGGAAGCCATGCATCGCACGACGATGGGTGTGGACCACGACTACAAGAACCTGCTGGCCCACGCCTTCCGCACGTCGCTGGCCGACGGCTGGGGCGGCTCCCGCGCAGCCAGCATCGTGTCCGACGTGCTCTTTGGCACGCCGGCCCCGGTGCGCAGCACAGCCAACCTGGGCGTACTCAATGAGAAGACCGTCAACATCGTGATCCATGGACACGAGCCGGCGCTTTCCGAGATGCTGGCCATAGCCGTGCAGGCCCCGGACATCAAGGCCTACGCACTGGAAGCCGGCGCCGAAGGCGTTACGCTGGCGGGCATCTGCTGCACGGCCAACGAGATCCTGATGCGCCACGGCGTGCCCGTGGCCGGCAACGTTCTCCAGCAGGAGCTGGCCATCGTCACAGGAGCCGTGGAAATGATGGTCATCGACGTGCAGTGCTGCATGCCCAGCCTGCCCTCGGTCGCCGCCAAGTATCACACCGAGATCATCAGCACCACCGACATCGCCAAGACCGTGGGCGCCATCCACGCCAACTTCGACGAGGATGCTCCTTTGGATTCCGCCAAGGCGCTCATCCGCCGCGCCATCGACAACTTCGCCCGGCGAGACCCCGCCAAGGTGCAAATTCCCAAGGACAAGCACCCCATTGTGGCCGGCTTCTCGGTGGACGCCATCAAATACATGCTGGGCGGCAAATACCGCGCCAGCTTCCGCCCCCTCAACGACGCGATCATGCAGGGCCGCATCTACGGCGTCGTGGGCATCGTGGGCTGCAACAACGCCAAGAAGAAGACCGATGATTACACGACGACGCTGGCCCGTGAGCTGCTCAAGCGCAACGTGCTGGTGCTCAAGACCGGCTGCGCCGCCATCGCCGCGGGCAAGGCCGGCATGCTGCGCCCCGAGCTGGGTCTGGAGGCCTGCGGCGACGGCCTGCGCGAGGTGTGCGAGGCCGTGGGCATGCCCCCGGTGCTGCACATGGGCAGCTGCGTGGACAACTGCCGCATTCTGGAGGCCGCCACGGAGATCGTGGCCGAAGGCGGCCTGGGCGACGACCTGTCCAGCATCCCGGCGGTGGGCGTGGCCCCCGAGTGGATGAGCGAGAAGGCCATCGCCATCGGCTGCTACTTTGTGGCCAGCGGCGTGGACGTCGTGCTGGGCAACCCCTTCTACACATCGGGTTCCGAAAAGGTCACCCAGTTCCTGCACGAGGATTGCCGGGAGCAGTTCGGCGCCAGCTTCCACACGATTGAGGACCCCATGGCCGCCGTGGAGCGCATCATGGAAATGCTCACCGAGAAGCGCGAGAAGCTGGGCATCAACCGCAAGGCCGAACGCAAGCTCTACGACATGAAGGACAGGAGGGGCATGGATGTCTAAGCTGATCGCATCCAGCGCCATCGACGGCGCGATACAGTTTGTCGTGCAGGCCGAGACCGCGCTGCAGGACGCCATCGCCCTCAAGGGCGAAAGCTTTCCGGTGGGCTTTCCGGACACCAACTACTATCTGCCGGTCATCTACAGCTTCACGGGCATGAAGATGCAGACGCTGGGCGACCTGCGCGAAATTCTGCGCGAGGCCCGGCTGCTGCTGCCCTCCCGCCCGGCCGACGACGTGTGGCTGCCCTACCTGGGCAACACGATGGACGCCGGCGTGGCGGCGCTCTTCGCCTGCGAAGTCATCGAGGCCATCAAGTACGCCGTGGGCCCAAACCCGGTGAACGGCATCTGGCTGGGCGCCGCCTCCGACGTCATCATGCGCGAGCGCGGCATCGAGTTCGTGGATGGCACGGCCCCTGGCTTTGCGGCCATCACCGGCGCGGCTCCCGATAACGCCACCGCCGTGAAGATCGCCAAGGAGCTGCAGCAGAAGAACCTGTATGTCTTCATGGGCGGCAGCACCGGCGGCAAGCAGTTCGCCGAGCAGCTGGCTGAGGAAGGCGTGCAGCTGGGCTGGGAGACCCGCCTGGTGCCCTTCGGGCCGGATGTGTCCAGCCTGATCTACGCGCTGGGCTTTGCCAACCGCGCGGCTCTGTCCTTCGGCGGCGTCAAGCCCGGCGACTTTGAAAACAACCTGAAATACAACAAGAACCGCATCTTCGCCTTCGTGCTGGCCTTCGGAGAAGTCAACGCGGACAAATACGCCGCCGCCGCCGGCGCCATCAACTACGGCTTCCCGGTCATCGCCGACACCGACATCCCCGAGATACTGCCCTCGGGCATTTGCACCTACGAGCATGTCGTTGCCAACGTGCCCTACGAGCAGATGGTGGAGCGGGCGCTGGAAGTGCGCGGCTGCAAGATCAAGGTCGTAAACGTCCCGGTACCGGTGGCCTACGGCGCGGCCTTCGAGGGCGAGCGCATCCGCAAGGAAAACGTGCACGCCGAGTTCGGCGGTAACAAGTCCCCGGCCTTTGAGTTCGTGACGTCCGTGGACACCTCGGCCATCAACGACGGCGAGATCGAGCTGATCGGCCCGGACATCGACACCGTGAAGCCCGGCACCGTGCTGCCGCTGGGCATCTGGGTGGAGGTGGCCGGCCGCAAGATGCAGCCGGACTTCGAGCCCATACTGGAGCGCCAGATCCACCACATGGTCAACGGCGCCGAGGGAATCTGGCACATGGGCCAGCGCGACATCATCTGGACCCGCGTCAGCAAGGACGGCTTTGCCAAGGGCCTGCGTCTCAGGCACTACGGCGAGATCATCCACGCCAAGTTCCTGGCCGACTATCCGGCCATCGTCGACAAGGTCAAGGTCACGCTGGTCACCGACCGCGAAGAGGTGGAGAACCGCCTGAAGGTCGCCCGCAAGATCTACGACGAGCGCAACCGCCGCCTGGAGGCCATGACCGACGAATCGGTGGACACGTTCTACAGCTGCCTGCTGTGCCAGAGCTTCGCGCCCAACCACGTGTGCGTGATCACCCCCGAGCGCCTGGGCCTGTGCGGCGCCTACAACTGGCTGGACGGCAAGGCCGCCTATGAGATCGACGAGACCGGCCCCAACCAGCCGCTCAAGAAGGGCGAATGCCTGGACCCGGTCAAGGGCATCTGGGCCGGCATCAACGACTACGTCTACGTAAACTCCCACAAGACCATCGAGGCCTTCGCCGCCTATTCGATCATGGACCGCCCGATGACGTCCTGCGGCTGCTTTGAGGCCATCGTGGCCTATGTGCCGGAGTGCAATGGCGTCATGATCGTCAACCGCGAGTTCATGGGCGAGACGCCCAGCGGCATGACGTTCTCCACGCTGGCGGGCTCCGTGGGCGGCGGCCAGCAGACGCCGGGCTTCATCGGCTGCGGCAAGGTGTTCCTGACCTCCCGCAAGTTCCTGGCCTCCGACGGCGGCTTCAAGCGCATCGTGTGGATGCCAAAGGAATTGAAGGACCAGCTGGGCGCTGACCTGCTGCGTCGCTTCGGCGAGCAGGGCGCGCCGGACCTGATGGACAAGATTGCCGACGAGACCGTCGCCACCGCCGCCGGCGATGTGCGCGCCTTCATGGAGAAGGTGAACCACCCGGCGCTGGCCATGGACGACATGTCCATCTACGCCCAACCGAGTGAAGCAGAAACTGCTCGCGCTGGCCAGGCTTCGGCTGCCCCTTCGCCTTCGTCCGGACAGAGCAAGCCGGCTTCGCCGGTTCCTGCGCCTTCGGCCGAACCCAACAAGGCTACCACGGCCGAGCCCGCCGCGGCCCCTGCCGTGTCCGCGGTGGACCTGGAAGCGCTCAAGAAACAAATCGCCGACGAAGTGCGCGCCAGCCTGACCCAACAGATCGTGGGCTCCATCATCGACGTGCTGAGCCAGCAGTTCCTCGGGAAGGCTTCGCCTTCATTTATGCCTTCGGCCGGATCGAACGGAGTTTCAATCGGAGAGCCCGTTGCGACCGCCCCAGCCAAGCCTGCCGCCAAGCCGGCCTCTGAGAAGATCGCAGCGATACAGAAGGTGGCGGTGCGCCGCGAGAAGGCCGAGAACGCCGTGTGGACCGTGAAGCTGGGCGCCACCGCCGCCGAGGGCGGCACCCGCGGCCGCACCTACAGCATCGGCGGGCACACGTGCATGCCCTTCCACCTGTGGGAAGGCGAGATGCCCAACCGCCCGCTTGTAGCCATGGAAGTGTTCGACACCGTCGGCGAGAAATACCCGCAGATTCTGCGCGACATCTATGGCAGCCTGCTGGGCGACCCGGCGGCCATGGCACGCGCCTGTGTGGAGCAATACGGCGCGGACCTGATCTCCGTGCGCCTGGATGCGACCCACCCCGAGCGCGGCAACCGCAGCGCCCAGGATGCCGTGGACATGGTCAAGGCGATCCTGAAGGCCGTGGACGTGCCGCTGATCGTGACCGGCCACAGCCACTTCGACAAGAACAACGAGATCATGAAGGCCGTGGCCCAGGGCTGCGCGGGCGAAAACCTGCTGCTCAACTGGGTGGAGCAGGACAACTACCGCACCATCGCCGGCGCGGCGCTGGCCTACGGGCACACGCTGGTGGCCCAGAGCCCCATCGATGTGAACATCGGCAAGCAGCTCAACATCCTGCTGACGAACATGAACCTGCCCGCCGACAAGATCGTCATGGACCCGATGACCGGCGCCATCGGCTACGGCATCGAGTACACGTACTCGGTCATGGAACGCATCCGCTCCACCGGCCTGGGCGGCGACAAGATGCTGTGCGCCCCGATGCTGGTGAACCCCGGCTTCGAGTGCGCCAAGATGAAGGAGTTCAAGGCTCCCTCGTCGGCCTACCCGCTGTGGGGCGATCTGGAACGCCGCGCCGCCGCGTGGGAGCTTTCCACCGCGGTAAGCCTGCTGCACGCCGGCGCGGACGTGCTGGTTATGTATCACCCGCAGGCCGCCATGGCTGCCAAGAAGACGATCTTCAATCTGCTGGACGGCAAGGCCAAGTAGGAGGGAACGAAAGTGGCACTCAACGGATTACAAATACAGAAGCTGCTGCCCAAGACCAACTGCAAGGAATGCGGCAGCAACACGTGCCTGGCCTTCGCGATGAAGCTGGCCGCCAAGAAGGCGACCTTAAGCGAATGCCCCTACGCCTCCGAGGAGGCCAAGGCCATCCTGGGCGCCGACAGCGAACCGCCGGTCAAGGAGATCACGATCGGCGTGGGCGACAAGGCCGCCAAGCTGGGCGCGGAGACCGTGCTCTACCGTCATGAAAAGACCTTTGTGCACCAGACGCTGATCGCCGTGAACCTTTACGACGACAGCGCCGACTTCGAGCGCTTGCTGGAGGCCATCACGGCCTACCGGCTGGAGCGCGTGGGCGAGACGCTGACCGTGAACGCCGTGGCGCTGACGCAGCGCGTCGCCGACGCCGCCGGTTATGCCGCCCAGGCCACCAAGGTCTTCGAAAAGACCGGCCTGCCGGTCATCGTGCGGGCCCAGCCCGACGCCATGCTGGCCGCCGCCGTGGCCCTCAAGGGAACCGGCAGCGTGCTCTCCGGCGTCACCGAAGACAACATTGACGCCGCGAAGAAGGCCGCCGAGGAAAACGGCCTGGTGCTGGCCCTGACCGCCGGTTCGCTGGACGGCATCGTGGCGCTCAGTGAGCGCCTGAAGGGCGAGGGCTTCACGAACCTGCTGTTGCAGTTTGACGCCGAATCCTCCGCCGAGGCCTATCAGATCAACACGATCGCCCGCCGCGCCGCCCTCAAGGACAGCGTCAAGGCGCTGGGCTATCCGTCCCTGCGCTTCATCGACACCGGCGACTCCTTGAGCGACACCGTGGAGGCCGTGGGCGAGATCGACAAGTACGGCGGCCTGCTGATTCTGCCGAGCTTTGACCCGGCACAGCTCGTGAGTCTGATGACGCTGCGGCTGAACATCTACACCGACCCGCAGAAGCCCATACAGGTGGAGCCCAAGGTGTATGAGATCGGCGAGCCCGGCCCCGAATCGCCGGTGTTCTGCACGACCAACTTTTCGCTTACGTACTTTATCGTCAGCGGCGAGCTGGAAAACGCCGGCATCAGCTGCTACCTGGCCATCCCCGAGTGCGAGGGCTTCTCGGTGCTGACGGCCTGGGCCGCCGGCAAATTCTCCGGTGCGTCCATCGCCAAGTTCATCAAGGAGAGCGGCCTGGAGGAACGCCTGACCCGCAAGCGCATCGTGATCCCCGGCTATGTGTCGCAGATCAGCGGCGAGCTGGAGGACGGCTTGCCTGGCTGGCAGGTGCTCGTGGGCCCGCAGGAGGCCGCGGACCTGGAGCAGTTCATTAAAACGGTTCTATAGTGTAGAATAAGAGGGGCGGGCGATGGCCCGCCCTTCCTTTTTTAATGGGTTAACTCAATAAACCAAGGTCTGTCCAATGAAACCCTCACTCTCCCCTGCAATCCCTCGCCCGAACCCTGCCTCCGCAAGCCCTCACCCCCAACCCCTCCCCCGGAGGGGGAGGGGTAATTATACAAAATAGTCCCTCCCCCTTTGGGGGAGGGTGCGGGTGAGGGGTTTGGGCGGCAGATGACTGCATCTTCATACCAAACCCAGTTAGAAGGAATACGAGAAATGCCAACCATCACCTTCCTCCCCTCCAACCGAACCGTGGAAGTGCCGCAAGGCTCAGAACTGCTGGACGCCGCCCGCAAGGCGGGCTTGACCGTGGAAGTGCCCTGCGGCGGCAAGGGCGTGTGCGGGCGCTGCCTGGTGCAGGTGACCGCCGGACATGCGGCCTTTGCCGACAACGGCGTGCTGCCCCGAGACCTGCTGGATGAGGGCTATGTGCTGATCTGCCGGGCCAAGGTGGATGGCGACGCCACGATCCGCACCGGCGCGGAGCTCTCCCAGGAGCAGGGCAGCTTTACGAACATCGACGAGGACCGCGCACTGGTGGACGCGGCGCTGCTGCCCGCCGACGCGGACCTGCAGCCGCTGGTGCAATCAGCTGTGCTGCGGGTGCCCCCGGGCGAGCTAGGCGACGGCCTTTCGGACTATGACCGGCTGAGCCGCGCGGCGCTGGACGCCCTGGGCGGCACGGAACTGCGCGTGCCGCTCTCGGCGCTGCGCCGCCTGCCCATGGAGCTGCGGGAGCGCGACGGCGCCGTGGAGCTACTCTATTGGCGCGACGGCGACGCCATAAGCGCCGTGGACGTGCGCGCTCAGGCCGGTAAATGGTATGGCATCGCCGTGGACATCGGCACCACGACGGTGGCCGCGCAACTGGTGGACCTTTCCACCGGCGCTATCCTGCGCGCCCGCACCGACTACAACGCCCAGATCGCCTGCGGGCTGGACGTCATCAGCCGCATCAACTACGCCCGGCGGCCGGAGCGCCTGCAGGAGCTGCGCGACAAGGTGCTGGGCACGATCAACGGCCTGGTGGCGGCGCTGGCCCAGGAGCAGGGCATCGCGCCGCAGGACATCGTCGCGGCCTCCATGGCCGGCAACACGACGATGACGCACCTGCTGCTGGGCATCGTGCCGGAATACATCCGCCTGGAGCCCTACGTCAGCGCTGTGTTCACGCCCCCGCTGTACCGCGCCGGCGAGGTCGGCATCCACATCCACTCAGAAGCGCCGGTGCGCCTGGCCCCGGCGGTGGGCAGCTATGTGGGCGGGGACATCACCTCCGGCTTGCTGTGCACATCGCTCTCCACGGACTCGGAGGAAATCTGCCTGTTCATCGACATCGGCACCAACGGCGAGATCGTGCTGGGCAACGGCGACTTTCTGCTGGGCTGCGCGTGCAGCGCCGGGCCGGCCTTTGAGGGCGGCGGCATCGATTGCGGCATGCGGGCAAGCCTTGGGGCCATCGAATGGGTGGATGTGGACGCGGCCACCGGCCTGCCGCAGGTGTCGGTCATTGGCGGGGGTTCGCCGCTGGGTATCTGCGGCTCGGGCATGATCGGCCTGATCGCGAGCCTCTTTGAGACCGGCTGGATGGACGCCGCCGGCAAGCTGGACCGCAGCCGCTCGTGCGCGGCGATACTGCCCGGCAAGGTGGCGCACTATGAGCTGTGCGACGCCGAACACAGCGGCACCGGCAACGCCCTTTACATCAGCGAGACCGACATCGACAACGTGATACGCGCCAAGGGGGCCATCTTCTCAGCGTGCCAGGTGCTGCTGGGCAAGGTCAGCCTGGAGTTCTCAGACCTGTCGCGCATCCTGATCGCCGGCGGCTTCGGGCGCTACCTGGACGTGCGGCGGTCGGTGACCATCGGGCTGCTGCCGGATGTGGAGGCGGAGAAGCTGCACTTCATAGGCAATTCGTCGGTGCTGGGGGCTTATTGCACGCTGGTAAGCGAGAAGCACCGCCAGCGGGAGGCCGCCGCGGCGTCCAGGATTACCTATCTGGATTTGAGTGCCGAGCCGGAATATATGGATGCATATACCGGGGCGCTGTTTTTGCCGCATACGGATGAGAGGTTGTTTCCGAGTGTAGGGAGGTGATAAGGCCGCTTGATGTGTAAACACCGTCCGATGAAGTTCGGGCGGTGTTTTTTCCTGGCAAGGCTAATTAAGGTAATCTACAATAACTACCTGCAAAATGGTCATTTTATAGCGTCTATAACACGTACTCCCAAAAGGACTTTCACCCTCTTATAACACAAATATCAATTCTCGTTTAGCAACAAAGTAAAACGGATCTTCAAACACTCTAGTGTCATGTTACAAGACGTAGAACTATAACCTGCATCCCAACGTCATTATTTGACCAATAATATGCTATGACTTTTAGATAAATAGTATTGCAGTTTCAATTTTTATGATATAATAATTCTATTGGAATAAAACTTCCTAGTGGAGCGCTAAATGTGTAATAAGTTGATTTATTCCGCCATGCCAAGTGCAATACCTGATATTTTGCAGAATGATTGGGCATTCACTTTCCGTGATGATGAGGAAAAGGAAATCTTAATTAAGATTTTTTCGTGGTGGTATGGTGTCCAAGGGGATAATCAAGGTATTACGATTAGCGATTGGTTTTTAGGTGATAGCACACAATTTACTGCAGGTTTTTTAAACGGGAAGCTATCTTTTACTTTAAAAAAGGATGACTTACCCTTGTTAAAGATTTTTTTATGTTTAGTTATGACTGCTATAAGCTTTGCAAGGAGTGATTATCTTATTGGTAGCATACGCCTTGCTGAGCTTGCCGAAGTAGCATCAAGAATAAATCTTTTTAAGTCGGGGTCTCGTTGTATTTTCTTACGTGCGGTGGAAGTTACAAATAACAATTCTTCGGTAGAAATATCCAGTCATGATTTATTTCCCCATACAGATTCTGAAAGGGTTTGTGGTAATATTGGGGTTTTTACCTGCGATTGGCTTCACGAAAATTCATGTATAATGAGACAAGCTGATTTTGACAAAGAAATAAAGAATCTAATTGATAAGAAAGCAATACGTTCGCTAAATGGTAAATATCATATAATGTGAAAAGGTATTTAAATGGCTAATAGAGATAATACTTTAATCCTCCATCGAGATGATAGTGATTCTTTAGATTTTGCAATATGGTGGCTTCTTCCTCAATTACGAGATTTGATTAGTCAGGATAGAGAACCTGATGAATCATCTTTACTGCTTAGAAATCTATTACTGCGAATATTAAATGTCACTCCTTGTATTACGCTAGTGCTACAGGAATTCTATATAGATCGGGTTTATAGGGATTGTTATTATCATCATTTTGCTAGTAAGCATTTTGAGCATAGTCGGTACTGTTCACGTGTGTTTTTATTTGATGGGAATCAATTTGAGTCTGTAAACAACTGGGACTCTAGTACTTTACAAAGGAATTTTATTGGTTGCATAGTAATCAAGCCCTTACAATGCGGAGCAATTGGACGAACGCTGTTAAGCCCTAAGTATCTATTTGAACCAACCATTGCACAGCAGATTTTTGTGCGCACCTTGCGATATAATGTTCTTTTTCATGGTATAAATCTATATGTTAATGCATTTCCATACACTATGCAGGATGGTGAAACTTTAACTTGCGCTCAAGTTACCGTTTTAAATATCATGGATTATTACAGCAATGGATATGCGGACTATAGATTTGCTTTACCTAGTGATATTTACAAAATTTCTCAGGAAAACTCGTATGAGAGAACATTACCTTCACATGGTATGTCTTATTCCCTAATAACAAAAGTACTGTCTGAGTTTGGGTTCTATCCCCGCCTATATTTAGCCGAAAGTAATAATATCTCAGATTTCGACATGAAGCGAATTCTTCATTATTATGTCGAGTCAGCTATCCCTGTGGCTATTGGTCTCCGTAAGGGTGCTCGCGATGTTCATTCAATTCTATGTATAGGTCATGGCATTCAAGATGAACAAAAAATGCTGAGTTCATTATATAGTCTATCACCTACTGACTCAGGATTTGAGAAAGATGGAGCTAACCAAGATCGTTTTTATATTGCTGATACTGCAAATTCTTGTATGGATTATATTGTCATGGATGACAATCAAATTCCATATTCAAGTTATAGTTTCGAAATTCATGGTAGTAATCTTTTCCACACAGATAGTTACTCATTTAACAATGCTTATATTACTTGTCTTGCTGTACCACTATATAAACGAATGTTTCTTGAAGCCAGGGAAGCTTTTGCGATAAGTACAGAGATTATTACCGAATCCCATTTTGAACTTGCTGACGCTTACCGCACCACCTTTGGAGACCAGGATTCCTTTATTAACATAGGGAGTAAAGATAATCCATTGATAGTACGGTTGTATTTGGCATCCTCACGGTCTTTTCGTAGTTTTCGAATAAATGAATTTGGCAAAGAAGATGGTATCAACCTAATATACCTAACGACTCCCTTTCCCCGTTTTATATGGGTATGTGAATTGTACGATATTAAACATTACAGGGAAAAAAAAGTTATCGGCGAGATCATTATTGATGCTACATCTTCAGTTGCTGCAATGCTAAATAGTATAATATTAGTAACCTTGCCCCGAAGGATTGCAGCAAGGGGGTTTTCAATGAAAAGTAACCATGAGAAATGGAATAACGAAGTACAGGCCGCTAACATGAAGGATGTGAGTGACGCAGCTTTTATTTTTTTTCCACTGGACGATTGGAAACCAGTACCAAGCTACCAATCAAATCTGCACCTAGTAAGCAATTTCCATAATGAGTGAGAATATAATGGAAGCGTCACGGAAAGAATTAAGTTGACAGCATAATTCTACAGATATAAAATATAAACATTAGTGATGTTTATGATGATGTTTATGGAAAGGAGGGTTTAATCTATTGGCTAGTGATAAGTATGATCCGCAGAAGTATTTGCGCCCGACCTTTTCTCCTAGAACACAAATTCGGATGCAACCAGTCGCTGTTGTGACTGCAAGTGTTGCTCAGAGAGTTAACAGGAGAATTGCCCTCTCCATTAGTAAGTTTGAGTCGGAGCGCAATGACGAGGCGGCATCTCGGTTGATAACACGATGATTTCTGGAGCGAAAATACCATCTGCATTCTTTTTCATAACAATAAGACGAGGTTGCAATCGATATGCGGCCTCTTTTTTACGCCTTCAATTGCTGGCTCAAGATCGTTTACTTCCTGCAACTACTATTATTTTTTTTTGCAAAATGTTTTATGTATAGTCCTCAGACTAGGGTAAGCTAAAGGTCTGTGCATCTTAAGAATGCCTAACTGAACCTCACCACCGGACCAGAATATATGGATGCTTATACCGGGGCGCTGTTCCTACCACATACGGATGAGAACCTGTCCCAAGCGTGCGCTGCCGCTAGCGCATCCCTGATAGCAAAAACACCGTCCGAATTGCTTCGGGCGGTGTTTCTCTTTGCTATGCTCGCCAATAATTCAGTTACTCTACAGTGGTTGTAGCCATAGCCGTAGCTGTCGGTGACGGCATAACGGTTGCCGTTGGTGCCAAAGAAGGAAGAGCGGAAGCGACAGCTGAACCAACAGCTGAACGAGCTGCGGAAACGCCAGGGACCTGGTTGGCTGCTTTACACCCGGAAAGCACTGCAGCACAGAGCATTAAGCAAATTGCCAGAACCGTGAGTATTTGTTTTCTCATTTCATGACCCTCCTAATCGTACTTCTAGTTTTTCCGGATCATCTGCGTACTATGTCCGGTGTCTTTTCTTGGCAATTTAAACAGTTAAAAACGCAATCCTTCCATGTGATATAATAATGTTTCTGAGACTTGTACGGAGGACCTCTGTGAGCATATTAACCGTAGAAAATGTCAGCCACGGCTTCGGCGCCAGAACGATACTGGAGAATGCCTCCTTTCGCCTGCTCAATGGCGAGCACATCGGCCTCGTAGGCGCCAACGGCGAGGGCAAAACCACCTTTTTGAATATCATCACCGGGAAACTCGCGCCGGATTCCGGCAGGATTGAATGGTGCAACCGCATTACCACCGGCTATCTCGACCAGAACACAACCCTGACCAAGGGCAAAAGCATCCGGGAGGTTTTGCACGAAGCCTTCCAGCACATGTTCGATCTCGAACAGGAGATGCTGTCCATCTATGACCGTATGGGCGACGCCGATGAGGATGAACAGAACCGCATGCTGGAGGATGTTGGAGACATCCAGCACCATCTGGAGCACAACTGGTTCTACAGCATCGACGCGAAGATTGAGGAAGTGGCCAATGGCCTTGGCTTGGGCGACATTGGCCTGAACCGTGACGTGTCGGACTTAAGCGGCGGCCAGCGGGCCAAGGTGCTGCTGACCAAACTGCTGCTGCAGAACCCGATGATCTTGATTCTCGATGAGCCCACGAATTTTCTGGATGAGAACCATATCGCGTGGCTCAAGGGATATCTCCAGGAATACGAGAACGCGTTTATTTTGGTGTCCCATGATACGCCCTTTCTCAACGACGTCGTCAATGTCATATACCATGTGGAAAATGCGACGCTGACGCGGTATGTCGGCAACCATGATCAGTTCCTGGAAATGTACGAGCTGAAAAAAGCCCAGACCGAAAAGGCCTACGAGAAGCAGCAGAAAGAAATCAACGCGCTGGAAGACTTCATTGCGAGGAACAAAGCGCGGGTTGCCACCGCCAACATGGCGAAAAGCCGGCAGAAGAAGCTGGACAAGATGGAGATCATCGAGCTTTCCAAGGAGAAGGTCAAGCCGGTCTTCAAGTTCAAGGAGGCCAGATCGCCGGGTAAGGTCGTTTTGCAGACGAAGGAACTGGTCATCGGCTATACGGAGCCGCTGACGTGCGCCTTGAATGTTACGCTGGAACGGGGCCAGAAGGTCGCCATCAAGGGCGTCAACGGTCTGGGCAAATCCACGCTGCTCAAAACCCTGCTGGGGTTGCTGCCCCCGGTATCCGGCAGCTGCGAGCTCGATTATTATCTCTTCCCGGGATACTTTGAGCAGGAGGAGAAGACCGGCAGCCGAACTGCGCTGGAGGAGATCTGGGCCGAATACCCCAGCATGACCAACGGCGAGGTGCGGGCGGCTCTGGCCAAGTGCGGCCTGACCACCAACCACATCACCAGCCAGATGATGGTGCTCTCCGGCGGGGAGAACGCCAAGGTGCGGCTGTGCAAGCTGATGCTGTCGGAGGTGAATTTTCTGGTGCTGGACGAGCCCACCAACCATCTGGACGCCGACGCCAAGGACGAGTTGAACCGGGCGATCCGGGAGTTCCGGGGCACGGTGCTGCTGGTAAGCCACGAGCCGGAGTTTTACTCGGGCTGGATCACCGATGTCTGGAATGTGGAGGATTGGACCACAAAAATCGTATAACCCCACGGATTTTCCAACTTTCCTGATGGGTCAAATTAAAAGGCAGTATCATTTCTGTACGGACCCATGATAAAATAACCAAGGCCTCACCGAATTCGTCCCGATGACGGACGGAGGGGAAACGAGGGAACACCAAGCAACGTGACCAATATATTACGGAGGTATAAAGTATGATAGTGAACGCGCGGGACATGCTGCTCAAAGCCAGGGACGGCCATTATGCCGTTGCCCAAATCAACATCAACAACCTGGAGTGGACAAAGGCGGTGCTGCAGACTGCCGAAGAGCTGAAAAGCCCGGTGATCCTCGGCGTGTCCGAAGGCGCGGGCAAGTACATGACCGGCTTTGGCACCGTTGCCGCCATGGTAAAGGCGATGGACAAGAGCTTGGGCATCACCGTCCCCGTGGCGCTGCATCTGGATCACGGCTCCTATGAAGGATGCCTCGCGTGCGTGGAAGCCGGCTTCACCTCCATCATGTTTGACGGCAGCCATTTTGCCATCGACGAAAACGTGCAGAAGACCACCGAGCTTGTAAAGCTGGCCCATGAGAAGGGCATGTCCATCGAGGCAGAGGTCGGCTCCATCGGCGGCGAGGAAGACGGCGTCGTGGGCGCGGGAGAGGTTGCCGACCCCTCCGAGTGCAAGACCATCGCTGATCTGGGCGTCGATTTCCTCGCGGCGGGCATCGGCAACATCCACGGCGTGTATCCCGCCAACTGGAAAGGCCTGGCTTTCGACGCGCTGGAGAAGATCCACATGACCACCGGTGGCATCCCGCTGGTGCTCCACGGCGGCACGGGTATCCCCGTGGAAATGATCAAAAAGGCCATCAGCCTTGGCGTTTCCAAGATCAACGTCAACACGGAATGCCAGCTTTCCTTTGCCGCGGCCACCCGCAAGTACATCGAAGCGGGCAAGGATCAGACCGGCAAAGGGTTTGACCCGCGCAAGCTGCTGGCCCCCGGCACGCAAGCCATCAAGGACACTTGCCGCGAGAAGTTCGAGATTTTCGGCAGCGTGGGCAAGGCATAAAACCCGCAACGGTTCAGAAAGCAAAAGGGCTTGCCGCCTGTGTGAAACGGGCGGCAAGCCCTTCTCTTTTGCCTTTGGCAGCCGGTTGCCGTCATCCGCTGCGTGAAGATACGTATTGCGACGCACTGCCCACAGCCAGCGGTTTTGGTATATAATAGATGCATACCAAATTTTTGTGGGAGGCAATCGATTGAATAAGCAAGATATTTCGGCACTTAGGAAAGAGTTCAAGGTTGATGGTTCGTACTTGGAGATCAAGCAGATATATAGCGTATTCATGCAGGCACAGACCAGAGAGGTCATTCATAGAGAGGGTGGCCTGTTCGAAACCAAAGACGACGAGGTTCAGGAGCTGTTCATCGGCAACTATAAAAAGCTGCTTACGGGCGGCTTGGATTCCAAGGTCTTCGAGTTGCGGTTCAATCCAAGCGAAGAGGAAGAATCCGGTCAGAACCTGTTCTGCCGCTTTTTGGCGAACGAGTCCATCGAAGACCTGGCCGTACTTGCCGACAAGGTGATTGCCAAGATCGCGGAAGTGTATTCCTATGAGAGCGATGTCGTGATCACCTTCATCAAGGCTCAGTATCGCAAGGCTTACAGAAAAAAGCAGAACCAGATGGGCGAGTCCGACGACGGCATGGGCTTTGATGACACGCAGTATGCCCATGAGTTCATAATGTGCAGCATCAACAAGGTCGTTGCCCCAAAGCGCGTTTTGCGGTTCGATCCTCCGGCCGGCGTATTCAGCGCAAGCTCCGCACTGGAGATCGTGGTCAATCTGGACGCGCCTCTAGAAGGGTTCATGTTCCCCGCCTTTACGGACAACCTCTCAGATGTGAACAGCGTCATCTATTATACCTCCAAGGCCAACCAACGGAACTTCCCCTTCATCGAGACGGTTCTCGATTGCTCCTATGCCCTGTCTGCCAGCGAGGAAAAAGAAAAATTCGATGAGATCATAAAGGTTGCCGTGGGTGAGAAGGCAAAGGCCGAAACGATCAAGGGCATCTATGAGCAAATCAACGACGCCATTGCCTATGCCAGCGAAGAGGACACTCCGACTGTCAACATGAGGGCGATCGAGACGATTCTGCAAGACAATGGAGTCGATACGTCGTCCTTTGAAACGATCTACTCCGATATTGCCGGTGGGAATTTGGACTTCAAGGCCTCCAACATCATCCCGGATTACAACTCGAAATCGCTTAAAATCGAAACAGCCAATGCAAATATCGCGATCAGCCCTCAGAACCTGAACGCGCTGAAAATGGTGACCGACAGCAGAGGCGTAAAGTGCCTTCTCATCGAGGTTGGGGAGGACGTGGAAATCAACGGAGTTGTCCTCGCCACGGAGCCGATCTAGGAACAGCGCAGCCCCTGCTCTTTGCGGGCAGGGGCTGTATTCACACTTCAACCGATCCGGCTATATACGCGGCCTACACCAGCTTTCGCTTGCTAAACGGTGCCGCCGTAAACCGGAAAGCCGCCTTCCACCCAGTCAGCCATTCCAGATGAACGCCGTTTTTCTCATTCCCCAGTATCCTTGGAATAAAGAACGCCGCCACGGTCTCTGGCCGGTCGGCCAGAATGTTGAAGACCTTTCGGAACCGCTGCTGCGCAATCGCGGGCGAGGGTTCCCCGTCCGGCCCTTTCGTGATGAATTCTGTCAGCATCATGCCCGGGGATAGCAGGCCTGCCAGCACGCCAGTGCCTGCCAGCTCCTTGGCCAGCCCCTTTGTGAAATACGTCAGCGCCGCCTTTGTGGTGCCGTAGAGCACCGTACGGGCCTCTATCATGCCGTTGGAGCCGAGCCCCTCCATGTTCCAGATTTGCCCCCCGCCCTGCGCCAGCATACGCGCGGCAGCCACCTGCGAACCATAGATCATCCCCTTCAGGTTGGTGTCCACCACGGCGTGTATATAAGACTGCTGCGTATTGTGGACCAGCTCAAAGGGCGCGTTCCGTCCGGCGTTGTTGATCCAGATATCCACGCGGCCCCATTTCTCCGCCGCCGAATTCCAAAGCTTCTCCACGTCAGTCCACACGCGCACGTCGCAGGGGATGAAGAGAACCTTATCCCCGAACTTGCCCAGCTCCTTTGCGGCGGATGCCAGCGACGCCTCGGAGCTGCCGGAAACGGCCACATTGCAGCCGGCCATCAGGAATTCACGGGCCATACAAAGCCCCAACCCTCTGGAGCTTCCGGTGATGACGACGGTCTTCATGGGTAGTCCCCCTTCCCGTTTTATGCTGCATCAACAATTGCCCAGATGCACAGTTTGCAGATGCTCTTTCGCAACCTGGGCCAATGTGTGCAAGGTCTCCAGTGGTGTGGCGGATGCATCCACCATCTGATACCGTGGAAAGAAGCGTGTGATATGCAGAGGGATCGTCCGATCGATCTGCCCGAGCCAGGCCGCAAGCGCCTCCATTTCCTGCAAGGAGTCATTTTTTCCAGGAACGACAAGCGTCGTCACTTCCACGTGGCAAGCCTTTGCGGCGGCGGCAATCGTGCCCTTGACGGTCTCCGGATCACCGCCGAGTTCTCCATAAAACAACGGTGAGAAACTCTTAAGATCGATGTTCATCGCATCGATGGCAGGCAGGAGCGCGTGAAAGGGCTCCGGGTTGACAAAGCCGTTTGTGACCAGCACATTCTTCTGCCCCTGACGATGGATCAGCGCCGCGCATGCCTGCAGAAACTCGAAGGCGATCAGCGGCTCATTGTAAGTATAGGCCACGCCGATGTTCCCTCGGGCGCGCAGATCAAGACTCAAAGCCGCCACATTCGCGGGCTCCATGCTCTTCCATTGCGCCTCTCCCATGGAAATCTCGTGATTCTGGCAAAAGGCGCAGCGAAAGTTGCATCCATAGCTGCCCAGAGACAATATCGTGCTCCCCGGGAAGAAATGCAGCAGCGGCTTTTTCTCGATCGGATCCAGCGCGATCGACGTGATACGGCCAAAGCTCTGGGCGTACAGCTCGCCGTCTTTGTTCACACGGGCAAGGCATCTCCCCTTCTTTCCCCTTGGTATAACGCAGCCATGGGGGCAAAGCAGGCACTTGACCGCGCCGTCCGATCCTTTTTCGTAGTACAGCGCAGGCTTCATGTATGCCTAACGACCTCAAAACGCTCTATCGTGTAGCTTTGCGATGGGGAGATGCCCGCCTTTTGGCAAGCGATTGCCAGTTGTTGTTCTACGCTATCCACGCCTTCCAGGTTGGGCAGCAGCAAGCCTCGACGGTTGCCTCGGGTGACGATCACACCGTATCGCTTGGCATCGAGGGCGGATTTGTCCTGCGCCGGTTCCGCAGCGGAGAGCACATCCACGTTGTAAACCAGGTCTGGAAGTTCCGAAGCAACAATGGGTGAGAAGCGCGGATCCGCCGTGCCGGAAGATATCGCATTGTGCATGATTTCCAGCGCAAGCGTCTTTTGGGTGGGCGCGGTCGTGCCAATGCAACCGCGAAGATTGCCATGTTTTTTGATGGACACAAATGCGCCAGCCCGAAGCCGTAGCATTTCTTCGGGCAACCCGGCGGGCATTTCCATGGGCTTGCCGGTTTTGATGTAATTCTCCAGCGTCTCCCTGGCAAGCCGCACATACGGGTCTTCCTTCGAGCGTATGATGTTGATTCTCTGAGCGGCCTCTTCTTGGGCAACGGCGAGAAAGCTGCGCAATGCGTCCTCTGCAACGACGGGAAACGAAGCGACGGCATAGCCCACGCCAAACGGTCCTTCATAGGATAGCAAGCGTGGCTCCACCTTGCGGCCATCCAGCGCGCCGGCCATCATGATAAAACCGCGCAAGCCGCATTCCGCCGCATTCTCACACAGGCTTGGGCTTAAGCGGAGGAAGTCGATGAAATTGCCGGACTGCATGATATCCTGAAGAGCAGTATCCAGGATAGGCCCATCAGGGGAGAAGCCATAGGGGCCATCGGCCTTAAGCTTGTGTGACAGATCGCCGCTGGCGACAACGAGGACCCCCCTGTCCAGCCGCTGGGCCGCCTGCTGTATCAGCATGCCGAACCGGTAATGTTCCTGCGGCGACAGCCCCGATATACCGATCCGGAGATATCGGGCGTCAGGATACGCTTCTACTATAAAGTGCAGCGGGACAATGGTTCCGTGGTCGAGGGAACGGTCTTCTTCGCCTTGTGTACCAGCCGGAAAGCCCTGTTCCCTGCAAAGCGCGGAAATTTCACGGACCAGTTCGGTGTCGTATTGTATTTCATAAGAATCCGGCGAGCCGAACCGCAAAAGGTCTCCCCTGGCAGACTTACCAGGGGAAATATGCAGGTAGTCGCAGTACATCACAGCATGAGGGGAAATCACGACGATGGTATCCGGTTGAAGCGAGGCTATCTCCTGTGCGATGGCGCGATAACTCTCTATGGTGGATGCGATCTTTTTTTCCTGCCCCCGGCCAACCGAAGGGACAATCAGCGGCGGATGGGGAACGATGTACCCAGCTAAAACGGCCATGAAGCCTCACCTTCCCTATTCTATCGCAAATAGACGCGACTGGCAGATACGCCTTCCTATTCTGAGTTTCTTGCTTGCGTTCATACACCCACGCTACCTCTATTATACAAACTCTTGTACCTTAAGAACAGGGCCTTGGATTTCAGCTTCATTTTATCTCCTGAATTAAGAAGGCACGCCGTGCGGCGTGCCTTCGTGTCATGGTTTATGCTTCTAGTTCTTTAGTACTTCCCGAACTCCCGGTCGGTCAGGCTGATGCGTTTGCGGGTGGAACGGGGTTCCTCACGGCCGGCAGCCAAGGCCGCCCGGGCAGTGGGCGCGGCCTTGCTGGCTTGGCCCTTCAGGCGGAAGCGGCTCACCATTTCTTTGAGCATCTCCGCCTGCCCGGAGAGCTCTTCGCTGGTAGCGGCGCTCTCCTCGGCGGTGGCGCTGTTGGTCTGTACGACCTGGCTCACCTGCTCGATACCCCGGTTCACCTGGGCCACGGCGGTGGCCTGGTCATTGCTGGCCGTGGCAATGCCTCCCAACAGCTGGGATACCTGATCCACACCTTCCACGATGCGCACCAGCGCCTTGGCCGTGTCGTTGGCGATCTTTGTGCCGCCACCCACCTTCACAATGGAGCTCTCGATCATCGCCGTTGTCTCCTTGGCGGCGTTGGCGCTGCGGGCAGCCAGGTTGCGCACTTCCTCGGCCACCACCGCAAAGCCCTTGCCATGCTGCCCGGCACGGGCAGCCTCTACGGCGGCGTTCAATGCCAGCAGATTTGTCTGGAAAGCGATATCGTCGATGACCTTGATGATGCGGCTGATGCCGGTCGAAGCTTCGTTGATCTCATTCATGGATTGCAGCATCTGGCCCATCTGGGTGTTGCCGGTCTCGGCATTCTGCTTGGCCGCCACCGAGAGGCTGCTGGCTTGGCTGGCATTCATGGCGTTCTGCCTGGTCTGTGCGGCAATCTCCGTGATCGACGCCGACAGCTCTTCGATGGCGCTGGCCTGCTCGGTGGCGCCCTGGGAGAGAGCCTGGCTGCCGTCGCTGACCTGACGGGTACCGCTGGACACCTGTTCGGCGGCGCTGGCCAGGTCGCCCAGCACTTCATTGAGCGTATCCTGCACGCGATTCACCGATTCGGCCAGCGTGCGGTAACTGCCGTTGTAATCGGTGCTCATGTCGGTGGTGTAATCGTTGTCGGCCATGGCAGCCAGCACCGTCTGCGCTTCGTTCAACGGCTCGGCCACGGCATCCAGCATGCCGTTGATGCCCTCGATGACGCGGATGTACATCCCCTGGAAGCCTGAAGCATCCCCCCGCACCTGGAGGTTGCCGGCGGCGGCCTCCCGGGACAGGCGGCCGGCCTCGTCCACCAGGCTGTTGATCGTCTGCATGCAGCCGATAATCGCCGGCATCAGCTTATCGTTCTCGCTGCGTTTGCCGATCTTCTGGTACCCCTCCAGCTGGGTCGTGTTTCCTTGGGACAGGTTCACCATGACGGTCTGTATGTCGATGAGCTTATGGTGGGTCTCATTGATGCTCTGGGCCAGCTCCTGCGGCATGCCGGAGTAAGTGCCCTCCATTTTAACTGTGAAATCGTTGAGAGCTATCTTGTGCATCACGCTCATCACTTCGTTGATGGGTGTAACGATGCTGTCCAGCGTGGCATTGACGCCTTCAACGATCCTGCGGAAGTCGCCCTGGTGCTTGGCCGCATCGGCGCGGGTCGCAAAGTTTCCTTGCACGGCGGCGGCGGACAGTGCGTTGACATCGCCGATGAGCCGGTTCACCGCGTCGATGCAGGTGTTCAGGTTGCTCTTGATCGTATTGAAGTCGCCGTTGTAGCCGGCGGTGATTTTTTCCGGGATGTCGCCTTTGGAGATACGGTCGACATAATTTGCAGCCATGTTCAGCGGAAGAATGACCGCGTCCAGCGTGTCATTGACACCTTTGACGACTTTACAGAAATCACCTTGATGGCGGGATGCGTCGGCGCGGGTTGCCAGTTTGCCCTCGACCGCGGAACTGGACAGCATATTGGCGTCGGAAACCAACAGATTCACCGCGTCGATGCAGGTGTTCAGGTTGTTCTTGATCGTGTTGAAGTCGCCGTTGTAGCTGGCTGTGATCTTTTCGGGGATGTCACCTTTGCTGATCCGGTCTACATAGTTGGCGGCCACACTCAGCGGCCCCGTTACGGCGTCCAGTGTGTCATTGACGCCCTTGACAACCTTGCGGAAGTCTCCCCGGTGACGCGTTGCGTCGGCGCGGGTTGCCAGGCGCCCTTCCACGGCGGCGGCAGACAGCATGTTTGCATCTTCGACCAACAGGTTCACCGCGTCGATGCAGGTGTTCAGGTTGTTCTTGATCGTATTGAAATCGCCGTTGTAACTGGCTGTAATCTTCTCGGGAATGTCTCCCTTGGAGATGCGATCCACATAGTTTGCAGCCACGTTCAGCGGTATGATGACCGCATCCAGGGTGTCGTTGATGCCCTTGATCAGCGTAGCATACCCCCCCTTGTGCCTGGAAACATCGGCCCTCGTCGACAGCCTGCCCTCAGACGCGCCTTGGGCAAGCATCCCCGAATCCTCAAGCAAAAGGTACAGGGATTCGCGTACCTTGTTCAGATTGTTTACGATGGTTTTGAAATCACCTTTGTACAGATCGGCGTCGATCAACGGCAGGTCTGCGCCAGCAGCCATTCGATCCAGCTGCTCAGAAGCCGCATTGAGCGGTTCGATCACCGCATCCAGCGTGCGGTTCACGCCGTCTACGATGCGGCGGTAGTCGCCTTGGTGGGCCGTTGCGTCGGCACGGGTGGAGAGCTTGCCCTCCATGGCCGCGTCTACGAGCATGTTGGCGTCGGTCACGAGGCCGCGCAGCGCCGCCACCATGCGCTCAAAGGAGCGGGCGAGCATGCCGGTTTCATCCTTTGTATGGATGTTCAGGCTGATGTTGGTGTCACCGACGGCCAGCTGGTCGGCAGCCTTCACGACGGCGGCAATCGGCTTGCTGATGGAGCGGGCCATCGTGAAGCCCAAAGCCAGGGCGCCCACGAAGCTGACGATCATAACGATGATGAAAATCAAGTTCAAGGTCTGTCCGTTGCTGGACATGACATCCATGTGCTCTTCGGCGGTCTGGATGTTGGTGTCGATAATGCTGGTGATATCCTTATCCAGGTGGCCCACGATGTTGATGACCCGGTCGGACTCCATGAGGGCCTTGGCATCGGCGTAGTTGCCCTGCTGCACCAGCGCAAAGGCCTCGTCGCGCACGTCCAGGTAATCCTGCACAGCTTCCTGCAGCTCTTCATAGGCGGCCAGGTCTTTTTCGGCGATAAAGAGAGTTGCAAGTTCGGCCATGTTGCCGGCGATCGCCTGATCATAGCCCTTCATCTTTTCCGCGGTCGGCGCGACCTTGGCGTCGTCCTGTGACAGCACGACGTCGCGGATAGCCAGGCGATTCTGCAGGATGGAAGTATAGACCTTGCCCAGCAAGCCCTGCGAATTGCCGTAGGTTCTAAACAGCATTTCGTGACTGTTGCCCACGCTGTTAAGCTCAATGATGCTCACCACGCCGATCACCAGCGTGATCAATGCGACGGCGATGAATGCGATGGATAGTTTGACCGCGATTTTCATAGGTTTATCTCCTTTTCATAAATGCTCCGCTCTTCGTCGCAGAACAGTGTCTGGCAGTCCAGCAGCAGCTTTACGTCATTTCCCACCATGCCGATGCCCCTGACGACCGCCGCCTTGCCAGAGGGTTGCAAGGCAGGCGGGGGCACAATGTTCTCTTCGTTGATTGGCAGCACTTCCGACACGCTGTCCACAACGAGGCCCACATCGGCGTCGGCGCTTTGAATGACGACAATGCAGGTCCGGTCGGTGTAGTCCGCTTCCGGCATGCCGAAACGCAGACGGGAGGAGACCACGGGAATGATCCTGCCGCGCAGATTGATGATGCCCTTCACATGGCCAGGCGCCTCCGGCAGAGGCGTGATGGGTTGCAGACCGATGATCTCTTTCACATTCCCAATTTCGATCCCATAGGTTTCGGACCCAACCGTGAACGCCAGGTAGCGGCTGCGCTGCATGTCCTCCAACTCGCTGGTGTTCGTTCGTTCACTCATGCATCGACCTCCATTGGTGGCTTTGTGTATGCTGTGACCAAAGTATAAAACAAGGCTCTGACAGAATACTGACAGAGAAAACCGGCCAGGCGAGAGCCTGGTCGGTTGATAAGATGAGGCCGGACTTAATTGAGCATCTGCGCGGGGGGGCGGAACCGCCGGTTGGCCGCGTTCAGCTTTTTTTGGTGGATGGCCCTTCGCACCTCCGCCCAGGACCAACCGTTCTCCGATAGATACTCGCCGCGTTTATAGAGTCGAACCGCCTTTATAAAGGCCGCCGCGTCGTTGGCCTCCACGGATCGACTTAGCAGTTTTTCAAACTCCAGGAAATCCACAGGGACACCGTTCAGGATCAAGGCATAGCAATTGTTGGAATAATCGATTCTGAACAAGTCGTTTTGGTTCAGGCTCAAATCCTTGCGGATGGAATAGATCGTAGACTGCAGGTTGACCAACGCCCGTTTGTAGTCATAGTCCGGCCAGGCCAGCTCACACAGCACGTCCTTGTGGATGGGAGTGCCGGCATTCTCCAGTAGATACGCGAACACCTCTTCCGACTTGTTTCGCTGCCATCTGACCGCCTGGCTGCCACGCAGCACGACCAGCTTGCCAAACGTGAAGATGCGGTAATCCGGTTTTTTTGTTGCGATTGCCAAGGATTCGATGACCGCCTTGGCCTTGTCCATCGCTTTGTAGAGCCGCTCCTTGCGGATCGGCTTGAGGACATAATCGATGGCGCTGCGTTCGAAGGCCTCGGTGGCGTAGGTGTTGTATGCCGTGATATAAATGATTCGGATAGACGGGCATTTCATCTGCAGGCGCTCGGTCAGCTCCAGCCCGCTGAGACCCGCCATTTCGATATCCAGCAGAGCACAGTCCACCATGCCACAATGCTGCACCGCAGAAATGGCTTCCAGCGGGTCCGTGAAGCCATGAACGCAGCCGTCGGGATCATATTCCTTCACAAGGGTTTCGATTTCCGCAAGGATCGCCGGCTCGTCATCAACGATCATTATTTTCATGGTCATACCCGACCCTTCCTGTCGTTTCTGGTACTGTGAACCAGGCTTTGATGAGTTGTCCGTCTCGGAATGCCGTCTCCAGCCTGCTGCCAGAGGACCGGCGCAGCCAGCCGTCGATACCGGGAGGCAGGGCCCCATCGCCGGATCCATAGGGCTGCCGGGGCCTGCCCTCCTGCGGCACAGCCGACAGTTCGCAGCACACGCACCCATCGCGCCGCCCGGTGCTGATCCGGAGTGTGCCTCCGCCGCAGGGCAGCAGGGTTTCTCGCAGCAGGTGCTCGGCCAGCCGCACCAGAGAGAATGCCGGCAGCGTGGCCGCCAGGCCGTCGGCGGCTGCAATCTCGATCACGAGCTTGCCGCGAAACCGTTCCTGCTCGATGGCTGCGTAGCTTTTTACCAGGTCCATCTCCTCATCCAGGCTGTGCAGGTCCGCTTCCTCATGTCCGATCCCCGCACGGAGCAGATCGGCCAGGCACAGCACCAACTCTTTGGCGGCCTTGGGATTCGGCCCGATCGCGGCGCCGATCTGGCTCAGTGCATTAAAGAGGAAATGGGGCTGAACATGGCTGCAGTGAAAACCGCCAACGGAATCCGCTGCCAATGGCCGGTCCTTCTGTGCTTCCTGCTGGGTGTGCATCGTTCACCTCCGGTCATCCATTGCTCCGTGTACCGCTCCTGATCGCCTGTGCGATCCTATCCATCACTTGTGCTGTGTCGAAGGGCTTGTGGATGATTCCGGCAATGTCACCGCCGGCAATCGCATCGGCGGCCATGCGCTTGTCCACATAACCGGACATCAGCAGGCGCTCCGTATGGGGTTGCATGTCCCTGGCATGGCGGAGGAACTGCAGCCCCGTCATCCCCGGCAGCGACTGGTCGCAAACAATGACGTCGGCCTTTGTGCCGGCCAGCGCTTCCAGTGCCTGCTGCGGCGTGCAGCAAAGCAGCGTACGGCAGCCGATGCCGTCCAGCATACGGGCGAAAACCCGGAGCATCGCCTGCTCATCGTCCACCACGAGCACCGTTTTCATCGCCGTCTCCTCAGAACCCATGTCACCCTCCTGCCCTTATTGGCAGGTCTGCCAACGCCGTGTCCAATTGGCCCTTGTCGATGCTCAAACACGAATAGACTTCCGGCATCCAGACGCAATCCGGTGTCATCCCCAGCCTTTCACTGGCAACCTGCTGTGCAATGTGCATGGCGCACACCAGCTCTTTGTTCAGAATCCGGCCATCGGCCGGGTTGTCATGATACAGCGCCGCTTCCACAATCGGGAAGGGCAGGTTCCACCACTTCAGCATATAACCGCCGGCTTGCGCATGGGTGAAGCCGAACCGCTCCTGTTCCAGGGCGGAAAGGGATTTATCCGGGCGTTGGGCCAATTCCACAACAAGCGGCACATACTGGCTAGCCCGACACTTGAGTAAAAAAACGATACCGATGTTGTGCATCAATCCTGCGGCGTTCATCAAGTGAAGGTCGTCGTGCGGCAGGGCCAGCGCAAGGATGGCCTGCAGGATCTTGTTGGCCAAAAAGGAGTGCGCCCACAGGTTTTCCACGAACTGCCTGCCATACCCACTGATCTCAAGGGTATCCACGATGGAAGCGGACAGGATCAGGTTTTTCACGTTGTGCAGCCCAAGGTAGGACACAGCCTTTTTCACCGAACCGGTCATTTTACCAAAACACGCGGAGTTGGCGACGTGCAGGACCTTTGCAGAGATGGAGTGATCTTTCTCTATCTTTGCACTGACGGTTGCGATGTCCTCATCGGTTTCAATGGCGTGCAAAATTTCCTGCAGATAAGGCTTGAGCACGGGGAGCTGCTCCATGGAGTTGATCGCGGCCAGAAGATCGGCGTTGGCAAACAGGTCGATGGTTTCCAGAGCTTTACAAATTGTCTGGTAGAGCGCCTCGTTGTCCCAAGGCTTGAAAAGATAGGCCATGGCGACATTGTTCTGCAAAGCGTTGAGAATCTTGCCTTCGTCTGAATAGCCGCTCAGGATCATACGGAAGGTTTGGGGATATTCCTGTTTGATCCTGCCCAGCAACTCCACGCCGTCCATCCCTGGCATCCGCATATCGCTAACGACCAGATCCACTTTGGTGCAGGCGCACACGTTGAGCGCCTCTATGGCGCTGCCGGCTCGGATGACCTTGTGCTCCGAGTCTGAAAACAGGCGGGAAAGCGATCGCAGGATTTGCACCTCATCGTCCACAAACAGGATGGTTTTCAACCGCACTCCCCCTCATGGTCGGCCTCTTGCCCAATTGGTATCCGCAGACAGAAGACGGACCCCTCGCCGGGCGCCGAAGAGATTTCCAGCTTCCCCAGGTGCTTATTCACGATAATGTCATAGGCGATGCTCAGCCCGAGCCCGGTGCCCTGCCCAACAGCCTTGGTCGTGAAGAAGGGCTCGAAGACATGTTTCATCACTTCCTGCGACATGCCACAGCCGTTGTCCGCAATGCGGCAGCAAACATGGCTGCCCTCCACGCATGTGCCGATGGTGATGACGCCTTTTTCGCTTCCATGGCGCGACTTGATGGCGTGCACAGCATTGAGCATGATGTTCAGCAGCACCTGGTTGATCTGGCCGCCGTTGGCGGCAACGGCGGGAATATCGCCTGCTTGAAACTGCACGTCGGCGCTATACCTCAACTCGTTGTTGGCGATCAACAGCGTCTCCTCAATGCCTTGGTTCAGGTCATAGCTGCCCCGCTCTTCCATCTGGCTCACGCGGGAGAAGCTCTTCAGGCCAGCCACAATTTTCGCGATCCTGGACAGACCTTCTGCGATGTCGTCGTTGATTTCCTGCATCTGCGTTCGTGCATCCTCGATCCTGTTTTCCCTCCAGGCAAGGTCAAGTTCTCGGATCACGGTATCATCGCTTCCGGCTGGCCGCACGGATTCCCCCTTTCGCAAGCGGTCCACCACATTCATCACGGCGCCAAACCTCATCACATATTTGCCGGCCATGCCGAAGTTCGCAATGACATAGCCCAGGGGATTGTTGATTTCATGGGCCACCCCCGCGGCCAGCTGGCCGATGCCCGCCAACTTTTCCTGCTGGATCATTTGTGCCTGGGTGGTTCTCAGCCGGCCCAGTGTTTCCTGGAGTTCCTGGTTCTGCTGGCTCAGTTGGCGCTCCAGTCTCTTTTGCGTCGTGATGTCTTCCCTGGCGTCGATAAAACTGTTGAACAATTCACCAAGGTCTCCAATCTCATCGCGGTTCTTCAGTACCAGTTTGTCTGCATGGTGGAAGTCGCCGCTTTGCAGGGTTTTAAATGTCTCGGTGATTTTCTTGATGGGCTGTACGACCTGTTTGCGTATCAGCCGGATGAAATTGAGCACCCCAGCGACGCCAAAAACAAACAGCACCGAAAGGAAGGCAACCCAGGTGTTAATCGTCGCCATGAGGCTGTCCAGCGGAACAAATTCCGCGACCGACCAACCGCCCTTCTGGGTGTTGCTGAACAGGACCAGCATCAATTGTCCATCGATTGACTGCTGGAAGTATCCGTCTGCGTCCGCGTCCATGTTCCGCACGATGTCGTCGGAAAGCGGCTTGCCGATCACCCGGCTGTCGGGGTGAAAAATGATCCTGTGACGGGCGTCCAGCACGGTTGTATAGGACCCCTGGTCCGTCGGGGCGCCAAAAACAGGATCAAAAACCGCGGGGTCATAACTGACTACCAGCAGGCCGTTGCCGCTTTCCCCCCCGGGCATTTTGGCGAAGAGCATCTTTGAAGCGATGATGGCATGGGGAAGCTCCGACCGGGAGATCATGCTTGGCTCAATGCCGCTCCAGTTCACCAACTCCCCGGCGGCAGCGGTCTCGCGAAACAGCCTGTCCCTTAACTCCGTGTTGATCCCGGTGCTGCCGAGCGTCTCCCCCACATGGTAATGGGCGCCGGCTTCGGTAAACAAGTCGATGGATACAAGGCCCTTCAAGTTGGAATAACCGTTCAGAATGTAGGCGATTCTCTCCTGGGTCACCCGCTTGTCGTGGGAGGATTCCTGGGAATCCACCAGCAACGCGTTGTTCAGCTCTTCCAGTCCCGCCAGGTTGGCGATCAAGCTCTCCACATCGTTCATGACCAGGTCAATGTACAGAGCGCCCTGGTGTATGAGCTGCCTGCGGGAGTTTATCGTCTCATCCCGCAGTATTTGACTGGTGCTGAGAATGGAGGGCAGGCCCATAATGAGCAACGGAGACAGGCTGATCAGGAAAACAAACACCGTGATGTTTCTCAGCAGGCTTTGGGTTTTCTGTTTGTTGCCAGCGGTATTCTTTTTCATTTTGCCCTCTCTTCATAGATGCCCGGCCTATCAGAACGCAAACAAAAAAAACCCTATATAGAACTATGTCTTTTATCGATTTTATTGTATTTATTCTCGTATCGCTCTTGCCTGTTTTGAGCTCCCAACAGCAGCAGAATCGCAAATCCAAATAAATACCCCGGCCAGGCTCAAGCCCAACCGGGGTATCGCAGTTTTGAAAAATAATCGGGGTTTACTTGTCGAACAGCCCGCCGGCCTCAGCCATGATCTCGCTGATGGTGATGTGCTGAGGGCAGTGGCCTTCGCAGGCGCCGCAAGCCACGCAGTCGGAGGCCTTGCCGTTGCGGCCAGCCTGATTGGTGACCCATTTGTAGTGCCCTTTGCTGCTGGCCAGATTTTCATACACCTTGTAATTGTTCAGGGAGCCTATGACCTCCGGGATGTTGATGGTCTGGGGACAGTGCTCCACGCAATACTTGCACTCGGTGCAGGGCACCGTGGGGATGCGGCTCAGCTCTACGACAGCGCGGTCGATGACCTTGCGCTCGTCTTTATCCAGCGGTCGGAACTCGGCCATGTAGCTCAGGTTGTCCTCCATCTGGGCCAGGGTGGACATGCCGCTGAGCACGGTGATGACGCCGGGCAGCGAAGCCGCGTAGCGCATGGCCCAGGATGCCACGGAAAGATCCGGCCGAGCTTGCTTGAAGATGGCCTGCACTGCCGGGGGCAGTGCCGCCAGAGAACCGCCCTTGATGGGCTCCATGATGATGACAGGCTTGTTGTACTTGCGGGCGACCTCATAGCACGCCCGGGACTGTATTCTGGGGTTCTCCCAGTCGGCGTAGTTGATCTGCAGCTGTACGAATTCCATCTCCGGGTGCGCCGCCAGGATCTCTTCCAGCACGTCGGCGGTGTCATGGAAGGAGAAGCCAATGTTGCGGGCCAGGCCTTTGGCCTTGAGGTCCCGCATGAAGCCCCAGGCGTCGTTCTTGTCCAGCCCGTCGATGGAATGCCGGCCCAGGGAGTGCAGCAGATAATAGTCGATGTAGCCGGCGCCGGTGCGCTCCAGATGGGTGTTGAAGAGTTTCTGCATGTCCGCCGGTTCCTTGATCATCCACACAGGCAGCTTGGTGGCCAACTGGAAGCTCTCCCGGGGATACCGGTTCACCAGCGCTTCCCGCGCCGCCACCTCGGACTTGCCGCCGATATAGACATAGGCCGTATCAAAATAGGTGAAGCCCTTCTCCATGAAGCGGTCGACCATCTGCTTGGTCTGCTCCAGGTCCACTTCCTCGCCCAACATGGGCAGGCGCATCAACCCAAAGCCCAGCTTCCCGATTTCCTTGGTTGTCTGACTCATGACCGATCCTCCTGTTTATGCTATGAACGTCAATACCATAAACCTTAGAGTCTGCTCTAAGTCAAGACATTTCACAGATTTTTTGAAAACAATCATGAGGCATGAACGGATCAGGAACGGGGATACAATAGTAGCATCCGCCATTTAGAGGTAGTGACCGTCATGAGAAAACTGACTTTCCTGATCACCTGGGACTCCGCTCGAAAGTGGATTTTATTGGGAATCCCGGTGCTCATTCTTCTCGGTTTTCCAATGCACTATGCATATGAATGGTCTCACAATTCGCCGATTGTCGGCGCCATTGCGCCTGTCAACGAGAGCATCTGGGAGCACCTGAAGCTGACATTCTGGCCTGTGCTGCTGTGGTGGCTTGCGGGTTATCTTTTATGGAAGAAAAAGCCCGGCTTCAACGCTGCAAACTGGATTGCGGGCTGTGCTGTGGCGCAGTTCGTATGCCCTTTGGTCATCGCCGGCTTCTACTACTTGTATTCCGGCTCTCTGGGCATCGAAAGCTTAGCGCTCAATATCGTCGCGCTCTTTCTGGGTGTTTTGCTGGCGCAATGCCTGGCGCTGCACATTTATAACCATGCCCGGTGCGGCATAGCCTGCGTTGTTGCCTCTCTTGCCGTGCTCATTGTGATGGCGACCCTGTACACGGTCTTCACTTTCACGCCGCCCAACCTCCCACTGTTTCAGGCAAACAGCGCCGGCTAGAGGATGGGCGGAGGATATCTCCCCGGCGCAGTCACCTGCTCCTGCTCTGCTGCCCTTCGATCAGGCTCCGCAGCCAGTACCCGCTGTCGCGGATCGTCCGCTGCTGTGTTTTGTGATCAACCTTGATCACACCCATCGGGCACGACAGCCCGGAGTTCCATTCGAAATTGTCGATCAGCGACCAATAGAAATACCCCCGGATGTCGGAGCCCTCGTCGATCGCCTTTTTCAGCGATTGCAGATAATAGCTCAGATACTGTATGCGGCGTTGGTCATCGGTGCGCGTGCGCTCCTCGCCGCTGCCCTCTCCGGCGGCGCCGTTTTCCGTGATGTAGACGACGGGGTTTCCATATTCCTCGCGATACCGCTTCGCCAGCTCCGTGAAGCCTTCGGGATAACAATGCAGGCCAAGCACCGGATGGGCATATCGCTGGTCAGCGGCATTGCGGTCCACCCAGGTCTTCAAAAACGGAATGTACCACTTCCTTGCGGCGAACAGCCTGCTGTAATAATTGACGCCGAGAAAATCCACGGGCTGCCGGATGGTTTCCATATCCCCCGGCAATACCTTGGGTACGATCGGCCACAGGCGCGAGAACAGCTTTTCAGGGTACTTGCCCTTGAACACACCGTCCAGGAAGAACCGGTTGACGAACAAGTCCGCCATCTCCACCGAATCGAGATCCTTTTCATTGGGTTCAAAGCGCGCCGGATAGATCGGGAACTGGCTGAGCGTGACGCCGATGTTCAAGTCGCTGCGCACGCTGCGCATGGCCTGCACCGCCAAGCCGTGGCCCAGCAGCTCATGATGGGCCACCTTGAAATAGGTCCACGGGCTTTTGAGGCCCGGCGCGTGCTCGCCGAGAAAATGCCCGAACATCGCGTGCTCCCAGGGCTCGTTGAGCGTGATCCAGTCTTTGACGCGGTCTGCGAAATGCTCCGCGACAAGCTTTGTATAGTCGGCGAAATACTGAGCGGTTTCCCTGCCCGCAAAGCCCTTGTACCGCTGATAAAGCGCATAGGGCGTGTCCCAATGGAACAGCGTAACGAAGGGGCGGATGCCCTTTTCCAGCAGGGCGTCCACCAGGCGGTCGTAATAATCCAACCCCTTTTGGTTCACAGCCCCCCGACCCTCGGGCAGCACCCGCGACCAGCTGATGGAAAACCGGTAAGCGTCCATCTTCAGGCTGCTCATCAGGTCCACATCGGTCTGAAAGTCGTGATACGTGTCGCAGGCGACGTCGCCGGTGCTGCCGTCGCGGATTTTCCCCTTCGTATGGGAGAACACATCCCAAATGGACAGCCCTTTGCCGTCCTCGTTCCAGCCGCCCTCTATCTGATATGCGGCGGTGGCCGTGCCAAACAGGAAGTCTTTATCAAACTGAGGCAGCATACCCATCTCCACCTTTCCGGCAACTTATCCAGATTATATCATGTCTACGCGACCTTCGCTGTTGTTTTGTCTTGCGGATTCCGGCGTACAGCTTCTATAATGGAGTCAAAATATACCGGGGAGATGGACCATGGATACCGGGAAAAGCACCGCCCGCGAGCTCACAGGCTGGCAAAAATTCCTGCTCTCCTTCCCCACGATGCCCGGCACGCTGAGCTCCGTGCTGATCCACAACGCGTTCATCAAATACTATACCGATGTCATCGGCCTGGACCCGAAGTTTGTTGGCATCCTCTACGCGGTGTTCGGCATCTGGAACGCCATCAACGATCCGGCCATCGGCGTCTGGCTGGACAGGCGCAGATACGATGAAAAAAAGGGCAAATACATCTATATCATGCGGGTAACGGCGCCCATAACGCTGCTGGCGTCCTTTGCGATGATCTTTGCTCAGCCCTCCTGGGGCCAATGGGTCATCTTCGCTTTCATGCTGGCGTTGTTGTTCATCTACGACACCACGCTGACGGCTTTCAGCATCGCCCATGCCAACTACAAACTGATCGCCGCGAAAACCAACAAGGAACGCGTGGATGTTTCCGTATACACAACCTACATCGGCAACATTGGCGGCTTTTTCGGAACGCTGATCCCCACGCTGCTGTTGGTGGGCGACAACGACAAGACGCTGACGACACTGCTGTTCTGCGCGGTGCTGGCGCTCAACTCCGTGCTGTACTTCCTTGCGCTCAAGCCTTTGAAAGACACAAGGGAAATGTACTTGAAGGAAAACCTGCAAATTGCGGAGAGAAAGGGCGTCTTCGGGGATGCGTTTGACAACGTCAAGTATGCGCTGAAGTCCAAGTCGTTTGTAACCTTCATGCTGGCCCAGGTGCTGGGCGGCGGCCCCCGCGCCTTTTATTTCACACCATTCCTGTATATGTCCGACTACGTGCTCAGGCTCATGGGCATTCAAGCCACGATCATGGATGTCGGCATGGGCCTTGCGCTGTTTGCGGCTGCGCCCTTTCTGGGCATGTTCATCAAGCACACCGGCATGAAAAACGCCATGATCCTGACCTCTCTCCCCTGTGCCGTTGGGTTTTTGCTGCTGACCTTTGTCACCGGCTTTTATCAGGCCTTTGCGGCCTATATCCTGATGTATGTGTTCTCACAGGGCTTTGGCATCGCCCAGGGGCCGATGCTGGGGGCGATCATCGACGAGGATGAACAGCGCACCGGCGTGCGCAAGGCCGGCATGTTCAACGGCCTGAACGCGCTGCTGACCATCCCGGTTTCGGGAATCCAGGCCTCGCTGTTCATGGGCATTGTCAGCTATTTTGGTTTTGAAGCCGGTTCGAAGATACAGAGCGCGCAGGCGCTGATGGGCATCCAGATCGGCGCCGGCGTGCTGCCCTTCGTGTTCGTGCTGCTGGGCATCATTCCGCTTTTCTTTTTGCCGATCAACAAGAACAAGGAACAGGAGCTTTCGGAGTTCTCTAAAAACAGACAGCTTGAACTCTCTTCCAGCCAAGAGGTTTAGTGTTACACAGCGTGCTCGGTGCGCTCCAGTATCTCCATCTGCAGCGCCTTGGGCAGGTTGACGAAATAGTCGCTGTAGCCGCCCACGCGCACGACCAGCGAGCGCCAGCTGTCGGGGTCCTCCAGCGCCTGGCGCAGCGCCGCCGCGTCACACACGTTGATCTGCATCTGCATGCCGCCGCGGGCGAAGAAGGCCTGCAGCAGCGCCGCCAGCTTCTCCCGGCTGGGCTCCTGGGCCAGCAGCGACGGGAGGAACCGCAGGTTGAGCACCACGCTGGTCAGCAGATGCACCTGGGTCGGGATGCGCAGCACGGAGTTGAGCAGCGCCGTGGGTCCGTGACGGTCCAGCCCCTGCTGGGCCCCGGCGGAATCGGCCAGCACCGCACCGGCCAGCCGGCCGTCGGCGCTGGCGCCCACCACTCGGCCGCAGGGCTCGTGGGCGGTGAAGATGACCTCGCCGGGCACATAGACGCCGCCGATGACAGCGGGGCGGTTGTTGAAGCCCTCGTAACACAGGCGGCTGATGCGGGCGCGCAGCGCGTCCACGTGGGCATCGTCGTTGCCGAACTTGGGCAGGCCGCGCAGATAGCGCCGCAGCGGCTCCTGACCCTCAAAGTTGTGCGCCAGGGCGTCCATGAGCGCGGGCATGTCCACGCGGCGATCCTCATAAACCGCCCGGCGGATGGCGTACAGGCTGTCGGCAGCGTTGGTGATGCCGATGAGCTCCAGCTCGATGTGGTTGTAGCGCGCACCGCCCTCATAGATTCCCCGTGCGCGATGCACACAGTCTCCGATGAACAGTGTGCGCAGCGCGTACCCCTCGCAGCCGTTCCGATACACGGTGTCCTTGTCGTGGATGCGCGCCTCCACCTCTATGGCGTGGCTCAGTTGGCGTTCAAAGGCCTCCAGCAGCGCATCAAAGGTCGTAAAGTCCACGGCGGACCCCAGAGGCAGCCCGGCCACAGCGCCGGTGCGCGGGTCCACGCCGTTGTGCAGCGTCAGTTCCAGCACCTTGGCCACATTGAGCATGCCGATGTCGTTGATGAAGTTGCACACGCCGGGTATCATGATCTGCGAGCAGCCGGCCAGGCAATATCCCCGGGCCACTCGCTCCTCCACGCCATGGTCCACCAGGCTGCGCACATACACCGGATCGTTGTACAGCGCCGGCAGCCCCGTGCCCGCGGCCAGGCAGGCCATGGCCTGCCGCCAGAAGGCCTGCGGCATGTCCGTCGCCACCCGCAGGCACAGGTTGGGCCCCTTGTAGCGGCAGTCGTCTGTGGCGATCAGGCACAGCTCGGTCAGTTCCGTGTAGAAGGGGTTGCCGTCCTCATCCACGCCGCCGATCGTCATGTTCTGTATCGCGCCCGCCTCTTCGATCTTGATCCAGAAGCTGTACAGCAGGTCCAGGGCTTCCTCACGGCTGAGCCGGCCCTGCTGCCGGTCCTGCTGAAAAAGCCCGTGCAGATGCCAGTCGAAGCGGCCGAAGCTGTCGGCGCCACCCAGCAGATGCAGCACCCATACCAGCTGCAAGCCCTGCCGGAAGGACTGCGGCGGGCGGTGGGCAACCCAGCGTAGGTCCCTTGACAGGGCTTGGAAGCGTTGCGGGTCATAACCCGGCAGCGCGCTGCACTGCTCGGCCCGGTCGGCGTAGCGCTCCAGGAAGATCACGACCGCGTCCAGAATGGCTTCCATGGCGTCGTAGAAGGCGCTCGCTCCGTGGGCGGTGCGACCCTGGGCGATGTCATCACGCCAGGCGTCCAGCCCCAGGTTCACGGCGCGTTCAAAATCCAGCACCATATGTCCGCCAAACCACGTGGACGTGGCAGCTCCGGCGGCAATGTTGGCGTTCTCCGCCTCGTCAAAAAGCAAAGGCAGCGCGCTGTGGTAGCGGCGGCGGTCCACCTCGTCCAGGCCGGAGAACAGCCGCGCCCGCTGCTCCTCATCCAGACTCTGCTGGCGGCAGTAATCTCCGGCGGCCTCCCGATCCACATAGGTTGCGCAGCCATAGTAGAAGCCCGCCGGCTCCCGAAAGCACAGCGATCCGGCGATGCGCTCATCGGGGAAAAGCGGAAGCTCCACAGCGCTCCACAGCGCCTTGAGCGCCCGCGCCTCCCGCAGCAGCGGCGGTTGGTCGGCATTGCGCAGCCACGCCTGCAGGTAGTGACAGCTCACCGCATTGGGCGCATAAGCGCCGTCGCGCCGTCGCGCTTCCATGGCGGCCTTGCGCGTCTGCAGAGCATCCTTTCGCGTCATCTCGGGAACCTCCGGCATACCTTCAGTGTTTTTATTATAGAACACAACATGCGACGAAAGCCATACTGCCAACAACTGTACAGTTAAATTGGGATATTTTTAGTTACACACCATGGGTCAATGATGATATGATTGTTGAGTTGCCGTAAACTCCGCCGGCAGCGGTGGGGTTTTCCCACTTGTTCAGGAGTCGCAATGAAGAAACCCGCCCTTGTCCGGTTGCCCCGAGACACGCGCCGTGAGGTGATGTCGCTGGTGGCGCCGGTTCTGCTGGAGCAGACGCTGCTGTCCACGATGGGCGTCATCGGCATGGTGCTGGCCAGCCGGCTGGGCAGTGAAGCCGTTACACCCATCGGCATGGTGGACGCCGTACACCAGTTGTTCATATTGCTATTCTCGTCTCTGGGCGCCGGCGCCACCGTGGTGGTGGCCCAATCCACCGGCAGAGGCGATACCGCCCACGCCAACGAGGCCGCCCGCCAGGCCACGGCGACCACCTTGCTCGTAGCGTGCGCCCTGGTGGGCATACTGTGGATGGCCGGCGTGCCGCTGGTGGATCTGCTCTATGGCACGCAGACGGGGATCATCCGCCAAGGCGTGCGTTCCTATCTGCTGCCCTCGCTGCTCTCCTATCCGGCGCTGGCGCTCATCACTGTGGGCTGCGGCGTGCTGCGCGGCACCGGCGACACCCGCACGCCCATGAAGATCACCGTGTTCATGGGTGCGCTCAACGCGGTGCTATCGGCGGTGCTGATCTACGGGATGGATGTTCCGCTGTTTGGCATGCAGTTGCGCCTGCCCCGGCTGGGCGTGCAGGGCGCGGCGCTTGCCATACTGTTCTCGCGGCTTGCGGCGGCGGCGGCAGTCGCCTATGTGCTGCTGCGAGGCCAGCGGACCATCCGCATGCACTTCAAGGGCTTCCGCTTCCACGGCGGCCTGCAGAAGGAGATACTGAACATTGGCGTGCCCATGTCCATGGAAAACGTGCTCTTCCAGGTGGGCAAGCTGCTGACCAACATCATCGTCGTCAGCTGCGGCACGGCCCATGTCAACGCAATGATCATCGCCAACTCGGTGTTCAGCCTCGTGTGCATCCCCGGCAACGCCTTCGCCATTGCAGCGATGCCGCTGGTGGGCCAGGCCGTGGGGCGCTGCGAATACGACAGCGCCCGGGACCGGCTGCTCTACGTCAACTGGCTGAGCAGCCTGGGCCTGACGCTGACCTGCGCGCTGATGGCGGCCCTGGCATGGCCGCTGGCGTGGTTGTATACGACGGACCCGGAGGTGGCCCGCGTGGCCGTGGGCATGATGTACGTCGTGGCCGTCTTCATGCCGCCGTCGTGGTCGGCCAGTTTCGTGCTGTCTGCCGGGCTCAAGGGCGCCGGCGACACCAAATACTCATTGATCACAGCGGTTATCGGCATGTGGGCGTTCCGCGTGCTGCTGGGCTATCTGCTGGGCATCACGCTGCGCATGGGCGCCGTGGGCGTGTATATGGGCATGTGCATCGACTGGGTCGTGCGTGGCGCCCTGTATTACATCCGCCTGCGGGGCAAGCGCTGGTATGCCCGGGCGGAGCGCTATGCAAAAGTCGAGACTTTGGCTGCCGCAGTTGAACAGGATTGCGACAAAGGCTAGAAAGCGAGAAATCTCGCGCCTTCAGGCGCGACCAAAGGTCTCCGATCGCCCTTTGGAAACCTTCGGACCCCAAATTCAGAATAATGACAACATACACTAACGCGATAGCTTGATGCTGTTGCGCTTTTATCCCATAAACCTCTTCATAAGAGCCACAATGGTCCGGGACAGCGGGCCTTCCATGTCCCGTACGGTGTTCTTCAGTTCCTCCCTGATCCGTATGTGCTGAGGGCAGTGCCTCTCGCATTTGCCGCACTGCACACAGCGGGATGCCACACCCGGCGAATTGGACCACGCGCCGGTATCGCGCAGGTAGTTGAAGCGCGGCTTGAAACCGCCGTTGCTTTTCATGTTGTAACAGGAAAAACACGTGGGAATGTCCACACCCGCCGGGCAGGGCATGCAATAACCGCAGCCTGTGCACGGCACACGGGTCTTCTCGCTCAACGTCCGCCGGGCCTTGGCGAAGAGCTCCAGTTGCTCGGCGGTCATCTCCCCAGCCTGGGCCTGCGAGGCAATGCGCAGGTTCTCCTGCACCTGCTCCATCGCGGACATGCCGCTGAGCAGCAGCAGCACCTGCGGGTGGTTCCACACCCAGCGCAACGCCCATTCGGCGGCGGAGCGCTTTGCAGGCTTCGCCTGTTCCCATAGGGTGGTTATTTCTTTGGGTAGGTTGTTTACGATTTTGCCGCCCCGCAGCGGCTCCATGACGATGACCGGCAGGCCCTTGCCTGCGGCATACAGCAAGCCTTCCTTGCCAGCCTGATTGTTTTCATCCAGATAATTGTACTGTATCTGAACGAAGTCCCAGTCATAGGCATCCACCAGCGCGCGGAATTCCGCCTTGCTGCCGTGGTAGGAGAAGCCCAGGTTGACGATCTGCCCGGCGCTCTTTTTTCGGGCGATCCATTCCTCGATGCCCATAGCCTTCAGGCGTTCCCACGCACCCACGTCGCTCAGGATGTGCATCAGATAGTAGTCGATGCGGTCGGTCTGCAGGCGCTCCAGTTGGGCGTCAAAATAGCGGTCTATGTCCGCGGCGCGGCGCACCAAATAAGTAGGCAGCTTGGTGGCGATCTTTACACGGTCTCTGAGACCATGCTGTGAAAGCACGCGGCCCAGAAAGCTTTCGCTTTTGCCGCCGTGATAAATCCACGCCGTGTCCAGATAGTTGACGCCGCCTTCGATGGCGGCCAGCAAATGGCGTTGGGCCTCGGCCTCGTCGATGGCGTTCCCTTTGGTCGGGAAGCGCATGCAGCCGTAGCCCAGTATTGACAGCCGGTCGCCGTTTCTGGGGTTGGTTCTGTAGTTCATGGATACCTCGCGCCTGTACTGAATTGCCGGCAACAGCATAGCATGAAGGCGGCAAAATCACAATCCGGCGTGTGGGCAAGGAGCCGCACCTGTTATTTATTAACTTCTTTTATATTTACTTTATATAAAAGCGCTATTATAATAATACTTGTCATATATTTACTGTTCAAAAGAATATTCTCTCTTCCATTCCGGTATCACCGGGACGCCCTATGATCCAGGCTTATTGCCGACGATTCGGCTGCTATTATGCTGCGGAGGTGTCTTATGCTCAAAAAACTGGCCTTTGGCCTGGCGTTGGCAGTCGCGCTGCTGTCCGCGGGCCTGTTCCTGTCCCCGGAGGTCGGCCGTGCCGCCGACGATGTCGCACCACCCAAGTTGGTATCCACCACTCCGGCCAACGGCACACAGGTGACCCGTTTCACGTCAATCGTGATGACCTACAATGAGAATATCCAACCGGGGAGCGCTTTCACCAGCATCTCGGTTAAAAACGCCAGCGGGCAGCCGGTTTGGGCTCGCAGATCGATCTCCGGGAACAAGCTCACGCTCACTCCCTTGGACGGCGCGTGGGACAACGGTTCGGGAGGCCGCTATACCGCTACCATTCCGACAGGTGCGTTAAAGGATAGTTCTGGTAATTCCACGACGGCAGCGTCGACATTGACCTTCTCGACCAAGGATCTGCTGCCCCCCACACTGGCGGCGGCGCTGCCGGCCAACGGCGCTACGGGCGTTGCCGCAACCACGGCCCTGACGCTGTACTTCAAAGAGAACATCGTTCTGGTCGATAAGAGCCTGATCTCCGTGGTATGCTCCGACCCGTCCAAAGCTTCCTATGGCTACCTAAGCAGGCAGGCCGTCGGGAACAAGCTGTATGTACGCCCTGGCTCCGGCAAGTGGGATGCTGGCATCGGCCTGACCTATACGGTCACGATCAAGGCCAACGCCATCGCCGACGCCGCCGGAAACAAATACAATAAGACGCTGGTCTATCGCTTCACGACCAAGGACCTGACAGCGCCCAAAAGGCTGAGCTCTGCCCCGGCATACAACGCCTCGAACCAGCCCCTCACGCTGAGGGCCTTCGTGAAGTACTCCGAGACCATTAAGGCCGGCGCCAACTACGCGAAGATCACCGCGACCCGCGATGGCAAGGCTGTTACCCTGACCAAGACTATATTTGGCAGCGAGCTGAGGCTTAAGCCGACGGAGGGATGGAAGAGTGCCTCCCGCTATGTGATCACGATACCGGCCGGCGCCATAGCGGACAAGGCGGGCAACCCGACCAAGGCTGAGATAAAGCTGCAATTCAAGACAGCCATCCCGAAAGTCCAGGTGTCCATTCCCAAGACCTCCCCATCCTACAAGGCCCTGCGCGGCACCGCGGTTAAAATTTATTATTCGGTGAACGCCACGAGCAACCTGAAGCTGGAGATTGTGGACGCATCCAACAGGGTCCGGCGCATCATCACCAAGAAGAGCGTCTCCGGCACAGGCTACTTCACTTGGGACGGCTATGCCGACGGCCAGGCGAACATGCCCTATGGCTACTGCACATTCCGCCTGACCGCCACGCCGCTGGACCTGACAAAGAATCTGGCCAGCACTACGGAAATGGACTTCATGCTGAAGGCCAAGGCCAAGATCGCTCTGACCGAAACAACGAGCACCTGGCATTTCTATACCGATTACTGGTTATCCACTGGTTTCACTTTGAACGGCAGCGGCAAGGTAACCTACAAGATCATGAAAGGCACAAGCACGGTGTTTTCGTACAGCCTCTCCTACACAAGCCCATACAACGAGGGAGAGACCTATGAAGCTTGGCTTAGTTGGAATGGCAGGGCCAACTCCGGCCAATACATTGGTCCGGGCAGCTATAAATGCATTCTCACATTCGACAATGGCGTGAGCACGAGCACCGCGTCCTATACCTTTAAGGTGGTCAACGACTAAATACCAACTGCAAAGACCTCCGCCGCGCGCTGCGCGGCGGAGGTCTTTGCTTATAAAAGGGCGAGGCCAACTTGACATTGGCCTCGCCCTTCTTGTGAGTCCTTGCGGAGCGTTCCCGTCTTACAGATTGACCTTGAGCCAGTTCACGTCCTCCTGCAGGCAGTCCACGCGCTCCTTGCCGTCGTAGCTGTATTCGCGCTCGACGATGAAGGCGTGGCAGCCCTGGGCTTCCGCGGCGGCCTTGACGGCCTTCCAATCCACGATGCCCTGGCCCGTGGGCACGTTCATCTTCATGAGCTCCTCGAAGTGGCGCATGACCTCCTCAGGGATGATCGGCTTGCCGTCGGGACCGATCTTCCACTGGGGCTGCTCATCCTTGGGGCTGTGGGGCTTGTCGGGGCCGGTCACCTTGCTGTTTTCCTTCACGTGAATGGCGATGAAGCGGCCAGCGTACTTGGCGATGTAAGCCGCCGGGTCGATGCCTGCGGCGGACGCCCATCCGCAATCCAGCTCAATGCCCACCAACGCGGGGTCGGTGTTCTCAATGACGGTGTCCAGCAGCGGCTTGCCGTCCACGACGAAGAACTCGCTGGTGTGGTTATGGTAGCCCACTTTGATGCCATACTGGGCAGCAAGCTTGCCGTTTTCATTGAGCAGGCGGGCGCACTCCTTGGCTTCTTCGTGGGTCGAGAAAGGGAAGCCCGGCACGATGGCGAACTGGGCGCCGACTTCCTTTAGGAAGGGCAGATCCCGGGCGATGGCGTCCATGCCCACGTGAGAGCTGACAGCCTTCAAGTTATATTTAGCCAGCAGCCGCTGCATTTCCGCAGCGTCCACACCGCCATAGCCGCCGGCATATTCCACGCCGGCATAGCCCATCTCGGCGGCCTTCTTGAGCTTTTCTTCCATGGACAGCGTGTTGTTCCAGCCATAGGAGTACAACGCAAGATTGATGTTTTCCATGGGGAATCTCCTTTCATTTTACCAACAGCTATATATTTGCGGCGGCAAAAAGGATTGACACGCAATCATTATTTGCCGCCGCTATAACCGGAGATTGGTTTGTTTTACTTGAAGTACACCGGCGCGTTGGTGCGGGAGGACTCATAGATGGCGTCCAGGATGCGGGTGACACAGAAGGCCTGCTCGGGCTTGACGAACAGTTCGCCCTCGCCCTTGAGCGCGGCCACCCAGATCTGGGCCTCACGGCTGCGCTGGGGCTTGCCGCCGCTGAAGCCGGGGATGTAGGGGTTGACCTTCTTGCCCACCATGGTGACAGACTGCTGACCGGCCACCACGTGGTTCAGGCGAACGCCGTCGTGGGTGTCCAGACCGCCCTTGGTGCCGCACAGCAGCGCCGTTGCGTCGCGAGGCTCCGCCACGTTCAGCGCCCAGCTGGCCTTAAGCACAATGGTGGCGCCGTTCTTCATCTTGACGAAGCCGAAGGAAGAATCCTCGACGTCGAAAGTCTCGTTGTTCCAGTAGTCGGGGCTGCCGTCCATCCAACTGGTCTGTCCCTGAGCGGGGCCTTCCAGCAGACGGCCAAGCTTCTCAAAGGTGGAGCCGACGACATACAGAGGCTCATAGTTGTCCATGAGCCACAGCGTCAGGTCCAGCGCATGGGTGCCGATGTCGATCAGCGGGCCGCCCCCCTGCTTCTCCTTGTCCAGGAACACGCCCCAGGTGGGCACGCCGCGGCGGCGGGTGTACTCGGCCTCGGCATAATAGATGTCGCCCAGCCAGCCCTCGTTCACGACGGCCTTGGCCACGGCGTTCGTATGGAAGTGACGGTACTGGTAACCAATCGTCAGCATCTTGCCCGTGCGCTTCTGGGCGTCCATCATCTTCTGGGCATCGGCGGCGGTGGCAGCCATGGGCTTTTCGCACAGCACGTGCTTGCCAGCTTCCAGCGCGGCCACGGTGATCTCCGCATGGGCGACGTTGGGGGTTAAAACGTGCACAGCATCGATGCTCTTGTCCTTGAGCAGCTCATGATAGTCGGTGTAGACCTTGGCGTCGGAAGTGCCGTATTTCTTGGCAGCTTCCTGAGCGCGCTCGAGGATCAGATCGCAGAAGGCGACCAGGTCCACGCCGGGCTCCTGAGACATGCCGGGCAAATGCTTGCCGTTGGCGATGCCGCCGCATCCGATGAAGCCGATTTTGAGATTTGCCATTGTCGATGTTCCTCCAGTGTGAAAAATATACTTGCAGGCATGATATCGGTAAACGTTTTCATGCCTCTTCCTTTTATTCTGCGCAGTTTCCTGGAATCCTGCCGGCGAAACGCAAAAAAGCTCTGTTATTCGCGATTGGTTTTCGATCTGCGGCGGGGCAATGCATGGGAATCCCAGAGCCACTGCAGCGCCTGGGCGTCCATGTCTTGCGGTCCGGTCAGCCACAGATGATGGGTCCAACGGTTGGCGCGCACGGGCACGGGCTGTACGCGGGGGCTTTCCAAAGGATAATCCAATCCAAAGCTCAGCACGACGTGGCCGTCGCCATGGCCCTTGACCGGTCGCGGCGGTTGCCATACACAGGCGAAAACAAACGGGTCTCGAAAAGTTATCTGGGTCTTCTGCACATCGACGACCGCCGAGGGGAACGCCCGCAGCACCTCGTCGCGCACAAAGCGGTACAGCGCCAGCGACGCCGGATTTCCGGCGAAGTAGCGTTCCTCGTCCTGAAGCTGATCCATCTGTCGTGTGTTCATAACGCAATCAAAATGCCCAAAAAGGGTTGTCTCATTACCACTCTTCCACAAGTATATTATACACCTAAAGTAGTGTCAAAACAAGACTGCCCTTTGCCTGCGGCGAAGCCTATAATCGGAGAACATCATAAGTTTGGGGATGGGACGATGGACCAGCTGCAAAGGCAGCAGGAAGAACAGCATTTGGTTGCGGTCATGGACCTGATCCGCAGCCATATTCGAGCCGTGGAACGAGAGATCGACGACACCCGGGACCAAAACGCCGCGCTGGCCGCCAACCTGTGGGAGGAAGGCCACCACATGATCTACGACTTCGACGACGTCGTGGAGTATCAGCAGTATGCCACGGAGCTGGCGCTGCACGACCATTGGCTGCAGCGCAGCCGCGGCAGCCTGCGTATGCTGCGCAAGATGCTGCACTCTCCCTATTTCGGGCGCATCGACTTTGCCGCTGCCGGCCAGAGCAAGCCCGCCCAGATTTACATCGGCGTGCATTCTCTGACCGTGCCGGGCAAATTCCGACCCCTCGTGTATGACTGGCGGGCGCCGGTGTGCTCGATGTTCTACGATTACGGCATCGGCCCCGCCTGCTATACAAGCCCCTCCGGCGAGATGCACGGCGTCATCAGCTTGAAAAGGCAATACAAGATCACGGACGGCGCCTTCGAATACATGCTGGATTCCGACCTGACGATCGACGACGCCATCCTGCAACGGGAGCTCTCGCTGCACTCGGAGAGCCGCCTGAGGACCATCATCAGCAGCATCCAGCGGGAGCAGAACGCCGCCATCCGCCACAACACCGGCGAGGACCTGCTGGTGTTCGGCGCAGCGGGCAGCGGCAAAACCTCCATCGGCCTGCACCGCCTGGCCTATCATCTGTACCAGGCGCGGGGCAGCATTTCCTCACAGAACGTGCTGATCTTCGCCCAGAGCGACGTGTTCCATTCCTACATCGCCGACATCATCCCCGAGCTCGGAGAGCAGGACGTGCGCAAGCTGAGCTTCTCCCAACTGACCCGGGAGCAGTTCGGCACGGGCAAAACGCCGCTGGACCCCTGCGAGCTGACCGAGCACTTCCTGCACGCGCAGGGCAGCGACGACCGCGTGGCCGGCGTGCGCACCAAGTACGCGGCGGATTTTCTGGATTTCCTGCAGGAGCGCGTCCACGGCCTGTGGGTCGCCTTTGAGGACATCCGGGTCTTTCAGGAGACGGTGTGCACCGGGGAGACGCTGACCGCCCGCTTTGCCGCCGATCACAAGTTCCGCCCCTTCACCCGGCTCAACCGACTGTGCGCCTATGCCCAGGACCGCATCGACGATTTCTTCCTCCAAAGGGCTGATGAGATCAAGCTGATGCTGCTGGCGGAGATGGTGGACGCCAAGGATGTGGACGGCGAATACGATCGCCTGCGGCAATCCACCCGCGACCGGGCGCACCAGCGGCTGTTCGCCCAGGCCAATCTGGACGCGGAAGGGCTGTACCCGCGCCTGTTGCGGGCATACAGCCAAGCCCGGAGCCTGAACCCCGCGCTCTATGAAAGCACGGCGGCGCGGCTGGCCTCCGGCAGCCTGCCCTTTGAGGACGCGCTGGTGATGCTGTACATCCGGCTGCTGAGCGGGGAGCTGGAGGCCGACAGGACCATCCGCCATGTGCTGATCGACGAGGCCCAGGATTTTAGCGTCCTGCAGCACCGCATCATAAGGGGACTCACGGCCAACAGCAAATACACGGTGCTGGCCGACCCGCAGCAGGCGATGTTCCCGGTGCTCAACCTGCAGGACCCGGCACAGCTGCAGGCCCTGTACGGCGGCACGGTCATGGAGCTGACCAAGAGCTACCGCTCCACCCGGCCCATCAGCGACCTGGCCGCCAAGCTGTTGGAGCGGCCCAAGGGCGAGGCCTTCAACCGGGACGGCTCCAAGCCCCGGCTGCTGCGCGGAGCAGACGCCGGGGCATGCATCCTGCGGGCGCTGGACATGCCCGAGTGCCGGAGCAGCGACTCCGTGGGCATCATCACCAAGACCGTAGAGCAGGCCCGGGCGCTGCACGCCGGCCTGGGCCGCGCCGACGTTGGCCTGCTGGGCAGCAGCGATCACAGCTTCCGCGCTGGCACGCTGATTTTGCCGGTGTCTCTGGCCAAGGGGTTGGAGTTCGACTGCGTGATCCTGCCGGACTGCTCGGCCGCGGCCTTCCGCACGGCGCAGGACAAGCGCATACTGTACCTGATGTGCACAAGGGCACTGCACCATTTGTTTCTGGTGTGCAGTGGGGAGCTTACGGGGTTTCTGGCGCCGTATATGGACTTGATGGAGGAAATGATTTAGCGAAGAATGGGCCTCACAACCTCATTCAGGCTGTCGGCAAAGGCCCCATCCCCCTACCCCCTTCCCGGCGGGAAGGGGGAGTATTTTTTTCAGGGCTCCGCCCTGAACCCGGTCCGGTAGGGCCACAGGGTGTAGCCCCGCTTAAACACTCCCCGCTTTTTTTAAGCTGTGTCTTTGCCTCATTTTCAAACGTTTTTTTGCTCATCATAAAAACAAAACATCTTTTCATACAGATCTCTTGTTTGCTTTCCGTCTCCCCAGAACAAAGGCTCATACGCATAGTTCATTGTCCAAAAAGGTTCAGTTATTTGAATGGCCGAAGGGAGCGTTTCCCATGCGGCATATGTTTTTGCGGCGAAGTCTTCAAGGTCCGTGCCCTCGCGAGAGTACGCCTTCCTTAAGACATCCATCAAGGATTGGCCGAAAACAACGAAATCCACGCTATGCTCCTCGTAATAACGGCAAACGATCGAAATCGTCTTGTCCATATTGGTTGAAACGTACTCCAAATCCAAAAGCAAAGCGTTTTCGGGCATTTTCATAAACAGCGCGTCCAGAACACTTTCGTATTCTTTATTTGACATGAGGCCCGCCTTTAGCAGTGTGGCACATGCAAGCAGTTCTTCGATCATTAGACCTCCTTCCTCACCGGCTGAACACTTCCTGATAGACCCTTAAGTAGGTCCGGAAATCCTCCAACGAGCACTCCGGAGGAATGCGGTGGTCGGGGATGGGCAGATAGCCGCCCTGGTCCACCGCGGGCTTGAGCGAGAGCAGGTGCTCGCGGATGGCAGCCTCACCTTTGGGGATCACATGCTTGTCCACGCCGCCCAGCATCTTGATGCCGGGGCCGAACTGCTGGCGCAGATTCATGGGCGTGGCGCCCCAGGTGCCCACCTCCACGGGGAAGAGGATGTCAAAACCGGAGCCCAGCCAGCTGGGGATCAGCCGGTCCACCTTGCCGTCACTATCGATCAGCGAAAAGGCCACGCCGTTCTCCTTGTAGAAGCCCAGCAGGCGCTTGTAGTACTTATCCAGCACCTCCCGGTAGAGGGCCGGGGAGAACAGCGGCCCCGTGGCCCCGCAGCAATCCTCAAAGAAATACACAAGGTCAAACCGGAGGACCCGCAGCACCGGCTCGAGCTCCCGCAGGAAGTGCCCGGTTAGGAAAGCGACCATCTCCTCGAAGAGCTCCGGGTCGTCATACATCAGCAGCGAGATCTGCTCCACGCCCATCCAGTTGCGCAGCCAGCCGTACAGGCTGCCGCCCATGAAGGCCAGCATCCTGCCGCTGGCCTTGAGCTGCTGCGCCCGCTGCTCCCAGCCCGCCGGGTGGCGGTGGGGGCCGGTCTCGAAATAGGTCTTGAACACCTCCCAGGATTCCCATGTGGGTTTCAGGCCGTAATCCACCGTGTGGGCGATGGTGCTGCCGGTCTTGCTGTCGCGCACGACATCGCCGATGGCGTTGCGGTATAGGATGGTCTCGCCGTCCTCTTCCAGCACTTCGGGCTTCACCGTGCCGATGGGGCCGATGTGGGCCAGGCCGTGGCAATCCCACATGCCGTCCTCCCAGTCCGGGTCCATGCCCGGCACCTGGGGGCCGGCGTCGCCCTCCAGCGTCGTCACATCCAGGCCCTCGGCCTTCCAGCGGGCCTTGGTCTCCCGCCAGGAGCCGAAGAAATACAGCGGCAGCCGGTCCACCGGTTCCCCGCTGAAAAACGCGCGAAAGCGCTCGCTGTGGTTCATCGTCATAGGGTCCTCCCCCGCGCGGCCATGGCCGCACAGGGAAAAGTATAAGCTGTACGGTGGGGAACGCAATACGGCAATCTTACGGGTTCATGGTATGATCGCAAGGGGTTATGCGCCTGATATGCAGGCCATTGCCTCATTCTTCTGTGTGTTGTGGCGGCTTTGCGTCGAAAAACTTCTCCGAGAACCACGAGACAAGCCCGCCTGACACGATGGTTGCGCACATCAACGTCAGAGCAAGCGCATCATTCTCGATTTTCATGGCATATTCGCAGAGGAAGTAAGCAAGGGTTGCGGCAAGCCCTACGCACAATGCGGCTATCCGGATCCATCTTGCCTGCCTAACGTCCTTTTGGGGCTTGTAGATGAAAAACTCAACCACCGAACCCAGCAAGGCTCTACTCCAATTACCGTTGCGAGTTATAGTTTCAACGGGTTAGGGCAACCCAAGGTTAGTTTCGATGCGATCAGGTATATCATGCAAATGAATCCATCAATGGTTTTGTACCCTCTGGCCTTC
>JAEYPH010000049.1 GCA_023410875.1 Bacillota bacterium | reverse complement strand
CAATCATGAGCGCATTCAGCTTAAAACAAAACTGACGCCGCTCGAAAAACGGCGCCAGTCTGCGTAATTCCTCGTATTCCTACGGCAGGGCTTTTTCTTCGTGTCTACTGAACGGGGGTCAGTCCAGGGAGCAAACGGCTCTTGCTTTTTTTGTTTTCCGTGTGACCGGTCGTAGGTTATCTCAAGACGGCTCTGCCCGGATACACCGCCGCGCTCCCCAACTCCTGCTCGATGCGCAGCAGTTCGTTGTATTTGGCCAGCCGCTCGGTGCGGGCCGGCGCGCCGCTCTTGATCATGCCGGCGTTGGTGGCCACGGCCAGATGGGCGATAAAGGTGTCCTCGGTCTCGCCGGAGCGGTGGGAAATCACGTTGGTGTATCCTGCCCGCTTGGCCATGGCGATGGTGGCCAGCGTCTCGCTCAGCGTGCCGATCTGGTTGACCTTGATGAGTACCGAGTTGCCCGCGCCCTCGGCGATGCCGCGGCTCAGGCGCTGGGCGTTGGTCACAAACAGATCGTCGCCCACCAGCTGCACTTTGTCGCCGATGCGCGCGGTCAGCAGCTTCCAGCCTTCCCAGTCTTCCTCGGCCACGCCGTCCTCCACCGAGATCACCGGGTAATCGGCGCACAGCTTGCCCACATAGGCCACCATCTCCTGGCGGCTGAAGGTTTTGCCCTCGCCGGCCAGCTTGTAGACGCCGTCTTCATAGAACTCGCTGGCGGCCACATCCAGCGCCAGGGCGATGTCCTCTCCGGGCCTATACCCCGCCTTCACGATGGCCTCGGCGATGATATCCAGCGCCTCGGCGTTGCTGCCCAAATTAGGGGCAAAGCCGCCCTCGTCGCCCACGGCGGTCGTCATGGCGCGCTTGGACAAGATGGATTTGAGGCTGTGGTAGGTCTCCGCGCCCATGCGCAGCGCTGTGGCGAAGCTGTCCGCCCCCACGGGCATGATCATGAATTCCTGTATGTCTACGTTGTTGTCGGCGTGGGCGCCGCCGTTGAGGATGTTGAGCATGGGCACCGGCAACACCCGGGCGTCCACGCCGCCCAGATAGCGGTACAGCGGCAGGCCGACGCTGGCCGACGCCGCCCGGGCCACAGCCAAAGACACCGCCAGCAGCGCGTTGGCCCCCAGGCGGCCTTTGTTGGGGGTGCCGTCCAGCTCCAGCAGCAACGCATCGATGTCGCTCTGTCGCAGCGGGTCCAATCCCACGAGCTTGGGGGCGATCACGCCGGTCACGTTGTCCACGGCGCGGCGCACGCTCTTACCCAAGTAGAACTTCTTGTCGCCGTCGCGCAGCTCCACGGCCTCGAAGATGCCGGTGGAGGCGCCCGAGGGCACCGCCGCACGGCCCACGACGCCGCTGCTCAGCGCAACATCGGCCTCCACGGTCGGGTTGCCTCTGGAATTCAATATTTCTCTGGCGGTAATGGCTGTAATCTGGGCCATGGTCTGTTGCCTCCTTATAAATGGCTTCACGGTAGTATAACCGCGCAAGCCACTAATCTTTTCGTGTCTAGGATAGCATGAAAGAACCACCCGGAAAAGCAATACCGGTCACAGAGGGGTATGGAACTGCATTGAAATCATAGCATAGAGCGTAAGGAGGAACACCGCATGGGAGAAAGAACAAAGCTGACCCTCACGCGGGCTGCCAACTGGGCCGCCTATGTTTTTATGATAACGATCAATGTGCTGGCTGTTGTGCTGCCACTGGGCGGCCTGACCACCCAACAGGTGAGCGAACTCTACCCCAACCTGTTCACCCCCGCTCCCTTTGTCTTCTCCATCTGGGGCATCATCTACGCGGGGCAATTGCTGTTCCTGCTCTATCAGAGCGGGCTGCTCGGATACCGGCGGGGCATGGACGACGGGCTTGTGCTGCGGCTGGGCCTCCTGCCCTGCCTGCTGAGCCTGTTCAACGGCCTGTGGTTGATCCTGTGGCACCACCGGCGGCCATTGGCAGCGCTGGCCGTCATCGCCGCAATGCTGCTCACGCTGACGCAGCTACACCTGCGCACCGCCGGGTTGGCGAACAGGCCAGCCAAGTGGTTCGTGCGGACGCCTTTTCGCCTGTATCTGGGGTGGATCTCCGTGGCGACCATCGCAAACACCTCCGTCGCGCTGGTGCAGGCAGACTTCTCCGGCTGGGGCTTGCCCGAGGACATCTGGGCGGCGCTGCTGGTGGCATTCGCCGCGGTGCTGGGCGCAGCCATGCTGCTGCGCCACAGGGATTACGCCTTTGCCGCGGCCATGGCCTGGGCGCTGCTGGGCATCTTCATCCGCCACACGCTGGCGCTGGATGGCATCTATTCGTCGGTGGTGCTGACTTCGCTGCTGGGGCTCATGGCGGTGACAGGCGGCATGGCCTATGTCTTTTTTCAAGGGAAACGCTGAACCACATCTCAACTGGGAGCTTCTTCCACAGGCTTTCCACTTGTGTGCCGGGTAAAGGGCGCTCACCGCCAACGTGATCGAACTGGGACATTAGGCGAGGGTCTCACTTGCCCCCGGCAAGCCATCGCCGCACCGCATACAGCAGCCTGGAGGCCACCCTTCTGGGCAGGCTTTTGTCCTTGCGGGGCTTCATGTATTCCCGCGCCAGGTCGTCAAACCCCATGCGCTCAAAATCCCGCCAGAAGGCCTCCCGCCGGGGGGATGGTGGGCTGGGCTGTGTCAACGGCGGGTTGCCGGGCAGCGCGTCGGCGAGATCGCAGCGGTGAAGGATCAGTTCGCCGGAGCAAGCCTGCAACAGCGCCGCGCCTTTCTCCGTGTTGGCCAGCACCAGCGACGTGCCGCCGTCGTCATCCCAACCCGGGTGGCGGCGGGCCACGCCCCAGAAGTCCCCCAGCGTCACATCTCCCACCCGCGCCGTGCTGGCCCAGGGGCAGCTGTGGCACGCCGGGCGAAGATAGAGGTTGTCCATAAAGCCCACGAAGTACGGGTCCTGCCTGCGGGGCACGGCATATTCGCTGCCGTCCGGCCGCCGCAACGCGATGCGGTACCTCTTCCAGCCCTTGCTCTTGTCGCGGAAGCACACATGCTGCGCCCCGGCGCCGCCGCCCGTATGGCGCAGCCACGCCCGGAACACCCGCGGCGAAGGCACGCCATGGCACAGGATGTCGGCGCACACCAGGCCGTCATAGGGGCGGCGCAGGTAAGCCCGCAGGCCGGCGATCTGGCAGGGCGTGCCGGTGAACAGCACCGGCTTGCCCTCGTCCAGCAGCGCCTTGGCCTGTTGAAAGCTGCCGCCCGTGTCGCTCTGCACATACTTGGAGCCCCGTAGCGCGGCCAACTCCTGCTCGTTGCGCACGCAGACGTGCCCCACGGTTTCCCCCTGGGCCGCCGCGCCGAACACCGCGCCGCCCCGGCCCAGCACCCGGCGCGCCAGCACCGTAAACACGCCGCCGGAGGAGCTCTGTGCGCGCACCGCGGCGTCGCAGGCCCAGGCGGCATAAGCCTCCGGCGGCCGGCCCGGGCCGGCCACCGGCGCGCGCAGCGGGCACAGCCGGTCGCACAGCCCGCAGCCGGTGCACCTTTGGGCGTCGGCCCGGGCGTAGGCGAAACCCTCCTCGTCGAGAGTCATGGCGATGCAGGCAGCCGGGCAGGCCGCCGCGCAGGCGCCGCAGCCGGTGCAGGTTTTTTTGTCTTCGATCACGATCATGGGCATTCCTCCCGGTGGGTTACAGGCGGTTGCGGCGCAGCCTGCGGGCGCGCAGCAGCAGCGCCCGGCCGGCAGCGGTGCTCCCCAGCAGATAGAGGGCCAACGCCAGCGGGTGCCAGCCGCCGGCGCGGCGGTAGCGCCGCCAACTGCGACGCAGCAGCTCTCCATCGTCATATCGCAGGGCGATGGCCAGCGCCCGCCGGGCAAAGGAGCGCTCCACGCAGGGTTCGTATCGCGCCCAGCAGCCCAACGGCTCCAGGGTGTGGCGCAGGATGTCATACAGGCCGGCGTCGCGCTCCAGGCTGCGCTGCAGCGTGAAAGCGGCGCGGGAATGGCTGTCGTCCCGGCGCACATAGATACACAGCGGCTCGTCGATGTAGCCGCAGGCGAAGCGCCATGCCAGCGGCAGCAGCATCTGCCAGTTCTGGCCGCTGCGGCTTTCAAAGATGCGCAAGCCAGGGATGGCCTGCCGCAGCGCGCCGGCGCGGGCCAGGTAACAGTGATTAAACACGAAGGTGCGCCGGTGGATGAGGTCGTCGAAGATGCGCCGGTGGAAGCGGCTGCGCCGCCCCTCGCTGATGCGCCCCAGAGACCGGTCCAGCGCGCCTTCGCGGCAGATGTGACCGTCTGTACGCACGAAGCCGCACTCCGGATGCGCCTGCAAAAACCGAACCCGGCGTTCGATGGACGTGGGCAGGCTCACGTCGTCGCTGTCCGGCCAGCACACATATTCGCCGGTGAAGGCCTGCAGCGCCGCGTTCAGGGCGGCGGCCTGGCCGGCGTTGGCCTGGCGCAGCAGTGTAAGCTCGCAGCCTTCTTCCTCAAAATGCTTTTGATAGCCCTGAACAACGCCCGCCGTGGCGTCGGTGGAGCCGTCGTCCACGACGACGACCTGCAGCGGCCGCCATGTCTGCGCCAGCATGCTGTCCAGAAACCGGCCGATGAAGGCCTCGCCGTTGTAGCACGGCGTGAGCACGCTCACGAGCTCAGGCATTGCGGCGCAACCTCCTCAGCACGCGCTGCAGCAGTTCCAGCACAGCGCGGAACTCCGCCCGGCGGCCAAACACCGCCAGCGCCAGCGCGTTGGCCGGCACGATGGCGATGGCCAGCCGCGCCATCGCATCCAGCCAGAGATTCTCCAGTTGAAACATCTGACAAGCGCCAAAGCTGACCAGCGCCCAGACCAGCACATAAGCAGAACCCACAAGGGTCTTGCGGAAGTATTCCCTGGACGAGCGGCCGAACACCATGCGGTACACCAAAATGGGCCGGTACCACATGGGCAAAGACAGGTTGGCGATCGTGGTGCCCAGCAGCACACCGCCCACACCCAGCGGCCCCGCCAGCGCCATGGACATGCCGACGTTGACCGCGGACTGCACGATGGGCACGAACTTGTCTTCCTTATAGATGCCGGCGGCGTTTTTGAGGATCAGGAACGGTATGCGCAGGCCCAGCAGATAGAAATTGCCCGCCAGCGTGATCACGGCCAGGCGGCCCAGCAGATAGTCCGGGCCCATCCACAGGTTGACCACGGGGCTCAGCACGCACACCAAAGCCACGGCGATGGCGCCATACACCCACATGCTGACGAACACCATGATGTTGAACACCTGCAGGCGCTTCTCCTCGCTCTCCTTGGCCACCAGGTGGCCCAAGCTGGCCGAAAGACCGGTGAACAGAATGGCCACGAAGCTGTTGAGCGTCACGACGATCATCGTATAGTTGCCGAGCATGCCCACATAGTTCAGGCTCAGAAACCCAGCGACGATCAGGTTATCTGTGGAGTTCATAAAAAAATCGCCCAGCTTGTGCCACACCAACGCTTTCACGTTGGTAAGGATGCCCTTGAGCGTCTCAGGCGCCAGCGGCTGCACGTTCGGGTCCCTCAGGAATGGGTTGCGCCGGTCGATGAAAGCGTTCACGTACAGGTTTTCGGCGAAGCTCACGACGGTCTGCATCAGCAGATACCCGATGAAGCTGCCGGTTGAGAGCAGCACGGCGATCTGCAGCGCGTTGATGAGGAGCTTGGTCACTGTGGTGATGATGGTGACCCGGTACCCCTTCTGGTTCGCGCTCATCAACGCCCGCTTGTAGCTGAAGAAATAGGTGTAGGCCGAGTTGAACAGATAGATCGAATAGACGACGTACAGGTTGGAGATGGACGCGTGCTCCTTGATGAACAGCGGCAGAAAGGGCATCAGCGCCAACCCAAGAGCGGCCACCACCAGGCCGATGACGCGATAAGCCCGCTTGTAGAATTGCATCAGCGTCTTGATCGCCTCGGTATCGTGCTCGGCCAGGGGCTTATAGAGGCTGAACACGATGGCCGTGCCCAGGCCCAGCTCGGTCAGGCTCAGCATCGTCAGCACGTTGGTGAGCACGCTGTTGAGGCCCAGATAGGTCTTGCCCAGCACGTCGTTGAACACCGTGCGGGTGACAAAGCCCATGACTGTCGCCACCAGAGTAAAGCTCCAGCCGGTGGCGATGTTCTTAAGCGAATTAGCGGTGCGTCTCGGCTCCACGTTCACAGCCCCTTGAGCCGGTCGCCCGCCGCCCAGGCGCGCGCCGTGAAATCGGGTATCACCGCGCCCAGATGGGCGCGCAGCTCGGCCTCGCGCTCCCGCAGGCCTTCGAAGGCGGCGATGAGCTGTTTTTCGTCGCTCAGCGCCTGCACCGGCAGCACCAGGCCCTCGTCGCTGCCGAAGAGGTCCCGGGCGATGCCCCGGGCCTTGACGCTGTAGCCCACGACCAGCGTGGGCACGGCCGTTGTATAGGCGGCGATGGTGGCGTGGGTGCGCGCGCCCACGAACAGCCGGCAGCGGCTGATGAAGCCCTTGAGCTGCACGGCGTTGTACCCTTCACCCAGCAGCGCCACGCGGCCGGTGTGGGCGAAGGCGCTGTGCAGCTGGCTCAGCGGCTCCAGATCGTTGCTGTGGGCGGTGGTCACATGGGGGATCAGCGCCACGGCGCTGTCGCTGGTTTCCAGTATGTGGCGCACCAGCACCGCCGCGGCGCGCATGGCCATGCCCGGCGCGCTCTCGTGGCGCAGGATCATGGGGCTGATGTTCAGGCCCACGGTGTTGCCGGCCTGCCATTGCGCCGGCAGCGGCAGCTCTTCGCTCTCCAGCGTGAAGGCCGGGTCCGGATGCAGGAAAGCCTTGCCCGCCAGGCCGTTGTCCTGCAGCGTCTGCAGCGTCAGTGTCTCGCGGGCGGTGATCACGTCAAAGCGGCGCAGGTCCTGCGCCATGGCCTCCCCCAGCATGTCCCGCTCCAGGGAGCAGCCCCACAGCGCCAGGGGCTTGCCGGCCTTGCGGATGCGCGCGTCGATGGAATACAGATATCCGTGCTTGGGATAGCAGTAGTTGTCGCCGCCGATGGACAGGCACACGTCGCTGCGCTGCGCCTCGGAGATGACTTGGTGATATTGTATGGAGTTGACGAAGTCGTTGTTGCCGATGAGCTTTTGGCTCACGGCGAAGCCGTACCACGGCAGCGTGTGTATGGCGTAGCCGTGGCGCAGAAAATGCAGATCGCCCGGCAGTTGGCTGGCCCGGTCCTGGGCCGGCGTGCGCGAGGCCACGGAGATCTGGCAGGGGCCCAGGGAGCGCCGCAGGATGGCCGTCGTCGCGCGCACCAGCGCTTCGCAGCCGCGGTTTTTGTTGCCGCCATGGGCAAACAGCAGGATACGCTTATCGTTGGGCATTGGTACTCCTATGGCTTTAAAGCTTACCGCCCGAAGGCGAATTTTGTTCCGTTGCTGTTTTGGCCAGCGCATGCATGGCCGATTTTTGCGTGGAGGTAACCGCAGAGTCCGCTTCCTGCGCCGCCTGGCGCGCATGGCAGTAGAGCAGCGCCAATGCCAAAGACAGATAGATGCTGGTGCTGCCCTGCTGGAACGCCCGGCCGGAAAAGGCCCCCAGCCCCAGCATCATGATCACGACTGCAAGGCTCATCAGGATTTCCGGCGTAAAGAACCGCCGGACGCTGCGCCAGCAGCGAAAATTCACGAGGCGCAACGACATCCACAGCGCCCAGGCCACCACACCGAAGACCACCGCGCAGCCCAGCAGGCCGAAATAGCCCAACAGCGCCGCGTAGTCGTTCTCCACCGAGCCCAGCACGTCGGTATACCACGTGACGCCAAAGCCAGTCAGCAGCCGCAGGGCGTCGGCGTGGCGCATCGTGGCTATCACATAGGAGCTCTGGCTTAGGCGGTTGTCCACGATCTTGGCCGGCGGCAGCGCCATGCGCTCCTTGATGTATTCATAAGCCGCCGCATCCATGCGGGCGCTGTCAAAGCGGGAGCGCTCCTGCAGGCTGTAGAGGTTATCCCGGGCCCGCTGGGTGAAATAAAACATCGAGGTATGGTCGCGGTACTGCGCGTCCCAGCGGGCCATCTCGTCCGCCGGCCTCGCCGTGGCAGACGGCGTGGGTGCAGGCGTGGCTGCCGGCTCAGGCGTACCAGGCGATGCAGAGGGCGGCGCGATCAGCATGGGGCCATCCGGGTCTGTGTTGGGCACCAGCAGGCCCTGCTGCAGATAGCCGGCGATGTTGCGTATCTTGTCGCGGCTGTGCTCCGCCTCGGTGAGCGGCGAAAGAGGCTTAAGCGCAAAAGCCAGGATCAGGAACATCGCCGCCGCCGCCACCGCCCACCAGCGGGGCCGGCCCCGGAGCGGCAGCTGCAGCGTCAGCGCGCCCAGCAGCGCCGCGCCCATCAACAGCATGGAGTAATAAGCGGTGCGGGTGCCATGGCAGAACAGCATGAGCCAAAAGGCCGCCAGCAGCCCCAGCAGCGCCCACGGCCGCCGCCAGCGCGCCAGCACCGGCGCGCTTAAGCCCAGCAGCACGCTCAGCACGATGCTCTGGGCGTTGGGGCTGAAGCTCCAGCCGGTAAAGCCGATGACGACGTCAGGTTTGTTGGCCCCCGCGCCATACTGATAGGTCGTCTGATAGGTACCGGTGAGAAAGGATGCCGCAGCCAGAGCCGCCAGGATGGCCGCGGCGGCCAGCAGGCCCTGGGTGATGACCCGCGCGCCCCGGCGTGGGTCTTCACGCACATGCCAAAACAGCCATATCGTGAACATCGGCGCGATCATCGTGCGCAGCATGTTGGATGTCTCGGCAAAACCGCTGCCCGGCAGCAGCATCTCGGCCAACAGATATTTGCTGAGCACATACGCCGCCCATGCCACGGACAGCCCCCAGCGGGCGGGCTTACGCTCCTGCACCAGCACCAGCAGGCCGAAGAGCCCCAGTGCCGCCGCGCGGACATAAGCCACCCAATTGGTGCGGCCCGTGATCATCAGCCAGTAGGTCAGGCTGTCCAGCGCCGGCTGGGCGGCGATGACGCCCAGCAGCAGGCCGTAAGCCCAGGTTCCGGCTTTGTGGTTTGGGTTCAAGCTCATCGTGTGCATATGCGCCTCAGATATCCCCTTCCTGGCCTGCGGGTCAACCCTTGCCCGCGCCGCGGCGCGCCTTCTCGCGGGTCTGTATGAAGTCGTCGATGATGCGGATGATGCCCTGGGTGTTGCTCTGGAACGCCTTGGGCTCAAACTCCCGGGCACGTTGAAGCGTCTCATCCAGCCTGGCCATGTCTCGCGCCACGAGGATGAAGCCGGTGCTCTCGAAATGGCGCACGATCTGCAGCTGGTGGTCGTCGCAATGCTCGCCGAAACTGGCCTGGCGGGCGACAGCCACCACGCGCTTGCCGGCCTTGAGCGCGCCCACGATGGCTCCGGTGCCTCCGTGGGTCAGCACGATGTCGGCGCGGTTCACCCATCCGCGGAACACGTCGGCGTCCAAAAAACGCTCACAGGCATAATGCCGGGGTTCGTAGGCGGAGCTGCCGGTCTGGGCGAACACTTCCTCGGTGATCATGCCGCGCTCGATGAGCTCATCCACGGCGCGCAGCACGCGGTCAAAGGGATATACCTGGGTGCCGGTGATGATGAAAATCAATAGATAGACCCCCCGTATACGGCGTTGGGATACACCCGCAGCATGGATTCCCACTGCACGATGAAGAGGTCGGCGTAGCGATAGAGGAACAAGCCCGTGCGCGTACCGTCGTTGAGCTTGGCGAAGGATTCGATGTAGATCAGCTTGACGCCGAAGAGCTTGCCCAGCAGCGCCACGGGGATGGCCAGCAGCGTGCCGGTCGTCACAATGTAACGCGGGCGCTCCCGCAGCAGGAAGCCCAGCGACAGGAAAGAATTGGCCACGAGCTTGGGATAAACCCATGGGTCCTTCTGGCCGCATTGGATCAGGTGATACTTGGCCTTGATGGCCGTGAACTTCGTGCGCTCGGTGACCACGAAGGAATCGTAACGGTCCATGAGCGGCTGGAGCATCTTGAGCTGCTCCAGATGGCCGCCGGAGGATGCGATGAAGCACACCTTGGGCCGGGGGGGGGTGCTGTTGCGATTGCTCATGCTGTCCTCATATCGTGGGCGGGTTCAGCCGTTGACCGGCCTTCTCCCGATGGATTCATAACGAACGGGGGTGCCCGCAAAGGCCTCGCGGGCAAAGCAGTTGCGGCCGTCCAGCACCAGCGGCGTCTTCATGTGCCGGGCGAACAGGCCCACATCCATGGCGACGACCTGCGGCCATTCGGTGAAGATGAAGCACAGGTCGGCGCCCGACAGCGCCTGCTCGATGCTGTCGCAGGGCCGCACCGCCGGGTGGCTGCGGCGGAAGGCATCCATGCCCAGCGGGTCCCACGCCTGCACCCGGGCGCCGTCTTCCAGCAGCACCGGCACGCAGGCCAGCGATGGGGCCTCCCGCAGGTCGTCGGTGTGGGGCTTGAACGTGAGCCCCAGCACGGCGACGGTCAGGCCATGGAAGCTGTGGCCCACGATGCGCCGGGCCCGGTTGAGCAGGCGCACCTTCTGGTTCTCGTTGACCTCTATGGCGGCCTTGATGGTTTTGAGCTCATAATCCCGCTGGCCGGCCAGCCAATGCAGGGCCTTGGTGTCCTTGGGGAAGCACGAGCCGCCGTAGCCGATGCCGGCCTTCAAAAAGCGGTTGCCGATGCGCTCGTCATAGCCCATGCCGCGGGCCACGGCCTCGATGTCCGCGCCCACGAGCTCGCACACGTTGGCGATCTCGTTGATGTAGCTGATCTTCAGCGCCAGAAAGTCGTTGCTGGCGTATTTGATCATCTCGGCGCTGCAGCGGTCGGTGCATACCAACGGCGCGTCAAAGCCGCTGTACAGCTCGCGCATGGTGTCCAGCGCCTGCTCGTCGCCGGCGCCCACGACGATGCGGCTGGCTTGCAGTGTATCGCGCACGGCGGTGCCCTGGGACAGGAACTCCGGGTTGCTGACCACGGGAACGGCCCAGCCGGCGTGCCGGCGCAGCAGCGCTTCCACGGTGTCGCCAGTGCCGGGCGGCACGGTGGATTTCATCACGACCACGCTGCCGGGGCTTACGTGGGCGCCCACCTGCTCCACGACATCCAGTATGAACTTCATGTTGACCGAACCATCGGCCTTCTCCGGCGTGCCCACGGCGATGAAGATGATCTGAGCGTCGCGGTAACCCTGGGCATAATCGGTCGTAAAGCGCAGCCGCTCCCGGTTGCGCTCCAGCAGCTCGTCCAGCCCCGGCTCATACAGCGGCGACTGGCCGGCCTGCAGGCGGCGCACCCGCTCCTCATCCACATCCACGCACGTGACAAAATGGCCCTTGTCCGCCAGGCACGCGGCATGAACCAGGCCTACATATCCGATACCCGCGACAGCCAGTTTCAAGCGCTTCCTCCGTCGCGCTTTCGCCTGCGGCACTGTGGTGCCTTGGCGATTCAGCACGTCCTGTTCTTTTTTTTGAGTTGTCGCCCGGCGATAACCGTCGCCGGCCGACCTCTAGTTGATCCGTCTCACCCGCAAGAACCAAAAGACGAAGGATCGCCTGTGGGCGGGTTTTGTTATCTACCTTGTTCTCAGATGCGCTGGCCTCCGCCGAATGAATCGGCGATCGGCAACCACTGCTTCCTCATACATGCTGTTGACGCTGCGCGCCGGCAATCAGTTCCAGTTCCTGTTTCAGTATATCCTCCGCGGCGCATTTGACGCGCACGGCGGCGGCTGCGTTCTCAGAAAGTATAGCATATCGTTCGTCGTTTTTCACCAGCAAGTCCACCGCTGCCGCCACGCCCCGGGGGCCCCGGGTACGAAAGCCCGCGGTCTCGGGCAAAAATTCGGGAATCGCGCTGTTGTCGGAGCTCACGCACACCATACCGCTGGCCATGGCCTCGCCCATGGATACGCCCTGGGTGTCCATGCGCGTGGGGCACAGGAATACGCCGTAATCGCGGTACAGCGCGGCCATCTGCTCCTGGGTGAAGAACTGCCGGCGCACCTGCACGTTGGGGAAGCGCTTCAGCGGGCCCGTGACCCTCTCGAACAGCGGCCCATCGCCGGCCACCAGGATGTCCAGCCGGTCGAAATACGGCTTGCGGCTCAAAAGCTCGATGGCCTTGACCGTGATGTCGTTGGCATACTTACGGTTGGAGAAGGACCGGATGGACAGCAATTTATAGCGCTGCTCCGCCCTCTTGGGTACATAGGCGAAGGCGTCGGTGTCGATGGGGTTGTGGATCACATGGGCACGCAGGCCCTCGGGCAGGCCCACATCCTTGGCAACGATGCCTCTAAGCCACTGGGACACGAACACGACGTCCAGCTGCTCCCGGTGGCGGCGCAGGAAATCCCGCAGGCGCCGCAAGTGGAACACCTGGGCGGCGAACTTGCGGGCGTAATACCCCAAGGATTTGTGCGATGGCGGCGCAACCGCACTCCCGCCGGGCGCGTTCCCCGCCGCCGGCTGCGCCGGCGCGCGCCCGCCGCCGCGGCGCAGAAGCCCGCCCAAATCGAAGAAGAACCACCGCCGCAGCCACGACATGGCCTCGTAGCCATGCATCCACACGAAGATGGGTGCCTGTACCCCTGCCCCATCGATGGCCGACATGATGCCGTCGCCCAGAAAATGCACCAGCAGGCAGCCATAGCCGCCCTGCAGCAGCCGCGCCCGCAGGTCCTCCGGGGAGCCCTGGGCCACGTCCACGCCCTCAAAGCGATATTCACCGGCGGCCAGGCCCTCGCGGCACACGAACACCCGCACCGCCTGCCCCCGCGCCACATAGCCCAGCACCCGCTGGTGCACGAACATGTTGGCGTACAGCCGCTCGGGGCTGGGGTAGCGGTCGGTCAGCACCAGCGCGGGCAATGGGCCGGCGGTTGTGGGGGTGTGCTGCGGCATGGGCATAGTTTGTCTCAATTCTCTTGTTTTGTCTTTTCTAACTATTTAAGTATTTTAGCACTCCGCTGCGGCTTCTCGCAACCGAGAGGATGTCAACGAGATGTAAAAAGTGTGGGCTGCAAGCGCAAGGAGGAGGGTATCTTCGCCGTCTGGGCGGTAAAACGGCTACCGCTTGCCGAATACCGGGGAACAGGGCGAAGAGGTGCGGGGCTGACAGCGTGAGCAACGGAAGACGGTATAGGAAGATAGAAATACACCACCACTTTCAGACGGTGCCCGCTTTTGATGGGCCTAACCTCAAAGGTTGCCTACTCATGTTTTCCACAGTCAGTAGAACGGATGCAAAATCTAATGATGAATAACGGTGAGATTATAGAGACATATAAGCATGCAAAAAGGACAATTGATAATTGCACCATTTTTGATATGCCCATCATTTCAAAAGTATATACAAATACTGCTATAAGCGAACTAATTGCTACTAACAATATACATAATACTCTGTTTATAGCATATCTGGAGTCTATGATCTCCAGACTGCACCCGCACTTTTTGCATTGAGTTTCGGTAATCCAAGATGAGTTTCTGAAGGCATTGTTCATCAAGTCATAATAGATAATATTCGGCTTATGTTTACATATCATTAAATTGCTTTCTTTCCGCATTGATGTTTCTCCTAATCTCGAGTAAAAATAATGATATATCCATCGGGAAATTGAATAATATTAATCATCCCTCATTTTTCAAGCAAAGCTCCTTTTGGCCCTGTCTGCTCGCATTTTTGGGTCTATTTAACTGACCATATTATATAGATACGGAGTTATAATGAGCAATACTATAAATATATGAAATAGCGTCATAATCATCGATGCCGTTTTCTTTCTTTTATATATCGTTTCATCTTCAAGCCCTTTAAATATGGTGATCTTCCTTAAAATACGAAAAGGATTAAGCGCGTCAACAAGCAGTGTTAGAACAAAATATGTGTAGGAAAATGCAGTTAAGGAAAACTAAAATATTTCCATCTATATTGAAACTGATATAGTACTCATAGTCAAGATAAACAATTAGCAGATATATTGGTAGTTTTATTAGCCAGGACAAATAGAGAACAGCCACTTTATTCCCTTTATTGATACTACTTTTTACATAATCATTTAGATCTTCCTCGAATATAGAAGATTTCATGTGAAATTTTCTTACTTCAAATATTGTAATAGCCAATAACATTAATAGGAAAAGCACGTTTGGGCCTAAATAATTCGATAGCATAATATTATCTCGCTTCGTTGATTTGCAAGGTCGTCGTGCCCAAGGTTATCTGCTCCGGATGGCGGTTAGGGCTGGCCGGGGGAGCACAGGGTCCTCACTCTATGTGCGCATCCTGTTCTATGGAAATATCGGGGTCTTGCCGTTTCTTGCGATTGATAACTCTTAGTAAAAGAAACTTAAGTGCTAACGGGCATAAAATGTATACAGTAGCCGCGCTTGTTATTATGGTGATCCTTT